>JBNLDK010000207.1:0-53324 GCA_050304295.1 Polyangiaceae bacterium
AACAAGAAGAAGGTATGCGAGGTGTTCGATCCTGACGTCAAGTGCGTCGGCGACAAGGTGAAGAAGCGCTTCTGCATCGACCGCTACTCGTGGCCCAACGTGAAGGGGGAACGCCCCGAGGTGATGAATCGGTGGTACCAGGCCCAGGTCAAGTGCGCGGCCGTGGGCAAACGCATGTGCACGGAGAGCGAGTGGACCTTCGCCTGCGAGGGACCGGAGGCGAAGCCGTTCCCCTACGGGTACGTGCGCGACCCGCGCAAGTGCAACGGGGACCACCCCTGGGACGGACCGGACATGAACAAGGTGGCGCAGCGGGATCCGAAGGAACTGGCGCGACTATGGAAGGGAGTGCGCAGCGGCTCGCAGCCGGACTGCGTTTCGGACTTTGGTGTGCACGACCTCCCCGCCAACAACGACGAAGTGGTGGCCAGCGAGCACCACAACGACTCCGGTTGGAAGGGGAAGTTTGACAGCATTCACACTGGCGGGCCCTGGTACAAGGGGGTTCGCAACCAGTGTCGGCCCAAGATCTACACGCACGACGAGGGCTTCTACTACTACTTCCTAGGGTTTCGCTGCTGCTCCGAACCTGACGGAGCGGCGACGGACCCTCGCACGCCCAGGCAGATCAAGAAGAGCTGGGAGTTCGATCGAGTCGAGCGGTTGGCGGGTGTTACGCGGGAGGAGGTGCGCGAGCACCTTGAGCGGAAGCGGCAGGACGGCGATTGCGGCTGTGACGAGATCCCCAGCAGTCGGAAGCGGGTCCGCTGCAAGACGATTTGCGGGACCCTGCTTGGCTCCGAGGCGACCGACGCTGTTCAACCTCCGGCCGAAGGATTGCCGCCGTTCGGCGCCAAGAAGCGCGCGTCGGACGCCGACCTGCAGCGGGCCCTGCGGGCAGGTGAGAAGTAAAAATCCGGCGAGAAGCGAAGAAATTCGGCTGAATTTTCGCTGAATCGTCGTTGGAGGCCGTCCGGCCCGCGATCCACCCGAGATTTGTGAGCGCCAACGGTTCACAATAGCCACGAGAGCCGGCAGTTTGGCTCTATCCCGACGGTCTGCTTCGCTCCGGCTGAGCCGGCCGCCCGCTCATGGATTCTCCGCTACAACAGGGCATGCGCCTCGGGCGCTATCGACTGCTGGCCGAGCTTGGCCACGGCGGCATGGCGAGTGTGTGGGTTGCACTCGAGCGCACTCGCGCCGGCGCCGAGCGCTTCGTGGCGCTCAAGGTCATGTTGCCTCGGCTGGCAACCCAATCGAACTTCCGCGCGATGTTCTTGGATGAGGGACAGCTCGTGCGCAGCATCGAGCATCCGAACGTGGTGCGCGTCTTCGAGGTCGGCGAGGACCATGGAATGCTCTACATGGCGATGGAGTGGGTCGAGGGTGACTCGCTCCATGGCCTGATTCGCGCAGCCCGGAAGCGTCGGGCGATTCCGCCCGAGATGGCCGTGCGGATCATCGCGGACGTGGCTGCGGGACTGCACCAGGCACACGAACTGCGCGGCTGGGACGGCGAGTTGCGCGGCGTTGTTCACTGTGACGTTTCCCCGCAGAACATCCTGATCGGGGTAGATGGCCAGCCGAAATTGGTCGACTTCGGAGTCGCTCATGCTGCGGCCCTCAGCGAGGATGACCGGAATCAGGTGCGTGGCAAGCTCGGCTACATGTCGCCCGAGCAGGCCTACGCCCGGGAGCTGGATCGACGCAGTGATATCTTCTCGATGGGCATCGTTCTCTTTGAGCTGACCACTGGCAAGCGACTGTTCGGTCGCAGGGATCCGCAGCAGACGTTGGCCCTCGTACGAAGCGCGCGCGTTCCCATCCCCAGCTCGGTGTGGCCCGACTATCCGGAGGCTCTCGGGGCGATTGTGCTCAAGTCGCTGCAGCGGGATCCGCGCCACCGGTACCAGACGGCAGAGGAGCTCAAGTTGGCCCTCGAGCACTTCCTGGTCGAGAACCGCACCATGGTCTCGCCGGCGGGCGTTGCGAGCCTGCTGTCGCGTGTACTCGGGGAGCGCATCAAAGAGCGCCGCGTACAGGTTCAGCAGGCGCTCGACGTGCAGAAGGCGACGATTGCGCTCCCCCGTCAAGAGCTTGCGAGCTACGAGGGGCCGACCGATTCGGACGAAGCAGCTTCTTCGGGACGCCCCAGCGATCCAGACGGATACTTCGAGATCGACTCGGGTTCGATCTCGATCATCACAGAGGGCACTGGTGCTCAGTCATCGCAGCGCTCCGTGGTGCCCCACGTGGTGGAGACACCACCAGCCCCTCTTCCGCGCGGGAGGCGTACTGGGTTGATTGTGGCGGGGGCAGCGGTCGTCGTTTTGGGTGTTGGGTTGGTGGTTCTGGCATGGCCCAGCGCCGACTCGGGGGCCCCGTCGCCGGGTCCCAAGGCAGCCGAGGCAGCACCACCCGGCGAGCGTGAACCGGGGGGCCCGACTCGGCAGGACGAGGAGCGTTCGGAAGAGGAAGACGAGGCGTCGGACTCCGTACCACTGGATTCCATGCCGATCGCAAAGGACCCCGACGAGGTGCCACGGGGCACCCCCCGGCAGGATCAGTCGGCATTCTACGGGTCCGGTCCGAACGCAGCCGCCCTCTCCCACCCGGATCCAGCCAGGCAGGGTGGGGCGGACGGGGCGAAAGTGGATGGGAAGCCCGTTTCCGATCGCCCCAAAGTTCCTGCTGGCAAGGTCGACATGTCGACCGACTTCCTCGATGAGCAGCCCACCCCGAGCGTGCCCACGACGCCTTCGGGGGACGATCTGGGGATCGATAACCCGTATCGCTGATCGCTGCCGGTGTCAGCGCCACGCCAGTACCAGGCGAAGACGGCGTTGTCAGCGTGCCTGCCCGGTCTCGAGCCTGCAGCAATTTCTCGACTGATTCGGTGGGCACGGTCCGCATCGGCTGGAACGTGCCGCCTGGGCCCCACCCACCGAAGGTCGCCCCAGGTTGCTGGGCGCAGCTAGGGATGACTCAGCGCTCTCGATCGTTGCTCTCGTCGGCGCTGACGTCGTCGTGGTCGTCGTCGTCGTGGTCGTCGTCGTCGTCGTGGTCGTCGTCGTCGTGGTCGTCGTCGTCGTGGTCGTCGTCGTCGTGGTCGTCGTCGTCGTGGTCGTCGTCGCCTTGGTCGTCGTCGCCTTGGTCGTCGTCGCCTTGGTCGTCGTCGCCTTGGTCGTCGTCACCCTGGTCGTCCTGGGGGGGCGGGGCCGAATGGCTTGCGGGCTGGCCCTGCGTCTTGTCCCGTGGCGGGATCATGAGCGCGAGGGGAGTGCCAGCGATGGCGATCGATTCCCAATCCCGGATGATGAGAAAGACGAGCACCATGGTGATGCCGGCGAAGTACAGCACCGTGGCAAACTGGAAATGCAGCTCAGTGTCCTTGACCAGAGTCGTCCAGTACTGGGCCATGCAGATCGCCAGCAAGCTGCCCCACACTGCCGCATCGAGCACGCCCATGCTCGGGGTGGAAGACTCGGCCTCCTTGCTGCGACCCAGCTCGCTCACGAGCAACGGAATGACGAAAATGTAGTGGAGGTAGTAGTTTGCTGGGTTGAACGCCACAGGGATGAGCATCGCTCCGAGAATGGCTGCCTGGTCGAGACGCTTGCCTCGTGCAAGCCAGAAAGAAGCCCCAGCGTAGGCAACGATCAACGTCACGAACAGGGGCCAGCGGGCGCGGAGGATACTGTGCTGGAGGTGTCCCGAGCCGGCCACCAACGCGCGCAGGCTGACGTGATTGACGTGAGGGTCGCGGTCCAGCAGGCGTACCTTCTGGAACCACTCGATCCAGGCGTCGAAAGAGAAGAGCGCTGAAGAGAGGGCCACGAACAGGACCACGCAGATTGTCGCTCCCAGGGCAGCGTAGAGGAGGGGTCGCTGGCTGCGGATCAGTTCGCTGAAGGGTGGCAGTTGCGCGTATGCGCGTCGATAGTCGATCACATACCAGACGGCGGGAAAGACCAAGCCAACCAGTGCCAGCGCCGGAAATGCACGGATCAGCGCTGAGAGGGCGAGGAGTGCGCCGCCCGCCATCCACCACCTCTGCTTCAGCGCACACACACCGAGCGCCAGGTACGCCATCCAGTCGTGGCGGAGGGTTGCTCCTCCCCAATTCGAGCCGAACATGTAGAAGTCGTTGGCGCCCCACACGGCCATCGCGACGAGCATTGTTCGGAGTCCAAAGGTGCGCCAGATCGCTCCGAAGGCGACCAGCAGTAGCAGGGGGTCGAGGAGGCCTCCGAGTGTCAGTGCCTCGTTGCTCGCGGTGGTGTTTGCGAAGAGCACGTGGGCGACCGCCAGCCATGCGGGCGTTGCGTTGCCACCGTGGTCGCGCATGCTCCCAAGGTAGTCGCGCTCTCCCATGGTCTCGCGGAAGTACCGCATGTCCACCTTGAATGCCTCCCAACGTTCGGGAGTGAAGCGTTGGGGAATGGCGGCGATGTCCTCCTTGACCTCCTCCACTCGCCGCATACGGTGGGTCTTGAGGTCGCGCAGCTCGGTCCGCTGAATGCGCGGTGTGTCCAGTGTGACGCCCTCGACATCATCGACCATGGCCGCCACGCTGGCCATGTACAGCCCGTCGAACCGCAACTCGTTGAAGTACTTCGCGACCGGGAAGTAGACCCTCATGTCGAAGTTGTGGACGAACAGCGGGCGATCGTTCTTGGCGTCGTGGAACTGCGGGTGCAGCAGATTGAAGAAGCTGACGAACGCCATCAGTCCCGCGATTGCGAGGGTCGTCACAACGCTGAGACGGCTGGCGGGAAATCGCTTTGGTAGCAACACTTCCCGGAAGACCGCCAGGGCGGCGATTCCGGCTGCAACGCCGCGAGCGAGCGCCACTTCTCGCCCCTCTACCGGCCACCCCACGCGCAGCACCTGGTAGAGTACTACTCCTGCTGCTAGCGGGAGCAGCACGGTGCCGAGCTTCCAGCCCAGCGGAGCCCCCCGCCAGGTCAGGAAGAGCCACGCTCCCAGGGCCAGCGCGAAGATAAGGAGCTTGCTGCGGACGGCCTCCGGCTGCGGCAGGCCGCGTCGCTTCACGAGGTTGGGAGGGAGGTTGGCCGGGACGTCCGAGAACAGGGCCACTTCGCTGAGGGCGTAGCTTCGGTCACCACCCCGGGCGGTGACCCGGACATACCTGACGGTAGCGTCGAGATTGGCCGCGCTGCGCGGCTGCATGCCGTTGCCAGTGGCGGGTGCGGCCTCCCAGACCACCGTGAAGCTCTTCCCGTCGTTCGAGCCCAGAACGACGTAGGTGTCGTTGTTGTCGCCATGAAGGAATGCGGCGTGGATCGGGGTTGGCTTCCCGAGGTCGTACTCGACGAACGCCGCCGGTCCGCGAAAGACTGCGGTGAGCTCGCTTTTCCAGAAGTCTCCGTCTACCGACTGAACACCGTCATTCAGCACTGCCGGACGGGTCACGCCTTCCGATTGGGTTGGCCGCACGCCAGCGAGCACCCCGGCGCCTCGCCCGACAAGGCCGGAACGGCAACCGCCGACGAGCGTGCCGGCCAGACAGAAGACCGCCAGCGCGGCCAGAACGACCATCAAGCTTCGAGTTCGCCAGACGCGGCCTTCCTTGCTCAACCACTGCCACACAACATATCCCCGCAGCATCGTTCTCCACCATCTGGGGCATCGCGCTGACCCCGGGCTCGGCCTCGTAGTAGCGCCACCCCGCACGAAATACGAGTGCGAAAGTCCGCCGCATTGCCGCCGGACTGCCGTCCGGTTCAAACACATCCGGAGCGGCGTGCTGCCGGAGCTGTCGACGCACCCCCTGCGGCGAAGCTAGCATTCAGAACGGTCGGCGTGGCACGCAGCAGCCGCGAGGAGGAACATGGCGACGGTCGACGCAGAGCACCACGAGCTCGAGCTCAGGATCATGGTTGTCGGCGGAGCCAGTGAGGTGTTGTTGGAGGCGCTGCCACTTGAAGGTGGGACCATGCGTCTGGGGGAACTGCAGGGTTGGCGTCCAACCCTCTCGTTCCGTGCCTTCCCGGTTGACCCGTGGTCGGGGGATGGCGCCCGCGGCAAAGCTCTCGAGGCGTTTGCGCCCTATGTGGACGCTCTCATCCTGACTGACGCACTCGCCGAAGGTCAGCACTACTCGAGCACCGCGCTCGAGCGCCTCAGTCGAGTGCTAGGTCCGGCGAAGGCCGGGGTTCCTGCTGCGATCTTCGGGCTCCACGCTATGGAGGAGGAATGGACGACGCTGGCGGGTGTCGAGCCGGTGATCGTTGTGGAACCGAGTCGGGAGAACGCCATGCCGGTGGTCAAGGCGTTGGCTGGAGCGTTGCTCCGCTCGAGAATACGGAGCATCCCCCCGCCACCACCGCCAGGCTGACTACCAGATTCCGCGGCCGACCAGATCGTGAGCGGGCCTTGCCTTCCCCTTGCCGACGTACTTGGCGAGGACGGCGGTCTGCATCCCGTCCTCCGTCAGGATTGTGCTGTATCCGCGGATATTGGCGACCTCGATGCGCAACCACGACGGGGTGACCCCCATCTGGTCGCGCTTCGAACCGGCGTGGTACGTTACCGTGACGACGTAGCCTTCTGCATCGCGCTCCAGCATCGGCCCAACGAACAGAACCCATTTGCCCGCGAGCCGTGCGTCGAGCTTCTCGAGGGCGACCTCCTCGCGGTCCACTTCCTTGTCCTCCTGAAGTTCCCGCTCGATGTCGGCCGCTACCAGGAATCCGGCGGCTTCGGGAATCTTGCCTTCAATCCTGGCGCGGCGCTCGGCGGTCAGCTCACCGTCGATGGTTTGCGGACGAGGCCCCGCAGGGGGATCCTCGTCAACTGGGGCAGCGGTCTCGGACACGGTTGCGCTGGGTGCGGGAGGTGCGGTCGGCTTTCGGTCGCACCCCACGGCTGCCAAGCTGACGGCCAGCAGTCCGCCTGCGGCCACGCATCCGCGATTCCTGCGGCGCACACGACGTGAGGGCGACCCCGCTTCCGCGTGCCTCGGGGAGGGCGGACGCACTGGACTTGGCATCCGACGCGGACAGCGGGGCTCAGCGCCAATCGTGGGTAGCGGGGCGATCATGGGGCGGTTCCTCCAACGACGATCCTCCAGGGGCGTCGCACGTCGCTAGCGTACCGCTCGGCGGCCTCCAGGGCGATCTTGATGCGGGCGCGGGGGTCTTCCCAGTCCTCGGTGGCATACAGCGCTCCGAGGGCCGGTTGGTCGCCGGCGCCGACTGCGTGGTAGCCGGCGCGCTCAATGCCCACCTGATAGTCGCTTTCCAGCGTATAGAGCCGCCCCCGGACGCCGACCAGGAATGCCCCACAGGCCTCGACTCCTGACGAGGAGGAGGCGACACCCGCCTCCTTGAAGGCGGTTCGGGCCGAGTCCACGAAGGTGGTGGCCATGAAGCGATCGAGATTCCTTGTGGGCGGTGTGGGCGGCTTGAAGCCATATCTGAGCACGTCACCCATCCGAAACGAGGTCGTGAATCCCATGACGTAGGGACCGACCCGGAACGCCTTCGGATCGGCCCGGCTCCGCAGTCGCTCCCGGCTCACGGCCGCGCTGTCGGCCCCGATCCACACTGCACCATCGTGCTCCAACCCCACCACGCACGTCATTGGACGGAACTCTACACCGCGGACTGGATTCGTTGAACCGCGCTGCGGTGTTCTGGACGGCGCGCGAACGTCTCATGGTTCGGTGCGCGTCGCCTGCGGCTGGCAACTGCACCGACTGCTGGCGCGACTTCGATAACAAGCTGGGCGCCACCCTGAACTTGGCCGGGCCGAGGTTGGCCCCGCTACGATTTCGTCAGAGGAGAGTTAGCCATGGGTCCCCAGTTCATTCCCCGCCGCAAGCGTCCTTCGCGTCATACCGTAGCGATCCCCTGCCAGGTGGTTCGTGAGAGTGATTTTCGCCTGATTGCCGATCGCATCTCCAATCTGTCAGTGAATGGCGCGCTCGTAACTCCGGCGGATCCTGTGCTGACCGGCGAGCGGCTGATCATTTCTTTCCAGACTCCGCGCTGGGGAGTGTGGATCGATGTCGAGGCGACGGTCGCTCGTGTCATTCACGGCCGCCGTCTTGGCGAATACTCTCGGGCATTGGGCCTGCACTTCGACGGACTCGACCCATTCGCCAGCTACGCCCTGGAGCACAACCTCCACGGCTTGCCGCCGGTTCCTCCCGGACAGGCACGCGACGCCCGAGTGTGCGACATCGCGTACCGGTCTCTGGTGCGGCTTTCTGGCCGGTCTGTGCGTGCGGCACGAGCCTGAGCCGAACCGCCCAGTGGCAGTGGGGCAGACGATGCTGTCAGGGTTTCCCGGTGAAGTGGCACATCTGTGCCAGATGAACCGGCAGTCTGGTTCCAACGTGGCGTTTTTCGCCTCTGTCTCAAGTGGGGAGGGTGGCCTGATTCGTGCAGGTAACCTGTGCCAACGAGAGGTGGCCGTGGAACGACAAGAACCAAACCAAACCCGTCTTACTGCCGGAGATGTGTCTCGGGCTCTGAAAGTAGACCTGAAGACAGTCCACAACTGGGTACAGCGCGGGCTATTGCACGGCAGCCGAACTCCAGGCGGTCATTTGCGATTTCTGCGCACAGAGGTGATTCGTTTCCTGCGTCGGCGTGGGCGAATGGTGCCGTCGGAGCTGGCGGTCGAGGAGCCCACTGTCGTGCTCGTTGGCGTGGCGGCTGCCAATGATGTGGGACCGACCGCGGAACGGCACGAAGGCGTCTTCGACGCCTTGCTCGGATTCGGAACTCGCTCGTGTGACGTAATAGTTGTTGGCCTCGATCAGTTCGACTCCCCGCGCGCTCGAGAGCTGGCCTCCGCACTATGCCGGCAGCCCACGACACAGGGGATTGCGGTCATCGGAGTGAGCGCTGATGCGGAGCTCCGTCGGTCTTTTCTCGCCGGCGGTGCTGACTTGGCACTGCCGAGTCTCGATGCGCTTCCCAACGCGATCGAATTCGTGACCGGGCGGGTGGCCGCACAGGAGGTTCTTGTGGATCGCTCACCCCGTCCAAGCGGGACTTTTGCTCGCCTGGAGACCCCGCCTCTCGCTGCGGCTGGCGCCAACTAGCGCAGAGCTCTCCCTCCCCCCGCGCTGAGCCCTCGCCCTGCGGGGCTCAGTGGCGGCACGAGAGGTCTACAGGTCCTGTTCTTTGGGCGCAGGGTGGTCCTACGCGGGTCGGCGTCGGCTCACCCGAGGCACGGCGTGGCAGTCCCACGGTCGAACGGCTGAATTGGGGCGAAACTTCGGCAAGGTCTCTGGTCGTGGCAACCCGAGGCTTGGTGGTCCTGGCGACTGGAGCCGCGCGACGATAGGTTTCGTCTACCGGCGCCCTGTTGCCTCCAGCGCGGCGCTGAACTGCTCGCGCAGGATCTCGAAGAGTGTACCGTCGCCCTCTCGCCACTCGAAGAGCCCAAACCCCAGGGAGTGCTCCCCGTGGATGAGGGGGCTGACCACGTAGACGAAGTGTCGATTGGCGGGAAGGTGGCTCGGGGGGACGAGGTGGCGCACCTCGAATCGCGGCTCGCCATCGATGGCTTGCGACTCGAGCTCCTGGTCGAACCCGAGCACCAGCCGCCCGTGACTCCGCTGGTCGTTGTCGTAGAGCGCGAGGTAGCAGGACGGGATCCCGACTGACCGCAGGTGCTCGACCAGGGTTGCGCTGAGTTGCTCAGGCTCGATCGAGGTCGTCAGTCGATTGCCAGTTTGCACAGCCGTTCTCAGCAGCTGCGTGAGGTGCTCGCGCCGCTGCGCCTCCTCTCGTCCGATCACGCTTCCCGAGAGGATGACCGCGTCGTAGAAGGCGTTCTCCGCCTTGCTGCGCAGCTTCATCTCGTTGCCGACGCATTCCAGGACGTGGTGACGGAGGGTCGCCAACACACGCTGCCACGTGCTCACGTCGCCGCCAACCAAGAAGACACGGCGCGAGAGCTCCTCGTTGGCGGTGAGGAATGGTGTGCTGAGCGAGTCGTCTCGCAACTCCTCCTGGATGGCAGCAAATAGCGTTGGCTCCCAGTCGTACCCGACGTTGCCAAGCTCTCCCTGAGCGGTTCGGGCCATGTCCGCCAGAACGAGCTCGCGGCGCGCAGCGAGCGCGGCTTCGGGGGTTTCGAATTCCTGCGACGCGCTTGCGGGCCGGCGAGTGAAGGGACTCTCGACCACGCAACCACAGGATCGCCTCTTCAGGGGGTGGCAGGTGATCGACTGCGCGGTGGGGGAGAGGCCCTCGTCGAGCTGCTGTAGGACCTGGAGCACCGCGCGCTTGCCCAGTTCACGGATCGGCTGGCGGACGGTGGTCAGTGGCACGACGGCATGGCGGGCGTCAGCGATGTCGTCGAAGCCAACAACGGCAATGTCGCGCGGCACGGCGAAGTCACGGGCCTCGAGGGCGGCAATCGCGCCGAGTGCCATGTAGTCGTTCCCAGCGACCAGCGCGTCGAATTTCACGCGGCGCTCGTCGCACAGGATGCGCACAGCCTCCGCCCCGCTGGGCTGAGTGAAGTCGCCCTCGACCACCAGGTCTTCTCTCAGCTCGACGCCAAATTCCTCCAGCGTGCGCTGGAACGCCGCGAAACGTTCGGCACCGTCGAGGCCCGGGCCCCGGATGCAGGCGAGCTCCTTCTTGCGGTGCTCGGCAAGCAAGTGGGTAACGAGGGCGCCCACTCCCGGCGCGTCGTTCGTGACTATGCTCGACCCGGCGTTGATGTCGACCCCGATGCTGCAGATGGGAATATCACCGAATCGCTCACAGAACTTCGTCAGCCCCGGCGTGCCCACGCGATGGGCCAGAGTCGCCGACGAGAGAATCAGCGCGTCGATGCTCATCTTGTCGATGAGGTCGTAGTGGTCGGCCGGGAGTTGGCCACCCACGAAGGCGATGACGTTTGTTTCCCGCTCGCGCGCGGTTCGCGCAATCGACTCGAACAGAGTGTTCTGGTAGCCCTCGATGAGCTGGTCGATGACGACGCCAATGGTGTGGCGCGACCCGTCAGGTTGGGTCCCGCGCGGTTCGTGCGTCCAGGTGCGAAGCTTCATGCCATCCCGCAGTTTGCTCGGTTTCCAGAGAAACTGCAAAGTCTACCTGTGAGCCCGGCGCCGAGGTTTCTTCTGGCGTGGAGTCTCTCGTACGAGTGGATGTCTCCCCCTGGCTGGCGTCCGCCGGGGCTGTTCTGATGCGGTGAGGGAACAGGCGCCCTCCTGGTGAGCAGCGAACGAGCCCTGCGCCACCCCAGGGAATCTGGCCCTCCGGTCGGGGTGGAGCGTGGATGCCAGTATCGACAGAAGCCGACTCCCAATACTGGTTGTGGATGGGCAATCCGCGGCTCGCTGGGGAAGAAACGGACTCGATCAGAAGACCAGCTGTCGGCGGGGGAAGGATCCACGGAGCGCGCGCAGATGGCCGGAGCGACGCAGATCGGGACACTTCGGCCGTGGTGATGCGCCGGCCCATTCGCGCGGGCGCCTACGAGAAACCTTGAGGGCGGAGCGACAAAGGGGTAAGAGACCCCCGCTCTAGTTCTCCCCCCCGACCGGAGCCAGATTAGTTGCGCGCCTACTTCCTCGACGCCGCAGGCAACAATGTCGTCATCGGCTTGCTGCAGAGTTCCGGCATCAGTCCCGAGCAGGGGTTCGAGATGCTCCACCGTGCGGAGTGCACGCCGCTGGCTGAGAAGGAGCCCGATACCTACGGCGTTCTCCATTGGGAGAACGGCCAGCTCCAGATTGATTTCTGGAATCCGGATGGGTCTCGGGAGGACCTTTGCGGCAACGCTCTGCGTTGTGTGCCGCTCGTCATGGCCAGCGTCGGCGATTCTCGAGAACGCGTGACGGTTCAGACGCGGCTGGGGGCTGTCGATTGCCTGCAGCTTGGTCCGGGGATCAGTGGCGCCGAAATCCCAACCGCGGGCTTCTCCATCACGGACACTGGAGAGGGGGATGTGCTCGTGAATGTCGGTACCCCCCACCGTGTGCGCTTCGTTGACGATCTCGACCTGTCGCAGTTGCTCGACCTGGGTCGTAGCTGGGCGCAGGCTGCGATTCCTGTCGCGGCGACGTTCGTGCGGCCGCACAACGGTGTGTTGCACGTGCGCAGCGTCGAGCGAGGCGTGATTCGGGAGACGGGATCGAGCGGGACCGCGGCGATTGCGGCATACCTTGCCTACGACCGGCTCGAAGGAGAGGCGCACCGAGATTTCCGCGAGGCACGCTTCCCTTGCGGTCGTCGGTTGAAGGTGCGGTTTGACGATGCCGCGCAGCGAATCGTGCTCTACGGTGCTTGTCGTCTCGACTTCGCGTGCGATCTGGTGACGGACGGCGAGTGCGCGTGCAGCGCGTGAAGCAAGCCGCTTGTTAGTTGCTCGCCGCTCGATGCTCCCTCACGGGCATCGGCGTGGCCCGAGAACACGCACCGCGCTGGGCGATGAGGTCTCGGAGCGCGCTCCGAAGACGCTTGGAAGCCACTTGCTTTGACGTCCTCAGCGAATCCAGTGCCCGGGCGGGTATCGGCGACTTTCAGTATCTATATCTATTGTTGGTCGAGATACTGTGTCTGTCCATGATGTCAGGGCGCTGGGATGCCGCGCTCCGCGGCATAGAGTCCTCCGGCCAGGCCCGTGTTGGAGGGCATATCCCGCCCTCGATAGGTGCACCGCAAAGCAAGGATTGCGCCAGTCTCCGCCCACCAGGAGACAGAATGACTCCTCACATTGGCATGATTTTTAAATCGAGTTGTCTGGTACGAAGCCCCTTGACCAGAACACCTGCAGTGGGTAGTTTAGTCTTGTCGCGCGACGTTCGGCACTTTCAAGGAGGTACCGGACAAAAAGCAGGACAGGTCTCAGAGAGACATCCCCATGTGGTTCGTTTCGGCGAGCCGCAAACTAGGCTCTACAAGCCAGCGACCGCAACTTGGTTTGCGGCGCACATGGGCGGCTGCTGGGGGCATCGTTCCGCCAGCCCGAGTCCACCTTCCAGGGTGGAACTCATCGGATGTCGCCTGAAGGGAACAGACCCGCGAGGCTCGAGACTCGCGGGTCTTTTTTTTTTTCGGCACGCTGACGTTCGTTCCTGTTGCGGCTGGCGTTACGAGTGAATGGTGCTGGGCGCATCCACCTGCGACGAAACTCGGTGAGGCCAGCGGCCGCAGACGCTGCAGGCGGATTGGGCCGCGTGAATTGCGACGCGAGCGGTGTTGGCTCGACTGCCGGTGCAGTCAGTGGCGGGCCCAAATGGTGGCGCGGTCGAACCAGCAATCGCCTTCCACCGACCTCCCTTCCCGCCGTCAGCGGTCCGGCTTCGGAGGCGAGCTGTTCTCGCCGACTATCCCCCGTTCCCTTGCACAGTGCGGCGAAAGCCCGCTAGGTTCTTCGCGTCACGCCCGTCGTTGCGGGTACGGGATCCCTCAATGCACATTTCCGAGCTCCTCTCCCACAACCAACCCAGCTGCTCGTTCGAGTTCTTTCCTCCCAAGACCGAGGCGGGGGCCGCTCGTCTGTTTGACGCGATCCGTGCTCTCGAGCCGCTTCGACCGGCGTTCGTTTCGGTCACCTACGGGGCGGGTGGAGGTACCCGTGAGCTGACGCACGAGCTGGTTCTCAAGATCCGCAGTTCGACCTCCCTGGAGGCGATTCCTCACCTGACCTGCGTGTGCCACGATGAAGGGGATATTGGCGAGATCCTCACGAGATATGCCGACGCGGGGGTCGACAACATCCTTGCGCTAGGAGGCGATGCCCCCCGTCACCTCGCGAACTACGACCGGAGCCAGGACCGCTTCCGCTTCGCGGCGGACCTGGTAGCGTTCATTGGTGAGTTCAACGGTGCGGGCAGGCATCCCCGGCAGCGCGGATTCGGGATTGGGGTGGCTGGCTTTCCCGAGGGCCACCCAGCAACTCCGAACCGGCTTCATGAAATGGACCACCTGAAGCGCAAAGTGGATGCCGGGGCCGACTACATCTGTACTCAGTTGTTCTTCGACAACAACGACTTCTGGGACTTCCGAGAGCGATGCGAGTTGGCGGGAATCGGCGTGCCGATCATTGCCGGTATCATGCCGATCACGTCAATTCAGGGCATGTCGCGGATGGCAGAGCTTGCCCTGGGAGCACGTTTTCCAGCGAAGCTTCAGCGAGCCCTCGCCCGGTGCCAGGACGATCCCGGTGCTGTCGAGCGGGTTGGTGTCCACTGGGCCACTGAGCAGTGCCGCGATCTCGCCGATGGGGGCGTTGCGGGGCTTCACTTTTACACGCTGAACCAGTCCACGGCCACGCTGCAGATCTATCGCAATCTCGGCCTGTCCGACAGTCGCACACTCCGCAAGGCGCCGAGCAGTCGGCCGCTTCGCGTGCAGCACAGCGCGTAGGGTTTCGAGCCGACGGAAAGGCTCGCTCCTCCGTTAGCTGCTGCCCACGTGGCTTGAGGCGCTTCTATCGTTCCCTGCGACGAGCAACCGGGGATCGTCTCGCGACCGGCGTCGCGCGCGATGTCGCGAGACGGTCGACTCGGGTCGGTCCCGCAAGGTCCTCGGCGGCGGGATGTGCTGCGTGGACATCGCGGAGGCTATCCCGCGGGCGCTTCGGCTGCGCTATGATGCGAGGCCTGGATTGAACGTCTACACGATGGCGTGGCGGAACGTTCTGGGACTTGATCGGCGAGGCCGGGGAGCTCACCTCTCTATCTGGTCGGCGCGCTGGACCGCGCCACGAGCGGGTCGATCCGCGTTGACGGGCGCGATCTGGGTCGTCTTGGGCGTCGGGAGCGGGGGCATCTGCGTCGAGATCGGATCGGATTCGTCTTCCACCTACAACCTGGTTCCCGTGCTCACCGCATACGAGAATGCGGAGACCGTGCTCGCGTTGCAGGGGATCCCGCTGGCTCGCCGGAGGCAGCAAGTGATGCGCCTTCTCGACGAAGTAGGCTTGGAGGGACTGAGGACCGCCGGCCCCATCAGCTGTCCGGCGGGCAGCAGCAGCGAGTAGCCATCGCTCGCGCCATCGCCGCCGAGCCCGCGGTTGTGCTCGCCGATGAACCAACCGCCAACGTCGACTCGGAGACCGCCGAGAAGCTGCTGGATATCATGGTCAAACTCAACTCCGAGCGGGCTATCACGTTCATCTACTCGACCCACGATCCGCGTGTCATGCGGCGCGCCAGACGCATCGTTAGGATCGTGGATGGGCGCGTCGAGGGGGATGATCGACGCTGAGCGGGTTGGACTGGCACGGCTACGACCGCGCGAAAGCGAGCGCATCGCCGAGTAGGGCGATCCCGCGCTGGATCTGGTCGAGGTTCTCGAATCCATACGAGATGCGGAGCTGGCGCTCCGCCCGAATGCGAAGTTGCCCCTCCGGGTGCACGCAGAACGTCCCGGGTAGGTACACCACTCGGGGGCGCTTCTTGTCGGGTGCTCCGTCGACGGCGGCGGTACCCGTCGTACGGGTGCAGAAGCGGTAGAAAGGAGAACCTTCCCCGGTCGCGACGTTGCGCATGGTGAGGTAGTAGTAGAAGCCCCCCTGACCGCCAGCCAGTTCCTCGATGTCGTTGCCAAGGTACCGTTCGAGGAGCTGTCGGGTGGCAGTGGCCTTGCTGCGATAGCTCTCGTTGACCCGGCGCAGTTGCTCGTCAGCGAAGCGATCGAGCAGAACGCTCGTGATCTCCTGGTTCAGCAGAGAGGCTCCGAGGCCGACGTCGTTGTTCCGTTGGATGATCGCGTCGACAAGCGGTCCGTCCGGTCCCAGCAGGTACCCCGCGCGGAGCGCGGGGGCGAGCACCTTGGAGAACGTGCCCACCTCGTACACGAGTCCCAAGTCGTCGTTCACCAGCGCAGACAGCGGGCGGGTGATGCTGGGATCGTGAAGGAGGAGATCATACGCGCTGTCGAAGACAAGCGGGACCTTTCGACCCCGCGCACGACTGGCGGCGGAGGCTATCCTCAGCAGCGCTGCGCGTCGTTCGTTGGTGAGGATCCGAGCGCTCGGATTTCCCACAGTGACGACGTAGAGGAATCGCAGTTCATCGAGAACCCGCGGTATCTCTCGCTCGATCAGGGTAGGTTGGATTCCGTCTTCATCCTCCGGGATGGGAAGGATGGTGAAGCCAAGCCGAGCCAGCAGATCCGAGTAGATATAGTAGAGTGGATCGGCAGTGATCACCACGCCCGGGGGCAAAGCCATGGCAATCCCCTCGAGTAGACTGGTCGCGCCGTTGGCGCCGAAGACGAGACGAACGCGGTCGAGTACCGTTTGGGTCAGTCCGCCCACCTGGTGGCGAAGGAGGAACGCGCGAGTGGATGCGAGGAGATTGGGTGACCCAGCCGCGCTCCCATAGTTCAGCGCGTTTCGATGGCGGACGGGGTCGTTCAGTACCGTGTTGAGAGCTTGACGAATCGGCTCGCGAGGAAGCGTCTCCTCGTTGACGTAGCCCACCCCGAGGTTGACGTCGACACCTTCGCGAAAGTCGACGGCGAAGGCGTTCATCAGTCGCGCCACCGGCGAAGGCGTTGCTGATGCTCGCGCGTAGGTGGACAGCAGAGGGTCGGACGGGGTCATCTTGGGGAAGGACTTCAGTCGGTCGTCGCACGGTGAAGAAGGACACTCCGGCGGACCGCCCCGAGGGCGCTCATGACCCTGCTCTCAGCATTGGGCGCAGGAGTTGGTCGGTGCTCGGCCCCGGCGGATGCTGCGGCTGGCGACGATCGCACTTGTGGATTGCGCCTGGGGCCCGGTCTGCCGTGGTTCGTCCGTCACCCACCATGCTGCAAGCGTCTCCCATTCAACGCCGAATGACCAGCCTCGTCGGTCGGACCATCCAGAGCGGAGGTGGTGGTGGCTACAGCTGGCGGATAGCGATTCGCGGAGGGACGATCCGGGGTCAGAGGTTGGGCCGTGCGGCGGTGGTACCCGACTCCGACGCTGGTGAACCAGGAGAGGGAGAAGTGCTTGCTTCTGAGCGTCCCCTCCAGGGAGTTTACGTGATTCGGATGGGTGAATGACGAAAGTTTACAGTGTGAGTGGGGCCGCCCTTCGCGTCGTGTGGTCGAGCGCTGGTGGACGTTGCACCGGCGGGTGTCGCAGCGCTACGCTTCGCGCGTGAAAAGCTCGCCGCCGCCAGACGTTACGGACTTCGATCTCGAGTGGGACCAGGGCCACGGTGACGGGGACACCGTCATCATGCCCAACGAGAAGCTGCGACAGCTCGTTGCTGAGTCGAGTCCGTTGGCGGAGGGACAGCAGGGGCGGCGCCCTCGTCAGAAGACAGTACTGGGGATTGGTCCGGTTGGAGCGGCTTCATCGTCCATTCCGCCAGCGTCGTCTACCGGGGTTACTCCACCGCGACCGACCGCGCGCGTTGACCCGCGGGACCCAGGGGCTCCGCGGGAAGCACAGGCGTCTGTTTCCAGTGCTCCGGGTCGCCCGGAGTTGGCGGAGGGACGGGAGCCGTTGGCCTCGGGCGCGTCGCCGGCTCCCGGTGCTGCGAAGCCCGAGTTGGACGTAGCACTACTGGCGTCCGCAGCGGAGTCGGGAGACGCTTCGAGTTCGCCGGAGTCCGGGTCCGCGGTGGGCGAGCCGCAGCTCGCGCGGGAGACGGGGACGGAGTCCTCGTCGGGAGAGGAGGAGCGGCCTCCCACCGCGACGGAGGTGGCGACGTCACCCGTTGCGGGCTCGCCATCGACCCCTCCTTCCTCCGATCCCGCGTTGCCATCGAGTAGTCCACCCCCGGCAGCAGCGGAGCGACCCTCTTCGGGGCCTCCACGAATCGCATCACCGCGATCACCGCTGGGGGGAGGAGCGACACCGAGCAAGCTTCCACTGCCGCCGAAGATCCCATCGCCGCGGTCACCCCTGGTGCCAAGGCCCGCGAGTGGGACTCCCCTCTCAGCCCGAACCGCGTCGCGTCCGCCGTTCTCTCGCCCGGCCCCGACTGTTCGGTCCAGTCGCCCCCCTTCGGCTGCGAGCGCCGCCGAGGGGATCGCCGCTAGCACCTCGTCGTCGGGGGAGGCGGAGCCGCAGTCCGAGATGACGGAAGGTGCATCGTCAGCTGCGAGTGCCGTAGAGCAGCAGTCCACGGTGGTGGCGAAGTCTGCCACGGAAGCCGCGTCGCCAGCGGTAGGAGCACCGGAGCAGCCCACGGTGGTGGCGAAGTCCACAGCGGTGGCGGGGGCGTCGTTGTCAGCGTCGACCGCTTTCGCCATGGCGGCCAAGTCCGAACAGGATGCATCGAGGGACGTCGACGCGACGGCGTCGGCCGCGGCGTCGAAGCGTCCAGACAACGACAACGATGCGGATGCGTCGTGCGCCAGTTCGGCGTCGCCATCCTGTCCGCCTTCTGGCGCTGCGCTGCCGTCGGTCTTGCGCCCGAGTGACTCGAAGCCACCCCGTCCCACTCCGCGTGCCTCGCAGGTGCCGACTGTTGTCGCAAGCAGCGATGCTCAGGACTCTCTCGTCGCGTCTGTCTCGTCGGGACCGGCGGAAGACATGGGTAGCGCCGATGAGGAGGTGGACCGTCAGGGTGGGGTGGCAATCTCGCCGCCCCCCATCGCAGTGGGGTCGGATGCGGCTGCCCTCGATGCTCCGGGTAGCCCGAGCAACGGGGAGCTTGCCGGCGCCGAAGGTCAGGCGGAGCCAGCGGAGCCGACGCCACCTGCTGCAACCGCGGGAGCCAGTGCGGCTGCAGACGCCCAGAAAGACGAGAAGGGGCTTGCGCCGCCAGGGGCGACGGAACTCGGTGAACCGTCCGGCCCGGAGCGGCAGCTCGTTGAGTCCCCGCCGGAGACTCCGGCGCCGAAGGTACCAGAACTGACGGGCTCCCCGACCACTGCTGCCGTGGGCACGGAGCAGTCGACTTCGGACGAATCGTCGACAGAGGCACTTCGCGATGGCGACGGGCCCGAGACTCCCGCGCTTGATCGTGGCGCGCCGGGGGCCGAGAAGGCACACGGAGCGGGGCCGAGCGTTCAGGCGCCCAAGGCACCGCCGCCGCGTTCGGCTCCCCCGCCGATCGTGGGAGTGGGCCCTGATGGCCCCACTGATTCGCCGTCTGCTCCGCCCGCACCGCCGCCGCCGACCGACTCCCAGCCCCAGAATCGGGTGGAGGCGGTGGTCGGCAGCACGCCGCCGCCACCGGCCGCTGCCGTTCACAGCGAGCACGAGCCGAGCATTCAACTGGCCCCGGGGGTCGAGACCCCCGAGTCCTCGCCTGGCGGGCTTGCTCGCGAGGACTGGTCAGACGACACCCACCCTGACTTCCGCAGGCGTCAGCGTCGCACGACGAAGGGATGGCTCCTGCTCCTCGCAGCAGCGGCTTGCGTCGTTGTAGTGGGTGGTGGGCTCTCCGCTAGTTCCCTGTCAGGTGGCACCAGTGTGCAACTGGGTGCTGGCGCAGCGGAGGATTCGGTTCCCCCCGTTCCGTCCGCCGCGGAGGAAGTGTCACGCGCGAGTGATGGGCTGACTGTAGACGAGCCGGAGGAGGCGGCCGAGAGCGAGGACGCCGAGGTGGTCGAGGGAGCTGATGAGGCGGATGTTGCTGAAGAAACGACGGAGACTGACGAGGTCGAGGAGGACGGCGAACAACCAGAGGAACTGCCCCCTGCGAAGCCGGCGGTGAAGCCGACCGCTGTCCCACGACCGAGGCCGGCAGCAGCCCGCACGAGGCCGGCTCCGGTCAAACCGCGACCGACGACTCGATCGACCGCGACACCGTCGAAGGCGGTGGATGCCACCGCCTCGCCGATCGTGCGGGACGCCCCGTTCTGACGGCTCGCCCTGTCGCTTCCGGTTCATGGCTTCGCGAGTTGAACCGTTCTCGGCAGCTCGCTGGTGGTGCGTGCCGATGCGACATAGCGCCCGGCCGAGTAGCGGAACTGCAGTCTTTCTTCAGTCTGATCAAGGTTGACGGTTCCCCATGTAAAATGGCGTCCGGGCTCAACCGTTGAAGCTGCAGTTCAAGAGAGCCGAACAGTGGGGTAAGGTGTCAAATCAAGATCGAGCGAGCGCTGCCTTTGGCAGCAGGAGGGGAGAACGAATGATTGCGAGTCGGATGTTCGGCTGGGGCCTGGTTGGTCTCATCGCGATGGCGAGCGTCGGCTGCCAGAACACGAAGTCCATGGACGCGAAGAGTCTCTGCGAGGAGATGAACAAGAAGGGCGTGGCTGACCACTGCAAGGCCGCCGACCTGGCGCACAACGGAGTCACGCGCAAGGAAGCCATGCAGTTCACGGTCAAGTTCGCTGACGAGATCGCCTACGGCGGGCAGGTGATGGTCTTCAATTCGGCTGCCGATCTGGATGCCTACAAGACCGCGGTAGACGAGAAGCAGAAGGAGTACATTCTCGACAACAAGCTCGATGATCTTGCCGATCGTCAGATGCCACGGCACTTCGAGAACCGGGACAAGTTGGTCCTCGTCACACTGCTCCCCGGGCCGGCGGTGGGGAAGGTCGACGTGAAGCTCAAGGAGATCCCCTCTGTGATCGCAGGGAAGTGAGCGCCGGCTTCGGCGCTTCCCGTCCCGTCGGCTAGTCCTCGAACTGACTCGCCCAGGGTACGTAGTTGGCGCGCCGCTCGTTGGCACCGGCGGGTAGCCATTCCGGCGGGATCCGGTAGGCGCGGTAGATCCAGTCCGGCACCGTGCTGGTGGTTACTGGATCGAAAGCGTACTGCCAGACCACGTTGTGGTCTGGGGTTACCTCGATGATGCGGCTCTCGTTGCCAATGGCGACGAGGGTGTTCCCGTTTGGCAGGCGCTGAACACTGCTGACGTAGTAGCTGAAGAACGAGTTCGCTCCCGATGGGGCGCCGTACTCCCAGACCACCTCGAACGTGGTCGGGTCGAACTCGATCACCCGCGAGTAGTGGCGGGAGTACCGGAAGGGAGGGTTGGGCTCGGTGGTCACGCCGTACCCAGAGTCCCCACCATTGTCGAACACGAGGATGTTGCCCGCGCCGGGCAGCCCCTCCGGGATCATGTGGGGGTGGTGCTGCCCGACGAACTGTCCCAGCGTCTCCTCGGGACGACCCTCGAAGTCGGGGCCAATTCGCCACACGACGTTGCCGGTTTCGTGGGCAATGATGATCACGAGGTTTGCATCGCGAGACGAGTAGATGATGTTGTCGGGGTGAAACTCCGCATGGCCATCGGTGAACCAGTGGTTGGGGCCGAGGCGTGCGATGCTGTTGCCGTGTAGCCAATCCAGGGGGCGTTCCCCGTTGTCGCGTGTGAGGATGTCCTCTTTCGCATTGGCGTCGAAGCCGAGTTCTGCGAAGTGGTCGACGGCCCGCCACTCGAATCCAGTGGGGGTGCCCGACCAGTCCACCTCGTAGATCACGTCGTCCATCAGCACACCCTGGTGGATGGAGGGTTCTTCTCGGTACTCGTGGGCCAGGAACAGCGTGTTGCCGATCGTCGCCGGGGGCTGCCCCGGTGCGTAGTACCCCACAGGATTGCCCTCGCGCTCGAAGTCATGGTGTTGTCGAGCCGCCGGAGTGCCGGCGTTGGTCTCGGTCCACGCTGAGAACGACCAGGTGACCTTGCCAGACCAGGTCACCTGTCTGAACTCGAGGCAGTCGTAGCTACCCGGGAACACGCCGGTGCAGCCCAGTAGTGCACCGCCTGGAAGCATCTTCGCGGGGTAGCCCGGCACGTTCCACGTGTGGACTAGCTCCCCGTTCATGTCGATGAGCATGGATGGGAAGTTGTACCCCGCCGTGTTCTCGGGCACGCCGAACAGCGTGTACCCAGCGCAGGGGCCATCGATTGGGCACCCTGGTCCCGCGCCCGCGGTGCTGAATGCGAAGCGAGCACCTGCGGCGCCGCCCGCACCTGCGGCGCCGCCCGCACCGCTCGCGCCGCCCGCACCCCCCGCACCCCCCGCACTCCCGGCGGCTCCCGCAGTGCCCGGAAGGCCGGCGCTCCCCGCGGTGAGCGTTCCGGTTGCGCCGCCCGCTCCTCCGGCCCCGCCTCGACCCCAACCGCCGGTGTGGGGAGCCGCGCCCGCGGCAGCTATTCTCTCTGCTCCCGCAGCGCCCGCGGCCATCGCCCCGGCGATGTTCGCGGCGCGTCCTGCGGCTTGCCCGCCGGGGGCGCTAGGGTAGTGGATCTGGCTACCACCAGTCGTGGGGTTTCCCCCCGTGCTCCGACTGCTGGCGTTGGTGTTGCCCGCACCTCCTGCGTCAACACCCTGAGGTGTGCGGTCTGCCGGTGGATCACTGGTGCTGCAAGCGTCGATACCGAGCAGCATCCCACCCAGCGAGGTGAAGACGATGAGGCGAGTCAGACTGAGTGGTCGATCCCAGTTTCGATACATCATTGCGGAGAACTGCGTTGATTTGTGCCCTGGGGGTCCTCACCTCTGTAGTGGGATCGTCGTTCCAGCAGGCAAATATATGGCACAATGTCGTGCTTTTCGCTCCGCGTGGAACTTTTTTGCCGAGTCTCATTCGCTTCCGTCGCAAGTTGTGAGGCGTTTGTCGTTCTCCTAGACTTTCATCGAGCGTGCGCGCCTAGTCCACGTTCAGAGTAGTGAGCTATGCGATCCCGACTGGTGTCCCTGCGTCCCCTCGCGCGCTCGAGCACTGTGACGACAGCGCCAGCCTTCGAGCGGGGGCCCCATGCACCGCTCTCACGAACGGCGTTGGCGGGACCCTTCCAGAGACGACTGGGGTTGGGCATGGAGCGGGTGACGCTCGCCGCGCTCGCGCAACCAGTACAGCAGTTCGCAAGTTCGTCCGAACTGGGCACCCGATCACATTGGGTACGACAACCCGGAACGAACTTACGGGTTGTCGTACTAGTTGGGGAACTGCTCCTGCTCATGGTTGCCGCGTGTGGCGGGCAAGGAGGCCACTCGCCCAACAAAGCTGAGTCGAAGGGCCCGCCCGACGGGACTGGGGGGCTCGGAGGGGGAGCGGCTAGTGGTGGCACTGCTGCCACTGGTGGTGAAGAGGTTGCCATGGGCGGCACCGCTGACGCGGCTACGGGAGGGACGGGAAATCAATTCGCCACCGGAGGAGGGGGCATATCTTCGGCGACCGGTGGTGCCGGGAATGCAGGAGGAACGTGGGGGGCGGGAGGCGATCTACCGACAGGGGGGACGGGGGATCTGGCATCTGGAGGCACCGCAGTGGGTGGGAGCGCTGGTGTTGCGACGGGGGGGATCGGCAATGGAGTCGGTCGCGGCGGCAATCCAGAGACCGGAGGGGGGCTCACGACGGGTGGGGGAGGCACGGGAGGAAGCGTTGTTTCAGGTATCCAGTACCTGAGCGATCTCTGCGCGATGGATAGCGCCAATGGCTGGGGACCGGTCGAGCGCGATCTTAGCAATGGCGAGCAGGCGGAACGGGATGGCGGTCCCATCATCATCAACGGGGAGGCGATGGGCAGAGGGCTCGGAATGCACGCGCCCGCAGAGATGACGTTCAACCTTGCGGGAAGCTGTACCGCGTTCCAGGCGGAGGTCGGGATCGACGAGGAGATGAAGGACGCCGGGTCGGTCGTCTTTCAGGTCTGGGGTGACGACGTGCTGCTGGGCGAGACCGAAACCATCACCGGCTGGGAGGGGCCTGTCCCGGTCGATATCGAGATCACGGGGGTCCAGTCATTGCGCCTCGTCGCGGACGATGCTGGTGACAACGGGAGCGACCACGCCGACTGGGGCAAGGCGCGGGTTGTCTGCGAGGGGCTGCCGGTGTCATCCTGCACTCCGACAGCACCGTCGGTCCCAGAGTACCCCGGGTGGAGTCTCGCGTGGTCGGACGAATTTGACGTCGAGGGCCGACCGAACCCCGAGAACTGGGGTTACGAGTCGGGCATGGTTCGCAACAACGAGTGGCAGTACTACACCGACCAGAACGCCACGATCGTCGGTGGGTTTCTCGTCATTCAGGGGCGTCGTGAGGCTCACGAGGGAGCCGACTACACTTCGTCGAGCCTACGAACGATAAACGACGACTGGACCCCCAAGCAGGCATTCCAGTACGGCCGGTTTGAGATGCGTGCGCGTGTCGTTGCGGAACCCGGTCTGTGGCCGGCTTTCTGGACCCTCGGGATCGGTCTCGGAAATTGGCCGTTCAACGGTGAGATTGACATCATGGAGTACTACGACGATCGCGTGCACGCGAACGTGGCCAGCAGTGCCAGTACCGACCAAAACGCTTACAGTGCGCGATGGGATGGGGCGAGCCGTCTAGTGTCGGACTTCGGAGTGGAGGACTGGGACGCGAAGTTTCACGTCTGGCGAATGGACTGGGACGCCGAACGGATTGTTCTGTCGGTCGACGACTACGTGATGAACGATGTCCCGATCGACACCATGCTCAACGCGGATGGTACCAACCCCTTCGCACAGCCGCACTACGTTCTGGTGAATCTCGCAATCGGAGGGAACGCCGGTGGCGATGCGTCCGGGACGCACTTCCCTGTGCACTACGTCATTGACTATGTGCGCGTGTACCAAGCGAACTGACGCCAGCCTGGCGCTGGAGGACTCCATTCGTCGGCCGACGGCGTTGGCTAGAGTCGTTCGACGAGCGGGGGCGGGGAGATCCGCTCCGACTGGTAGCAACCCACGTTCGGGTCGAAGACAATCTCCCAGGCGATCTGTCCATCGTCGCGATCGACTTCGAAGACGCGTCCCGAAGCTGACTGGTTCCGCATGCCCGCGGTAACCAGGACGTTCCCGTTCGCCAGACGGTCGGCGTCACCCCAGAAGGGCGTGTACCAGCCGTCTCGGTACCAGGGCTCGACGGAGAAGTCCCCCGGGAAGCTCCAGGTGAGTGTGGCCACGAGGTTCGTTTCGTCGAGGGTGAACTCGAGCACTCGTGATCGGTGATCGGTGGGGAATAACGTGAAGCCGCCGTTGTCGTAGATCAGCACGGTGCCATCGTCGTGAAACTCCGGATCGTGCTCGTCGGCGAATCCGGACTCGATCGGGTCGAAAGAGAAGCTGCCTCCGTCGAGGCCTTCGCCGAGCGTCCAGACGATGGACTGGTCGCCGTGACGATGTGCCTTGATGACGCCCAGCCAGCGACATGACAGGTAGAGAAGGTCCTTCTCCTCGTCGATGGTGACGGAGTTGGCGTGGCACCAGTCCTGGTTCGCGGTGAGTGGATCGGGCTGCAGGTGGTCGAATAGATTCCAGGACCAGACGACTTCGTTGGTGGGGGTCACTTCCTCGATGAGCGCTCCTTCGAACCCATTGCCGTCGAGCACGTTGCGCAGCAGGATGTAGTTACCGGAGTTCAGTTTCCTGGCTCCGTGGGTCATGATGGGTCCGCCTGGGGCTGTGGGCTGCGGAGGCCCCCGCCAGACGATGTTTCCCGCCAGGTCGACCTCCTTCGGCGCATCGAGGGTCGTGGGGCCAAGTAGCACGTTCTGGTTCGGGAGAAAGTCGACCGAGACATCTCCCAGTTCATCTGGCAGTTCTCCGTTGACGAAGTACCAGACAACTCGCCCCTGTTCGTCGTACATCACCGCCAGCCCCGGGGGGCGAGCGCGGCCCTGGGGAGAGTCGGGCTGAATGTTCACCAGCGTCCACCCAGGCTGGGAGTTGGTGGCGTGGGTGGTGAGTACCGGGAGGGGAACTGTATCCGGCAGGGTTCCGGTCGTGAATCTGGTCTCGGCGCTCTCGGTTCCTCCTCGGCTAGTGGACCTAGCCCGAATCCGGTAGGTAGTTTCGGCGTACATGCCGATCACCAGAACTCGGTGGCTTGTGGTCTCGGTCGCGTCTCTTATCCGATACTCGTAGTCATCGATTCCGAACTGAACCACCGAGTCCGACGGGACGTCAGTGGTCCACGTCACGTATGCCGAGATCGCGCTGTTCGGGTTGGGCTCGACATTCAGGTTGCTGATTGCCGGCGCAGGAGTCGCTGGAGTGCCCCCGGTGCTCACGCCACCGTTCGCCCCACCTCGGTGGAGGCCGCCAGCCGTCATGGAGCCGCTGTCTCCCGAGGCGCCCCCATCGCCCGTAGCGGCCACGCCCGCCAGCCCCGCCACTGCCTTGCCCGTGTCTCGGATCAGACCTCCCGCTCCACCCATCGAGGCGCCAGCGCCTGCGGAGTGGTGGTGCTGGTCGCTGGGGCTCTCGTGGCAGCCGACCATGGAGGAAAGCAACCCGCCCAGCGCGACCAAACCAACGGCCAGTGCTCTCGTCGAAGTGACGATGCGACCCATTCACAGAACAGTAGCGCAGCGGGCACATCCTCGCGACCCCGGCTAGCGATGCGCTTCCGTTGTATTGGTCGACGCTCGGTCTCGCATCTGTCTTCCTGACCTTCATCGTCGTGCGGTCGCGCTCCAGCCCCGGCAGTATCCCGCTACCCACGGGGATGTGTCTCGCCACCCACGGGGGACTGGGGGGCGGAAGGCGCGCGAGTTCACTGGGGAACCTTGGGCTGGCGTTCGTCCCGGTCGTTCGGAAAGACCAGGTGTGGCGCGAGGACCCAGGCTCGCGCCGATTTCGGGTGGTATCGATCGGCAAGGGTGGCCTCGCTGGGGGGATGCTGACCTGTGTCGGGTTGCGCCCCGACATAGTGCCGCCAGTGACGGCACGCCGCTTGCCACCTCCTGGTCGTGGATCGTCTGCTCGATTCGGGTTCGGTGCTGGCCGGTCGCGCCGGCTTTCGCCGCGCGGCGCTGGAATCCCTGGTTGCGTGGCTGCACACGCGGCTACCGCAGGGCCGCTTGTCGCGCCTGATGGTGCACTTTGTGGTGACTGCGGCCGTGGCGCTCTTTGCAAGCGCGGAACTGTGTCCATACCCGAAGGAGCGCCTCGAGTACGGCGAGCTGGTCTCGACGCGTCTGGTCGATCGCTCCGGGCGTCTCGTCTACGAACGCCGGGGGCGAAGTGGTGCGTTCATGCAACCCGTGGCGCTCGACGGGGTGGCTCGCTCGGTTGTTCTAGCGACCCTTTCCAGCGAAGACGCCGCATTCTACTACCACCCCGGAGTCGATCCGATCGCCATCGGGCGGGCGGCGTGGCTGAACCTTCGGGCGGGCGAGTGGGCTTTCGGGGGATCCTCCATCACTCAACAGCTGGCCAAGTTGGTCGAGCCCCGGTCGCGCAGCCTCACCGGAAAGCTGCGGGAGGCCTGGGACGCTTGGCGGCTGGAGCTCGCCTTCGACAAGCGCGAGCTCCTCTCACAGTACCTCAACCGGGTGTACTACGGACGGCTGGCCGTTGGCATCGAAGCAGCTGCCCAGCGCTACTACGGCAAGTCGGCGCGAGAGCTGACCCTCGACGAGGGAGCCCTGCTCGCCATCCTGCCTCGCGCCCCGAGCTACTACGATCCCGAACGCTACCCCGATCGGGCTCGGGCGCGGCGGGCTCACGTGCTGGAGCGGATGGCTCGGCGAGGCTGGATCTCGGCGGAGGAGGCGAGTCGAGCGGCAGCTGCTCCGTTGGTGTTCGTCCCGCGCCCGACTGAACGGCGCGCTCCCCACGTAGTGGACCTGGTGACGAGCGGTCACCTTGTTGTTGCGCGCCTCCCACGGCAAGAGTTGACGATCGATCTCGAGCTCCAGGAGGAGCTCGAGCGGCGTGTCCGCCTGCACTTCGAGGAGGTACAGCAGGCTGGGGAGATCCAGGCCGGCGTGGTCGTGCTCGAGAACGCGACAGGTGACGTGCTCGCGATGGTCGGCTCCCGGCGCTACGACGAGCCTGGTGCGGCGGGGGCGGTCAACGCGACCACGTCGCTCCGGACGCCGGGATCGACGCTGAAGCCGTTCGTCTATGCGCTGGCCATCGAGGAGGGGGCGCACCCGTCGTCCCTCGTCCGCGACGTCCCGACCCAATACCGAGGCTACCAGCCGCGCAATCCGCGTCAATTCTATCATGGTGTTCTCCCGCTTCGGGAGGCGCTAGGCAGTTCGCTGAACGTGCCCGCCGTGCGCACCGCGGCGGAGGTCGGTCCGGAACGTGTTGCCCGGCTGCTTCACGACGCCGGGCTCACCAGCGTCGATCCATCGGGGGCGCATGGATTGTCCATCGCTCTGGGGGGGGTGGCGGTTCCTCTGTTGGAGTTGGCGAACGCCTACGCAACGCTGGCTCGCGGGGGGGTAGCTCGGCCACCGCGGCTACTCCGGGCACCCGAGGTGGCGCCTGGCCGCCGCGTGATGAGCGAGCAGACGGCCTTCCTCGTGGTCGATGCGCTTGCGGACGGCCGCGCACGTCGGCGTGAGTTCGGGTTGGAGACCCCTTTCGACCTGCCGTTTCCGGTGGCCGCGAAGACAGGAACATCGCAGGCGTACTGCGACAACGTGGCGGTTGGATTCACCGCCGAGCTGACGGTGGCGGTCTGGGTGGGCAACTTCGACGGTACCCCCATGCCAGGCCTGCTCGCGATGGAGGGTGCCGCCCCCTTGTGGAGGGCAGTCGTCTTGCGAGCGATGGCGGGGCGTGTGCCACGCCCGTTTGTCATCCCGCCGGGTATCCAACGCGCTGAGATCTGCGCGACGACCGGCCTGCCCGCGGAGGCTGACTGCCCCACCCGTCGTCTCGACTACGTGAACGAGGAACACCTGCGCCGCGGTCTCCTGCTCGGGAGTGTGGAGGTCGGCGCCGCGGTGAGCGACGCGGGGCGGATTCCGACCCTGCACATCGTGGCGCCGGCAGCGGGATCGCGCTTCGTCGTCGATCCGCTGGTCCCCCGCAGTCGGCAGCGGATCGCGCTGCGGGTTGAATCCGTCGCGGGCGCTCGGGTGCGCTGGCTCGTCGACGGGAAACCTATCGCCGAGGTGGCGGCCACGGAGGTCGCGCACTGGGCGCTGCAACCGGGAAGCTTCCGACTGCGTGCCGAGGTGGTCGGTGGGGGCGAGGTCTACGACGAGATCGAGATCGAGGTGGAAAGGTGACGAGGATGGACGAGCGGAGAAAGCGTGGTCAGTGGCTTCGGTACGGGGCGTTCGCGCTCTTCCTCGTGGGCCTTCAGGGCTTGCTCGTGCGCACTTCCTCCGGTCAGGAAGGAGCGGTCCCGCGGGTCGGAATCGCGGGCGCCAGTTCCGCTGCTGCGGTGCCAACGCCACCTCTCGAGCTGCTCCAGGGAGCGGCAACGTGTGACGTCTGTGAACCGGAGAAGACAGAGATCGAGCTGGTCTTCTCCGCTCCGGTTGATGGTCGGCGGCTGATCGATGCGGTCGAGATTACACCAGCTGCACCCCTCGAACCGACGCAGGCTGGGCGTGTTCGTCGAGTGCGTCTCAAGGGGACGTTTGCGGTGGCCACTCGATATCGGGTGGTCGTCCCTCGGGGGTTCTGTGCCGACGAGGGGGTCTGCTTGGATCGGGCGACGGAGCTCGAATTCCGCACTGGGGGTGGCTACCCCATGGCGCGGATGCCGGTCCGAAACACGGTCTTGCCTCCGGGTGGAAAGGTGCCGATGCGCTTCCAGCACGTGGCCGAGGCAACCGTAACGCTGATTTCCCTCCGGGATGGCGAGATCGGACCGGCGCTGGCACTGGCTGGCGGCCATCACTGGGAGGCGGACCCCTTGAAGGAGCTCCCTCCGGTGACCCAGGCGCGTGCCAAACGGATCGTGATCAAGCCGGAGGAACTCGCCACTCCAGGCGAGTACGAGCTGGACCCTTTTGCGTTGGTGGGTGGGGACCAGATCCTCGTCGCTCTGGCCGCCCCGGGGACCGCGACCAAGGTCGCTGTGTATCAACGCGCAGGTGTGGGCGTCCTGACGAAAGTCGGGGCGCGGGACGGACTGGTTTGGGTCACCGATACGCGTACTGGGAAGCCTTTGCGCGGCGCAGCGGTAAGCCTCTACCATGGCTCGCTCGCGCGATGGCGCGGGGTGACCAACGGTGACGGATTGGTGGCTCTGCCGGGCCGCGATCGCCTCCGACAGAAGGACGCCCGGGGGCCCCTCTTCGCGCTCGTCAGGGCCCAGGGGCAGACCTACGTTGCTGGTACGGATTGGACCGACGATCTGGAACCCTGGATGTTCGATCTGCCCTACTACTACTACTCGGGGCAGCGGGCACTTCGAGGGATGGTGACGGTCGAACGGGGGATCTATCGCCCCGGAGAGCGGGTTCACGTCCTGGGAGTGCTGCGTCGCCGATTGGGAAATGGCCGACTTGCCCCGCCGGTAGGGACAGCCACTCTGACGGTGAAGGACCCCGACGGCGCTCAGATCGGGCAGCAGGCGGTACACCTCACCGCATATGGAACGCTACGCCACGACTTCCAGCTGCCCGTACACGGAGCTGTGGGACGGTACCATCTCCAGCTCGAGAAGGACGGTGTGGTGTTTCACCATGGATTCGAGGTGGGTGAGTTTCGGGCGGCGACCTTCGAGGTGACGATGCCTCGCGCGGGAGCCGCCGAGATCGAAGCGGGGGAGGTCGTCGTCCCGATCGAAGCGAAGTACCTGTACGGTGCGCCGGTGGTTGGTGGTCGGGCCGCCTACCAAGTGTCGACGCGGCATCACCGCCCGTACTTCTCTGGCTATGAGCGGTTCAGCTTCGGCAGCGGCGGATACTACCAATACACCACCGAATTGACGTCCGGAGAGATCGAACTTGACGACCATGGTCGCGCCGAGTTGCGTCTTTCCGTTGCGGCCTTGCCCGAGCCTCGGGCGGATCACGAGCGGACGCTGGACCTCATCGTTGAAGCGACCGTCACCGACGCCGCCGACGACACCATCACGGCGCGCACCCTTCAGAGGGTCGACCGGTCCGATGTTCACGTGGGGGTGGCGTCGAACCGCTGGGTCGTCTCCCCCAAACAGGGCTGGGACTTGCAGGTCGTCGTGCTCGGTCGCGACGGACGTCCGATTGCGGGAGAGATGCTCGAAGTAGAGCTAGAGCGCACCTACTATGACTCCGTCGCGGAGCGTGGACCTCATGGTGTGCGGTATCGCCACTCGCAGGAACAGCAGATCGTCGCGACCCGCTCCGTGAGCTCGGCGGTGCAGCCTGTCGACCTGCACTTTGATCTCCCCGGCGCCGGGGACTACGAGGTGAGGGTCACCCGGGTGGGGGAGCCCTACGTGGCCTCGCGGCGAGTGTGGGCCTACGGCAGTGAAGCAACTGCGCCGGTGCTGAACAATCCCCGGATCGAGCTCAAGCTCGATCGAGACGCCTACGAGCCTGGAGACAGCGCCACGGTGTACGCCGCGATCCCGTACCCCGAGTCGACGGCGCTCCTAACCATCGAGCGGTCCGGCGTCCTGGCGGCGAAGGTGCTCGAGTTGGGAAGTGCCGATGCGGCGATCGAGTTTGCCGTGGCGGATGCTCATCTCCCCAATGCCTATGTGGGGTTGTCCGTTGTTCCCCGATCGACCGCCGCGAAGGCGCCGGCCGCGGGGTACCCGTTCCGGGCGGGCTACGCCGAGCTGAAGGTCAGCACCAGGCGTCGTCGACTCCAGGTGTTCGTCGAGCCCCACGCCGAGCGGCTGGAGCCAGGCGACGTGGTGCGGGTGAAGGTCAAGGTGCGGGACTATCGCGACCGACCCGTTCGCGCCGAGGTAACGCTGTGGGCGGCGGACGAAGGCGTGCTGATGTTGACCGGCTACCGTACCCCCGACCCGTTCGCACCGGCATATGCTCCATACGAACTGGACGTTGCCAGCGCGACGAATCTGTCCCGGTGGACACACTACGACCCTGACGCCTGGCTGGACGGAGGGGGGGATGCCACGACCGGAGTCGGGTCGGCGCTGCGCTCCCGCTTCCTCAATACCGCGCACTTCTCGCGGGGGGTGGTGACCGACGCGCAGGGCGAAGCGACGGTTTCCTTCGGGCTTCCCGACAACGTGACGCGGTGGCGGGTGATGGCCGTGGCTGCGGACACCGGGCAGCGCTTTGGCAGCGGCGAGTCCAGAATTCAGACAGCGAAGCCGCTGCAGGTGCTTCCTTCGCTGCCCCGGTTCTCGACCGAAGGTGATCTGGTGGATGCTGGACTGGTCGTTCACAACCACACTGGAGCCAGCGGGACCTTCCAGGTGGCACTGGAGGCAACTGGTGGTCGGGTTCTGGGTTCGCGCCAGCTTCAAGTCTTGGTCCCAGATGGGCGCCAGCGCCCGGTTAGCTTCCCGGTTGTCGTCGGTCCGACCGGGGTTCTCGAGCTGCGGGCGCGGGTCACTGGCAGTGGACAGGATGATGGGTTTTCGGTGACGTTGCCCGTCAACCCGTCCACTCAGGGTGCGAGTGACATTCTCGCGGAGGGAACGCTGTCAGGAGGCACCGCCCGTCAGGTGGTCGTTCCTGTGGAGGCCCGCCCTGGCACAGCGGAGCTTGAGATCACCGTGTCACCCACCATCCTCGCCTCTCTTGGTCCCGGCATCGAACGGCTGCTGGAGTACCCGTACGGCTGCGCCGAGCAGAAGACGTCGAGACTGATCCCGATGGCTGTGCTGGGGGATTTGATCCGCGACCTGGAACTCGAGGGCTTCAGTCAGGATGCGCATCGCGGGCGACTGCAGAGCACCATCGCGGAACTCGAGAAGCACCAGAACAGTGACGGCGGCTTTGGGCTCTGGGTGGAGTCAGACTCCGACCCCTGGGTGACGGCCTACGTGCTGTTTGGCTGGACCATCGCGCGCGAACACGACTACCGGATCTCGGCGTACCGCTTCGAGCGAGGGATGAGCTACCTCCGAGGTGCCGTCGGACGTGGTGCGCTGGGGGATGGCTACTTTGGCTACGACGGGGGAGCGTTGACGACATACGTTCTCGGTCGAAACCGGATCTCCGACCAGGGACTGTCGGTACGACTCTACGAGGGGCGGGACCAGCTCAGTGCCTTCGACCGCGGAATGCTGGCGACCGCTCTTGGTGGTGGGGAACGTCAGCAGCGGGAGTGGGCCGCTGAGTTGCTTGCCGGACTGGAGGCGACCAGCCAGGGGCCGGGCGTGACCCGGGTGGTCCCCGAGACTGCCACTTCGCACTACGGCTTCGGCCGCGACGTGCGCTCCACGGCGATGATGGCCCACGCCCTCGTGGCGGCGGGGAGGACTAGCGATGCCGAGCCCTACATCCGCGGTGTTCTGACTCGGCGAGGCAGGGATGGGACCTGGGGGACAACGTACAACAACCTTTGGAGCTTGCTAGCTCTCGGTGGATACGCCGAGGCCAACCGCTCCAGTGCTCGGTCAGGGTCGGTCGTCGTCAAGCTGGATGGAAAAGTCGTGGCGACGCTTGATGTGGCGGGTCACGATCTGGCGAAGCGCTTCGTGGTGCCGGCGGCGGCGCTGCCGGGTCCGGGAGGTGCGGCTCGACTCGAGCTCGATAGCCCGCGCGGTGTGCCGTTCGAGCACGTGGTCCGACTCCGCTACGCGCCGACTGTCGACGCCCAGCCCGCGACCGCTCACGGCTACACGATTCGCCGCGACGTGTTCGATGCTCGAACTGGCGTGCCCGTTTCGTCGCCGACGGTTGGGCAGCTGTTGCGGATCGAGGTTACGATCGAGAACCAAGATCCGCGCCATCAGGTCGCACTGACCGACCGCCTGCCGGCTGGTTTCGAGGCGGTGAACGCCCGGCTCTCCACTGCGCAACGCGCGGTGAAGAGCCGGCACGACTGGACTTGGCGGGGCGTGGAGGTGCGGGACGAGCGAGTCAGCTTCTTCGCGTATCACCTCGAGTCGGGTGTTCACGACGTCGAGTATCTGGCTCGCGCCTCACGTTCGGGAGAGTTCGTTTGGCCGGCGGCGAGCGTGGTGTCGATGTATCAACCCGACGAGTATGCGCGCACCGCCATCGAGTCGGTGGTCGTGGTGCGGTGATCCCACAGTTCCGGACCTGCTCGTGCGCGCCGGACGCCAGACTTGGGGTTTCTGCACGCACGGGCTACTTCGGAGCGATGGACATGTCCATGCTCATGGTCATCGACATGACAGGGTCCGACCCGGATCCCGGAGCCGCCGCCTGAGGGACCTTCATCTTCATCTCCATGTTGAGCGTGGCTTCTGACTTCGGAACTAGTCGTGCGAAGTCGATCCGCATGGCGCCTCGCCCTGTGGAGTCCAGGCTGACGAGGTCCACCGAGATGCCAGCGGGTAGGCCCGGCGCGCGGATCGTTCCCGCCGGAGCGGACTGCGCCATCTGGAGGTCCAGATCGACACCGCGAGCGTCGATTCTCTGCACGTGAAAGTAGGTCGTTTGGGTGAGCTTCAGGCCAAACTGGTCCATCTGTGTGACCGTCTTCCATCTCGCGCCCTTGCCGACGGACTCCTCGGGGAGTGGCGCCAGCATCTGATTCATGGACCGCTCCATGGCGTTCATCATCTGTGCAACCTGCGGGTTGCCGATACCAGAGGTATCTTGATCGAATCCGTGGAGCACGCCGCGGTTGTCCACCAGTTGCGTGCCCCGGTAGCTCTTCAGGTCCTGCAACAGGTGGTTCATGCTGACCGCTGCGCCGGTGGGCGAACCGGACTCCGGCGACACCTTCACATCGGCGACCGAGAAGGAGACGGTCGCGATCCCCTGGTCGAGGCCGGTGACTTCGAGCAGCATCGAGATTGAGGTTTCTGGAACAGCTGTCTCGGGCATGACCTCACCACCGAGTCGCATCGACAGGTTCATCTTCTGCTTCATCTCGAGCCGGTTGCTCTGGCCGTTCTCCAGGGCGTAGCGCAGCTCGGTCCGGGGCTCGGTCCCAGCGTCTTGGAGTTCGATCCGAGGTCCGTGGCTGGACGTCTGTCCCGCGACTGCTGGCGGGGGAGCATGGTGGGCGCTACTGGGGGCGGGGGCGGCTGACTGCTGCCTGCTTGCTGGGACGACGGGTGGCTGCGCGCTCGCGTCTCCGGGGGCGGGGGTGGGGTCCTGGGTGCGACGCTGGCACCCGCCGCCAACCAGGGCCGACAGCAGAACGCCGAGCAGCACCTGATGACGAAGCCGTTGGGTCATGATCTCTCCGCGCGTGCCGAATGGGTGCACTGTCCTACCGCCGCCGGCATGGTACGCGATCGAGAGCTGCTTGACTTTCGCCTGTGGCCGGATCAACGCTGTTTCGCCATGTCGGCCTCCGATTCAGCGTCGCAGGTGCTCTCGCACGGTCCCGTGGAGAGGCTGGAGGCAAACCTCTGGCGAATCGAGGGTTCCCTTCCCGGCATGTCCCTCCGTCGCGTGATGACGTTGGTTCGCCTCGATGATGGCCGTGTCGTGATCCACAGCGCAATCGCGCTTGAGGAGGAGTTACTGGCAGAGCTCGAGCAGTGGGGCTGCCCAGCGATTCTCATCGTGCCGAACGGGTTTCATCGTCTCGACGCTCCCGCCTACAAGGCCAGGTACCCGGATCTGATGGTACTCTGTCCGCAGCCGGCCGCCCGGCGCGTGGCCGACGTGGTGTCTGTGGATGGGGATCTGTCCCGCTTTCCGCAGCAGGACACCGTCACCTGCGAGTACCTCGACGGCACGGGGCAGGGCGAGGGGTACCTGCTCGTGCGGCACGGCGGGTCCGCCTCGCTCGTGCTGAACGACGCCATCTTCAACATGCCTCACGTTTCCGGAGTAGTCGGTTGGTTGCTTCGGCATGCCACCCGCAGCACGGGGGGACCGACCGTGTCGCGGATCGCGCGTTGGATGCTAGTCAAGCATCGGGCTCGGTTCCGCGAACAGCTTCGTCAGTTTGCCGAGGTCCCAAACCTGAAGCGGATCATCGTCTCCCACCACCAGGTGATCGACACCGACCCCGCGGGCACCTTGCTCCGGCTGGCGGCGACCCTTTGAGGACTAGTACAGCAGTTCGCAGGTTCGGTCCGGGTTTCCGCCGGCCCCACACTAGGGTGGAGGGCCGGCGGAAACCCGGAGACGCACCGGTCCAAACTGGGCACCCGATCACATTGGGTACGACACCCCGGAACGAACTTCCGGGTTGTCGCTCTAGGGCAGGCGCTCGGGTGGTGGCAGGTCCATCCCCGTGCGCACGGCCAGGGTCAGATGGTTGTTCAGGATGCGACGGGCGCGCTCGCAGGTGGCGGACCCCTGTCCCGGACGAGCGCCGCGACACTCCTCGCGCAGCAGGGCGTGCGCGTTCTTGATGTTCGGCTTCGTCAGGAGCGCCTGTTGCAGTGACTTGTCGAGGTACTTCCAAACCACGGGAGCGTTGCGCAGAGCGCCCGGGGCGTAGTCAACAATCTCCCCGCTGCCCACGGTCGAGCAGGTCCCGTCCCAGCGGAGAACGAAGTAACCTCCCCCACTCACCTGGAATCCCGAGGCGTTGGCTGTCGTGTCATGGAGCAGGATCAGTTCTTCTCCGAACTCCAGGGGCTCATCACCGGCGGGTCCCCCCTGGGTGTTGACCGCGTCGACCTCGGGTTGGCGGACGTAGACGCGTGTCCACGGTGAGCTCTTCTCGAACATAACGACGGCGACGCTTGGGTACTTCCCCTGACAAAGGCGCTTCACGAAGGGTTGCGGAGGTACGCAGAAGGAGGACCCTTCAGCACACTCGACTGGCATTTCGAGGGGGGGGCTCGACGGAGCCGCGTCGGTCGCGGCTTCATCGTCGGTCGCGGCTTCATCGTCGGCCTCCCCGACGGCTGTCTCTTCCCGGGGCTGGGTCGCAGGCGCCTCGGCGAGTGGCATCACCATGTCCGGCTCTGGAGGTGGGGGGGGCGTCGACTCGGGGCCGCTCGTGCTTGCGGCGCAGCTGATGAGTAGGGGCAGCAGGGTGGAGAGCGCGTGGACTTGCCTCATGCTCACTGAAACGGCCACTCACGGCATGAGTCAAGGGTGCATGTCGCGCGGTTTCTTGCGTGAATCGTCGCCGATGTGGGGTGATGTCGAGCCGGGTGCTCCCGCCGACGACTGGCCTGCCGAGGCGAGACGTCGGGCGACTTCGAGGTCCACGAGGGCATCGAATTCGTCCAGGTAGGCGCGCACGTCAGGTTCGTCGAGCGCCTGCTGGACTCGGCGCGTGGCGCCCGCCACTCGGACGTTCGAGGACGGCGGCTCGAGCGGCGCGTCACCGTCGGCCTGTCCGCGCTGTCGGAGCACGTCGCGAGCCGCGCGCCAGGCCGCGTGGGGTAGCCCCCTCAGTCCCCCGAGGACTGCCGCGACGGATTGCGCGAACACCACCGGGTTGGTCTCCTGCAGTGCGGTGTCGAACGCGCGGCGCAGCACCTGGGACTGGAAGAGCAGTACGGACCGATCGGCGTCGCCGTGGAACCAGTTCTTGTCGACATACCGGTTGATGGTGTGCCCCAGGAGGTACGTGGAAACGAGTCGTTGCGATAACCCTCGAATCCCGCGAATGACCCTCACCAGCTTCCGAACCGGGTAGAGCAGGAGATCGATTGGGAGCATGAGAAGGATGCCCAGGAGGCCGGCCAGACACCCATCTCCGGCGAAGAGGGGCTTCACACGGGAAATCGGATACCGGCGTCCGGCCTGCCTCAAGATGGTGCGCACCAGTTGGCGGATGAGTTGCTGTGGGATCAGGTCATCCACCACGGGAACTGGAACGAAACCGGCCGCCGCGACGAGCACCGCGAAGAACACGAGCACTCCCCGGGATACCGGGCCGATCCCCTCTGTGCCCGTGAACTGGCGATGCGCGGGAGTGGGGGCCTGGGCGTCACTGTCGGACTCGGGGGGGGGGTGGGAATGCTCACTCATGGCAGCACGCCTGAACGCTAGATGAGCGAACGTGATTGTCGAGCCCTTCGACGGTGGTGGAATTCCGACCAGGGGACTTGCGTCGGGACAAGTGCAGGGGTTTAAGATCTGGCCCGAGCGCCGGTCCGGGGCTGGACCGGTTGCGCATCATGGAGACGTCATGCAAGCGCGTTGGATTCTGAACATCTTTGCTTGGCTGGCATTGTCGGTGGCGTGCGCGACCCAGCAGGAACCCGTCGCGGCACCCGACTCGGAGGAGATAGCCGAACCCGACGAGAGCGCACCGGGAGATGATACCGAAGCTGCGGATGAAGCCGAAGCGGCTGAAGGGGATACGGCTACCGAGGAGGAAACCAAGGAGCCCCCGAAGCGCTCCGGTCCTCCCGCTGCCGAGGTGCTGACGACGGAAGATGTGGCCTTCACGTTTGACTACAACGCGTCGGAGCTCAAGCAAACGCACGAGAAGAAGTGCGAGCCGGCGGCAAAGGGGGACCCTAGCGTGCTAGCCAGCTGCGTGCAGAACGAGCGCAAGAAGTTCTACGCCGATGTCCTCTGGTTCCGGCAGGATCCCAACACGGGGGAGAAGGTCTGGATCGTTTACAAGCGGCAGGGGAACACGCTCCTCGAGGTGTTCCGCAGTGGTTTCCTGTTCGAGGACGAGGCCCACGAGACGGTTACCGTCAAGCTGGCGGGTCCCTCGAAGGGTATGCAGCAGATCTACTACGGGAGAAAGACGATCCCGGTCAGCGTGCCAACGAGATACGCGCTGATCATCGACGACCCTCAGTACGGAGAGCTGAAGTACAACTCCAAGGTCGGCCTGGTCGCCGCCCAGAATCAGTAGCAGAGGCGAACCTGCGGCTGCGCCGCCCGCCGCGCGATGCCCGCGCGGCGGTTTACGGCGCTGTCGTCGGACGGGGCGGGAGGATCGGCCGGTGCTGAAGGGAGGAGGACGCGGAGCGCGGTACCGAAGGCGAGCCCTGGCCGACCGGCGATGCGGGGCTGGGCAGTCGCCGAGTGGCCGGTTCGGGCGTGGCTCTCTGGGGGGAGCGTTGCAAAGGGGGAAGGTGAGGCCGCGGTCCTGGCTTGCCGCACTGGTGGCGGCCGCAGCTCTGACCTCGGGGGGGCGTGCGTTGGCGGGACCGTGGGACTGGACCGAAGCCCACGATCGGTACTCGCTGCTGGACCGGCGGCTCGTCAATCGCGAGTTGTTCGAGCAGCTGACGGCTCAGGACTATCGTGCCGGGGACCAGTGGACCCGCTTCGCCGTGGCCAGCGACCTCAGCATTGGGACCCAACAGACCTTCGATGGCGCGCCCCAAAGTCGCTATCACGGGTGGTATGTCGCCGACACGTTTCTCGCGGCCCGCATCGTTTCCGGGTTCGAGGCCAACCTCAACCTTTTGACCCTCAATCCCAGCGCGAGTGATGGCTATCGCGAGTCGTCGCAGGTGATGGGCGCTCTCACGCTCCATGTGCAGCTGGACGAGCTCCGTGTTGGCTCCGAGCGACTGCGATTCGAGTTGCTTGGTCTCGATCTGGACACGGTTACCGTGGGCCAGGGGCTGCTCTACGAGCAGATGCCACTGGAAGGCGTGGTCGGTGTGCTTGGCTGGCGGGGCCTCGATCTCGATGTCCTGTACGGCGGCCGGGCGTTGTGGAGCGACGACGATCTCATTGCAGCGTCGCTCTCTGCGCTTGCCGGACGTATCCAGCTCATAGCGGTGCAGTGGCAGAAGAGCGAATTGCCGGAGCCAGGCCAGGAGAGCGGTTCCATGGATGCCATGCCCCCGGGCGAGTCGTCGCGCTATGCTTCCCTGGCTCTTGACCTTCCGCTGCCAGCGGGGTTTCGGTTGGCAGCAGAGCATGCTGTACGAGTGCGCGACCGCGGGTTGCTCCACGGGACGCTGTTGCGGGCCGACTTTCTCGGTCCCGACTCGCGGTGGCTGCAAGTTCACACGGGGTATCAGTTTCGCTACTACCAGACGGGGTTTGGGCCTCGCGACGGCCTCTGGGCACCCACCTCCGTGTTCAACACGTTGGCGCAGGAGAACGCCTACGTCACCAACCCGTTCGAGTACTTCGCGATCTCGGAACGCTTCGAGCAGTGGTCGCACACCACCATGTTCGAGATGCGCGTGCGCCCCTTCGAACGATTCGAGCTGTTCGGCAACGCTGAGCTGTGGCTGCGGTACGCTGCGGCTCGGGAGCACCCTCCCTGGGTTGTCATCGCACCCGACGGATTCCGTGCCCCTGGCACCAAGGCTGCTGGTTTCTACGACCTGGGGGCACGACTCTACCCGTGGCGCGGACTGCCGCATCGTGCGGGCTTGTTCATCACCAACAAGCAGGTCAACAGCCGCGACCTCGCGACGGGCGCGGTGGCGACTCGCTTCGACCCCGGATTCTACTACGTGATCGAGTTGGAGGTGTTCCTGTGAAGCTGTGCGTGCCCACTGCCGTCCCGCTGATCGTTGCCCTCGTGGGCTGTGATCCCGGGGGGCCAGAGGAGCCGCTGGGGGCCGAGGTGGAGCTGTCGCTGCTCGGGTTCGATGCCCTCACAACCACCACACCGGTCCGCGTGGCCGTGGCGTGGACGTACCGAAGTAAGCGGGGGTTCGGGATCTTCACGACGAGTGATGTCGCGGTCGATCGCGAGACTGATGGGCAATCGTTGTTTGTTCGCCTTCCGCCGTCCGAGCTGCGCGATGACGTCGCCCCTACCGAGCCACTCTTCCTCGGGTACTCGAACAACCAGCCCCTCACCACCGCCGCCTACCGACCACGTTTTGTGGTGTACGATGACCGTAATGAGAACGGTCGCTTCGATTCGGACGTGCTCGGCCAGGAAGGCCCGGATCGGGTTCTGGGCATCGAACGCGAGCCTGCCGGTGTTGCCTATCTCCTCGATGTCGAGGCGGTCCTCTCCCAGTTGCCATTCTCGCGAACTGAGACCTTCTACGCGGCGACGGAGGGGAGGTTCACCGCGCTCGTGTCCGTGATCGACACGGGCGACATGCTCGGGCTCGTCTCCTGGGATCCGCATGTGGATCTCGTGTACGACGACTCGGGTTTCGCGAGGAGCTCGCTGGAGTGTCTGAGGCCCGCGGTCTCCGCGACTTCGTCGCGTTTCATCTTCGTCGACGCGGCGATCGATCCGTCGCTCTGTGTGCTGAGTCTCTCCGGCTGTGCCAGCGTCGTGCTCGACGCTGAGTTGCCGCCCGAGTTGCCTGCTCCCGACCCGGTCGACCCCGACTGGGTCGCTCAGTGCCGACGCCGCGATGCGTTGGAGTCACTGATCCTCCGACGGCGCTCGCAGGGGTGTGACGACTGCAGCTGCACCGAGGAGGAGATCGAGACGGTCTACGTTGCCGATCGGCAGCACCGGCCCGAGTGGTGGCCCTGCGGTGACGAGCTCGAGATCTGTACGGCGGGAGAGGACCGAATCACCAGCTACTCGGCCGAGTGTGAGCCGCAACAGCCGGAGCCGGGTGAAGACTGACGCTGGGCTGCGGGCGAGCCGAGGGCTTGCGCTGCGACCGGCCGGGTACGGCTATCCCGCCCCAGTTTCGGTCCCACGAGGAGATGGAGCTCCACTTCGAGGAAGGTGTCTCTCTCCTCCGCGTACCATGGACAGTATGGATCGCTGGCAGACTCTCTTCGGGCAAGCGGCTGCCGCCGTCGAGCTGGAGCAACAGTCGGCGGCCTGGCGTCGCGCGCTGCAATCCGACGCGCGGGCACTGACCAAGTGGAGCGCCGACGCCGCCAACGAGCTGATGGTCTCGGTTCGGGCGCGCGCCAGCGAGCGCGGGGAAGTGCTCGCCCGGGAGGTGGATCTGAGCGTGCTCGTGATTGGTCCGGATTGGTCCACCGTGAGCGGCGTTCTGGTGGGTGTGGTGCGTCTGATCGGGCCGGGCGGGGAGTCGTCGGTGCCGAGCCAGACCCGCCCCACGGTGGCCCTCGCGGGAGACGAGGTTCAGATCTACGCCCACCTCCCACCTGGGCAGATGCCCACCGTCCAGCACTTGGTTCCCGGGGACAGCGGTTGGGTGCGGCGAACCCGGCACCGGCGCTGGGTTACGTTCCCGTTCGCGCGTCTGGGTTGTGCCCAGGATGGACGTCCGATCCTCGTGAGTAGTGGTTCCAGCCAACGCATCATGACAACCGACGACGTCGTCTTCCGCGCATTCGAGTTGCTCCTGCGTCCCATGATCCACCGGGCTACCCCACGAGACCTGCGTCCCGCTCCCTGCCCACCGAACCCCGGGATCGGTTCCGCCAGGTGCGCTGTTCCTCGTACCGATCCCGATCTCGAGCACTGATTGGAGGCCGCCGGGCGGGGAGCGTCGAACCGGACCTCAGTCCGAGTTGAGCAGCGCCTCGTAGTGGCGGCGCAGCGCGCGTCGTTTCAGGCGACCAAAGAGAGTGCTGATACCCAGCCAGATGCCGAGACCATTCAGGTTCTGAAACAGCTCGGGGACGAAGCGTGGGGGGCGGACGATCCCCTCGTGGGCGTGGGCGGCCAGCAAGGGGACGTCGCCAAGGGCGACCTTGCCGACGAACAGCCAGCGGATCTGTTCTGGATGACCAGCGGCGATGGCGGTGCGCAGGAACTCGTAGGTCTCGACGATGCCCCGTGTGTAGACGACGTCCTTCGTGAACGGGGCTCCACCGTCGAGCAGCCCCCCGCGGAACACCCGCTGGGTGCTCCAGAAACACGTTTCTTCGTCGTAGCCTTCCGTGCGGAACCACTCGAAGACATCGAGGAATGTGGCCCCGTCCTCCGCCTTGTCTACGGCGAGGACCCGGTCGTTGATGCGTCGCGCTCGGGCGGAGCTACTCGAGTAGGTGAGCACTTCCAGCAAAGCCGCGAGGCCCTCCTGGGTGGCCGCGGCCCGGGGCGGACCCTTGGCCAGCCAGCGCGCGACCGGTTGATTCTGACCGTTGAGATTCGTCGCCAGGTGGACCCAGCCCTCGTGAACTTCGAGAACGCGGATGTCGCGCTCGCTGAACATCGCCGCTGCGCGGATCTTGATGTAGTCGCTTCCGGCGGCTGCGTCCGCCACTATCCCGTCGTCGAGGACGACGCGCACTGTCCCTCCGCCGAATACGGCCGTTAGTCGCTCGTTGAGGATCTCCACCACCCGCTCTGCCGGGATGTCCGCGACCTCGATGTCGCCCAACGCGCGCTCATCCAACTGAGTGAGGACGTCGTACATGTGGAGCGCCACATCGCGTAGCGCTGTCTCGTCGTCGGGAAGCAGATCCTTGGGAGATCCGTAGAGCTCGCGACTGAGCTCGTAGAAGCGACGGGTACCTCGGGCCTTGAGCATCTCGACTACCCGCGCGTATTCGGCAGCGGTCTCGGCCAGGATGCGGGCGATTCCGTCGTCGGTGCCGAACTCCCGAATCACCGCCTTCTCGATGTCGAGAAATTCTGCGTGGGCCGCGTCAGGGTCGTATCCGAGCTCGGTGCGCACGTAGTCGTCGAGCGTGACCACCGGCATCTCGCGCCAGCCCGAGGCGCGAAAGCTCTCGAAGATCTCCGGGCTCCACTTGATGGCGTCGAGGATCTTGACCGGGCGTTGCGCCTCGACCACCCGCTGGGCCAGCGCAGCCAGTCGTTCCTTGTAGGAGCGCCACGGCGTGCGAATGCGAGCGGGTGCTGCCGGGGCGGGAGATCCGTCGGTCACGGCGCAAGGCTATCACACGCTCGCCGACACGCCGCCACGGGACCGCTTCGCCATTCACTTCCGTAAGCGGCAGCGTCCAGCCGGTCATCCTTGGAGTCAGCGCGACGTCGTCTGCCGACAGGGCGCTGAGCTCGCCTTCTACTTGCCGCCCACCGGGTTTCGGCGCGTCTTCTTCTTCGGCTTGGTCAGGACATAGCGCCGCCCCGGGTCGACCAGGAACAGGGGGGCCAGCGCAGTCCTTCCAAGTAGCATGCGGTAGATCATGCGCTCGCGATCGACGAGGCTGACCTCCACCTCGCGCTCGATTGAGCCGAGGCGCATTCTCGTCTTCACGAAAACGCGGGCCTGCGTCTCACCGCTCGAGGGCCGAACGCGACCACGGCGCGATATCCGAGCGCGAACTCGCTTTCTGCGCTGACTGTTCTTGCGGAGCAGGCGCACGTCGAACTCGACCCAGCCCCCAGGTAGTTCGCGGATGTTCTCGACATGCAGAGCACTCGAACGCGCTCCGGTGTCGACCTTCGCCTTCAGTCCGGACACTCCCCAGTCGGGGAAGTCGATGAGTTCAGCGCTGCCAATGACGGCCTTGTGAGATTCCATCGAGGTCGAGTTCGGAGGGTCCCCTCGGACGCGTATCCAACTATACTTTGGTTCGGGATTCGGCGTCGCTTCAATCTCCTGGTGACCTCATGAAAATCGCCATTCTCTCCCGGGGACCACGGCTCTACAGCACCCGTCGCCTGCGCGAGGCTGCGCGTCAGCGAGGGCACAGCGTCAAGGTTCTCAATCCGCTGAGCTTCTCGATGGACGTCGAGCAGGGGAGCCCGTCGCTCTACTATCGCGACAAGCCCCTGAGCAGCTACGACGCCGTGATTCCGCGGATTGGCGCATCAGTCACTTTCTACGGCACCGCCGTGGTCCGGCAGTTCGAGCAAATGGGTGTCTACTGCGTGGCAGCTTCCCGCGCCATCGCGGTGTCGCGGGACAAGCTTCGCGCCGCCCAGGTACTGAGTCGTCACCGGATTGGCATGCCGCACACGGTCTTCGTGCGCCGCACGGACGACATCCTCCCAGCCATCCAGCGCATGGGTGGGCCGCCCATCGTGATCAAGCTGCTGGAGGGGACGCAGGGCATCGGCGTGATCCTGGCTGACTCGACCAAGGTAGCCAAGGCAATCGTTGAAACGCTGCAGGGGCCTGCCGAGAAGAACGTCTTGCTGCAGCAGTTCGTCAAGGAGAGCAAGGGCCAGGACATTCGTGCGTTGGTCGTGGGGGACCGCGTGGTGGCAGCGATGCGCCGGCGGGCAACGGGCGATGAGTTCAGGAGCAATGTCCATCGCGGTGGGAGTACGGAGAACGTGACCCTGGATCCCGAATACGAGAACACCGCGGTGCGTGCGGCACAGATTCTCGGATTACGAATCGCAGGCGTGGACATGCTGGAGACCCGCAGGGGGCCTAGCGTGATGGAAGTCAACTCGTCACCCGGGCTCGAAGGGATCGAGCGCGCGACGGGGGTCGATGTTGCGGACTCGGTGATCCAGTTGGTGGAGAACGAGGTTGCTTTCAAGGAGATCGACATCCGGCAGCGCCTAACGCTGAAGAGTGGCTATGGGGTCATGGATGTTCCGGTAGCCGAGTACAGTGATCTGGCGGGGAGGACGCTCAAGGATGCGCGGTTGCGGGAGCGGGACATCATCGTCCTCAACATCACCCGCGGTGACGTCATCCTGCCGAACCCGAGAAGCGCGACGGAGATCCTTTCGGGCGATGTCTTGTTGTGCTTTGGAGATACGACGGCGCTCAAAGCCCTGGCCCCGCCGCTGCGCCGAAAGAAGAAGAGGAAGCGTGCCGGCATTATCGAGGGGTCGTCGCGAGCGGAAACACACCTGCCCGCGTTCGCTGGTGAGGTTTCGGAGAACGAAGTCGCGTCCGAACCGATGGTCGGGACGACGCGGCTCGCCGGGTCGGATTCCGAGCCTCCCTGAGAGGCATGCTCGTCAGGTTCGGTCGTGGACGCTCGAGATGCGGACACCCCGATCCGTGAAGCCGTACTGCGTACAAAAAAGCAGCGGGGCCGGTCCTGTGGACCGACCCCGTTTGGACCGCTCGGCCGCAGGGGGTGCTCAGCCCCCCAGCTGCTCGACGGAGACCACCGCGCCGAACTTCTCCTTGAGCGCCAGCAGCTCCTTCTTCTGCTGCTCGTACACCTCGAAGAGCTTCGGCGGGAGGTTCTCTTCCTTCCCGTAAGCCTCGGTCTGCAGGTCGAGCCGCTTGACGATGTTGTCCACGTAGAGGGCGAACTGCATGTCATACAGGCTCTTCGGGTACTCCTTGTCGATCCCGGCAAAGAGCTTCTTCAGGTCCTCGTACTTCGGAATCGTCCCGATGGGCGTCTCGATTCCTGTCACGTCGCCATGGGCGAACAGCTCCAGCCACCCGAGCCAGACCTTCACGTCGCGCTTCTCGCCGAGGAGACCGTCGCCGGCGCTGCCCCGGTTGGCATGGGTCAAGAAGTAGTTCAGCCCGGCCATGATCGGTCGGCCCTCGTCGCTCAAAGTAGGTCTTGCGGCCCCCCGGACCGGTCATGCCCGTGATGAACATGTGTTCGGAGAGCTCCTCGCCCGGTCGGTAGTAGGTCGAGTAGTCCACGGCGAACCGATGGTTGAAGTGAATGGTGTGTCCTTTCTTCGTCAGTGCGGCCTCCTCGCCCTTCTTCAGCGAGTACTCGCGAACCCACTGCTGGTCCTCTTCGCTGCCGGTGTGGACGAAGACGCCGTCGGGCTCACGCATCGCGATGGCATTGGCGATCTTGACGAGCGATTCCTCGTTCTTGATCACGCTCAGCTTCTCGAGGTTCTTCGCGTCCAAGTTCTTTTCCAGGACGGCATTGGCCTCCTCGATCGACTTGACGCCACCAACCTCGGCGAGGATGTCCACGCCCTTCTTGAGCTCTAGCATTCCGTTCTCCTGGCTTGTTCTGGGGACCCGTGTCCTGAGGGACCTCCAGCATCATTCCGGCGCGAGATGTAGGGGCGTTCACGACACCCGAACGGATGGCGGGTGCCGCCCAAGGTGCTCGAGTCCCAGACGGCCGCAGTTCGGGCGACATCGTGGACGAGGACGCCGCGGAGGGACGAGGCCCCGGGAGCTTCGAGCTCGCGCGACGCAGCTGTCACCGGTCGCCGCCGCACTCGAGGTGGAGTACGAGCGTGCGGTGGCGCACCGCGACGCGAAACCTGGAAACACTTAGTCGTCGGTGGGCAGGCGGTAGCACGTCATGGCAGGTGCTACCCTCGCGCTGGCATGTGCAGCGAGTCCTGGATCGGGTGCTGGGTAGTCCTCGCGGTCGTCTCCTGCGGAAACGCAGGAGATGGCCGCGCGGCGAGTGACGCGGGGGGCGCCACCGCTACTGGAGGGAGTGCGTCGGGGGGAGCTGGGAACACCGGGGGGAGCGATGTCGCGAATCCGCCGATGATCACCAAGTTTGACCTGCTCGGTTCGGGAGTTGGGAGCCCGTTGCAGGAGGCGGTCTGCGGCGCTCCGGGTTGTGACCCCTGCACGTCGGAGGGCTGGTTCGGCGACCTCGAGTGCGACCAGACCCTGATCGACGCAGGGTTCTGTGCTGGGACGGATCCCGACTGCGAGGTGGGCCGGGCGCAGTACTATGTGGCACCGGACGGCTCCCCCGGGGCGGCGGGGACCGAGAGCCAGCCGTTCGGATCGATTCAGCAGGCGATCGACGCGGCATTGCCGGGGGACATTGTGTACCTGCGCGGGGGCACGTACCGTCCCACGGAAGCGACGAGGTTCCGCTCTTCTGGTGCTGCGGGTGCGCCCATCGTGCTCCGCGCCTACCCTGGGGAGGTGCCGATCATCGACGCGAGCGATGTGGACCCCGGTGACGAGGATGTCGCCTCCACGCCGACTTGGCATTTCGATGACGCCCAGCACTGGCGGATCGTGGGGCCCCTCGTACTGACCGAGGGACGGGGCGCGGCGGTGGTCGTTGAAGGGGCAACGACCGACGTGGAGTTTCGTTTCGTTGAAGCCAGCTACAACGGGCGGACTGCTTCCCGGGGCGGGCACGGCTTCCACATCGTGGAGGCGCAGTGGGCGAGCGTCAGTGACGTCCGATTCATCAACTGCGACGCCCACCACAACGCCAACCATCGGACTCGCCCCGGAGAGGACGTGGCAGAGAACCTCTACCAGCACGGGGACGGATTCCGGATCAAGAGTGGGCGCGGCGTTGCGCTCATCGGCTGCCGTGCCTGGCACAACCTCGACGATGGTTACGACCTGACGCAAGCTCCCGACCCTGTTCTCCTCTACGACAGTTGGGCCGCCTACTCGGGGCGTGACGACGCGGCGGGCTCGATGACGGGCACTCCAGGATATACGGCGGAGTGGGGCGAGGGCATCAAGCTCACCTACGACGATGACGTGGGGCAGCATCGCTGCATCCGTTGTTTGTCCTGGAGCAACGTGCACCTGGGATACCGGCTCGACGGAGGGCCGGTCAGTCTGGTCAACTGCACGGCGGTCGACAATGGTCGCCGTGCGATCGGTTGGAACCTGCTCGAGCTGCCGTTCGTGTTCACCAACAATCTCGACGTGGCCAGCTATCGAGCTTCGACGCTGCCGCTCGCTGCAGTGAGCGCGGCCAACTCCTGGGACGAGAGCACCGGGGTGGTCGTGGGCGACGATGATTTCGTCACCCTCGACGATACTGGAATGCTGGGGGCACGGGGCTCGGACGGCAGCTTGCCGGTTGCGGATTTCGCCCGCCTGGCGCCCCGCAGCGATCTGATCGATGCGGGCGTCGATCCAGCGGCTGGGTGGTTTCTCGGCGCCGCCCCCGACCTCGGGTGCTTCGAGCGCGAGTGAACCAGGGTAGTCCGGGGAGTATCGCCATCGCAAAGCGGGACCCTGGGTGCCTCTCGATGAGCTATGCTTGGCGCATGAGGCCTGTCGTTGCTCGGTGGAGGGCGTGCTGGGGGGGGGGGATGATGTCGCTGGCGGTCGTCGGGTGGGTGCTGGGCTGCTCGACCTCGGACCGCCTCCAAGAGCCGTTTGCGCTGGGTGGAACGGGGGGCCTCCACGGTGGCGGTGGCCCCGGAGGGGGAGACAGCCCGAGCCCGATGGGTGGGACTGGCGGCAGCGTTCCAGGCAGTGGCGGCACCGGCGGCATGTTGCCCACTGGCGGTCTCGGAGGGGGGCCAGTTCCGGCGTGCCAGGCGCCCGAGGTGTGGTGCAACACGGGGAGCTTCCTTGGCTGCGTCGAGCTCGGGACTCCGGAGCACTGTGCGTTCTGCGGCAATGCCTGCGGCGCCGGTGAGTCGTGCATCGATGGCTCTGACGACACGAAGCAGTGCTCGTGTGTCAGTGGGACTCGCTGCCCGGCGGGAACGGGAGACTGCGTCGATCTTCTTGTCGACGAGGCGCACTGTGGTGGCTGCGATGTTCGCTGTGGTGCTCGAGCCGAATGTGTGGGGGGGGAGTGTGGTTGCACTGACACCCAGTTTCCGGACGCTCACGAGAATCCAGAGACCGGTTTGGCCGACTGTTACGATTTTGCCACCGACGTGGAGCACTGCGGGGACTTCGACACACGGTGCTTGTCCGGCGAGACCTGTGCCGCCGGGACGTGCATCTGCGAGGCCCCGAACGTTTACTGTCCGGAGGATGGCGCGCCGGCGGTGTGCGTCGATCTGCAGCGAGACGTCAGCCACTGCTCGGCCTGTGGCTTTCGCTGCCCGGAGAACGGCCTTTGTCGCGACGGCGTCTGCCGCTGCCAACCGGACGCGCCGACCGTCTGCCATGCGGGTGGCGGCGGACACGGCGGGGCCGGGGGGAACGGCTCAGGAGGGTTCGCGGGTGGTGGCGCCGTGGATGGGGGCATCGCGGGCGGAGGGGTGTCGGCTGGCGGCGTTCCTGGTGGCGGCGTCGCTGGCGCTGGTGCGTCGGCTGGTGGGACCGTGCCCGGCGGAGGGCAGGGGGGGCTGAGTCGCAGCGGACGAGGGGGCGCGAGCCCGGGTGGATCGAGTGGCGTGAGCGCGGCGGGTGCGATGACTCACGGTCCCCTGGGGAGCGGAGATGGGGATCCAGGGATGTGCGTCGACACCGAGACGCATCCGCATGCCTGTGGCAGCGAGTGCGCTGACTGTTTCGTCACGGTGGGGCTGGACGCTGTGTGTTCCGCCGGCGTCTGCGAGTGCCCGCCCGACACCGAGATCTGCATCGACACCGAGACGACGGACAACATCTGCGTCAACAAGCAGACCGACGAACGCCACTGCGGGACATGTGGGAACGCATGCCAGGCAGACATCGAGGAATGCTGGGCCGGCGAGTGCGTCGATTCGCCCTGCGCTGGGATCTGCGATGGCGCAACCACGATGAATCCGGGCCAGACGGGCAAGACCGTGGGCTGCTACGAGCTGGCGGCCAGCCAGATCCCCGCCACGAGCCTTCCGCGTATCGTGGGCTGGTCCTTCAGTCCCGACTTCTCCATCGAGGTCAACGGAGAGGTCTGGGACACGTTCACTGACGGCAGTGACCATCCCCTGGGAGCCCAGCGGCTCGGCGGCTGGTGCATCGAGGTCACCGCCGGGAGCGCGACCATCTATGCCCCCAACGATTGACGGTCAGAACTCGACCTTGTGAATCCGGCGGGCATCGGCGTCGACGAGCAGTACCCCGTCGGTTCCGAACGCGCACTGGTACTCCAGCAACTGGCGGCGCGTGGGGGCGTGGCGCAGGCTGGTGACGAGCTGCCCGGTCTTGACCTCGGCGACATAGCGCTGGCTCCGGCGGCGCACCACGAAGTCGGCGCGTAGTCCGGCGCGCTGCTGTTGGCCGTCGCAGCGATAGTGATACTCGTGGCTCACCTGTTCGCCCTCGATCGTGTACCCCGCGCGCTCGAGCAGGCGACGGGCGTGGACCTCGCCACTCAGGGCGACATGGGCCCGGCGAATTCGTCGCTGGCGATCGAGCCAGTGCCGCGCCCACTGGACGCAGCAGCCACTGAGCAGCGCGGCGAGCAGCGCGGCGAGCGCGATCCACTCCATTGGCGAGAGGATTGCCACGGCCCCGCTGGGGGTCAAGGTTCGGCGGGGCCGTGCGGACTTTGTGTGTCCGACCTTCCTGCGCGTGACAGAGACGAGGGCCGGCTGGCCCCGGCACTTCTCCGACGGGGCTGGGCGCGGAGAGCGGGTTCAACGCGCGTCGCGCAGGGAGCCATCTCGACGCAGGACGCGCTCCGGGGGGAGTCGGAGGTCCGATGCCAGGCCGACCCAGCTGAGCGCGCGAAGCAGGTAGAACGAGATGTCGACCTCCCACCAGAAGAATCCCTGATTGGCCGATGACTGGTAGTGGTGGTGGTTGTTGTGCCAGCCCTCGCCCAGAGTGAGCAACGCGAGCCAGAGGTTGTTGCGGCTATCGTCGGTTGTGGGGTACCGGCGGGACCCCCAGAGATGGGCGAGGGAATTGATGCTGAAGGTGCCGTGCCACAGGAGCACCGTTGACAAGAAGAACCCGCCGACGAGCATGCTCCAGCCGCCGATGAGGAAGGTGGCGATGCCAAGGAGAGTAGGGGGGATCAGGTAGTACTTGTCGAGCCAGACCAGCTCCGGGTACTTCGCGAAGTCCCGGATTCGGTCGTAGTCGGTCGCGTCCGCCGCCGGGGAGAGGATCCAGCCCACGTGGCTCCAGAAGACGCCGTGCCGTGGCGAGTGGGCATCCTGGTCGAGATCCGAATGCTTGTGATGGTGGCGGTGGGTGGACGCCCACCACAAGACGCCCTTCTGAGCTGCGAGACTTCCCCCCCAGGCCATGATGAACTGCATGACCCGCCCCAGCTTGTACGTCCGATGGGCAAAGTAGCGATGATAGCCGGCGGTGATGAAGAACATTCGCGCCGCGTACAGCGCGACGCAGACCACGATGTCAGCGAGCGTCACGCCGGTCCACCAGAGCGCGAGGGGGGCGACGTGGATCGCCACGAAGGCAACAGCGGTCAACCGCCCCGCCCAGTGCGCTGGCGTGCGCCGCCCCTGGGGCGTCAGGGAGTCCAGGGTCTCGATCGAGGGTTGCCGGAGAAGGAGCTCGGCGTCGGGGGCGGAAGCCATGCCATGGACATAGCTCGCGCTCTGTCATGGTTTGGTCACGTAACGTTACGTTTTCTGTTTCGGTCTCGGGAGACCGCACAGGAGCTTGGCTGGCGTGGCTACTGACACGTCCGGTACCGATACCCGGGGTATTTGCGGGCGTTGTAGCGCTCCACAAGGTGACCGTGGAGCCAGAACGGGTCGAAATGATAGCGGCTAGTCCGGTCGGCTGCAGAGGTCAGGAAGGCCGCTCCGCTGCGGTTGAGCAGGTCGCGAACCCGGACCTCGCCCAGCACGGTTCCATCGTCATCGATGAACGGAACGACGTCTTCCGAGCGGGTGGTGAAGACACCCTCGGAGTCCACCTCGGCGGCGTAGTGAGCGGCGATTTCCTCGAGCGCCCGCCGGTATGCGCCCTCGAGCGCCTCGCCGTCGCCGGGACGCCCGTGCGTGTCCGAATTGCGCTGGAGGATGTCGTCCAGGAGGCCTGCCTTGAGCTCTGACTCGCTCTGGTTGAGACCGGGCGCGGTCTGTTCGATGACAACGTTGCCCACGGCTAGGTTGCCGGTCGAGTAGGAAAGGAACGGGTGGGTCGCGATGGTGCTGGAGACGCTTGATATGTAGGCGTCCAATTCCTCAGCCTGCTCGAGCTTGTCGAGCTGGTTCGAGAATTCCAGGAAGCCCACGATCCGCAGTTCGAGATCACCGCCCGTCACGTACTGCGGGGGGGCTAGATCGAACCGCTTGACGATGGCGGTATTGGCGTCGGTCCGGTTGGGGTCGGTCAGCCACGACCAGAAGCCCTCGGGGCGACCCGAGACCAGGAAGTGCACGAATCCCTCTGCCTCGTTGTCGAGGACGAAGTCGTCCACAGCCTCGAGGATCCGAGCGGCGGCATCGTCGTGAATCTCGTCGACTCCGTCGAGGACGACCAGCGGCACGAGAGACCCGTCGACGTAGCACTCGGCTACTTCGAGCAGTGACCGCAGGTTGAAGCCGCTGGTGTGGGTGGGCAGCCTGTTGACCACCGTCTTGTTGTCGAGTGTGGCGAGATCGGGCGCCTGTTCGACTGCGTAGGGGAGCAGGTTCGCGTCGCGACCGTACCACTTGCCGAGCTCGATCTCGCACTGCTGGTCGTCGCCGAAAGCGTTCAGCGAGTTGCGCAGCATGAACGATTTACCCACTCCAGCAGCGCCCATCAGGTAAGTGACACCGCTGACACCGGACCCATCGCGATAGGCGTCGTGGACCGCGGTCAGGCGCGCGACGAAATCGGGGTTCCGCGTCTCGTAGTAGGTCTCCAGGTCCGCGTGCGCTGACTGCGAATCGAGGTCGATGTGGAGTGCAAATGACTCGGTTTCGACGGTGCAGAGGGGGGTGGAATCGATGGTCTCGAGGTCCGGGGAGAAATCCTCCAGCAGTGACCGACAGCCCGGGAGCCATGCGCCGCTGACGGCCCCCACGAGCATCATCGCGGCTACCGGACGTCTGCCATCTCGGTCGGGTCCGAACATCAGAAATGCCCCTCCACCGTGGTGCCCAGGAATCCCGGATGGGCGACGAAACGCCAGCGGGTGGCCTGCTTCTGGTGCCGCCGATCCACCAGGATCAACGTGGCCCCTACTGCGGTCGTTGCCAGGCCCGCGGTCAACAGAGCGGTGCTCGTGGTCGCGAGGCGCTCCATCCGGTCGATGTCGTCGCCTCGTTCGGGTGGGCAATGGGCTCCGATGCAGTCGCCTTTCAGATCGCCGTTGAGCGCGAGCGCCCAGATGCCCGTGGCCGTGCCGGCGCCGAGCAGCGCCGCGCCCGCGCCCACGGTCACCCAGGCCGTCGCGCGCAGCGGGCGGTGAGGCTCTGCGGCAGGATCGGGGCCGGGGTCGGGGGGAGCGGGGTCGGGTGCTACTGGCGGTGATGGTGGGGGGGCTGGGGTGGTCGGGGGGGCGGGAC
>JBNLDK010000208.1:0-16375 GCA_050304295.1 Polyangiaceae bacterium
GTCCTCGTCGCCGGTGGCAGCAGACCCTCGATCTTCGACCACTGCTGGTCGCGCAGCTTGACCAACCGCTCCATTGCCAGGATGGAACACTCTCTCTGTCCGATGGAAAGCCAGTCCGCTGGACAAGGAACATTCCCATTCGATCGATCGGGCTCGGGCTCGGGCTCGGGCTCGGGCTCGGGCTCGGGCTTTGAAAACACTCCCTTAGGCGTCGGGGCCCCCCGCTCCCCAAAGTCCAATGAGTCCGCGCGATTGTCGAAGTGCTCGACAATCGCGCTCCCTCATCTAGCCGGCAGCGCGTGCCTGGGACCGCTGGTCTCGCTTTCGCGTGCCAGGCGGTCGGAGCTGCATCGCGATGGCGTAGCAACGTTCGCCGATCTCCTCGACGTGGTTCAGCGCGTCCAGGAACCAGAGGTCGGGGATGCTGTCGTGCTCGTTCTTCTGGATCGACTCCACGTAGCGCACCCGGAAGCGATCACGAGCTTCCTCGATCTCGCTCTCGATCCGTCGCGCCTCCTCGAGCGACCCCTCGTTGTCGAAGTACCGACGGGTGTTCGCGAGAGCGGCGGCGACCAGCTCGCGCAACGCCACGAGGTTCGCGAGCGACTCCGCGTCCAGCCCCGATCGCTCACCACGACGGGCGCGCTCCGCAATGCTCACCAGCCGCTCGCAGTGGTCGCCGATCCGTTCGAGTCGATGGGCGTTCTGGGTCATGTTGGCGATATCGCGCGCCACTTGCCCCGAGGTCGACTCACGGCTGGTGCGCCGCAAGGTCTCCGTTATCTCCCGCTCGAGTCCGTCCACTCGCTCCTCGGCGCTCTTCACCCGATCCGCGAGGGCCGCGGTGTCAGCCTCGGGATCGGTCAGCGCGGTCATGGCTTCGCCGAACATGGTGGTGACCAGGTCGACCAGGTGCCGCATCTCCGCACCGAGCTGGACCAGCTGGATCTCCGGAGTGCCGACGATCGGAGTCGCGAGCAGCTTGCTGAACCCGGGGACCTTGGGCCCCCGACTCTCGCTGACCAGCCGCTCGACGAACCTTGCCAGCTGGGGCACGAACGGCAGCACGAGCAGCGTGTTGGCGATGTTGAACCCGGAATGAAACATCGCCAGGTGAGCCGTCACGATCGCGGGCTGCGTCGCCGCGGCGGCGCGCGGGTCACCCGGCACGATCCAGTCCACAGCGGGGAGGAGCAACCACTGCATCAGCACGAGCGCCCAGGTGACCCCGATGAGGTTGAAGGTCGTGTGTGCCAGCGCCGCGCGGCGCGCGTTCGGCGTGGTCCCGATGGAGGCCAGCAAGGCCGTCACCGTGGTCCCGATGTTCTCACCGAGAATCATCGCCGCGGCGTTGTCGAAGCTGATCCAACCTGCCGCGGTCACGGTGAGCGTCAGCGTCATCGTGGCAGAGCTGGACTGGAGAATGACGGTGATCAGCGTCCCGATGGCCACGAACGCGAGCATCGAGCCCACCCCCGCTCCCCCGAGGTGACGGAGAAACTCGAGCTGGGCCTCGTCGAGCGCGGGGATCGAGCCTTTCAGCAGGTGCAGCCCCAGGAAGAGCAGCCCAAATCCGAGCAGGACCTCACCCCACTGCTTGCGCCGGGATCCTCGAAGAAAGGTCATGGCCATGCCGACACCGACCATGGGCAGCGCCAGGGCAGAGATCTTGATCTTGAACCCGATGATCGCGACCAGCCACCCGGTGAAGGTCGTGCCGATGTTGGCCCCCATGATCACGCCGATCGCCTGGCGGAGCGTCAGCAGCTGGGCGTTGACGAAGCTGACCACCATCACCGTCGTGGCCGAGCTCGACTGAACGACCGCGGTCGTCAAGAGCCCGGTCCCCACTCCCGTGAGGCGGTTCGTGGTCATCTTGGCCAGCAGGGCCTTGAGCTTCCTCCCCGCAACCTTCTGGAGGGCCTCCGACATGATCTTCATGCCGAACAGGAAGACCCCGAGCGAGCCGAGGATCTCGAGCACAAGTAGCAGGTAGTTCATCACCTTGACTCGTCACGGACGACGCGGGGGCCGTCACTGGGCGTGGGGAGGATTGCTACGGCTGCGAGGAAACGGCAACCGCAAACGCCGCTCGACGCGGGTGAAACTCGCCCAGCACGCCGAGCCCGGCCGCGATCTGCACACAGCACGCGATCAACCTGGGGCTGGACTGTGGATAGCATGTGGAGCAAGAGCAGCCCGTGCCCTGAGCTCGTCCTGCGACCCCGCCCTCGGGTCACGCTTGTCCCAGGCCACGCGAGCGCCGACCCGTGGTGTCCCATCCGCCGCGGCCCGCTCAGCGCACCGTCACGCAGGGAGCTTGGCGCCGAGGAAGGACCTCAGCTTGACCAGGTTCTTCTCATCTCGAGAGAAGCCCGGAGCGACGTAGGCCTCGGCCCAGCCCCGCACCTCGCTCATCATGGCAGCGCGCACCTCGCCATCTCCGAGCACGTCGTCGACGCTGCGCCCGCGAACCGTCATCGATTCCAGCCCGCGAATGTATGCTGCCAGCCGACCGTAGTCGTCCCCCAGGAACTCCCGAATCAGACCCGTCTGGTCGGCCAGGCGCGCGAGCGTTCCCGTGCCGTCCGCAGTGCCTGCCTCGGCACTGCCATCGATGGCGCCGGCGGCCGCCACTCGAAACACGAAGGCGTCATCGATGAACCCGAGATCCTCGATTCCATCGGGGATCAGGTCGAGCGACTTGAAGAGGTAGTTGAGCGCCACGACGCACTGGCGTCGAGCAGGCTCCGGAAGCTCCGCGTTGTCGACCAGGCCCGCGAGCGCCCGCGCATCCTCGGCCAGGGTGCGCAGCCACTCGGGAAATGCATCGAGGCAGCGGGTGTCGAGCTCGGTCATGTCGCGATCCTCACAGCAGCGCAGCAGGTGGTCCCTTGGGGGGGATATCACTCAGCTTGCAGCGGGGAAACCGGAAAATCGTCACGACCGCATCCCGCCGCCGCTTCGCGTCGGGTCCCCCTCCCCAATCAAGAAATGACCTCGCAATGAGGCGCTCGAGAATCACGATCGGTCATCTAGCGACCCGTCAGCAGTCGCAGCGCATTCGTCGAGAAGATCCGCTGGACCTCGCTGCGCGAGAACCCCGCCTGGCCAAGACGCGCAGCCAGCACCGGCAACCCCCGCACGTCGGCGAGCTCGGGCGGCTCCACGATCCCTCCCTCGAAGTCCGAGCCGATCGCCACATGCTCGACACCAGCGACATCGACCATGTGGCGCACGTGCTGGACCACATCGTCGATCCTGGGTGCGCGCCCCGGCGCCAGGTACGGGCCGTGGAAGTTGACCCCCACCACACCTCCCAGCTCCGCGATGGCGCGGAGTTGCTCGTCGCTGAGATTTCGCGAATGACGAGCGAGAGCGCGAGCGTTGGAGTGAGTCGCCACCACCGGCGTGCGCGCCGCGCGCGCCAGCTCGAGGACGTCGGCGACCGTGTCGTCGGAAGCGTGCGAGACGTCGATGACGCCTCCGGCGGCGTGCACCTGTTCCACGAACCGGCGACCCGCGGACGTCAATCCGTGCGGTACGGTGCGAAACGCCGCAGCGGGCCCCGACGACGAGGCGAGAACGTTGTCGTGAACGTGCACGAGGCCGAAGCAGCGAACGCCGCGGGCGATCCAGACGTCCAGCTGCGCGGCGGACGCACCCGCGAGGGGTGCGGCCCCCTCGAAAGCAAGCCAGGTGCGCACGGGACGCTCTCCCGGAGCGGTCCCGGGGAGAGCAAAGGGCGCTCGCTCTTGCAGGGCTCCGATCAGATTCTGGTAGGAGCGCTCCAGATCCTCGAGGCGCGGCCCCGACGGCGACACGTCGTTGGGCACATAGAGCGGCAGTACGAGTCCCGCATACCCAGCCTGCACCAGCTCGTCCGCCAGCAGATTCCCCGACGCCCGGGCGATCGCCCGGCCCTTGTAGGTCAGCTGGTACGAGAGATCGACGTGGAGATCGACCACCGCGGGGGCGGGCTCATCCGCCACCAAATCGCCCGCCTCCAGCATCAAGCCACCAGCCGCCACATTCAGAAACGCTCGTCGCTTCATCGATTTCCCAGCATGTATCCCACCAGCAACCCGAAGCACAACGTCGCCAGAGCGAGGGCCGTAGTGAGCCAGACCGGGACTCCCCGCGGCGGCAGCTGCACCACCTTCACCGCGTCGCTGGCCGGCGGGAGCCCACCCTCGGGAGGCGTCGCTGCACCGGCGGACACGGCGGTGTCGACCCCGCCGAACGGCCCCACTCCGATCCGACTGGGGTCCCGGGTCGGCGCCGGGCGCGCGACCTGGACCTGGACAGAGCCAGGCGCGGCTGGCAGCGCCTCGACCAGCGCCGGTGGTGGCTGCGACATGGCCGCACCCTGCGCGATCTCGACCAGCGCTGTCTTCATTTCGTGGGCCGACTGGAAGCGACTGGCAGCCTCGAAGGCGAGTGCGCCGGCAAAGAAGGGCGCCCAGTGTGCGTACTGGGGCGCCACGTTCTGGATCGGAGTGGGACGCTCCGTCAGCACCTTGGTCATCCGTTCGAACTCGTTGGCCGCGACAAACGCGCGCACCCCCGTCAGCATCTCGTAGAGGATGACGCCCACGCTCCACAGATCCGCGGGCACTCCGGCTTCCTTGGCGTTCTTCACCTGTTCGGGGCTCATGTACCCCGGCGTGCCGAGCATCATTCCGGTGCGGGTCTTGCGCGAAGGTCCCCCCGCGACGTCCATCACACGAGCCAGGCCAAAGTCGAGAACCTTGATCTGGGGTGCCCCACCGGTGCCCACGAGGAACACGTTGTCCGGTTTCAGATCGCGATGCACGACCCCAACCGCGTGCGCAGCCGCGAGCGTGTCGAGAATGGCGCTCGCGATGCGGGCCGCTTCCCTGACCGGCACGCGCCCCTGGTTCATCAGGTGGCTCAGGGGCTCGCCCGTCAAAAGCTCCATGATGATGTAGGGGCTTCCGTCTTCGGCCCGATCGCACTCCACAACTCGGGGAATGCCCGCGTGGTCGACCCTCCCCGATGCGTGTGCTTCGGCCAGGAAGCGGTCGACCACCGACGCCTCTTCACAGAACTCGGGGCGGAGCAGCTTCGCGGCGTGGAGAGTCTGCTGCCGTAGATCCTGGACCTCGAACACGAGCCCGAGCCCCCCCGCCCCGATCGCGCGCAGAATGCGCCAGCGCTGCCGCAGCACGGCACCGACCAGCGCTTCACCATTGTCCGCGAGAGGCATGGCGACCAGGTTCTAGCACGCTCGGCGGGAACCTGTGGCATAAGCTCCGCCGTGAAGCGCGCATGCGTGTTCTGTGGGTCGAGCCCGGGTCGAAAACAGTGTCACGCGAGCGCGGCACGCGAGCTGGGAAGCGAGCTCGCTCGCCGCGGAGTCGAGGTGGTGTACGGAGCGGGCAGCGTGGGTCTGATGGGACTCGTCGCGGACAGCGCGCTCGCTGCCGGCGGGCGCGTGGTCGGGGTCATTCCCGAGGCGCTGGCCACGCAGGAGCTCCTGCATCCACGGCTCTCCGAGACGCACGTGGTCAGCGACATGCACGCCCGCAAGGCGACCATGGCTCGGCTGGCAGACGCATTCATCGCCCTGCCCGGGGGATACGGCACGCTGGAAGAGCTGTTCGAGGTGGTCACCTGGGCCCAGCTCGGATTTCACGCCAAGCCGATCGGGCTGGTCAACTCGGAGTCGTTCTTTTCGCCGCTGTTGAGCGCGCTGGACCAGATCCAGGACGAGGGGTTTCTGCGCGCCGAGCACCGGGCCTTGCTGTACGTGGCGCCCACCGCTCGCGAGCTCCTCGACTCGCTGCAGGCCAGCTCGTCGCAGTGAGACCGGGCACGCCCGGCGCGGGCTCGGCACCGGCAAGCGCCGGGTCAGGCCCAGTCCGGAGCCGCTCCAGACTTCCACTTGAGGCTGCAACCCAGGCTCGCCCGCTGCTGCGCATCGGGGCGGCGCCCTGCCAGTATGGCCTCGACGGCGGCGCGCACGTCGCGCCCCGTGACGGGCTTTCCGTTGCCCGGACGGCTGTCGTCCAGCTGGCCACGGTAGGCCAGGCACCGGTCTCCATCGAAGACGAAGAAGTCAGGCGTGCAGGCGGCCTGGAAGGCCCGCGCCACGTCCTGCGACTCGTCGTAGAGGTAGGGAAAGTCGAAGCCCAGTGAACGAGCCAGGCTGGCCATCTGCTCGGGCCCATCCTGCGGGTACGTCGCCACGTCGTTGGAGCTGACGGCAACGAGCGGCACCCCTTGCTGTTTCAGGTCCCTCCCCAGCCGCACCAGCTCGTCCTGAATGTGAACCACGTACGGACAGTGGTTGCAGATGAACGCGACCACGCTGGCAGGACTCCCCGCCAGCTCATCGCTGTGGAAGGTCCGGCCAGAAACCGTGTCAGGCAGGGCGAAGCTCGGCATCGGGCTGGCGAGCTCACGCATTCTCGAGTTGACGGCGGGCATGGACAGGCTCCTCTCGCGTTGGCTCGAGGGCGTAGTCACGGGGGTTGGCCGTGTCATCCCCCTTCTCAGCGGATTCGTTTCGTGCGGACGCAAACCTCCACGATTGACTCTAGGTTTGCCGTGGCGAGATCCGCCAGTTGAGTAGAAGGGAAGGTTGAATAACAATTTATCTCGGGTCGGAGCACGCGAGGAATGTTTCGCCCAGATACGCTCCTTCGATCCCCGGTCAGCAGCATGCAAGACAGACGAATGCATCTTCGGGTTCCGGCCCAGGTCGGCGTCCAGTACGAGTTGCCCGGAGGGCCGAGACTCGACGCCACCACGGTCGACATTGGCCTGGGAGGCACGCGGCTCCAGTCCGTCCGGCCGCCAGCAGCGGGCTCCCCCCTTACGTTGATCGCCAGGTGGCCCGGCTGCCGGGACGCATCCCGGATCCCGGCGACCGTCCGCTGGGCCCGCCAGCGCGAGTTCGGCGTAGAGTTTGGCCTGATTGCAGCCCGTGATACCCATCTCATCGTGGAAATGATGCGGCTGCAGCTGCGCAGTCGCCCACCCAGCGCGCCCCCCTGATCTCGGCTAGATCAGGCCCCGCCGCCGGGCGGTGGCGCCTCGTCACGCGGGGAGGAGCGCGCCAGGTAGCGGAGGAAGTCGTCGGAAGTCTTCGGGGGACGGTGGAGCCGCAGCCGATGGCGCTGCCGTCGGTTCCACTCCTGCACCCGGCCCACGTAGCGCTCGAGCTCGACCTTCAGCGCCGACCCCACCGCCACCAGGTCAGCGCTCGGCGGTAGCGTGGCGGGCTCACAGGGAGCGGCAAGCCGCTCCCCGCGGCCGTCCGGCAGCAGCGCAAACGGAAACGCCGCGCAGGCGGTCGGTCGATAGGGGTGAGCGGTGCACCGCGCGTCGCGCAAGAAGTAGCAGGCCCCATCGCGCTGGGTCAGGACCATCAACCGGCGGCCTTGCCGAAGCGACACGAAGGTCTCTGGCTCGCCCTCCATGTCGATCTCCTCCGGGGCACACCACCGGACGAGGTCGGCCCCCGGAAGCCCGGTTCCAGCATTCAACCTGGCCAGATCCGTATCGGTGATCGGGACCCGCAGGGTGCGGCAGCATTCGCCACAACGGGCACAGCAGAACGCGAGCGCCGTTGGATGCGGCGACGTCACGCCGAGACGGCTTCGTCCGGCGGCACGGACCGGCGCGGCGACGGGCGGATCCCCTCGGTAGGGAAAACCTGTCGACCCGAAGCGCGATCGACCACCAGCACGTCGAGGTTGCCGGCGGACAGCTCCTCGTCAGCAAACGCAGTGGCGCGCTCCAGGGAGCGGAAGCTGGCGAGCACGGTTCCCTCGTGCCCTCCCCGAAGCGGTGGATCCTCGCTCGGGTAGCTGGAGTCGAGGACGACGTAACGCCTCTGGGCATCGGCCGAGGTCGACACCTCCCGGAGGTTGTCCCAGTGTCCCAGTAGCGCCACGGCGCGCCAGGCGAGCGTGCTGGCGCGCTCCCAGCCGCGCACCACGCTGGACGTCACGTCAGCCCCACGGACGACGCTCACGCGCCACTGCTCTCGCCCGGTTTGCTTCAGCTTGACCGTCGCTCGCAACTCGGTTCCCCCCGTCACGGGCCGGCTCCAGAAGTGGTGACCCGCAGCAGTCGCCATTACCGTTCGTGACCTCAACTATTTACACCAATTCCAGGTTTCTGGTCAATCCTATTCAGGATCCCCGGCCAGAGACTGCTCAGCTCCGTACCCCCCCGCGAAGGGCCGGGGTCAATACCCCAACTTGCTGGGCAGGGCCATGAATTCTTCGGCGCTCTCTGGAAAATAGAGGAACGCGTAAGTGGCCCGAGAGGCCAGCACTCGCTTCATGTACCGGCGCGTCTCGCGAAACGGAATCAGCTCCACCCACAGGTCAAAATCCGCGTTCGAGCGGTTCTTCGCCCACTGGCTGGGCCGCCCCGGTCCCGCGTTGTAGCCCGGGATGGCCAGGAGCGGGTTCTTCTCGAAGCGGTCGGTGAGGTCGCCCAGCACGCGACAGCCCAGCGCAATGTTGGTGGCGGGCCGCTGGAGCGCCGCCGCGGTCCAGGGCAGGCCCGCCTTCCGGCCATAGTGGCGAGCCGTGGGCACGATGAGCTGCATCAGACCGTAGGCGTTGGCTGGGCTGTGGGCGCGGGCGTCGAAGGCCGACTCCTCGCGCATCACGCCGTAGGCCAGCGGCACCGCAATCCCCGCGGCACTCGCCTCCCGCTCGACGATCTGGAGGTAGGGCCTTGGGTACGCCAGCGTCCAGGCCTGCTTCCAGTCCCCCGCCGGCCAGCGTTGCAGCCAGTCCGTCAGCAGGCTCCGAGCGACGCGGTGCGACAGATCAGCAGACCCGGCCTTGGCATAGAGCAGCGAGATCCCCCAGAGGATCTTCGGCGCCGTCCCTCGATGCGCGAGATCGAGAGCTTCGATCTCCCGCTTGCCGCGCTCGATCTCGCCGACCCGGAGTAGCTCCATGGCGCGCAGGAAGCCCGGCGTGTCGAGTTCCGGCGGATGCTCGATGCTAAACGGCTGCTCCTTGCTCTGAGCTATCCCGGCCTCCGTCGCCCGCTGAGCCCGCTCCGGCTCGAGCTCGCGCAGGCGGGTGTATGCCTGGAGCATGTAGTAGGAGAACGGGAGCTCGCGCACGAGGGTCTCCAGCTCGTCGAGACCACGCTCCCGCTCCCCGGTCTCCATCCACGCGCGAGCCCGCCAGTAACGCTCGCGACCACTGAAGTCGGCTCCCCGAGCGCTGTCCAGTCGTCCGACGACCGAAGCCGCGCGGTCCAGCACGCTGGCAGCCCCCGACCAGTCCTGCTTCTCGATGCGCCGGAGAGCCAGACGGAACACCCCGTCGAGCATCATGTCGCCACCCGGGTAGTCTTCGGGCATCCGAGAGAGGAGCTCGGTGAAGCGGGCTTCGACGCCCAGGGAGTAGTAGCTCAGCGCGGCGTTGAGTCGAGCGTCGTCCGCCAGCCGGTGCTGAGGAACCTCCTGTTCGAGCTGGGCGTAGTACTTGGTCGCCGCCGTGTGACGACCATCGCGAGCCGAGTACTTGCCCGCCAGGTAGAGCACTCGCGCCCGCAGGTCGTCCAGTCCCTCGCCCCGACAGTGTTCCACGGCCGGGCGGAGCAGCTCGGCTGCCTTGCCGTAGGTGCGATCCCCCGCAAGCGCCTTCGCCTGCAGCACTGACGCCTCGCAGCCCACCACTCCCCAGCGTTCCTGGGTCGGCAGGTGGCTGACGAGACGCTCGGCCGCCTCCTCCGCCTTGGAGTAGAGGTGGGCCTGCTCCAGCCCGCGAACGTGAACGAGCTGCTCTTCCGCCGACAGCAGCTCGCGAGCTTTCTTGTCCTCTTCCGGTAGGAGCCCGAGGATCTCCTGCTCGAGGCGCCCCGCACGAACGCCCAACTCGACCGCGCGCACGTGCCGCAGCCGGACCCGGCGCGCGAGAGACAGCGCTTCCAGCAGTGGCTCCCGGGCGGCCGCCGGCGCGTCCGGCCCCGCCTCGGCCCGGGCTCGCGCGCAGAGCGCCTCGGCGAGTCGCATCGCGACGGTCGCGGCGTCCTCCGGATCCTCGGAGCTTTCGAGGTGGTCCCGCCAGGTGGCGATGGCGAGGTCGGCATGGTCCGTCTCGGCCGCCACCTCGGCAAGCAGCAGCCGCGTCTCCGCCGCGAGGGGTTGATCGAGGGAGACGTGCTGCAGGCGCTGGAGCGCCTCATCGTGGTGACCGGCCCGGACGCGTACCCGCCCCGCGCCCAGCCAGGCGTAGTCCCTCAGCGGCCAGCTGACGCCCGCCGCCAGATCGTACGAAGCGGCCGCCCCTTCGAGCTGCCCGGCTGCCTCCCGTAGTCGGGCGAGCAGAAACTGCCAGCGAGGCACGTCACCACGAGGTGGCGGATGCTCGGCGAGCGCAGCTTCGACGTGGCGAGCCGCCTGACCGGGTTCCCCCGCCTCCAGCGCGCGCGCCGCGTCGCCGAGCTCGGGAAGCGAGAGCAGGGGCGCAAAAGTCAGCAGATCGAGCGGAGCGGCAGCCACCACCGGGGTCGGCTTCTCCGTGGATACGCCCGCGTCCACGCCCAGGGGTGTCGCCACCCCGTGGGCGGGCGTGGGCTCCTCCCGTTGCTGGGCCGAGCAGGCCGGCGCCGAGCAGGCGCCCAGCGTCAGACTGGCGGCGAGGAGCAGCCGCCTCACGTTCGCCGTTCCCGCGCGCGCACGCTGCTCCACACGTCCCCAGCGTCTTCCTCGCGCGCGAGCTCCGCCCGACGCTCCAGCTCCGCCAGGTGAGCCTGTCGGTGCCGCTCGATCACCCGAGCCGAAGCGCGGCTGGCCGCCAGCTCACGACGCGCCTCCACCTCCACGCGCTGCTGACCCGCGAGACGCTCCTCCGCCTCGCAGACCCGCTCTTGGAGCGATTGCTCGACACGACTTGCCGCTTCCTCCCACGCAGCCCCCGCAGCCAGGTCGGCAATCCGAGCATCGCCGCCCTGCAGATTTTCCCACTCCTGGACACGGATCCCCTGGCGAGCCGCCCGGTGGCGGGTCAGCACCCGCTGCGCCTGGTCCGATTCGGATTGCGCCTGCGCAGTGCGTCGAACCGCCTCGCCCAGCGCCCGAGCCCCAGCGTCGACAGCCAGTTTGCGCAAGGAACGCAGCGGGTCTAGCGGGTACCGCGCCATCGGCCCGGTCAACCTAGCCCAAGATGGCCCTGGGGGCGACAATGCTGGGAAAAAAGCCCAAGCCTAGCGTGCAAGCTGGGATAAGATCGAGTCTTTGGGCCGCGGTGGGCCCATCCCCATTCAACCGTGAGCAAACCCCCCCTGCGCGCTCTGCTGCTCGTCGCACTCCACGCTGGCACCACCATCGCGATGGTCGCGCTCCACCCAGTGCTGGGGCGGCAGTCAGCCGCGGTGGGACTCCTCCCGGTCCTTGCGGGGGCGATCGGCTTCGGCCTCTGGGGTGGCATCGGGTCAGCGACCTTGCAGTTTCTCCTCACCTGCGCCGTGATGGAGTGGGGCGTCACCCCCGCCGTCCCGTTCGACAGCACCGCGATTCTGGGCACCGGGCTCTGGATCGTGATGGGCGCCGCGGTGGGAAACCAGCGCGACCTGACGCTGCGCCTGCGCGCCGAGCTGCGGCGCAACGAGCAGCTCCGGGTTCGCGAGCGCGAGACCCTGCAAGCGATCCCGGACACGATGATCCGCTCGACCCCCGACGGCGCATGCCAGCTCGGCGGGGAGACCGAACCCACCTCGCTCTCCGCCGCACTCGCGCGAGCCATCGGGGAGTCCCCCAGTGACGAGCAGGTCGCCGCGCTCGCCCGGGACATCGCGCGGGCCCGTACCACCGGGGAACCACAGACCGGTTCGCTGGAGCTGCACGGCGGCACCTTCCACGACGTTCGCAGCTTGCCCTCCACGGATGGCTCGGTGCTGGTCGTGATGCGCGACGCGACCCAGCAGCGGCGCCTGCATCGGCGCCTCGCCTCGACGGAAAATCTCGCCTCACTGGGAACGCTCGCGGCGGGCCTCGCCCACGAGATCAACAACCCGCTCACCTACGTGATCACCAGCGTGAACGCGATCGGAGAATCGGCCGCAAGCCAGAATCCGACCATCGCGGCCGAGGTGGACGCCGCGCTGGAGGGCGCCTGGCGCATCCGCGACCTCGTGCACAGCATCCTGGAGGCGACCAACGACCACAGCGAGTCCGTCAAGCCCGTGTCCGTCGCCGACGTCCTCGACACGGTCCGAACGCTGGTCGACGCACGCGTTCGCGAACGCGCCACCCTCACCTGCGAGAGCGATGGCGCGCCGCTGGTGATGAGCCACCACGCGCGCCTGGTGCAGGTCGTGGTGAGCCTCGTCGTGAACGCGTGCCAGTCCTTCGATGCCCGGAGTCGCGAGTCCAACTCCATCGTCGTGCGCGGGACGGAGGTCGGCAATCAGGTGCTGATCCGCGTCAGAGACAACGGACCGGGCATGGACGAGACCACCCAGCTTCGCGCAGTCGAGCCGTTCTACACGACGCGCGAGCCCGGAGCAGGCAGCGGGCTGGGACTCTTCCTGTGCAACTCGATCGTCGAGTCGCTGGGGGGCTCGCTCGAGATCGACAGCGGCGTCGGAAGCGGCACCACGGTCACGCTCCGCCTGCCGACCGCCGGTTCCGCCGCCTCCCCGGCTTCGTCGCGCACCCGCCGCGAACAGGCCATGGCCACGCACGGATTGCCGCGCTGCCGCGTCCTGATCGTGGACGACGAACCGGAGATCCGTCGCGCGCTGCGGCGGCAGCTGGGCCGCACCCACGCGATCTCGATGAGCAGCAACGGCCGAGAGGCGCTGCAGCGGTTCGCCATGGGGGAGCGCTTCGACGTGGTGCTCTGCGATCTGCTGATGCCCGAGGTGAACGGGATGGAGCTCTTCCACGAGCTCGAGCAGCAGTATCCAGAACAGGCGGACCGCGTCATCTTCATCACCGGAGGCGCCACGTCGGAGGCGGCGCAAGCGTTCGTGGAGAACCATCGCGACCGCGTCATCGGCAAGCCATTCACCCCGGTCGCCATCGAGGCGGCGATGCGCGGCGTGGTGCGGTTCTCATCGGTGCCGCCCCCCCCTCGTCAGGCGCTATCCGCAGGGTAGAGGGCTGGCTTCGCGATCGCACACCAGCCCGCTGCCGCGTCGACGCAGATCGGAACGAGACCACTCGTGGAAAACCGGCGGGCCACTCCGTCGCGCCACTCCGGGTGACGGACCTGGGGCAAACGCTGTTACCCTGCGTTGCGCATGATCCCCAACGTCAAGCTGCAACCGGAACCCGAGACAGAGGGACCTCGATCTCAGGAGCTTCCCGAACCCAGCCCCGACGCACAGGCGCGCTTCGGTTTGATGGGCGGCGTCTTCACGCCCTGCGTGCTGACCATCCTGGGCGTGATCATGTTCATGCGCACGGGCTACGTCGTGGGCCACGCGGGCCTGGTCTGGGCGCTGGTCATCCTCGCCTTCGCCAAGGTCATCACCACGCTGACCACCCTGAGCCTCTCCGCCATCGTGTCGAACCTCGACATGCGCGGAGGCGGGGTCTACTTCATGATCTCGCGGGTGCTCGGGCCGGACTTCGGCGGCAGCATCGGCATCACCCTGTTCTTCGCCAACGCCGTCGGCGTGGCCTTCTACGTCATCGGTTTCACCGAAGCGCTCTTCGCCACACTGCAGCCGGTGTTCCTGATGATCGGCCCGAACACGCCGCAGCTGCTGGAGACCCTGCGGGCTCAGCAGCTCATCTCGACCATCGTCACGTTCGGGGTCTTCATCGTCACCTTCAAGGGTGCCGACGTGGCGATCAAGGCGCAGTACATCGTCCTCGCCGTCCTCCTGCTGAGCGTCGTCAGCTTCGTCGTCGGCGGCGCGATGGCGTTCGACCCGGAAGCGCTCACCCAGCATCAGGGCCCCGCCTGGACGAACGAGGTCGACTTCTGGGGGGCGTTCGCCATCTTCTTCCCCGCCGCCACCGGCATCACGGCGGGCGCGAACATGTCCGGCGATCTGAAGAACCCGCAGAAGGTCATCCCCTGGGGCACGCTGCTCGCCATCGGCTTCACCCTGACCATCTACGCGGCTCTCATCGTGCTCACCGCCGGGGCCACCCCGGCGGGCATGATGGGCGAGGGGTCGACGGCGCGCGAGTCGATGATCGGCATGCCCTTCGAGGCGCTCCAGCGGATGAGCGTCTTCGCGCCACTGATCGTGCTGGGGGTCTTCGCCGCCACGCTCAGCTCCTCGCTGGGCAGCTTCCTGGGCGCACCGCGCATCCTGCAGGCGATGGGCCAGGACCGCCTGATGAGCGTGATGGTGTTCTTCGGAAAGGGCTCGGGCCCGACCAACGAGCCACGACGCGCCACGGTCCTGACGTTCCTGCTCGCCGTGGGCGTCATCTGGGCCGGGGACCTGAACGCGGTGGCCGAGGTGATCTCGATGTTTTTCCTGATCGCCTACGGGATGATCAACCTCTCCGCGTTCGTCGAGAGCAAGGGCAACAACCCGAGCTTCCGTCCCAAGTTTCGCTACTTCCACTGGGCCATCGGGCTCGGTGGCGCAGTGGGCTGCGGGGTGGCGATGCTCAAGATCAACGACACCTACGCGCTGATCGCCCTCGCCATCACGGCGATCATCTACTTCTACCTCCGCAACCGCGACATCGAGACGAGCTACGGCGACGCCAAGCGGGGCTACATCTTCCAGCGCACCCGCGACAACCTGCTGTACCTCGAGTCGTCGAAGGCCCACCCGAAGAACTGGCGCCCCATCCTCACCACGTTGACCGAGAATCCAAACAAGGACGCCCAGCTGATCCGGGTCGGCTCATGGCTCGAGACGGAGAAGGGGCTCTACACCGTGGCGCAGATCCTCGAGCGCCCCGGTGAGACGCTCGACGCGCTGCTCCGATTTCGCCAAGACCGTCGCACGAACCTGAAGCGTCAGATCGAAACCGAGGGCATCGTGGCCTTTCCGGAGGTCCTGGTGTGCCCCAACTACCTGGCGGGGCTCAGCGACTACTTGCAGTGCTACTCGCAGGAGGGTCTGCGCCCCAACACGGTGCTCGTCCAGCGCCCCCCGACGGCCGACGCGGAGGGGCAGGTGCGCTTCGGGGCCATCATCGACGTGCTGGCGACCTTCGAGCACAACCTGGTCATCCTCAATCCCGGCGACTTCGCCCTCAACCGCAAGAAACGGATCATCGACATCTGGTGGCGCGGACAGGCCAACGGCTCACTGATGGCGCTGTTCGCCTACCTGATGACCCAGCACCGCACCTGGTCGGGAGCGCGCATCCGTTTCCTCCGTGTCGTCCGCAGCAACGCCGAAGCGCAGGACGCCGAGCGCGACATGACCCGCCTGCGAGATCAGGCCCGCATCCGCGCCGACGTCGAGGTCGTGAAGAGCGATCAACCAGCAGCCGAGGTGATCGCCAGCGCCTCGGCCGCCGCCGACCTCGTCATGCTCGGCATGGTGGCCACGAGCAGCGCCGAGGCGCGCCGCTACCTCTCCCAGGTGGAACCCCTGATCGACCAGCTGCCGACCACCCTGCTCATCTGGTCGAACGGGGAGGCCGACGTCTTCGCGTAGTCGGGGAGGGGGAACCGCCAAGGGCGCCTCAGACTCCGCCGCAGCCGCAGACGCTGCTCCTGCTGCCGATGCCGCCTCAGAGGCCGATGCCGCATCTGCCGCCGCAGCCGCCGCAGCCGCCGCAGCCGCCGAAGCTGCCTCCGCCGCTGCTCCAGCCGTCGCTGCCGCCTCAGACTCCGCCGCAGCCGCCGCAGCTGCCTCCGCCGCCGCTGCGGACGCTGCCGCCGCCCCAGCTGCCGATGCCGCAGCTGCCGCTGCTGCCGATGCCGCCGCCGCTGCTGCCCCCAGCTGCCGATGCTGCCGCTGCCGCTGCTGCCGATGCCGCCGCCGCTGCTGCCCCAGCTGCCGCTGCCGCCCCAGCTGCCGATGCCCCAGCTGCCGCTGCCCCAGCTGCCGCTGCCGCCGATGCCGCCGCCGCTGCTGCCCCAGCTGCCGATGCCGCCGCCGGTGCCGCTGCTGCCGATGCCGCCGCCGCTGCTGCCGCTGCTGCCGATGCCGCCGCCGCTGCTGCCCCAGCTGCCGCTGCCGCAGCTGCCGCTGCACCGGCTGCGGACGCCGGTCAGTTCAGCGCCGCGACAGACCATACAAGCGCCCGCCGAAAGCTTCGAGGGCCGCGACGATGCGGTTTGCTGCCCGCTGCTCAACGTATCCCCAGGCCGCTGCCACTTGCAGCGCCGCTTGCGATTCGTAAAGCGAGCCAAGCGCGGTGCGAAACCGAAGCCGCGCATTGCCCGCGTGCGCCCCGAACCCTTCCGCAACGTTGAGCGCAACGCTGCTGAGTGAC
>JBNLDK010000209.1:0-21481 GCA_050304295.1 Polyangiaceae bacterium
CGGCCAGCAGGGAGGGGGAAAAGAAACCCTCCAACCGCTAGCTCGACGCGCCCGAATTCACGTTGCGCTTCGTCTGGGTACGAGCAACGTCAGTTCGGTAGGGAACCCGCTGGCCTTACGAGGTGAGGGCGGGATCCAACACCTACGGCACCGAGGGCCTCTTGCTGGCATTCCAGCAGGTTCCGGGTGGTGGAGACGATGCGCTCTGGTTCCGCCGAGCGGAAGTGTTCTCTCTCATCGACGGCGAGGGTGGACGCCAGCTCGCCGACCCCCGAGGTGGCGACGCACTCGTTCGCTTCATCGAAACGCATCCGCATGTCCACTGGCAGACGCGCGCCGCATTCGCGCTCGCCCAGATCGGCGACCTGCGCGCGGTCACGACGCTGGCGAAGCGCATGTACCTGGACCCGCGGAAGGTCTACTCCGATGAAACCGACTACGAGCGCACGCTGAAGCGGGACGACCAAGATCGAGTCACTGCTGCTCGCTACCTCGCCGAACTCGCAGATCTTCATCCCGAGGATCACGCCTGGATCCGCGCTCTGAGCGAAGACGCTGTCATCTTCTGGCTCCGCGACTACCCCTCACCCCACGCCAATGGCATGCGAGCCCTCGCTGCGATGGGCTCGACGAAGGCGATCCCGGCGCTGCGCGAGTGGGCCTTCCCTCCAACCCCTCTCCCACAACCCGGCCAGGAGCTTCCGATGCCCGAAGAGTGGGTCGTCGCGCAGAGCGCATCGCGCTACCTCGGCCGCCTGCGCGATTCCTTGTCGTTCGACGCGCTGGTTGCTGCCCTTCGGAGGCGACCGCGGGAACTCGATGTGACGATGGACTACCTGATGTCGGGGGATGTCGCGCTGCTCGGCATGTCGTTGCGCGCCATTGGCGTCGGCGCGGCGGACGGACTGTCGGAGTGGGGCGATCCGCGTGCCTTCGCTCCACTCGTCGCGTTCGTCGAGGACACGAGGAACAACGAGCAAGCCCGCGACGCAGCCTGCGCGGCGATCCCCTGGGTTGCCGCGCCAGCAGACGAGCAGCGCATTCTGGCAGCCGTGAAGCGGCACACCAGCCCCACCAAGGAGGCGGGATTCATTCGCCACTGTCTGGTTCGCGGAGCCGCGCGGCGGGCGCTGAGTCAGGCAGTCGCCACCGACCTGTTCTTCGAGGCTCTCGAGCGCGACGGAGGCGGGGACGTGTCCGCCGCTGCCGCCGGCGGCATCGGCCGCTCCGGCTTGAGCGCTGGTGCGCGAACCAGGCTCGAGCCGCGCGTCGCGAGGGCGGATGGCATCCCGCACGCGATTGCGCTCATGCTAGGGGGCACCCCCGAGGTCGCAGCTTGGGCGACTCGCGAACAGGTCGAGGCCTCGAAGGCGCGCGGATCGAGCGCCGAGAAGGGGATGCAGCGCGTTTTCCTCGGCGCCATCGAGTTCCTCTCCGTGGAGGATCTCGAGAACGGAGCGCTGTTCCGCTGGGTGCGCAACGCCGAGGCGATTGCAGAACTCGAGGTCGGCGGCCAGCGCCAGGATTGGGCGCTGACCCTGCTCGGCTCACGGCTGCGCGAAGTCGAGTACGACACCGGTCCCCACTCGATCACGCGCCCGGGCCTCCGCTGCCGCCTGCTGAAGCTTGCCACCGAGGGCCGACCCGAACAACGCCAAGACGCGGTGCGCACGCTCCAGCTGATGGGCGAGTTCGGTCCGCTGCTCGCACTCCGGGACCGGACCGACGAACTGGGGCGTCTTGCCCAGCGAGCCCTGAGTGAAGTGCTGGAGTATCCCGAGCTGAATACCGACGAGTAGCTAGATGAGGTCGGCCTCGCTTGCGCGTCGGGTGTGGCTCGCCGGGTGGCTGCGCGTCCATCGTTGCGCTCGCCAGCGCGACGGCGCCTCGCCCCGGTCGGCGCGCAGTGCTATCCTTCGTCGAGGAGGGAAACCATGGGGCGAGTTCGGCGGGGAGCGAGGAGCCTTCGGGCGCTCGGCGGAGTGGCTGGCGCGGTCGGCGCGCTGCTCAGCGCCTCGAGCGCGCTCGCGCAACAGGTCGCTGAGCCTGCGGTGAAGGCCCCGCCGCCGGCAGCCCGAGCAACGCCCCCGCACGCGACGCAGGACATCGTCCCCGTGCCGTCACCGTTGTCGGCACCAGTCGGTCTCGACCTGACCCTCTGGTGGGAGGCGCCGCTGCAGCTGACACCACCGACCCTGCTGCGCGACGCGCGCCAGCTGCCCTGGGGCGTCCCGATGACCACACTCCGCCCCCTGTGGCAACCCACCGAATCACTGACGCTGGATGGCTACTACGAGGACGCGCCCGGGCAACCTATCCACTGCTTCGCGGCATACTGCCGCGAAGGGGCGCACACGATGGCGCTCGACCTGTTCTGGCGCGCAGCCGAGGTTCCGGTGCACGCGGCGGGAACGACCCTGACACTGGGGCTGGCAGCTTCCGCTGGCGCTCAGACGGGTGCCATCGGCACCACGCCGTTTGCGTTCATCGGGCCCCGGATCAACTTCGTCCCGACCCGGCGCTCCGCAGCACCAGCCACCGCAAAGCAGAGCATCCCCCCGGAAACCGCGGTCGCGACCGGGGTCGCTGGCGCCCTCGTCCTGGGGCATGCGCTCTCGGGACTCTGGTAGAGCGGTGTTCGGAGCCCTCCCACCGTTGTCACCGGCCGATCGTTGTCGAGACGAGGGCCGCCCGCGGCGGCCCCACCCCCGATGCGGTCGCCGTGCCCGGTGCGTTCGCGTGCCGCCGAACGTCAGCCTCGAACGGGAACCGGGTCAGCAACCAAGTCGACGATGAACACGTCCGGCTCGCACCACAGTCGGAGGGGGATGCCACCAACACCGCTCGAGACGAACAGATGCGTGTCCCCGACCTGGAAGTGGCCGTGATCGAAGCGGCGGCCGTGGCGCGACGGAATCGCTACGGCACCCAGTCCGGGGAGGCGGAACTGGCCCGCGTGAAGGTGGCCGGAGAACACGGCGGTCACGCCCGCCCGGACGTGGGTGTAGATGTTGTCAGGGGTGTGGCTGAGAACGAGGGCCGTGCCCGACGCTGGATGGGTGTCGAGCCTCGGACCCCAGGGGTGCTCGTCGCCGCAGACGAACACGTCCTGGTCTAGGCTCAGCCCGAGAGCGTGGCAGCGTCCTTCCACTAGCTCGAACCCGGTCTGGCCGACGACGCCTCGCACGCGTTCCGCGGAGACCCAGTGGTCGTGGTTGCCGAGCACCGCGAAACCACCGAGACGCGGCTGCACGACGGTTTCGAGCACCTCACGCAGGGACGCGAGGTCGGTATCGCGCGACACCAGGTCGCCAGTCACGACCAGTAGGTCCGGCTCGTATTCCTGGACCAGTTCGAACGCCGAGCGGTAGTAGTCGAGCGGCAGTCCACCACCCACGTGCAGATCGCTCAGGTGGGCAACGCGTAGCCGGGCAACGGGCAGTCGAGGTACGGCGATTTCGTAGCGCCGTGCGACCAAGTCGGTAGTCGTGATCGGGCGCCACAGGCCGCCAGGAGCGCGACTGACGCTCACCGGGGGGGATGCTGCGTAGCTTCGCCTGAGAGCGGTTCGTCGGATCTCGCCGACTCCCAACGCGGCGAGCACGGCTAGCGGCACGCCGAGCCCCTGCCAGCCGCGCCAGGCAAGCGCCCCGGCCGTGCCCGCCAAACCGAAGGCGAGCAGCGCCCCGAGCATGGCGAGCCGCTTCGGGATGCCATCCGGTAGGTGCGAGAGCGCCCGGTTGAGCGCGACGAGCCAGACGGCTCCGCTGGCCGCCCACCACGCGAACAAGACTGGGACCGAAGCCTGAGTGGAACCAAACACGTGGGCACAGCCTGAACGACTCGGGTGCAGGATCAGGTCACACCGAGTGGAGTTTTGCCGCAAGTCCGAGCGCTCGTAGGCCGGCGGGGCCGCGACCGGCGGCGACCGCGCCGGCGGTGGGGGAGCGCCCACGGGCAGCGCGAACGGCACCGGTGGCTCGACGGCGTCAGGCGGTATTGTGCGAGGAGGTCTACGCGCGCCGTGGACCGTGGAAGGACTGGCGCGCCATGCCGGGATGAGTCCGCGAAACTTCGCCCGCCGATTCCGCGCCGACATGGGAACCACGCCGGCCCGTGCCGTCGAACGTCTGCGCGCCGAAGCCGCCCGCGCGCTGCTCGAGAGCGGGGCGCGATCGGTGGTGGAGGTCGCAAGCGTCACCGGGTTCGCGGATCCGGAACGGATGCGGCGCACGTTTCAGCGGCTGTACGGCGTGTCCCCACGAGCACTTCGAACGGGATGAGAAACCCCACGCCTGGCCGTTGCCACGAACATGGAAGACTTCCGTGTTTGCAGGACCGATGAACCGTCAGTCGGACGGCCGTTGGACATCGACCAAGCCTCGCTAGACCGAGCCGCTCGTCACCGAGACGAGCGAAGCCCCAGAAGCTCCAGGGAGCGGGCCGACGCACGGCTGTACGGGGGACCATTCGACAGTTTCCAGATTCGAGGGAGACCTGGAGGCAGGCAGCGCAGTGCCGATTCCGATCGCACTCCTCGACGCCCCCCGGGTCTGACCTTGGAATACGGATCGTTTCGCGGCGCTCGGCTCGAGAGGATGCATCGCGCCACGAAACGGAACCGGTGAGGGGAGGCGGTCGGTCCGCCCGAAGGAGCCTTGCGGGGCTCTGAACGGTGAGCCCCGCAAGGCGACGAGCTCAACACAGGTGAGCTCGTCGATCGGTCAGGCGCCGAAGTATCGCAGGGTGATCGACCCCGTTGCCTCACCCTGCAGATCGATCAGCGTCGCGCAGGCATCGCTGGTGGGTGACAGCACGTAGCTCTGCCAGTCGGCCGTGAACACGGCGCTGCCTCCGGCACCCGTACAGCTGTTGGTCCAGGTGAACGGCACCGAGTAGCCGCCCGGCGTCGTGCTCTGCAGCTGCATGCCGCGGGTGCCCCACCAAACCGGATAGTCGTCGCGCACCATCAAGCACGCGTTGGCAGCGGTAGTCACGTTGTTACCGTCGCTGCCGAGATCCACGGCCGTCGCTTCCGTGCATCCCGTTCCGGGCTCGAGCTGGCACTGATCGTCGCAGCCGTCGCCGTTCTGAACGTTGCCGTCGTCGCAGCCTTCCCCGGGATCCACGGTGCCGTCGCCGCACCCACCGGGCTCCGGCAGGGTCGCGGGAAGCTGGAGGTTGGTGCCGTCCACGAGTACCTGCGGCTCGAAATTGACGTGTTGCCCACCGATGCAGCCGAGGACCTCGGTTCGCGAATACACGCTGATGGACGCGTCTGGCGCTACCACCAACCCGGTCAGCTTCACATCGGTGCCGATGCGCAAGGACATGCCGTTGCTGTAGAGCAGGAGTCCCTCTGGCGTTGCGCCGTGCACCTCCGCGCGATCGCCGACCTCGAGCATGCCCTCGACCTGGATCTCGACGGCGCCGGTCGTGGTGACGACCACGTCGGGCTCGATGTTCAGCGACGCGAAGCTGTGCACCCCCGGGTTCAGCGTCACGACCGAGCGAGCTCGGAACACGACGTCGCCCCTGACCCCGGGATCCATCGTCACGGCGGCATCGTTTGGGATCTCCTCAAACCCCGTGCCCACGGCGAACGTGCGCCGCACGAGCTCGGGCAACACCACGTCAGCGTCCTGGGTCAATGTGCCGAGTACTCCCTCCGGGTCGCCCGTGAGCATGCCGCCGAGCGCCGCGTCGCCGTCGATCGTCGAGCGATCGCCGAGGGCTGCGTTTCCGGCCGAGACCACGACCCCGCCAACGTGCGCGTCGTTTCCAATCGCGACCATGCCGCCGTGGAGGTTGGCCAGGAGCTCCGTCTGGTCACGCGGCGTGAGATTCCCCGAGGCGAACACGCAAGCGGGATTGGGCGTGGCGACTTCGATTGGCTTGCCCGCGCCGTCGATGGTGCACGCACCGGTGCCTGGCGCCACCTGGACCTGTACCGTGTAGCAGCCGTCGCCGTGGTCGGTGATGTCGCTCGGGGCGCAGCTGCAACCAGGCTCTGGTCCACAAGTGACGGTGCGACCCCAGCCGGCCGCGTTGCCACAGCGGTCGCGCGGGCAGAAGTCTACCTGCATCCCGCCGGCGGTTGGCGACACCGTCAAGCCGCTCGCCACCGGGTCAACGCCGACGTCGATGAAGGTCGAACGAACCAGCTCGCGACGTGTGGTGCAGCCGTTCTTGGTGAAGTCGGCCTTGAAGTGGAGGCGGTACATGCCGTCGACGAGGCAGCTCTCTGGCTCATCGGAGTCCGGGATGCGAGCGGTCCACTGGGCGTTGTTGGCATGGACGTCCCCGTCCTGCCCGCTGTCGTTCAGCAGGTAGGTCTGCGTGAGTGTGGGGATGGGAGTGGTCGCAGCGAGCGCTGCCGCTCGGCCGTCGAAGCCGTCCGCGTCCGGGCTGCTCGTTGGCGGTTGCTGCCCCACGTCGAGCAGGGTTTGACCAACTCCCGCGGCAGGTCGCTCGACCGTCACCGTGACCGTAGCGGCGTCGTAGCCGCCGGCAGGGACGTTGGCGGGCAGGACGCGCGCGCTGGCCAGGATCCCGGACTCTCCGGTGCGGTAGGTGGCGCGCATCGGTGCGTCGTCCAGCTCGGACGGACCGCGGACCAGCACGTCCATGAACCACTCCTGTGGTGCCGGTGGCGAGCAGATCTCCTGTCCGCAGGTCGCGTATCGCAGAGCCGAGATCGCGGTGGAGCCGAAGTAGTCGACCGCCACGGCCTGGGCGCCGCCGGAGAGGGTCTCTGGCTCCTGGCCGTAGCTGAAGACGCTGTAGCCGTGGTTGGTCAGCGCGTGCGTGCCGGATAGCAGGCGCTCGTCACCGATGACACTGGTGTAGTTGAGGGTGCCGTAGGGGTCGCCGCCCGCGCAGCGGTTGATGGCGGAGCCGATCGACTCCGGATCGCCCAGTCCGCGGGTCTCGGTCACGATTGCGTTCTGGAACGTCGAGCAGAGGCGCCCGGCGAGCAGGCCGTCGTAGGGCTCGGGCTGGTCGCTCATCTGGTGTGCATAGACGATGAGGCTCCACGTGCCGGACGCGAGCTGGTTCTGGAACTCGGCGGCGTCCGCCGTGCGTGTCACCGAGGTCAGTAGCCCGCTCTCCTCCTCGGCGGCGACGGCGCTGGCGTAGGACGACTCGGAGCCGAGGTGCCCGTCTTCGTAGTAGAGTACCGTGTCGCAGCCGCTCGGACAGATACGCTGGATCTGCCGGCGCACCGTGGGGATCCCGACGCTGGGTGGCAGCGCATCCGTGGTGAACCCGTTGACGTAGCGGTTGTGTGGCCGCACCAGCTGGGCCCGCCACGTCCCAGTCGACTCGCCGTCGAGCGGCAGTGGTACGCGGAAGAAGGACCACTTGGTCTCGAATGACGCTTCGACGCCCACGTCGTCCGCTTGCACGAGGTCACCCGAGGGCGTGTTCACGAGCAGACGCACCGCGCCTTCCGCCGGGTTGTTCCACCCGGCGATGAACGTCAGCCGCTCATCGTCGCACGTCGAATAGGCCATGGGGTCCGATGCGAACTCGTCCGTCGCCATCGTCCCCTTGGGATCGATGCCCACGAACTCGTCCGAGATCTGACCGAAGCACTTGACGAAGAAATCCTTCAGGTCGACGAAGTTCCCCTCCCCGCTCTGCCCATCTAGGTCGTCCGCGCCCTTCGCCGGGCTCTGCATGTAGATGCCGCCCTGGCGTTCGGCGAGGAGCGTGAGGAGGTTGCCGTTGACGTTCTCGGCCTGACCGAAACCGATGGCGCAGAGCTCGGTGTGGGGACCGAGTAGATCGTAGTCGAATTGTCCGCCGCCGCAGGTTGCGCCACAGGTGAGGGTCTCGCCCCCCTGCGAGTTCAGGCACGGGGACCGGTTCTCCAGGCCATCGGTCAGGAGCAGGATCCCCTTGCGCTCGTTTTCACCGGGGTCGAGCGTTGGACTGGCGTCCGGGTGGCACGACGCCTTGCCGGAGGCGGGCGACACGCCGTCGCAAAGCTGCGCCGCCGCAGCCTCGAGCCCGGCGCCCATCGACGTGCAACCGCCGACGCTGTCTTCGAGTCCTGCGGCGATCGACGCGAGCGCTTCCGGCGCATCCGCCGATGGTGTCAGTCCGAGTTCCTCCCCGGCACCGCCCGCGTAGGAGACCACGCCGACGCGACTCGACTGGGCATCGGGGAGCAAGTCCGCGAGCATCGCCATCGCTTCGGTGACAACCTGGATCTTGGTTTGCCCGGAGCTGTCCGTTTCGCCCATGCTGCCCGAGCGGTCCACGACCACGCTCAGATCGAACGGCCGCTGGCTTTGCCAGGCGCGCACCGTATCATCCAGTCGCTTGTGCAGTCGCCAGAACATCGGATCGCGTGGCGAGCAGTCCGACGCGAGCACGTCGTCGTTGTAGAGGCACGCTCCGCCGCTACACACCGGGCAGAGGCAACCGGCTCCGGGGCAATTGCCCGGGTCACACGGCGGTCCGGCGAGCGCGGCACAATCCGCATCGGTAGAGCAGCCAGCCTCGAAGGGGCGGCCCACCTCGCCGTGAAGGTTACCGTGGTGAGAAGCGTCGAGGATTCTCGCTACGTCGTCCAGCGTTGGGATCTCGCTCAACGTGAAGTCCTGGAACCCCTGGCAGTTCGCCGCGGTTGACGGCGTGGGCGCCCCCCCGATGGGGCCGCCGCCTGCGTTGAAGAGGCACGCGGGCAGCGCCGCGCAACTGGTGCAGGCGATGCCCGCCGGGCGGACGCGACCCGTCTCGAGCGTCCCGTTCACCGCGACGGTGCCGCAGCTGTCCGGATGCACGCCCGGGTCGTGAATGCCAGGGTGCCCGTAGGGAAACTCCATGCCCGAGTACCAGTCGAGCGCCTCGATGAAGCAGCCGTCATGCGCGCTGCAGTCCGTGTCGCTGGTGCAGGTTCGGGCCTCGTTGCTGCACATTCCGTCGACGCACTGACCGGGACCGCAGCCGAATTGGGCTTCGCGGAACAGGTCGAAGTCGAACTCGAACTGTCGGTGAAATGCCAGCCAACGAGCACTACGGCCCAGCGGAGGACTCGTCCCGCCCACCGTTCCAAAGCACTGGTGCCAGTCGAGATGCATCAGGCGAATCGTCTGTGCGGCGCCGGGATCCGGGACGGTCGCGCAGCAATCGGACGGATCGCCGTCGTCGTCGCACGCTGCGTTCCATGAACAGGACGACATCAAGTCGTCCTGGCGGACGCACGTGAATGGTGCTCGCGTATACTCCCATCCAGGAAAATACGGGGCGTCGGTTTCCGGGTTGAGCCCGTCCACGTATAGCCAGCAGTGCTCGGCCCGTGCCGCATTCACCCCCGCCAGGATCACTGCTGCCGCAGCCAGTCCCGCCGCGAGTCGGAATCCACCATCGTGCATCTTCTGCCTCCCATCCAGCACTCGACCTCGTGACCTCGGAGCGCAGACGCACGACGACCGTTCGCGCAGCGACGCGCGATCATCCCGCACCCGAGCAACCGACCCCGCTAGGCCGCTCGCCTGTTGTCGTTGTATTTCATGAACGTTTTGTGGGTGCGTGTCGGCCGGGCACGCAGTCTCCCCAAGCTAGTCGTACAAGTGGGAGCCGACCCACGCGTCCGCGTCCGGCTCGAAGGTTTCACTGGGTCGTTCGACGGTGCCCGCGAGCACGAGTTGCCCGGGGGCGATCGCCACGAGATCAGCGCGGCACGGACTCGTGGCGATCACGTTGCCGTCGGGATCGATTTGTGTGAGCTCGAACCACGCGACCGTCGCGTTGCCGTTCGCGTCGGTCGCCACTTGGTTGCCTACCTCGCGAGCGCCCGCGTTGGCTTCGAAGTGAGTCCAGAGTGCGTCGCCGCCGGACGAGTACTTGCGCAGCCAGCCCTGGTATCCGAGCGTGCCGTCCGGACCCGGCAGGTAGGAGCGCCCGACGACGATCACGTTGTTGTCGCCATCCACGGCGACGTCGTAGACCCAGTCGTCCCGACCGCCGTCGTACTGCCGCGTCCACAGCAGGCTACCGCTGGCGTCGAGCTTACGAACCCAGATGTCGGTGCGAAAGTCCTCGACACCGATGGGCCCGTCGTCTTGGCGCACGCTTCCAGCAACGATCGCGTTGTCGTCCCGGTCGACGGCGACGGCCACCGTCCAGTTCGTTGGCAGCGGATCGAGCCCGCTCGGCTCCGTCCACACCTCGCCCCCCTCGGGACCGTACTTGGTGATCCGTAGGTCGGACGCGCTGGCGACGATGCTTCCCGTCGCGTCGATGGCGATCGCGTCGTGGGGTTCCCCTCCCGCGACCGTCCAGCTCCTCGTGCCCGCCGCGTCGTACCTTCCAAGCCAGCGCTCGGCGCTGGCGAAACCGGACAGGACGACGCCGCCAGCGCTGTCGAGCGCCACATCGAGGGCGCCATCGAGTCCGGGCGCCGTCCCCTGATCGGGAACGGTTCGATCCCAAAGCGGGGTCCCAGCCGCGTCGTACTTCACGACCCACATCCCCGGGCCGTTCGTGGTGTGGCCAGCCACGACCACACTGCCCGCGGTGTTCGCATCCAGCGCCGCGACGCGGTCTTCCGTGCCCCGATCGTGGACGTCGACCCAGTGGCCACAGGGACATCCTTCAACGCCAAGCGGGTGTGCCGTGCAGGTTCCCCCTCCGCTTGCGCCACCCGTTGCTGCCGTGCTTCCACCCGCCCCCGGCGTGCCGGCGACAGCGGCGCCTGCGCCCGCGAAGCCACCACCGCCAGTGGTGTTCGTGCGTCCTCCTCTGGTCACCATCGAACCCTCACCCCCGGCACCACCGCGCCCAACAGGGCCCGCGGCACTCCCGCCGCGCGGCCACCCGACGGTGCTGCCGCCGGCGGCGGGACTGGTACCACCACTGCCCGCTCCACTCGCGGCGGCAGGGCCGCTCCCCGCTTGTGCGATAGCGGTGCCCCCGCGCCCGGTGTCGCGTCCACTCGCGTTGTTGGGTTCGGTCGCCCCCCCCGCCGCCCCTCCCGAACGCGGCCCGACAGCGCTGGCGTCGGATCCCGTGTCGCCGCCGCACGCCACCATCACGGCGAATGCCAGTGTTCCCACACTGCGAGCACTCCGCGGAGTCCTGACCTGGCGCTGGAAGCGGCGGACGCGATGCGGCATGACTCGATACCCTAGCGAGGGTCCTCCGCGTACCGTCCCAGCCAGACGTCTGCCGGTTGAGCAAACGCATTGCCCGGATCGCGATCCACGCTTCCTGCGAGAAGAAGGTGATCGGTTGCGTCGGCGGCCAGCGCATCTGCCCGGCACGGCGAGGTGCGCAGCAGTTCTCCGCTTGCATCGAAGGAGAAGCGCTCGTGCCAGGCGACGTGGGCGATTCCCGAACGACCCAGGGCGATCCGGTTGCCCACCTCGGCTGAGCCGGCGTTTGCTTCCTCGTGCGTCCAGAGTTCATCGCCCGTGGAGGAGTACTTGCGGAGCCATCCGTGGGCGACGAGCCCGCGATCGGTGGTCATCAGCCGGGACCGCCCAACGACGTACACGTTGTCGTCCTCGTCGATGGCAACGTCGTGTGCGGCGTCCTCGTCCCCTCCGTCGTAACTGCGCATCCAGAGAGGCGAGCCGTCCGGGTCGAGCTGAGTGACGACGATGTCGCTCGCGCTGGTTCCGGTGACCACGATTCGGTTGGAGGTATCCACCGCGATGGCCTGGCTGGGCGCGGCATCGAGATCGGTGGCGTAGGTCCACACCTCTCTTCCATCTGCGTCGTACTTGGTGACGCCCAGGTTGGGGCCCGTCACGTAGATGCTTCCGGTCGTGTCGGTGGTCACGCCCTCGCGCACCGAGTCTCCGGTACGCGTCCAGAGCACGGTCCCGTCTCCAGCGTATTTGCCGAGCCAGCCTTCGGCCAACGGTGTGTAGCCGCTCGCCACAACGTTGCCGGTCGTATCGACTGCCACGTCGTGGAGCGCTGCCGCGTCACTCGCCGCGACCGACCACTGCTGGGTCCCCATGGCGGCGTAAGTGTGGATCCACGCTGTGGGGTCCCCGCTCGGGTAGTCACGGGTCCACCCGGCGACGACGACGTTGCCCTCTGGGTCGGTGGCCGCGGCGACCACGCGATCCTCGGCGAGGTCGCCGCCGCCTGGCTGGACCACGCGCAACCACTGCGCGTTGCAGCCGCAGTCCGAGACGCCGAGCGGGTGCTCCGCGCACTCGGGCGAGCGGCCGCTCGCGCCAGCGTCCGTTATCGCGGCGCCCCCGACCGCTGGCTCACCGCCTCCACCGACGAACTGTCCACCCGCGCCACTCGTAGGGATCTGGTCTTCCCTTGCTCTCCCGCCGCATCCGATCCCCATGGCCAGAAGCAGAGCACACGTCGCTACGAACAGCGGCCCCTTCGCTGCTGCAATAGGTCCCGTTGCGGGCATAGGCCGCGCGGAGCGGGGCGCGCTCGAGCACCCGGTGGAGTCCGCACGACCCAGGATATTCCAACCCTGGACACGGCCACAGCGCCGACCACTTGCGCTGATTGAGTTCTCCATTCTTGCCCCCCAGGAATGAAGGGCAAAGACTCCGAAGAAAGCTACAGATCTCAAGTGGGCACTCCTCTACACGTATGGTCAACGCAGGCGTTGCCCGCTGCGGTCCGCTCCGCTTGATCGACGCCCACCACTCCCACGAGGATCCCCTAGGACCTCACTATGAGACGTCAACGCGACCCCCAGGTCATCGCATCAGAAAGCGACGACTGTCCTTGCGTTCAACGCCAAGGACCCGTAATCCGCAGCCACCAACGAATGTCGACTCCATGCGAGGGCCGGGATCGCCTCGGGTTGCCCGTCCATCGTCGGGAGGTGCCGGTCCCGGCGCCGTGCCCGATCGAACCGACGCCGATGCCCTCTCCCCGCCCTCCTCCGCCTTCACCAATCCCCGACAAGCCCAGCCCACCGACGCCGAACGCATCGCCGATCTCGTCCCCCCATAAGTCACCGCCCGCGGGAGGCGCACCCGGCGCAACTCCGGACGCCGCAGCCGCCGCCTTCTTGGTCTCACTCACTTCGCGCGGCGCATCCTCCTTGTCGGGAGCCGCGTCTCGCAACAGGTGGGGATCGTCGAACACCACCACCTGCCCATTCTCCACTCCCAGGATGCCTGACAGAGCACGGCGATCGATCTCGTAGCGCGCATAGTCTGCTTCTGTCTCCAGCACCAAGAGGGAAGTATAGGGGCTCATCACCCGGTACTCGCGGGACAGCTCGATGACCTGCTCCTTGATGCTCACGTCGTCCTTGGCGCTGCGCTGACGCTCCAACAGCGCGTCGATCTTCGCCCGCGCCATCGAACGACCCAGCAGTTGCGGCGCGGCCTGCACCAGCACCGGCTCTGGCAGTTCGGTGCCCCCCACCGAAAGCTTGATGGGCACCTGTTCGGACACCTGCGGGAATGTCGATCGCCGCCTGCTTGCGTGCCCCGGGTGCGACCGCGTCGCTGCACGATTTGCAGCCAGTTGCCGATGTCGTTGCCACGCAACCCACGAGCACCGTCAACAGCCAGGGACCGCTCCCCAACAACGAACGAAATGAGCGCATACTCCCCGCCTCCTCGAAGCCCCTATCCCCGTGTTCGGCTACCGTCCCCGAACAACTGAGAGTACCCTTCTCGCGGTGGGGAAGGGATGATTTCGCGCCAGGTGCCGGTTTCGCCGGGCCGGGCCCCACGGACAGCGTGCGAAGTGAGTCGGACACTCGTCCGGCAGAAGTGACAATCCGTTCCCCCCTCCGTCCCCCCCTCCCGGAACATCGTTCCACGGCGCGTCACGCCCTGGTGGCGACGGGCCGCTGTGTTCCGGCCCGGAGCTGGAGGAAGCAAATGTCGCATTCGTGGGAGTTCGATTTGGAGAGTGATCTGGGGCTCGGGCGTCAGGTCGCGGGGGGACTCGGCGCCATCGTGGGCGCGACCATCTGGAGCCAGGCGCTGAGCGTCGTGCTGGGAGCGGCACCCGCCGTGGCCGCGCCGCTGGCGGTGACGAGCATCGCGGCAAGCGCGCTCGTCGCCGCCGCGTGGAGAGCGCCACGCGGGGCGGGCATCGCCGCGCTGGGCGTGCCGGCGGTGGCGGCGCTGATCCTCGGGCTCTACTGGGGGAGCTGGGCGGCGGGGGCGGGGCTCGCGGTGGCCGTCCCCGCCTGCGCGTGGCTGGCGCGTCGCCTCGCCACGCGGTTGCCCAGAACGGTCGACACCTGGCCTCGGCGGTATCGGCTGGCGAGCGCCGCATGGCTCGCGCTCGCGCTCGTCACCGTGGTCCAGGTGGGGCGCCTCTCGAGCTTCATGGCCAACCCCGAGCTCGACTGGTTCTTGACCACGACCAACCCCTTCTGGGCCAAGCACGAGTGCTTGCCCGCCTACTTCCAGGGCGCCGAGCTCGCGTCCGACGGCGACCCCAACATCTACCACGCCGCCCACTACCCGGCGCTGAACCCCGCGGCGACCCCCGAGACGCACGTCGAGGGCATGACGCTCGAAGATCCGTTCCAGTACGCACCCCAGTTCCTCCTGTGGCCCGCGCTCGGGATGGCGCTCACCCACGATTACGTGAAGCTGAAGCTCGTCTGGTTCGCGTTACAGACGACCTTCTTCCTCTTCGTGGCGCTCACCACCGCGCGCTGGGTCGGCGGACGCTCGGGGCGCGCTGCAGCATTGCTGACGCCGCTCGCTTTCATCGCGTTCCCCGCACTGCACGCGTTCCAGTACGGCCAGTTTCACCTCGTCGCCGTGGGCCTCGCGCTGCTCGGGATGATCGCGCTCGACGGGCGACGCCGCCTACTGGGTGGCGCGCTGCTCGCGGTCGCGGTCCTGTCGAAGCTCTTCCCCGGAGTGCTGCTCGTGGTGCTCGCGGCTCAGCGCCGCTGGCGCGATCTCGGCGCCGTCGCCGCGTTCGGCGCCGCGCTCACCGCGGCCACCGTGGCCCTCTTTGGGACCGCCCCCTTCGAGGCGTTCCTCGGTTACCACGCGGCGCGCCTCGCCAGCGGTGCCGCCTTCGCCTTCGGCGATGCGTGGCCCGAGCTTCGCGAGCTGGTGCTCGCCGACAACCAGGGGTTTTACGGACTCACCCTCAAGCTCGGCGAGCTCGGCGTGCCCGGGATGACGACCGCGGTCGCCAGCTGGATCAATCGCGCCGCCGCGGTCGGCGTGCTCGCCCTCGCCCTCTGGACGGGACACCGGACCACCCGCCTCGGCCGTGAAGCGCGCGTGCTCGGCTGGTTCGGCCTGCTCGCCCTCGCCTCGATGCTCAGCACCGGTGCCTTCGGCGACTACGTGCCCGCGACCGCGACCTGGATGGCGACCTTCGTGGCCTATCGCATGAGCGACGATCGCCGCCTCGTCACCTGGCTGGTGCCCGCCTGGGCGCTCCAGTTCTTCCTCGTCGGCACGACCCCGATCGGCGACTGGTTCCACCCCACGGTGATGATGGCGCTCTCGGCCACGAGCGTGGTGGCGATGGCCGCGCTTTCGGGTTGGGTGCTGCGCTCGTCAGGGCGCAGCGTCACTCACCCGGCCCCACAACGCCCCACCGAACACCAGCCGGTAGCGACGGCGTAGTCGAAGAACAGCAACGAGCGCGAGGGTGGCTCCCCATCCGGGGAACGGCATCCTCGCGTCGTGCTCGAAGCAGGTTTCGATCCGGATGGCACCCCTTCCACTTCAGCCGGCGCTCCCGACTCTCGGCGACCAAGCGCCGCGCCGCGTCGCGGGCCTCGACCGCGGGCAGCGCGTCCGTCGCGGGCTCTCAGCTCGCGTACGGGGCTCGACCCCGCGCAGCCCTCGCGACGGCCAGCGCGGGACCGTGTCAGGCTTCACCAACAGGATGGCGTTCTGCCAGCTCTTCACCACGCTCGAAACCGCCACGACCAAACCTCGCTCGAATGGACGGAACTTGGGCTACTTCACCTTCCGGCTCGCCGCAACCAGTTGCTGGCGCAGCAGGGCGATCTCAGCCAGCAACTCGTCGCGACTGCTGACCAGGTCATGGACGAACCCGCCCACAATCGGAGCCGGTCGCAGCACCTCGCGCACGGCAGCGCGCACCGCGGCCGCCTGTTGCGCGATAGCGTCACGAACTCGGGCATTGAGAACGCCGAACACCACCAGCGATCTCGTTGATGTGCACAACCAGTTCAAGTCTTGCTGTTCGCGGATTCCTCAACAATTCTTCGGCGGACGCGCTATGTCGGCAGGAGAGCGGTTCACGCTGCATGCGATGCCTGCGCGCGGGGACCATCGACTGCCCCGAGGCGCAGCAGCGGCGGTGCCAGCTGACCCGCTAGAGCTCCCTACGGGCAAAGTCCCCCGTCGTCGTTGCCCGTGATGGCGATCGCCCCACCGATCGTACCGCCGTTGGCAACGGTGATGCTATCCACGAGCCAGTTGGCTTCGCAGGTGGGGAGGCCGAGGTTGTCGGTGACCCGAAAGGCCCCCCCCACCGACGTCAGCGCGGCGAACCCCTGGAGGGTGGCGAGCTCGTTGTTGTGGTCCACCCGGAACGAAGAACCGACGCTTGCGAGAGCTCCGAATCCGTCCACGTTCACCAGCGCATCGTTGCCGCCGATGGTCAAGCCGCCACCAACGCTCGTCAGTCCACTGAATCCGTCCACGTTCGTCAGTACATCGTTGCCGCCGATGGCCAAGCCGCCACCGACGCTCGTCAGCCCGTGAAATCCGTCCACGTTCGTCAGTACATCGTTGTGGGCGATGAGCACGTCCCGACCAACACTGGTCAGGGCACTGAGGCCGTCCACGTTCGTCAGCGCTTCGTTGGACGACAATTCCAGGTTCCAACCGATCTGCGTCAGTCCGCCGAGCCCCTCCACATTCGCCAGCAACCTGTTCTCAACGATTTCGACAGACCCACCGACACTCCCGAGCCCACCAAACCCGTCAATGCTTGTCAGCAGCGGATTGGAGGACAGCTCCAAGTCTAGGCCAACGCTTGTCAGTTCACTCAACCCGTCCACGTTCGATAGTACATAGTTCCCCGTGATGGCCACGTGTCCGCCAACGCTCGTCAGCCCACCAAGGTCACCCACGCTCGCCAAACTCGCGTTGTCGGATATACGCACGTCTCCACCAACGCTCGTCAGCCCACCAAGGTCGCCCACGTCCGTCAAACTCGCGTTGGCCACAATGTGCAAGTCTCCACCGACGCTTGTCAATCCACTGAGTCCCTGCAAGTGAGCCAGCGCACCGTTGCCGCCGACAAGAACGTCCCCACCGACGTTCGTCAGTCCACGGAATCCGTTCACGTTCGCTAGTACCTCGTTGTTGACGATGAACACGTCGCGACCAACACTCGTCAGCCCACCAAGGCCGTCCACGTTCGTGAGCGCCTCATTGTACGACACTTCCAGGTCCCCACCAATCTGCGTCAGCCTGTCGAGCCGGTCCACGCTCGCACATTGAATGACCAGGTCGCCGCCGACAGCAATCAGCCACGCGAATGGTGACAGGTCCGCGACGCCAGCACGGAGGGTGAGGCTTCCCGTGACTTCCGTGACGCCCGCCAATGCGTCCGCGTCCTCTTGCGTGTCCACTACAACGTCATCTGCCACGATCGAGCCGTTGCACGCGTACTCCGAGCCTGTTACCTCCGTGCCGCTCAGCTCGCCGTCTCCGTCCGTATCAAGTCCCACTTCGACCAGCTGACCACCCACGGGACAGTTCTCCCCTTGCGGCACCGAGGTGATGTTCACTAGTACCGAACCGCTCCCGGCGCCGTCTTGCCCGTTCTGTCCGTCGGTGATGGTCACCGATGTGCCGTCTTCGCAGGAGAGCGTCTTGGTGCCATCGCCGTTGTCCGCCACCGCGCAGGAGCTGCCATCTGCGCCAGGCGCCCCTGCGGGCCCGGGCTCACCCTGCGGACCCGGCGATCCGTCCGGTCCGGGCTCACCCTGGCGCCCCTGTTCCCCCTGGGGCCCCGGCGCTCCGTTGCACACAGCAGCCGATGAAGTGACCGAATCCATCACGCCATCGCCATTCACGTCCGGACCGGCCTCGACCACTGAGCCGCCATACAGGCAGTCAGCGGGATCAGCGCTGACCTCAACCAGCCAGCCAACGCCATCCGCCCCATCCAGCCCGGCCAGCTCGATCTGCCGGTAACCTTTCCCGTCGCAGAAGTAGAACTGCTCGGTGTCGAGCGCGTAGTAGACGTCGTTGACGCGGTTTCCTGCGCAAGGCGGCAAATCGGTCTCCAGCTGAAGCCGCACGATGCCTTCGGAGTCGCCGTCCCACCGCGGCGGTCTTTCGCTACCCTGACTGCAACCCGCGCCGGCCACCGACAGCACCATCAACACGGCCACCCCCGTGAGCAGCGCTCGACCCCGCAGCGACCGCGGCGCTCCCGCTCGTACCCACTCCCCCGCGCCACGGATCCCGGCCATTCTGTGCCCACTCATCGCGACTCCTTCCCGCCCGTTCACCGGCAGTGGGAGCGACGGGTATCACCGGCGCGGTCGGTCGGTCCATGGTCAATTCTTCAACCGGCCGCGCGTCTCCAGGCGAGGACCTGCGCATTCTTCCGCCTCCTTTGGAAGCGCGGTTCGGGGAAAGGAGCGGGAGCGAGCGGCTTCGCTGGGGAAGAGCGGGAGCCGGGGGCGGAACGTGTCGACGCGGAAAAGATCGACCACTTAGCGCGCGCGGGTTGAAGCATGGGGGTCTTCCGTCAGCGCGTCGACCTGCCCGTTGATCGCGAACTCGGGCTCGTTGGTGGGTTCAGTCTCGGTGCGCTGCTGAGCTGACGCCATGGGTCGAAACTCGCAAGCAGATGCAGCACGCTGAACGCATGCGCTACGACCTGCTGCGCAAGCAGTGGCTCGACATCGGCACCGGCGCCGTCGAGGGAGCCGTGCGCAACGTCGTTGCGGTTCGCCTCGACGGGCCCGGAATGCGCTGGGGACGCTAGCGCTCCGAACTCGTCCTCCACTACGCTGCATCCTTTTCAGTAACAAGTGGGAGGACTTCGTCGCGCACCTCGCCAAGCCGCGCGAGATCAGGCTGCCAGCTCGACATGCGGCTGCCGCGTGAAGACTAGGGTCAGCACCTGGAAGAATTGACCATGGAATCACCGGGTCCAGCTGCAGTACTCGCCGTGGACGGACCCTCGACGTGGGGCGCGCCAGTCGTGCTCGTCGAGCACAGCACACCTCTCGGAGACCGCTATGAGATCGAAGATTCACCAGCTGTTCGTCATTCCCGTCGTTGGCTTTGCAGCTCTCGTGACCGCCTGTGGCGCCGACGTCGGCACCGAAGACGAAGTCGGCGTGGTCGATCAGGCGATCGACACCATCCCGTTGCCGGAAAGCCCGGCATCGCGGGTCACCGCCGGGACCTGGCGCACTCCCGAGCAGCCGACGGTGGACCGGTCGACGGTAGCTATCGATTCGATTCCCTTTCCCGAGCGCGAGGCCTCAACAGTTGCCATTGGCACCTGGCCGCAGCCCGAGGAGGAGACGCTCCAGGTCGGCACCTGGCCGACTCCGGAAGAGGGCGTCGTCACAGGGGACGGGGGAGACATCGATCCACTGCCACAGTGACCCCACACGCTCACCAATCGCGGGGCTCACCTTGTCGATCCCATCGCCGCGCCGTGTTCACTTCCTCGTGAGCGCCGTGCGCGGCGATGCAGCGCAAGCGCGGTGCACCGGGCACGTGCTTCGGGTGCAAACCTCGATTGCTCAGGGGACACCGAGGCCGACCTCGACAAGGTGGGGTGGAGAATTCCACCCGCTCTCGCGCCTCGGCGACGGGCACGCGGCGCGCATCTCGGGTCCCTTCAGCACCGACAGAAAGACGAAGTCGGCGACTCCAGCTGCCTGGGTCCCCTTGACCAGGTTCCGATTACCCTCGCAAAGCTCGCGAAGCTCCCCCAGTCGCTGCGCGTCGCGTGCCAGCGCTCGCACCCTGTGCCCGGCATCGTGGAGGGCTCGCACCACCGCATCGCCGCTGTACCCGGTTGCCCCCGCCACGACGACCCGCCTTCGTCGCTTCTCCATGGCAGAAACTGTAACCCACGGCTGTGGTCAGCGGGCAATCCTCTGAAGGTGAGAAGGTTCCACCCATCCCGCTCACTGAGCCACGATGGGTCGAATGCTGGTCACGCACGTCGTGCCTGAGGCGCTGGCTGAAGGGAACGTGCCCCACTGAAGGTTGTAGTGAGTGAGCGCGTCATCGTTGCAGCCCCGCTCGATGGCGAAGTCCGGGCAGCGCGCCTCGGCGACGAGCATGTCGTAGGTGCCGGGCGCGGAGATGCGTGCTGTTTCCGCCGAGTAATCCCCCGCTTCGGTTTGGCTGAAACCAAGATACGATGGGGGAACATCACCCTCCAGCGTGATCCTGAAACCGATCACCTCGTCGGAGACGTAGGGCTCCGAGTGCGGCTCTGGTGCGCCCCGATGGTTGAGGATCAGACCCAATCCCGCCCCGAAGGCAGCACCGGTCGGATCATCGGTGGTCGTCCACTCGACGCAGCACCCAGCATCGGAGCACACGTTGCTCGGCCCAGCCGACGAGATGTTGTCGTAGAAGGCGAAGATGGGCCCCTGGATGCCGTAGGGGTCGTCCGTGGTGCTAGCCGGATCATTGCCCACCCAGCCGCCGGCGTCGACGAGCTCCTCGCCGAGCTCGGCGAGGCGGAGCGACTCGACGCAGTAGTCGAAGGGAACGTCGACGACGTCACTGGTGGGTGTGAGGACGATGAGGTCCGACAGCGGCACGGACAGGTCGTAGGCGGAGCCCCCGGTGGTCCAGCAGTCGTGCCGGAACTCGTTCCAGCGCACGAGGCGGTCCCGGTCGAAGGTGTCCAACTTCATGCACCAGCGCGCGCTCGGATCCGTGCCCGAGTCCTCGGCGGACAACTGGAGCTGAAGCTCCGAGCCACCCGGGTTGGTCAGGTTGACGACCACCCCCAGGCCCGTGGGCGCCCAGAAAACGGGCCCCGTGGAGCCGGGCGTGACGAAGTTGAACCCCATCAGTGCGAGATTCGAGAAGTCGGGGGACCGCAAGACGGTGCCTGTGGCGCAGTACGGTCCACCGGGTCCGTTGAAGGAGCCGTGGATCGTTCCGCAGTTCAAAACGCTGAGCCAGGCGTATTCAGACCACGGCCCACTCTCGAAGTGTGCGTCACCGGTCTGAGTCCGTGTGGACGTGCAAGAAACCCCGCCCGCGCCCGCGAAACCGCCTGCGCCCGCGGCGGCGCCCGCGCCCGCGAAACCACCTGCGCCCGCGGCGGCGCCCGCGCCCGCGGCACCACTCGCGCCCGCGGCACCGCTCGCGCCCGCGGCACCACTCGCGCCCGCGGCACCGCTCGCGCCCGCGGAATGGATGGATCCCCCGATCCCGGGCAACACTACCCCGACAGGGTCGCGCCCCTCGCCGCCGCGCCCCTCGCCGCCGTGCCCCTCGCCGCCGTGCCCCTCGCCGCCGTGCCCCTCGCCGCCGTGCCCCTCGCCGCCGTGCCCCTC
>JBNLDK010000210.1:0-30038 GCA_050304295.1 Polyangiaceae bacterium
GATCTGACCGCGATCTGGGCCGCAGATACCTTGTCGCCGGTCGGTTGCGGCACGGCCACGGGCACGCTGCATCTCACGAACGTGTCGGCGCTGTATTCGGCTCTCATCGAAGCGAGCACGGACGCAGATGCGAAGTACTACGAGGGCGCTTGGCGCCTCCTCGGCCGACTGCTCATGTCCGGCAACTTGCCGCACCCCCTCGCCGCAGCGCCGCACGTGCATCCCGATTGCACCGAAGACGCAGACTGCGACGACGAGAACGTGTGCACAGACGATTCCTGCAACCTCGACGACGGGGTGTGCGTGCACGCTCCGAACACCCTTGGCTGCGACGACGGCGACGCCTGTACCCAGCTTGACGCCTGCATCGCCGGCGAGTGCAGTGGAACTCCGCTCGACTGCAGCGACACTCTAGCCTGCACCGCCGACAGCTGTGATCCTGCGACCGGGGCGTGCGTGCATGACGACGCCAACTGCTGCACGCTCGATGGCGACTGTGACGACGGGAATTCGTGTACCATCGACGTCTGCACGGACGGAGCGTGTGACCACCCTCCCGTCGACTGTAGCGACGGCGACCTCTGCACCGACGACGTCTGCACCGATGGACAATGCAGCAACCCACCGGTGGACTGCGATGACGCAAACGCCTGCACGGCTGACGCCTGTGTCGATGGCGTCTGTGAGCACACCCTCACCTGCCAGGGACTTCGGATCCTGTACAAGAAAGGGCTCTACCGGAAGACGAGCCACCAACCGCTGTTCGACCTGGTCAACGATGGCGCCGACATCGATCTCAGCCGGGTGACGATTCGCTACTACTTCACCAACGAGACGCTGGATGAGATGAACGCAGTTTGTGATGCTGCGCTCGTGGACTGCGCCAACGTCACTCTCGCATTCGGAGCTCCAGCTTCGTCGTCGAGCCTGGCGGACACGTATCTCGAGGTAGGTTTCGCAAACGTCATTCTGCCTGCCAACTCCCAGACCGGCGAGATCAGGACGCGCTTGCATAGCGTCAATTTCGGCACGCTCGACCCGTCGAATGACTACTCGTACACCTCGGATGCGCGCAGCTACACCGAGGTCACGAACATCACCGTCCACGTCGACGGCACGCTGGTCTGGGGCGTCGAGCCGAGTTGACTGGCGCCGCCGCACCCAGTCACGCTGACATCTCGATTCCACGCCCTCACAAATTGAAGCTACCGCCAGAAGGAGCCCAGCCATGACGTTCAGAATGCTATTCGCGTCGATCCCGGTCATCGTGACTTCTCTTGGTTGCTCGGGAGGCGACCCCGGCAATCCGATTTCTCAGGTCGAGCAACAGGCCAAGCCAAGCGGCGGAAAGCCCAGCGAGGGCGGCATCACCGTCGACACGACCGTTGTGCACCAGCAGATCCGGGGATTCGGTGGTGCAGCGGTGTGGAACGGCGCCTTGACGGATGACGACGCCGACAAGCTCTTCACGACGCTCGGGTTGAGCATCTGCCGGATCCGGATCGATCCCTCCGGCAACTGGTCGGACGACATCGCCAACGCGCAGAAGGCTCACGCGCGAGGGGCAAAGGTCATTTCTAGTACCTGGTCACCTCCCGCCTGGATGAAGAGCAACAACAGCACCGTCGGGGGCTCGCTGTTGCCAGAAAACTACGGCGCCTACGTGGATTGGATCAACGCCTTCGTGAGTGCTCTGGCGGAGGCCGGCGTCCCGCTCTACGCGGCATCGGTACAGAACGAGCCCAACATCAACGTCGCATACGAGTCGACCGATTGGACTGCCGAGGAAATGCGCGCGTTCATGGCTGACTACGCGGGGAGCGTCAACACGAAGGTCATCATGCCCGAGACCTTCAACTTCCTTCCGAGCTTCGGCGACGTGGTCCTCGATGACCCGGCAGCCTCGGCCAACACCGACATCGCCGCCTTCCACTGGTACGGAGCCAACCGCTTTCAGCTGTGGACCAAGGCCTTCGACCAAGGCAAGGACATCTGGATGACGGAAGTCTACGACGACGATCAATCCATCGGCGCGGCAGTCTCCACTGCGACGGACATCGTCTCCTTCCTCACCGTCAGCCAGTGCAACGCCTTCGTGTGGTGGTACATGAAGGAGCCTTCATGCAACCTCATCACCGAAACCGGGATCAACCCGCGCGGCTATGTCATGGGCCAGTTCGCCAGGTTCGTCCCACCCGGATCCGTTCGAGTAGGTGTTGACGGGAGCAGCACCGCAGTGGCGTTCAAGGACGGCGCGACCGCGGTCATCGTGGACACCAACACGAGGCGCGGTGGGGCCAGCCGTACCTATCGGATCGTCGGGGATCCCGTTACTTCGGTCACCCCGTACATCACCGACGCCAACCACGACATGGAGGAGCAGGGCCCAATCGCGGTCATCGACGGATCCTTCACGGCGACGCTTCCGGCGACCAGCGTTACGACCTTCGTGTCGAACTGACCCGGGCACGGGCGCTGGCCTCGGGCCCTGCCTCGATTTTCGGCACTTCTCCATCCGGGCGCTCGCTCTATACGCGCAGCGCACTCGATGATCGAGGCAGGTGGCTCAAGATGAAAGTCCGTGGCTCGACCTGCACATGCTCGACTCACCAGCCGCCGTCGAGAAGCTCATCGTCGCGGCTTGATTCATGCCGGACGCAATGGCGCTGCGGAAGGTGTGGGAGGTCGAGAGCTGGGCAGGGATGGGCCACCACACTACCAGAGAGGTGGATGTTCCCTTGGAGGCGTGCCAAGCTACGCGCTGCGATGAACGGGGCCGAGCGTCGATCGACACGACGGGCTCGCGACCACCTCCGAGAGGAAATCACCATGCCACGTAGTGCCTACCCGCAGTGGAGTCGCATCTCGAGGGTCGGACCGTTTCTGGCGGTTCTGGTTGGTCTCGGCGAACTGGTTGCGTGCGGCAGCAACGACACGGGCGGGGACACGTCCAATCCCGGTACCGGGGGCCTGCAGACCGCTACGGGGGGCGGTGGCAACTCGGCGGCCACGGGCGGCATCGCCACCGGCGGAGTTCTCTCCACCGGCGGCACCTCGGCTACGGGCGGGCTGGGGCCAACCGGCGGGACCACGATGGGTACCGGCGGTGCACCCCCCACGGGTGGCACGACAGCAACCGGTGGAACCACGGTGGACACCGGTGGAACCCCTCCAACGGGGGGTGACGCGGCGACCGGCGGAACGCCCCCAGCGGGGGGGGACGCCGCGACCGGCGGAACGAGCGACGGCGGAGCCAACCCAACCGGCGGCGCAGGAGGCAGTTCGCCGGGTGGCGCGGGCGGTACGGGCGGCGGGGGCGACGTAACGCAGAGCAGCGGATGCGGCGAGACTCCCACGCTGCAGAACAGTCCCCAGAGCTCCAACTTCCAGGTCAACACGCTCTCGGTGGGCGGCACGAACCGAGAGTACGTAGTTCGCTGGCCCTCGGACTACGACAACTCCCACCCGTACCGGCTCCATCTCACCTTGCACGGATTCGGTGGCACCTACGCGGAGACCGCGGGGAACTACTTCGGGTTGTGGGATCTCGCGGACAACAGCACGATCTTCATCGCGCTATCGGCGATCGATGTGAATTGGCAGAACGGGGACAATCTCGCCTACGTCGATGCTGTGCTCGAGGCGGTGGAAGCCGATCTGTGCATCGATACCTCACGGATCTCGCTCGAGGGATTCAGTCAGGGCGCTGCGATGTCGTGGACGCTCGCCTGCTCGCGCCCCGGAGTGTTTCGCGCCGTGGTTGGCCATTCTGGCGGGGGCGTGACCAATCCGTCGAGCTGCGATCCCATCCCCTATTTCGGTTCAGGCGGCCTGCAGGAAAACGTCACGCAGACGACCCAATCCGATCAGTTTGCCAGGTGGAACGGATGCGACGTCACGAGCTTGTCCACGGCGCCGAGTGGGGGCCACGTCTGCTCCGACTACCAGGGCTGCCCAGATGAAGCCCCCGTTCGTTGGTGCAATTTCGACGGCCCCCATACTCCGTCTCCCACGGATTCCGGGCAGGGCACGTCGTGGATGCCGGGAGAAGTGTGGACGTTCTTGAGTCAGTTCTAGGCCCCTCCGAACCACGCGATCGACAGCGCAGAGCTGGCTGCGACGGTGTAGTCCTCCGTGGACTCCGTCCAACTCGCCTCGCTCCCTGGACTTCGTCCACTCCGGATGTGGAAGACGGGCCCGAGCTCTGCTCGGATCCCCCCCTACCTCGCCGGTCAAGCTTGACGCCCAGCGTCGATTCGTGTGCCAATGCCACGAGGTGGGACTCACGCGAACAGGCCTGCTCTCTTCTGCTCTCGCCCTGACTGAACTCGTGCTTGCCGTCGGCTGCAGAGGCTCCCAAGAGCGAGTGGCGCCGGCTCTCCCGAGCGACTCGGTCGTTGCAGCTACGTCCGTCGCGGCGCCAAGCGCGCTGGACGACGCTGGCGCCCCACCGGCAAGCCCGTCCAGGTTGGACGTGACGTGCGCTCGGCTCCGGCGCGAGCAAGACGAGGTACTGAGGCAAGCGCGCGCCGAGCCTGACGAGGACGGGAGGACGGTCAGCGATGAGCTGCTGTCGTCGCTCCCGAAGGAACTGGGGGTCTGTCAACGGGCAGGGAAGGGCGCCTGGGTGTTCCGCTTCACGAGTCTCTCGCCGGCGTGGGACGACGCCGCAGCGTTCTCTGCTTCTCCGTCTGTGGTTCACGTCGGGCTCGATGGCGCGGTGCAGTCGCTGAGTACGGCGGGGCTTGGCGATCATGGTGGCTGCCGAGTCGTGAGCCTGGACATGAGTACGTACGACTTTGATGGCGACGGACATGGTGAGCTCGCCTACTGCTTGTCGACCAACGAGTACGTGTTGCGCGTCCCCGACATGCAGATCCCGGGGGACAAGGAGTACTGCGCATTGCTCACGTCGCAGCCCGCGGTGCACAGCTATCTGGACGACGTTGGCAGCGCTGGAAACGCCGCGGACCTGGCGCTGGAGGACGTCCGGGACGTGGATGGAGACGGGCGGCCGGACCTGTTGATTCGTTCGCCGCTTGCCGATCTGCTGGGTTCTGAGCAGGGTTTCTCCCGGAGCGCCCGCAGTCCACTGTTCGTCATGCACGCTCTGCCCAGCGGGGGCTTCACATTCCACGACGACGTTGCTCGTGCTGCTGCGCGTGAGATCTGCCCTTCGCGTCCGCGACACGCCTTCGTGACCGGTGGTGACGCAGACGAGTACGAAAAGGCCATTCACGCTCTCGCATGCATGCTGGTCTGGCAGGCCCCCAAGTCAGAGATCGAGGCCGAGTTGAAGCGCGCGGCACAGCTGTTTGGGCCTGGCTACGATGAGAATCTCGGTTGGGTGAGGGCAGCCGTGATGGAGCGTACTCCGGACGTGCCTCGCCTGCCGTGAGCCGTGCTCCGGATCACAAGTGCGCCAAGTGTACGCCCCGCTGGATCCACGGCAGCCTTCGGTTGCTCCCTCCGCGCTTCGCGCTGCGGGCCGTAGCCCTCCGCCCGCTCCGGGTCGAACCAGCGACCTACGGTTTCGAAGTCCGTCGACCCCGAACGGAGAGAGCGGCGTGATTCATGCTGGTTGCGAAGACTCGACCGGCAAACTGGGACGAACATGCTTGGACATCCGTAGACACAGAGGGCGACCGAGCTTGCGGAGTCCTGAACGCCCGCACCCGCTACGGCGCGATCACCTCGACCTCGTTGCCGTCGTAGCGGCTGATATTGTCGCCCTCCTCGAGCTCGACTACGTCGTCGTCAGGGTCGAGGACGACTCCGGCGCTGTACGTGCCCGGAGGGAAGTCGACGGGCACGTTGCAGGTGAACTGGTAGGTGTTGATCCCCACGTAGCCGTCGGTGCTGTCGTGGGTGCAGAACAGCTCGTCGTCCGTGGTGACGGTCCGATCGGTCGAGAGGTAGACGCCCACTCGGTAGCTCGGGATGTCCTGGCTGCCATCGTTGACCACGGTGACCTCGAAGGTGACCTCGGTCCCCGGGGTCCCGTCCGCGCCGGCGATGACGGTGATGGCGTTGGTCCAGAAGGGACCGGCCTGGAGGTTCCAGTCCGGGTAGGCGATGGCGATCGGTGTGTTCGCGACCGCCACGTTGTCCGTCTCGTCGGTCTCGAAGACGAGATCCATGGGGTCGGCGGCCGCGATCAGCCAGAGGTCACCAGCAACGCTTTCAGGAGCGTAGCAGGTGTCGCTGACGACGGCGACGCCACCGCTGGCAAGGGCGGCAACGGGGATCGAGCAGAGCAGCTCATCGTCGTCGTCGAGGACGTCGTCGGGCGAGAGATACAACCCCACCGAATGGGCGTCTGCCGGATCGCTGCCGACGTTTTCGATCTGCGCGGTGACGTCCATCGCCCCTTGCCAATCGATGCTGGCATCGACGGTAAAGACGTCCGAGACGAGAAGATTGGGGGACGGAGCCGCGACGGAAATGGGGTCCGCCGTCGCCACGTCGTTGTTCGTCCGATCGGTATCTCCGACGAGGTCGTCCGGGTCGACCTCTGCGATCACGTAGTAGTCTCCCCGCGCGCGGGGCACGACGCAGTCGGCGGCAACCAGGACTTCCTCCCCGACGGCGACCGTCCCGGTCGCCTCGGCATCGCAGAAGGCCACGTCGTCGGCATCGAGCGTTGCGTCGTCGGACAGGTACAGCCGCACCGACAGGGAGTCGACCTCGGTGGTGCTCGAGTTGAGTATGGTGGTCGTAATGGTCAGCGCATCGCCCGGGGCAAGACTCCCGGAAGCGTCGGTCGTGACGTCGGCGCCCGCCAGATCGAAGCTGTGAGAGCCGATGAATACCTGGGGCCCGAGGACCGCGTTGTTCTGTTCTTCGGCCTCCGTGACCTCGTCACCCGTGTCGAGTACGACACCAACGTAGTAGTAGCCCGAGGCGTGGTTCTCCGCGATGGATTCCATCGAGTAGTAGTCGGGGCCCCAGTAGACCGGGTCCAGCGCGAACCCCGCGAGCGAGAAGCTCTCGTCGAGAGTCAGCAGGTGCTCGTCGTCGTCGTTGCCGATGATGTCGTCGACGGAGAGGACCGCCTCGTTCACGTGTGGTGGGGCGATGGCGGTTCCGCGATTGACCTCCTCGACATAGAGGTAGAGCGCGGGCGTGTTGTCGAGGGAGGTGCGACGCGCGGTGAGCTCCGTCACCACGACGTCGGGCATTCGGCTGAGCATCCCCGGCACGCCGCCCGTACCGCCCGTACCGGCCGGCGTGCAGCCTGGCTGCGTGCCGCACTCCTCGAGCGCGAGCTCCTCGCAGGGGGTCGGTGCCCCCCGACAGGTGGCCGGTTCCAACACGCAACCGTCCTGCGCGGCACAGTCCGCGGGCCCCAGGTCCTCGCAAGCGACGGCCACTCCGCCGCAGAACTCACCATCGCTCTCTTCCCACGAGCAGGCACCGAGCGCGCCACAGTTTCTGGTGTCGGCCCATGCTGTGCAGTCGGCGATGTCACCGACGCAGTTGCCACCCTCGAAGCTACAGCCACGGTAGCGAACACACTCGCGCGCGTCGCTGTCCGCCGACCGACAGGAGGAGACAGCCTGCCGACAGGCCCCTCCGCTCAGTGATTCACAACCCCACTGGGCGTCGCACGGGTCGGGGTCGCCGTCCCAGCGACTGCAGGGAGTGGCCGTCCCGCCGCAACGACTCGGCTCGTTGACGGTGCAACCCGGGAGGAGATCGCAGGTCACATCGCCACAGCTGCCCGTGGGCGTCCCGGTACAGCGCTCCTCCCCGCCGGTCCCGCCACCGCCGGAGGCACTGCCCCCGGGATCACTGCCTCCGATCTCGGTGGCGCCAGTCCCCCCGCCGCCCGAGCTCGGCGACCCGCCACCTCCGTCGGGAACGCAGATCTCGGCGACGCAGGACAGCCCTGGATCGCACGCGTCCCGGTGGCAGCCGCAGTCGAGGGTCCCCGCGACGCAGTCGCTCGGCGGCGTTCCCCCCGCGGGCACATTCTCTTCGTCGCCCCCCCCGCCGCACGCGGCGACCGCCGTAGCCGCCAGCACGGTCCAAAACTTCCATCCGCGCTTCGCCATCATTCCTGCCTGCGTTTTGGATCGGCGCCCCCACCCTGAGCCTGGCGAGCAAGAGCATCGCAGTCCCGAGTCTACCCGCTCCTGCGCCGCTTGACACGATCACGAGATGCCTCCCCGGCCCCCGACCCGCGCAACGATTCGAAGCGCCAGGTTTGGGCGCTACTCTGAACCCTCGAGCTGGTCGACCACCGACCCCGGAGGCCTACCAGATCCCGAAGCCATCCCAGGTGTTTCCTCCGGCGCCCACGTCGAAGTAGACGTACCCGTCGTCGAACGGCTCGGCCTGGAACCCGGAACAATCCGTCAAGGGGGCGCCGTTGATGGCTAGTGTTCGCCCTTCCGCGAACCAGCAGTTGCCATTGACGGTCCCAGAAGCCCAGATGCGAAGGCAGGTCGATTCGGTCGTACCTACCTCGCCTGCCTCGTCCCTGGTGACGAAGGGCGCGCACGGAACTTCGACGCAGGTTCCGTCAGCGCAGCCCTGGGTTTCGTCGCACGTTGCCCCACAGCTGCCGCAGTTGGCCGGATCGTTCGCGGTATTGACGCAGTTCGTGTCGCAGGTCTCGAAAGGGGCCAAGCAGGCACAGACCCCCGTCTCGCAGGTCTCGTTGGTGCCGCAGGGTGCGCAACTCGGCCCACACTGCTGTGGATCACTGGACACGTCGACGCAGGTGGCGCCGTCGCATGGGGCGGCGCCCTCGTTGCATGCACAGACCCCCGCCGCACAGGTCCCCAGCCCGCATTCGGCGCCGCAGGCTCCGCAGTTGGTGGGGTCCGTGGTCAGGTCGTGACATCCGTCCACACAGAGCGTGGTAGCGGGGTCGGAGCAGCTGCACACCATCGCACCCGCGCCATCGTCAGTGCAGGAGCTTCCCGCCAGACAGGCATCACCGCAAACACTGCAGTTGGTGTCCGTACCGAGCAGAACGCACTGGCCGATGCAATAAATCTCAGGCTCTACACAGGTGATGGGCGCCATTCCACCCGTTGCGCTTCCGCCGCTCGTCGAGCTCCCCCCGGTCGTCGACCCGCCTCCGGTGGGAGAGCCCCCACTGATGGCACCTCCTGTGCCCGTTCCACCGGTCGTACCCGACGCTCCGCCCACACCAAGGTTTCCGATGTCGTTCTCCGCGTTGGCGCAGGCAAGCGGTGTCGCCAGAGCAAGTGCGCAGAGGAGCCGCAAGAGAGGGGACTGACGAGTTGCCATGGGATGAAGATTCAAGTGGGGGTGAGGGTCGAAGAGCAGTCGACCGGCTATTGGATGATCGGAACTGGAACCTGACACTCCTTGCTGGGGGTCAGCCACTTGAGCGCGTTGAGCCAGAACTGCTCGACGTGAAGGTCTGGGCGTGTCGTCCACTCGGAGTCGTAGCTGATCCATTCGTCGCCCCACATCAGGACGTGCCCGTTGAAGAAGTCGAGCGCCAGCGCCAGGTCCCAGCCGTCACCCGTCACCAGGACCGTGCCCGCTCCTTGGACCGGGTACCCGTTGTCCATCCCCAGCGCCGTCACGTTGGTCGTCACTGGATGCGCTGCGAACCCCGTGACGGTCCGCGTCTGGTCGCTGTTCTTCTGCATGATCTGGGTCGGTTCGTACCCAACCCCGATGCGCGACAGCAGGCGGTTGACGTTCTCGACCTCGGTCGGCCCGGAGTAGCCGATGAGGGTCATGAAGCCACCACCCCGCGACACCCAGTCGGCGAGGGCGACCGCCTCGGCGTTCGTGTACGCGTCGAGGGTGCTCAGATCCTGCGCCACGACGACTTGGAACTCATCCAGCAGATCGGGCGTCAGGACTCCGTCCGCGATGTCCGTGGCCCCATTCGCGCTGCGCTCGCTGATCCATGCGGCGAACACGTCGCCCGACCCGTGCACACCCGGTATGCCCAGGGTGGCGATTCGCAGACAATCGCAGATGCCGTCGCCCGCGGCGTCGAGATCGTCCACTACGCCGTTTCCGTCGTCGTCGATCCCGTTGCAGAGCTCCGGCGTTTCGCTGCTGATTCCCGTCCCGGTGCTGCCCCCTGTATCGATGAGAACTGGGGATCCCCCGCTGCCGCTCGCGTGGGGCCCGGCGGCTCCGCGGCCGCCAGCTGCACTCTCCAGAGAAGCCAGGGGCGGCTCATGACCGGTCGACGACGCGCTGCACCCCACCGCAGCCATCGTGCAGCAGGCACAAAGCCAGGCCGGCACCACCGTCCGGAACGACGTTTCCAAGCGTTCCGACCCTCGCGTCAGCCCAAGATCGCGGATGGAATGACAGGTTGCTCTTCTAGGTGTCATGACGGGTGAACCCGGGTGTCCGCCCAACAGCTTTGCGGTCCTGACATTTCAGCTTCCTCGAGATGCGGTTGTCGTCGACGCAGTACCCCTGCGGCGCCACGCCGTCGGCGCCTCCCCCTGCGCCACCGGAGCCAGTCGCCCGAGAGTCGCCGTTTCGGAGCAAGTGAGCAGCGACTGACCACCAGGCACAGCTACGAGGGGAGCGAGAAGGGGAGGGTGACAGGGGCGCGATGGTTTCACTCGGACCTTTCGCAAGGGTCGGGGGTTCTTCGAATCGATGGAGGGGGGAAGGGCCAATGCGTTCAGTGACGGGGCGCGGGCTCGGTCAGATGCTTCGGCCTGCGGCGGAGCAGAGCCAGTGCCAGAAAGAGGACCGCCCAGGTGGGGCTATTGGGGCGGTTGCCTTGGCGACAGGCGCAGCCAGATTCGCCGGTCGTGTCTGGGCCAAGTGTCGCGGTGGCGGCGCCGGTGGCCATCGTGGAGCCGCTGGCCGTGCCACCTGACGTCGCCATGCCGCCGCCGGTGGTCGGCATTCCCCCAATGGTTGCCCCGCCGCCCGTCGCTACGGCGCCACCCGTTGACGTGGCGCTGCCCGTCGCTACGGCGCCGCCCGTTGCTACGGCGCCGCCTGTTGCTACGGCGCCACCCGTTGACGTGGCGCCGCCGGTAGCTGGGGCGCCGCCCGTCGCTACGGCGCCACCCGTTGACGTGGCGCCGCCGGTAGCTGGGGCGCCGCCGGTTCCCCCCGCAGTGGGCACGTCGCTGCACAGCTCGCCCACGCAGAATCCACTCTGGCAGTCGTAGTCCTGGGTGCAAGCGGATCCCGCGGCGCACCGGAGGCATGTGGAGCCGCAGTCCACGTCGGTTTCGCTCCCGTCCTGTGCGCCGTTCGTGCACGTCGACGGCAAGTGGTCCTGGATCTCGGGGAGTACGGCTGAAACGTTGGTCCCCTCCCAGTACGTGAACCCGACCCAGACACCACCGGGGGCGCCCGCGGCGGTCGCGTGGAGGTGATCGACCAGATTCGCGAAGGCCTCGCGACACGCCGCGCTCTCGTCCGTGAGGTCCGTCTCGCCAAGAAAGGCAACGCGGCCGTTGGCGACCGCCCACTGCTCGAAGGACGCCAAGAGGTCGACGTAGGAATTTGGGGAACAGTCGCCATCGTAGTACTGGTGCACTTCGATCGCCATGTTGTCGAGCGGGTCCGTGACGGACTGCAGGAGGTTGGCGTTCTGCGACCAGGAGAAATCGCTCGCGGTGGACCAGTCCGCGCCAGGGACGAAGACCGGGTTCCGGGCGCCGGCGTCCCGAATGGCGGTCACCGCTTGCTGCGCGGCGTCGACCCACACCGACACGACGATGTCGTGCGGCTCGTTCATCAGACCGAAGATGAAGGGGCTCGAGGTGCTCTCCGACCCGAACTCGACCGCCATGCGACGCCAGAAGTCGGCGAACGCCGCCACGGGCACCTCGACGGAGCCGATGAGTTGCCCCGGCTCCTCGGTGCCCCGTCCGTTGACCTTGTAGTGCGCGTAGTTGTGCACGTCGAGCAGCACGTTGAAGCCGCGATCACGCCAGGCATTGGCGGTCTCGTGGAACCGCGCCAGATAGGCCGCGTCGAAGTCGCCGTTCAGCGTTGGTTGCAGGCGCTCCCACTGGAACGGTAGGCGCACCGTGTTCATGCCCGTCGGAACCTCGTCCTCCCTGGGATCAGGCCACCAGTACGTCTGGTCCTCGACGCCCGGGATCGCGGGGCCCCAACTCTCCTCGATCGCCGCGCCAAACCCCCGCTCGGCACCCGAAAAGTTGTTGCCCTGAAAGAAGAGCCCCTGCGTGGTCAAGGGCGCCGACGAGACGCCCGTTCCTGGCGACGGCGGCGTGCCGGGGTCAGAGCATCCCGGCAGCACGGCGAGGATCGCGACAGTAAAACCGAAGGCGGTGGTCTTCATGGCCTCCGGTGTCCCACGGCAGGTGGGACTGCGGCAGGTGACACGGGCGTCACCGTAGCCCTATCGAACTTTTTCTTCGTCAGCGGATCGCTGGGTGGTGGTGTCTCAGAGGCAGCCGATCGGCTCCGTCGCGACGACGAGCTCGTCGATCGCCAGCTCGGCGCCCGGCGCGTCCTCTGCGGGCAGCCCCTCGACGACAGCGATGGACAAGGGACCGGCCGGTAGCGTCGCCACGTCGGCCACATCGATCACCACGGAGCCATTCACGCTCAGTGAGATGGCACCGCCCGTGGCGGCCACGTCGAGGCCGAGCTCGATGCACGTCCACTGGTCACGCGGCATCGAGCCGACCGGACCCGGGTGGATCGAGTCGTTGGGGAGCACCTGGAGCTCGAGCCGGTCGTCGCTGATCACCTCGATGCTGATCTTGCCATCCGAGCTCCCTTCCAGGTGCCATAGCTCGAACATCGCGAAGTACGTGGGGATGGTGACCGATGAAGGAAGATAGGCGTAGAAGCGCGCATGCAGGGGACCGGATGCCACGGGGGTCGAGAGTGGCAGCTGGCTCTGGACGTAGCCGAAGGAGGGGGTCTGGAAGCGCAGCGCGCCCGCGCCCTGGAAGGTGAGGCAGTCCTGAATGGCCGCTGTCATCGTGTCCGTGCCCCAGGTGGCGTATCCGGTGGGCAGCGGGCCATCGAAGCTTTCGCACAGCAGTGCGCCGGGGATCTCGCAGCTCGGCGTGACGCTCGTCGTCGACAGCTCGTCGTCCAGGGGCACCTCGAACGCAGTGCAGGCCCCCCCGTCAGCAACCGGTACACAAATCGGGGGCGCGCCCGGTTCGAGGCAGGCGCTCGTGAGCTCGGAGCCGCACGCCCCGGGACCGCATTCCGCGTCGTCCGTGCACTCGATCGTACAAATCCCACACAGACAGGTGCTCGCGTTGCCGCAGTCCGCTGCGGTCGCACAAGCGCGCAGCCAGTGGGTGTTCGTCCCCCCAACTTGCGGTTTCTCGCTGCATCCAGTTGCCAGGAACAGCAGGGCGAGTCCCAGGATTCTCATCTGTGTTCGTCTCCCGAAGTCTCGACTTCTTCTGGAGTCTCGACGTATTGCCCGAAGTAGAACGTCACCCGACGCACGTTATCCTCGGCGATCGGGTGCTGGGCGTTGTGTGCCTCGACCTCGTTCCAGAGCTCGTTGAGCTCCACCCGAGCGCGACTGAGCAGACCGAGCACGCGTTCGGCCAAGGGATGCCCTTCGGCGATCTCGAAGGTCATGGTGGCTCCACCGGTAGTATCCGCCAGAGCTGAGCGCGTGTTGCCCTGCCGCAGTTTGGTCGTGATCGCGGCGGCCACGGCCTGGAAGTGGTCGAAGACTGCAGCCTCCCAGCCCGCCGTAGCTCCAATGGGAATGCTCATCGACGTCGCGACCGCCCGACCATCGGCGCGCGTGGTGATGCGGCCCTGCGCGCGCAGCGAGTCAACCGCGGCGGCGAGGATCTCCTCGTCCAGCCGCAGCCGCGCGGCCAATTCCGTCGACGTGGCGTTGGGGTGGCGGCAGAGGTCCAGCCACACCAACGCTGCCGCCGTCTCCAGCTTGCCTTCCCGCGCGATCACGCGCCGTTCTTCCTCGCCCGTCGTCGTGAACAGCGCGGCGGCACCGCTGCCAGATCGCGAAGCAAGTCCCGTCTGCACCAGATCATTGAGCACCGCGGCGATGGCCTCGGGGTCATCGTGGCGGAATCGATCCAGGAGTTCGCGGCGACTTGCCCGCCGCTCGTTCTCCAAGTGTTCCAGCACGGATTGCCAGAGCGTCTTTCCCTGGTCCGTGGCGCTCTCACGGAGTCGCTGCACGCGCCGCTGGTAGGTGCGCAGGGCCATCCCGAACATGTCCGCGACCAGCTTGCGCGATGCCCCCTGGGACTCGAGCTCCTCGGAGAGCTTGAGGAAGACCTCGTCCGCCAGGTGGGCGAGCGGCGCTCGGATCCCCGCTGTTGCCGAGAACTGGGCGATGAGCACGATCGTCTGCCGCATGATCGCGTCGATGAACATCTTGGTATCCACGGACTACGCTCCGAATCCCCCTCGCCTTGTGCGCGGGCCAGATGTCGCATTGTCTACTGAGAGAGATTCCACGCGGTGCAGATCGGCGGCAGGTGACAGGACCGACACCGTAGCAAAAACGGAATGATGCGGCCTCGCTGCCACAATCCCCACGGGGCCCGAGTCGCACGGGAGGGGGCCGCAGAGCGCATCCGCCGGTGGCAAAAGCGCCAATGTTTCGCCGACTTCACCCGACTTCAGGGACCCAAGCAGGAGTGGTCAGCGCGACTGCCCTGTCCTGGCGACATGGCGCGGCCGCGGTGCGCGAGGCGCTACACCGCGTCCGCACCACAACCGGGGATCTGCGTGAGCCGCGAGGTTCATCGGAGGCCGAGCTTCGCGCCACCTCACGCGGCCGGTTCGCCATTGCGAGCGAGAGCCGCCCGAGGAAACGTCCCGGGGGGCAGTGAATCCGCGACAGGACCTCCGGTTTGCACTACCAAAGGGGGCATGCGTCACATTGCCAGCGGAGCGCTCTTCCTTGCCGCTGGCCTGCCCATCGCGACCGTCCAGGCCACCGGGGCCCAGCCAGCGTCAGAGGGCCCAGCTAGCGAGACCGGTTCGGACGAGACGATCTCGACCGAGACTGCGTCGGACACGGCAACGGCGGACGAGTCCCCCGAGGATCCGGGGCGTCGTTTGGCACTCTTTGCTGGCTATGGAACGGATACCGCGTTCGCGCTCGAGTTCGGTTTTGGATTGCGCGGCGGTGCGCGCCTGGGGCGCAGCCACTTGTATCTGGGGGGAGCGCTCGTCCACCACCGTGGCACCAACGAGGAAGGGTGGAACCGGGTGCTGGGCGAGTACAGCGCCGTCAATCGGTTCAGCTATGCAACGGTGGATTTCGGCTACGAGTTCGAGCTCGGGCCGATCGTCATCATGCCCTTCGTGGGGCTGGGCGCTGGGTGGCTCTACTCTCGCGAATGCGAGGAGTACTCGCCGGAAGGTCCCTGGGAGGGCGGATGCTACAACGGTGCCGATCCGGCCGTCAGCTTCGCTGGCACGTTGGGCCTGAGCATCCACGGGGTGTATCGCCGCTACTTCGCTGGCGTCGATGCGCGCATGATCGAGTCATCGGTTGGCGATGTGAGCTACGATGTCGTGGGGATGGAGAGCGGCGTCGCAGCGTATGCTGTGGTCGGGTTGCGGTTCTGAGCGGGGACGGGGGTGTTCTTCTCGTATTCAATGATCGAAGCGTTGTGGTGGTGGCCGAGCGAGAGGGGATCGAGGTAAACTCCTCCGGATATGTGGTGCCGGTCCGTCGCTGTCTGCGTATTCCTCGCGTCCGTCTCGATCTCAGCGCAAGCGTGCTCTAGCACGACCAAGGAGGGAGGCTGTACCCAAGGTGCAGTGCTTTCGTGCCTGGGCACCGATGACTGCCTCGGGCGACGGGTTTGCACCAACGGGGAGTGGAGCGAGTGCGCCTGCCGCGGCGGCGAGGCTGGCGCGACGGGTGCGTCAGGGCAAGGCGGACAGAATGCCACCGGCGGCGCTGGCGGCTCGAACGGTGGGGCACGCTCCGACGGAGGCGAATCGTCCATCGCGGGCACCGGAGGCGGTGAGCTGTCGAGCGGCGGGACGGGCGGCATCGAACCCGCGAGCGGTGGGACCGGCACCGGCGGGGGAGGATCAGGCGGCGGCGAACCCGCGAGCGGTGGTGCGGGCGGAGATCAGCCCGCGACCGGCGGATCCGGTGGAGTCCCGCCTGCAACGGGGGCAACCGGTGGACAGCTGGCGTCCGGCGGATCCGCGGGAAACCCAGCGACGGCCGGAGCCGCCGGAACGACCGCCGCGTGCGAGCCGGGCACGGGGCAATGCGTTGGTAACGCCCAAGTGGCGTGCAACGGTGACGGCACCGGCTACGACCCGGCCCAAGAGTGCTCCGCGCAGTGGTGCTATTTGGGCAGCTGCGCCGACGGCGACGCCGAAGCCATCGGCACTACCGCTCTGACCATCGAAGACATCGCTGTTGGGAAGACCCACCAGTGCCTGATGGATACCGATCGCGTGCTGGTTCAGATCGAAGCGATGCTCCAGCTCTTCGAGCCGACGGAGATCACCTATGTCGTCTACGAGCGAATCGGCGACACCTATGAACTCGTGACGAGGAAGACGAAGACGCATCCAGCTGGCACCGGGTTCATCGCTTCCGGGAGACTCGACGAGCCGGTGCTGCTCCAAGCTGGTCACTGGTACTCCATTGGCCTGGGTTGGCGCGAGAACGTGAACATGTTCTACGAGGGCGCCAACGGGGACGAGAACATGCCCATCACGTTCAACTATGGCACGTGCGTCAGTGCCAAGACGCTCTACGAGTACCCGCTTCCGGACTCTCACGATGGAGATGGCAGCGCAGCCGTCTACCGACATCGCTGGACAACCGTGGCCCCATAGTAGGCCAAGATGCGGTGCCCACTGCCGTATGCGAGGCGCCGCGGCCGGCCTCGATGGTCATTGGATTCGCCGTGGACCTGTCTCGCAGCCGAACGAACTGCTAGCCGAGAACAGCCCATGGGGCGATGGTGTGCGGACCAGCGCTCGCAAGGTTACCCGCGCGTCCTCGCAGTCCCGGCTACGAGACGCGCTTGACGTTCGATTGACATCGGCGAGCACGCGGGGAAACTGGGGCTGCGGCATGGACCAGGGCACTACGCGGATCGGTCTCCAGATGGACGGAAGAGCGGATCGACGAGCTGGGAAACCTGTCCACGGCACCGCCGCGCGCGCGTCGAGAGTCGCCCGAGGTCGTCTACTTCGAGGACGTGGCTCCCGAGGTCGAGTAGCGGAGGGGTGGCTGGCGACGGCCGACGGCTGCTCAGGGGTTGTCGTCGACGGGCGGAAGTTTGGGGATGACGCTGGACACCGTAGCCGCCCTATTGCGGTTCTCGGTCCAGCTCCTCGATCGCCGCGATCCACCCGCGCACCCACGTTTCGTAGTCGTAGGGGCGTGGTCGCGAGTTGTCGGACCAGGCGTCGAAGCACTCCCGCTTGCCGTCGGCGTACACCTCCCAGTCCGCAGTACCGCCAGACCCTTGGAACTCGGTCGCTTTGCCGTTGCCCAGGCCGTCGAGGTCGAGGCTCCGGATCACCTCGCCACCGCGCTTGCGAACGAGCCGCTTGAGGTGACCGTCAGCGTGCCACTCGGCGGCAACGCCATCGTCGGCGCGAGGAGGGTGCTCGGTCCGGAGGTACGAGGCGTCGATCCTGGGCACGCTCATCGACCCCGAGGGTGCCGCCATCCGTCCGCGACGGCAAGACGACGACGCCTCCATGCCAGAAGCGGGCGAAGAGCCGAGGCGCCGCACCATCGACGCAACGTTGTGGAGACCACCGGCGCGGGCGTGGCTTGCTCTCGAGTCGGCGTTCCCGCTTCACGCGAGGTGTCCCGTTCGCCGCGTGCGCCGCTCGGCGCGAATGACGGAGAGGGCGTGATGTTCGTCGGGCACACGGGGCAGATCTATCCGAGCGGCTTTCTCCCCGCCCTTGCAGTCGCGCCCGAGCCTTCGCTCTCACGGGCAGCGCCTCCGCCGGGGAACCCGACTGCGTCCATGAACTGGCGCTCGACGCACCTCACCGGCGTTCGACGCCACCACCATCCGCAAGACGACTGGAGCGACGCCCTGCTCCGACTCTCTACCTAGCCGCCGAAAGCGTGGGAGGTAGAGAGCCGGAGCAGGGAAGCAGTCCCGCAATCACCCGAGGACCCGACGCGGCTGGAGCCCGGTCCCGCCGCCTGCGACCAGCTCGACGACGCGGCCCCGCTCGAGCAAGCCGCCCCCAGCTCCAGGTGTTCGCGGCCTTCTCCCCCATTTCGTTATGCCCTCTGCTGCGTTAGAATGACGGCGAAACGATCCCCACCCCTCGGGGAGATCCCTTCTGCTCGCCACGGAGGCTCCGATGCGCTCTGCTTCGCTCGGTAGACTGCTGACTCTGGGGCTCTTAGTCTCCTACGGTTGCGGAGGAAGCGACGATGGTGGGAGGGACCTCCTCGCCACCGGTGGGTTGGCGGACTCGGGCGGGGCGCAACCAGATACTGGTGGAACCGTGGGATCCGGGGGTCTGGATAGCAGCGCTGGAATGCCACCAAGTACGGGCGGGACCCCAGGCACTGGCGGTTCTGCGACGGGAGGCGTTCCGACAGGAGGGAGCAGCAGCGGCGGTGCGAGCACCGGCGGCTTCTCCCCAACTGGTGGCACGACGGGAGGTGTTTCAACAGGTGGTGGGGGAACCGGCGGGGTCATTGGGCCGCCCACTGGCGGTGGTGGCACCGGTGGCGAGGGAACCGGCGGCGAGGGAACCGGTGGCGAGGGAACTGGCGGCGAGGGAACCGGCGGCGAGGGAACCGGCGGCGAGGGAACTGGCGGCGAGGGAACTGGCGGCGGTTCGACCGTAGACTGCGATACCCCGATGCCGTCTGGCGGCACGCGGCTCTGCGGACAGAACACCCAAGACACCGCGGGTGGCTTCAGCTGGTCACTCTGGTCGAACTCGATGAACAGTGATTCTTGCATCACGACGTTCGACACGACGTCGTTCAGCGCCAGTTGGGGCGAGTCGGGAGATTTCCTGGCCCGATTCGGGCTCGAGTTCCAGGACCCCATACGCTACACCGACTACGGAACGCTCGAGACGCACTACGCGTTCAACAAGACGGGGAGCGGCGGCAGCTACTCCTATATTGGCATGTATGGGCGGTCGAACGAGCCCTGTGTCGAGTGGTACATCGTCGACGACTCGTACAGTGACTTTCCGTTCACGCCGTGGGGGTCGAGCCCGGCGGGATTCGCCACCATCGACGGCGAGGAGTACCGGTTCTACGAAGGCACCATCGCCGACTCGCGATGCAGCGGGGGCGGGAGCTGGCATCAGTTCTGGAGCGTCCGGCAGTCGGCTCGCCAGTGCGGGGTGATCTCAGTGACCGACCACTTCGACGCCTGGGCAGCGGAGGGCATGGAAATGGGGGTCTTGCTCGAGGTCTCGATCCTCGTGGAAGTGGGTGGGGGCTCGGGGAGCATCGACTTCCCCGTCGCCAACGTCATCGCCGAGTGATCCTGGACCACGCGAATCTAGGCCAGCGGCGAGGTCCCGATATCTCGAGAGCCGTTCGTGCAATTGCGCGACGGATGACGTGGAAGTTGGAGATCCGGAGCAGGGTGCGGGTTCTTGGTGCGCCCCACCACCGGTTCGCGCAGTGGGTGCTCAAAAACCCTACGCGCGGGTACCCTTGTCGAGGATGTCGCGAATCTTCGAGGAGAGGTCGTCGATGGTGAACGGCTTCTGGATGAACGCCATGTTCGTTTCGGGAAGTGCGTAGCTTTCGACGACCTCAGGAGTGAAGCCGGACATGAACAGACACCGAAGCTCGGGAATCACGGTCTGAATCCCACGCAGGAGATCCGGGCCGTTGATCTTCGGCATCACGACGTCCGTGAGCAGGAGGCGGATCACATCGGCGTTGTCCCGAGCCAGACACAGCGCCTCTTCCGGTGTGCTCGCGGCTAGGGCGGTGTAGCCCAGTCGCGTGAGCACTTTCGTGGTGACCTTCAACAGCACCGGCTCGTCCTCCACCACGAGCACGGTCTGGCGGCTTGGGGGTCTGGTCACGGTCGCCCTCTTCGCGCGAGTCGTCTCGACACTTCCGACGCAGCGTGGCAGGCACACACAGAACGTCGTGCCCTGACCCGGAGCACTATCGAAATGGATGAACCCGCTGTTCTGTCGGACGATGCCGTAGACCGTGGCCAGCCCGAGGCCGGTTCCCTTGCCTTCGGGCTTGGTGGTGAAGAACGGTTCGAAGACGTGAGTCTGGGTATCGGCGTCCATGCCGCTGCCGTTGTCGCTTACTCGAATTTCCACGTAGTCTCCTGCGAGAAGACTAGGCTCCTTCCGGCAGGACTCGTCATCGAACGTCCGGTTCCCCAGCTCGATTTCCACGATACCAACATCAGGGATGGCGTCTCGGGCGTTGATGCACAGGTTGGCGAGGATCTGATCCACCTGTGACGGATCGACGCGGACCGGCCACAGGTCCGCGGTCGGTTGCCACCTGAGTTCGAGGTTCTCGCCGAGCAGCCGCTGCAGCATCTTGACCAGGCCGCCCACCGACTCGTTGAGATCGAGCACCTGCGGTGCGGTCGACTGCTGGCGGGCGAACGCCAGCAGCTGGCGGGTCAGGCGCGCGGAGCGGACCGCCGCGGAATGGATGTCCTCCAGCTCCTCGGGCGCCGGAAGGTTCGCGCTGGCCTTCTCCAGTGCCAGCTGCGTGCTCATCTGGATGACGGACAGGAGGTTGTTGAAGTCGTGGGCCACGCCGCCGGCAAGGCGGCCAATGGCTTCCATCTTCTGGGCGTGGGCGTACTGGCGTCGCACCCGGTCGAGCTCGTCCTGGATGCGCTTTTCCTCCGAAATGTCCTCGGCAACCTTGACGAAGTGTGTGATCTCGCCGGACGTGTTGCGCACTGGCGAGATCACCGCGCGTTCCCAGAAGAAGGTCCCGTCCTTGCGGCGATTACGGAACTCGCCGTGCCATTCCTCGCCGCGCGTGATCTTGTGCCAGAGTGTGCGGTACTCGGTTGCGCTCGTGGTCCCGGACCTGAGAACGCGGGGGTTGGTGCCGCGTATCTCTTCGAGGTCGTAGCCGGTTAGTTGGGCGAACTTCGGATTCACATACTCGATGGCTCCGCTCGCGTCGGTGATGACGACGGTAGACGGCGCCTGCTCGATGGCTGCCGAGATCTTGCGTAGGGTCTCCTGCGAGGCTCGCCGACCGGTGATGTCCGTGGCAAACCCGCAGGCGTAGACGCGGCCGTCCAGCTCGACGAGCATCGTACTGACCTCGACCGGAAACTCGGTGCCGTTGCGCCTCCGATGCCTGGATTCCGTGCAGAGCAGACCGTCGCTCCGGAGTCTGGTCCACACCACTTTCATGCGGTCCGGCGTTGCCGCCGGGTTGACGAGGGAGATGTGCCGGCCGACAAGGTCACGGGGCTCATAGCCGAGCGTCTGGGCGCCGGTCTCGTTCACGTACACGAATTGGCCCTGCTCATCGAGCCAGAAGACTCCATCCGGGTGCAGGTCGATGGAGCGCTTGAGCAGGCGGATCTCGGCTTCGGCTCGAAGGCGATCGGTGACGTCGATATACACGGTGTGCTGGGCTGGCGCGCCTCGAAACTCGATGGGAGTCGTGACCGATTCCACCCAGCGGAGCTGTCCGTTCTTCTGGACGATGCGGTAGACCGCGAAGGGAGCAACCGGCTCTCCGCGGGCGCGCCGCTCGCGGCGCTGGACGATCTCGGGAAGGTCTTCGGGGTGAACCAGCGTCTGGATTGGCGCGGGGAGTTCCCGCAACTCCCGCGCCGAGTAGCCCGACATGCGCTCGGCTGCGGGATTGGCGAAGACGATACGGTCGTTCTGGATGATGACCAGACCCTGGAGGGACGTCTCGACCAAGACACGATACGCTGATTCTGCCTGCCTCCGCGCGGTGATGTCGATCTCGATGCCGTTCCAGATCACGTTCCCGTTCGAGGCCCGGCGCGGTGCCGACGCGAGCGACCGCCACCGGACTGCTCCCGAGGGCAGTCGAAAGCGCACTTCTGCCTGGAAGGGCGACAGGGTGGCCATGGCTCTCGACTCCAGTGCGGTGAGGTGAGACAGGTCCGATTCGACGATCTGGGCATAGAGGACCTGTGGGTCTTCCAGCGCAGCTTCCGCCGACACCTCATGCAACTGTTCGACGCCGCCGCTCACGTAGGTGAAGCGCCGGGTCTTTCCGTCGGCGCTCACGTCGATCTGGTAGATCATGCTGTCGGGAACGTGGTCGCTCACGGAGTGATGGGCGGGCTCCACCTCTGTGGAGACCACGGGCTCTCGCTGTGGTGAAGCGTCGCCGTCGCGGCCATGGTCGGGGCGGACGCCCCCTTCGCTCCCCGCCACGAAGGTTTCGGCATCTACCGCGTGCTGACCGTTCGCAGTTGTGCCTTCGGAGATTGGTTTGCGATCGTCGTAGAAGGTCAACAGCGTGACGTGCTGGCTCCCGAGGGTCACTCGCTGTGCCGTCCCGCGAAGTGGGAAGGTGGCGCCGTTTCGGTGTATCATCTGGGTCGCCAGCGGGCGCTCTTCCGCATCGCCCAGGGAGATGGCGGCAGCGAAGTCGCCCCGGGCGTCGGGGGCAACTAGTCGGTCGATCTCGAGCTTCGTGAGCTCCTCGGGTTCGTACCCGAAGGCCGTAACCGCTGAGCGGCTACCGCCCAAGACGCGCGCGGTGGCGGCGTCGACCAAGAGCGCGATATGGACGGTCCCGCCGGTCGAGGACCCGAGGTCCTGCGGGCGTCGGTCAGGCATCGTTCTGGCGACTCTTGACATGATGCTCCCCCGGACTGCCTGGCGACCCCCAACAGGATCGCTGAGGAAGCCGCCGACGGCAAGAGGCCCGCGGAGCTCGAGTCATCACTGTCTACCATCGAAGCCATCGATGCGGAGTTGGCGTTGGGCGATGGGGTGGAGCGACGGTGACCGCCACGCGGAGAAGGGTGACCTTCGACCGGCGCGGTGCACCGTTGGACGAGCATCGGCGCCGGGCACCACGAACCACGATCTCATCATCGACGAGGTCCGCGCGATCCGCGAATCGATTGCGCAGGAGTGTGACAACGACATCCACCCCGCCCGAGGTGACCACGAGCGCCACGCAGGCGGCTCACCAACGCGGTGCGGGAGGGAGTGAGCAGGCGGCGAAGTTGAGATCCCCCGTGTCGGCGCTGGGGCAGATCTCGCCAAGCGCCGGGTACGGGCGCTGCGGGTGGTACGGCGCAGTATGTACCGCGCGGGCCCTCCGGAGGACGAGGGAGCCGCTGCGCGAGCCCGGCCCGTCTTCGGTCACTGGAGCGGAAGCACTACCGGCCGAACATGCAATTGTTCGCGCCGATGGTGTCGTCCGTTCCCCGGATGCAGTCACGAGCCACGTCCATGCACTCTGCATACCCTTCCCTTCGAGCGCCCTCGCGATCGGCCGTCGCTACGCCAAGCGCGTAGCCCAAGCCGAGCGCCACGACGACCGCAGCGATCCACCCATAGGTCGGCATACGGTGGAGTCTACCGTGTTCTGTCCCGAAACTCACCGCAGCGGGATTCTCGCACGATCCGCCACCGCAACACAGGTCGGAACCGCTCGCCATCCGCAGGCATGGTGCCGGCCCTGAAGGCTGCCGCTGCCCTTCCAGTTCATCGACGCCATGGTCGCGCACCATCGCCTGCGTGACCTCGTCTGCTGGACTCGCGACCTCGACTTGGCCGAGCGCCTGGGCGTGCCTCGTTCAACAGCGAAGAGCTGGCTGCGACGCGGTTGCGGCCTGTAGTGACGAGTGCCTTCCTTGATGACGATGCCGGCCAGTTGCTGTGGGAGCCCTGGGGGGGCAATCCCCTGGGGCCACCTACATCATTCGCGCGCTTCAGTGGTACGTGGCGCGTTCACGCGCCCCGTGGTCGACGCGATAGCGTCGCCTCCCGCCTTCGTAGATCGCCGTGATGATCGGAATCTTCTCGCCCGGATGAGGCACCGCCCTGTCGAAGCCGAACTGGACCTCGTCTCCGTTGGGGAGACGCACTCGCACGGCGGGGGTGCTTCGTCCTTCCCGGTTGATCACTTCGAGGACGACTCCCTGCTCGCGATATGTCTCGATTGGCTCTTCCTTGGCCATGCACCACGGCGTGAGAGGGATGCCAATCCCGAACATCAGGAGGGCGAGCACTGCAAGCGCCACCCGGGACCGGTCCCAGCTTTCGTTCAATCTGAAGATCGTCACCTTCGATCGTTCGGCTTAGCACGATCCACTTGTGGTGGTTGCTTTGTGTTCCCGCTCACGTCCGGTGATGGCGTTCCGCTCACGCTCGGCGATGCCCGTTGCAGCGTGAGCGACGACGGCCGAAGGAGCGATGGCCATCGGGGCCGTGATGGTTTCGGTCAGTCGCATCTCCCACCACTCCCACTACGAAGACCAAGCCTGACGAGATGCGGCCACAACTCGCCTGGGCTATCATCGCCCCGTGCCACGACACCAGCTCACCGTGCTCGAGGTAGCAGGCGCTCAAGCCGTGGTGCGCCTCGTGCCCCATGACGAGCCTGGGGACGATGGCATTGCACTGCTCTGCAGGTCATCATGGAGGGCTGGCCGGAGCGGGCTGTCTGGAGGGCCCGTTGGCAGCCCTATTTCGACGCTGGCAGTCTTGGTACGAAGACGTGACGACTTGAAGGCCGCGTTCGTGCGACGGGGCTTCGAGGTGATCGAACTGGAAGATCTGCGGAGGACGGGCGGATGAAGCTGCGCGTGGCAGGGGCGATCCTGCTCGCGGCTGGGGGCGCCTGGCTCTGGGGTTGCAATCACCGGCCACGGGCGCTGCAGTCGCCAGAATCGGCGCCCTCGGATCCAGCGAGCGATCCGGGCACCTCTTCTCCAGAGCCAGACTGCGACGCTGCGTTTGACGAGTTGCTCGAGGTCATGGAGTTCAGGCACGAGGAAGATTTGCGAACCATGCGCGAACAGCGCAGCGGATTCCTCTTGCGGTGCCAGGCGGCTGGACCCGAGGGGCCCCCATGCGTTCCCGACACCCTCGAACAACACGGCAAGTGGTGGAAACGGGTCGAGGAGGAGACTTGCAAAGAAGCCAAGGCCGCCGACCTGGCTTGCGATGAGCCCGCTCCCGCCCCCCGGCTGCCCATCTTCCTTTGGCCACCGACTCTGGCTTGCGTTCAGCGAGCCGTCTACGAGCAGGCGATCGCGTCGGGCCAGGTGGCTCGACTGCTCGACGACATCGGCTCGGGCGAAGTCGAGATCGATTCCCATGGCTTGGCGAAGCTGCCGGCGAAGTACGAAATCCTGACCGCAGACGGAACCGTCCGAGCGAGTGTGAAAGATGGCGTCGTTCGGGCCTTCTTGATCTTGCAGCGAGGCCGGCACCAAAACGCCCTCGGGCTTATCCTTGGCAACACCCCCATCGAAGACTCCGAGCTGCACGCCCACAACGATTGCGGCGGCGAAGGCATTCGGATTGGCGGCTTGGTGTACACTGCTGGTGACCGCCTCGACGCGCACACGATAGAAGCGAGCTACGGCTGCGACTAAAGTCTCGCGAAGGGGCCGAGGCGCTTGGCCGAGTAGAACTGTCCCCGCCCGGAACCACGCTGGCCCACGGGCGATGTCCGCTCGATGCGGTCGAACCGGGTGTACCTCGTTCAACAACCTGCGCGTCGTCGGATTGAATCCGTCTCGCTTCGACGCCTGGCGGCACAAGGCCATGTAGGAACAGTCGCGTGTCGTCGAGCAGTCCGATGATCGTCACATCCAGATGCCAAAGTTCATTGTGCCCTCCTTCGGCTTCGGCAGATGCGGCGTCGAGAACGTATACGGCAAGGTCGACCAGTTCGTGCGCGAGCTGGAGAGGTAGCCTACTCGTCGAACTGGTTCGGCGGGTGGAGGAAGCGATCCACCTCGTGCAGCACATTCGGTAGGCCGCTCTGGCGGAGAGCATGCAGCTTGTTTCCGACGAACCATCGGGCTCTGTCGAATCTGGAGGCGCTGGTCGTCTTGCCGCTCCGGACGACCTTCAGCATCGAGGCGATCCTCGCGAGCGCGTCGAGCGTGTAGCCCATTTCCGTCTTGGTGTGTTTGAGGGTGACATTGCACCTCAAGCGTTCCGTCCCGGGCGGTACGCCGGGAGACACGAACGGCACCATCATGATGTCTGCGCCGTGGTAGAGGTACGCTGCGAACTTCATCGTGAGTGGCTCGTCGCAGAGGAAGATGGGGGTCAAGTGCGTGCTCGACGCTCGGATGTCGAGGCCGATCTCGCGCAGCCCTTCGCGGAAGAAGCGCCCCTTGTCCGCTAGGCGCTGGAATAGGCTGTGGTCGGACTCCATCATGTCGAGCGCTGTGATCCCGGCTTCGACCTGCGCGATCGGCAACGATGCGCTGAACATGAACGATCGGGCGCTGAGCTTGAGGAACTGCATCAGCGATGCGTCGCCGAGCACGAAACCACCGATGGCGCCAAACGACTTGGAGAAGGTCCCGACGAGCAGATCGATCTCCTCGAGACAGCCGTGCAACTCGGCGACACCACGCCCCGTGGGGCCCAGCGTACCGAGTCCGTGCGCGTCGTCGAGCATGATTGCGGCGTCGTGCTTCCTCGCGATCTCCACGACGTCGGGCAACGGCGCGATGTCGCCGTCCACGCTGTAGAGGCCCTCGACCACGATCAACTTCTTCGGGTTCACCGCTTCAGACACTGCCTTCCGTAGCGAGATGACGTCGTTGTGCTTGAAGAAACGCACCTCGAGGTCTGGGTTCTGACCCTTCGCCACCAGCACGCCATCGACGATCGAAGCGTGGCACAGGCGGTCGAGGATGATGGCCGTCTCGTTGTCCGCGAAGGCCTGCAGGGTTCCGACGAGCGACTGGTAGCCGGTCGTGAAGACGACGCCCGCCTCCTTGTCGCACCAGTTGGCGAGGCGCTGCTCCAGGTACTCGTGGCGGGGACTGTTCGCCTGCAGTCGCGCGCTGCCGAGGCCGGTGCCGAACCTTCGCGTTCCCTCGTTTGCCTTTCTGATCAGGGTCGGGTGCTGCGAGAAGCCGAGGTAGTCGTTCGACTGGAAGTTGAGGTAGCTGCCCCTCCCGATCTTCACGCGGGAGCCGATGTTCTCGAAGCGCCGAAAGTACGGGAAGATCTTCTTCTCCATCGCCAGGTTGGCGCGACTCAGCGTCTTCTCGGTCTTGTCGTGCAGCCAGGACACACCCCTGTTCCCTTCATTATCGAGAGCGGTGGTCGGACTCTACGAGGATGGAGCGCACGTGCGCTTGTACGAATCGGCTGTTCTTCGGGCGCGGCTACTCGGGCCCAGTCACGATCTGCACCTCGTCGTTGCTCAACAGCGTCGACGGGCTCACTGCAAACAGCTGTTGATACGTGCGGGAGAAGTGCGCCGAGTCGGTGAAGCCTGCAGCGTGCGCCGCCGCGGTCAAGGAAGCGCCACCAAATACGAGCTTGTTTGCTTGACGCATGCGCGACCAGAGAATGAAGCGGCGCACGGACACGCCCATCTCGGCTCGGAACAAATGCGAGAACCGGCCTGGCGACAGGCACGCGACTCGCGCGAGATCGCAGAGTCGGATTGACTCGTCCGCGTGTGCAGCAACATGCTCGAGCGCTGCCGTGATGCGTGCGTCGCGCGCCTTCAGCGGCAGCTGGACACGGGTGAGAGATGCCACGATTGTCTTCACCAGCGCGGCGGCGGAACTGGCCACGGGCGGACGGGCTGCGAACGCCTGCAACTGGGGACGGTGAGCGACGACCCAGCTCTCGCTGAGCGCCGCGATGGGTTTCGAGTCGAGCACGTCGCGCCGAAGTCGGCGTGCGTCATCCGTCCGCGGATCGAGCAACAACCCCAGCACCGTTCCCTCCGTCCGTGTCTGGTGAGCGACGTCTGGCGCGACGATGCCGGCCAGACCGCGCACGGTGCGCTGCTGCGCGTCGATCCACAGTCTCCCGTCCAGCGCTACGACTAACTTGACGTGATAGTGCCGCTGCTGGCGGATTGGCATTCGGTCCGACACCCACACGGTATGGTGCCGTGCGACGTAGATCGTTGTCGTGGCGATGCGGCGACCAATTCGCGATGCTCGCATTGCGGTTGCCCTCTACGGAGCTCCGCGCCCAGCTCGATCAATGATCAGGCTCGGCCTTGTTGACCACCGGTCTGAACTCGCTGTCGAGTGAGTAGAGTAGCTGCGGCTCCTGGCCGAGGTGGCGAGGCGCTGCTGGCGCTGTCGCCGCTTCCCGCCTCCCGGCCGAAGCCGAACCAACCGGCGTTGTGACAGAGACGACCGGTTCGGCGCTGGCGACGGGTTCCACCAGTTGCTCGCGCTTGCAGTTCACCATGGCGAGAAGAACGACGGCTCCCACCACCCACCGCATGACCGAAGGAACGCTCCACCCTGAGTGAGTCGTCCGCAACGGATTTCCGGTGCGCTTCAAGTCGCACCACCATTGCACCACCTCAGCTGGTGCAAATCAGGTGCAGCTGCACGAGCGTCCCCACCCCCACAAACCAAGAAGGCCAGCGGGGAAAGCCGGGTGATTCACTCTGGTTGCGAGAATTCGGCCGGCAAACTGGGACGGACAGGAGTGGTCATGGGTGGACGCGGGTGGACACGGATCTGGCGGACTGGGCGGACACGACCCAAGCGGATGGCTGATGCGAGGGGTCGTGGTAGCTTTCTCGTGTGGCGCGACCGAGCTACGACGAAGCGACGCTGGCGCAGTACTTCATGCCAGTGGCTGAGGCGCTCTTCGACGACCCCGTCGTCGGCGAAACGCTGCGTCGACTGGCGAGGGAGGATCCGGATATCATCGCTGCGGTGGCCGATGTGGACCGCTCGCTCGTGCGGGAAGCATTGGCTCGAAACATGACCCATCGCGTACGCTTTGCCGTTGAAACCATGAACGCCGTACGTCGATATCGACGCCGTGACTAACAACCCGGATGCGATCCTGTCGGGTCTTACCGACGCCGGCGTAGATTTCATCGTGGTGGGTGGATTTGCGGCAGTCATGCTGGGCGTCCCCGTGCTCACCCACGACGTCGACATCGTGCACCGACGCACCGACGCCAACGTGGAAGTTCTCCTCGAGTGGCTACTCCGACACGTCGCCTACAACCGATTCGACTTGGCCAATCGCAAGATTGCCCCCAACCGCGAGGCCTTGCTCGGCGTAGGTCACTTGAATCTGCAGCTGGACATCGGTCCCCTGGACGTTCTCTGCACGCTGGATGAGGGACAAGGCTACGACGAGTTGCTCGAGCACACAGTGTCATTCGATCGGGAGGGGGCAACCCTGCGAGTCCTCGATCTGCCTCGACTGATCCAGGCAAAGTCGAACGCCAATCGTCCCAAGGATCGCGCTGTGCTTCCGCTCCTCATCGCCACGCTCGACGAACGGAACCGCCAGGGTACCAAGTAGGCGCGGAACCGAGTACTGACGTGTGCGACCTGCGAACCTCGCGGTGCACCAGGGAGGACGTAGCACGCGATGCGGCGTGATCCATGCGCGATGCAATTGCGCCGCAGAAGGCGTGGGAGGTCGTGAACCGGAGCTGGGCGGTCGCCCCCAACGTTGAGCTTCGCCGGGCGCTGGCGCCGCCCAATTTGGACGACCGTGGTGCAATTGGTGTGGCCGCCCGCGTGGGATATCATGCGGGCGATGGTGGAGCTGACCAGAACGAATCTGCGTGACGGGTTCGTATTGGGTCACGACGGGGGGAGCCTGGAAGTGCGGGAGCCGGCGCCCGGGGTGTTCGTCCTGCACCACCAGGGAGCGACGCACGGCGACTACGTGGTCGCCGTCGGTGTGGCCGCCCGCGAACGCCTCCGGGAGGGCTTGCGCCCCGCGCTGTTCGTCGACCTCGGCGAAGCCGAAGAGCACACCTCTGGCTACCGCCGGGCGTGGTCCGAGTGGGCGCGCGAGCATCGAGAACGCGTCGACGGTGTCGCCGTTCTGGTGAAGCCAACCGACGACCACGCGGGCTCCGACGCTACGCGCGAGCTGGCGGACGGAGCCATCACTTCGTACACGGATGAGCGGGCGTTTCGCGCGGC
>JBNLDK010000211.1:0-40861 GCA_050304295.1 Polyangiaceae bacterium
CTCGTCCACTGTCGTGACTCGCGGTGCGTGATGTTCTCCGCGACGACCGTGGAGGACGTGGACCTCCGGGGTGCCGGGTTCTGCCCCACCTGTCGGCAGCAACTACTCGAGCTCCACGAGGCGATCCGACAGCGCGAGGGGTAGCCGGCAACAGCCAGCATGCTCACTGACTGAAGGCGGGCGTCCAAGCGCCAAAAATATTCGCCACCGTGTAGGCGGCGGCTTGCGCGTCGCTGAGCTGGCTCGATTGGGGCGCCCGAGCACCCGGGTTCGCCCCGGGCCCGGTCGTCTGATACTCGGAGAAGCGCGCAGTCTCCAGCGTGTTGTCCGACATGGGCACCCACCCCACCGCCGAGATGTGGCCCCCGAGCTGCGTGTGAAGGTACGCCGTGGCACCATAGGGGCGCCAGTTGCGACCCAGGGCGACACGGCTCACGCCCGGCTCCGCGGTGACCTCGCCACCCAGAAAGACGATCCCAAAGGGCACGGTCTGCTCGGTGCTGGGCGCCGTGACCGCCGTCCCATTCTGGAGGTTGTGAATCGCACAGCCCTCGAAGACGGCGGTGGCACCGCCGAAGATGTAGTCGACGGTTCCCTCGACGTAGCAGTTCCGAAAGTACTGGCTACCGCTGTGGACGTAGAGTGTGTCCTGATAGCCCAGGAAGCGGCAGTCGCGGAACTGAGTTCGCTCGGCCTGCGCCAGGAGCGCAACCGCCTGCACGCCAGGACCGTTGCTGTTCTCGAAGGACAAGTGCTCCGCCGAAACGTCGTCGGCGGTGATCCGGACGCTGTAGCTCCCAAAGGTACCGACGTCATCAGCGTTGTCGTTGTAGGTGAGCACGGTCGCCGCCGTCTGACCCACCTGGCCGCACAGGGTGATGTGAGGTCGGTCGACCGTCAGCTTCTCGTAGTAGGAGCCAGGAGCGATGCGGATCTGGGTGGGGGTGGAGTTCGAGACCGAGATGCTGTTCAGCGCGGCCTGCACCGTTGTGAACTGACCGCTGCCGTCCTGGGCGACGGTCACGATGGGTCCCGCGGTGACGTCGTTGCAGTCTCCGGTCGCGGGCGCGCCACCAGTCGAGGGTGCCCCGCCCGTCGGTGCGCCCCCCGTACCCGACGTCCCGCCCGTCCCCGTTGGGGTTCCCTCGCAGCGACAGTAGTCCGACTGGTGACCGGAGTCGCAAGCGACGGGCGGGAGCGCGTCATCGACCGCACAGGCTCCTTCGACATTCTCTGCCGCACTCGCGCAACCGAGGCCCGCAGCGGCGCACACGGTACTGCAGCCGACACCATCCTCGAACACGGCCTCACACCACGTCTCGCCGCTCGTGCACAGCTGATACCCGGCGTCGGAGATGCCCGCGCAATCCACGACCTGCGCCCCGCCGGTTTCCGGCGCGCCCGCCGCCCCGCCCGTGACTGCCAGCCCACCGGTAGCAGCGATCCCTCCCGTGCCGGCCGTGCCCCCGATCGTGGAAGTCCCACCGCTCTCGGGAGCTCCCGCGGACCCAAGAGCCCCACCGCCTGCCGACAGCCCTCCCCCGCCGGCAACGGCTCCCGTGGCGGCGAGACCACCGGTCGCCACGCCACCGAGTCCCGCGGCCCCCTGCCCGCCCGTCGACGTGCCGCCGGCAGGCATGCCCCCCGTTGGCGTGCTCGCACCACCCGCCGCGACCCCGCCGGACCCTTCCGGCGCGGTCTGGGACTCGTCGCCGCACCCCACGATGGACTCGCTCACCACGAGCGACATGGCCAAGAGGATCCAGGACGTGCGGGGCGTGGGGACCTCCCGACAGTCGATCATGTCAGCAGGTTGCCCCTGGGCACCCCGATCGGTCACCGATTCGTGCTGCGCGTGGATCATGCGGGCCCCTGTCGGCAGGGCCACGACAGCTGCCACGCTCGCCTCGGGACCACTCACCCGCCGGGGCCGCCAAGAGATCCCTCGGCCACCCAGCCTGCACCCGCTGCAGCGTCGCCTCCCACCCCTCCACGCCCGAGCCGGCATCGTAGCTCTCCACGCAACCAGCACCCGCCGCCGCCGCCATTTCCAGTGCCTGCTCGACGGGCAGCCCCTTCACCAAGCTCGTCAGCAGTCCGGCCACAGCCGCGTCTCCGGGCCGGGACAACGCAAGCTCCGCCTCCACCACCACCCGTGGGGGGAATGACACCACTCGATCCGACCCCCGCCGCCTGGACGCCCGCCGCTGGAACCGGCGCCACCACCACCCGGACGTGCGGGACCGGCTCCGCCACCGCACCGATCAGGTTGCCCGAAGCGGAAGACACCTGTCTCCCGGCGCCCAGTAGGCGCGAGGCGCCCGGAGACAGTAGCGGGTCGGTGCAGATCCGATCATTCGTGCGGCGTCCGGCTCGGCCTCGGCCTCGGCCTCGGCCTCGGGAACAGAGCCTAGCGAAAAGCGTGGCACGCAACGCACCGCGGCGCTTCCGGATGGTGGTCGGCGCGATCACGATGGCACGTCAGGCACTGCGCTCGTTTGGGCTTGCTCGCCTCGTGGGTCGAGTGGCACTGGCGACAGTCGACGTGCTCGGCAATCCGGTGCCCGGCTTTCAGGGAGTTCGCGGCGTGGCAAGAGCTGCAAGCAGGCGGACGGAAAGCGTGTGGACGGTGGCAATTGCTGCACGTGCGGTGCGTCGCGGCATCGCTGCTGGCAGCCGCCTGAGTCTGCTTCTGATGGCACGAGGCGCAGCGCTGCCACCAACCAGCGGGGGAACTCGCGGAGCGCTCGTGGGGCGCGTGGCACTGGACGCACTGGTGTTTGCCGCCAACAGCCGCGCGGGACTGGTCCTGGTGACACGCCGCGCACTGGGGTCGACGGTCCGGATGGTGCGGCTGATGACACTCGTTGCAGCGCCCGCCGTGCGGCGACTCGGTGGGCCAGGAAGTGGCCACCCGCTGCTGGTCCTGGTGACATTTCTGGCACTGAGTCACCGCCGTCTTGGCAGCGGAGTGCGGCTGGTGACACGTGGCGCACTCGCCATGGTGGCGCCCCGGGCGTGCGCGGGTAGCGGTGATCTGACGGTGGCAGTCTCGACACTGCGCCGTGGCCACGAGCGGCGACCCATGCGGTGCGTGACAGGTGTCGCACTCGCCGCGGTGTGCCTCGGCTCGCGCGCTCCCTTCTTGGTGGCAGCGCGAGCAGACCGCCGACACGGAAGCGATCTGGAAGCGATGCGGCGCGTGACAGGACCCACACTCGTGGTGCTCGTTCGGGCGCGCGTCGCTCACGAGTTTCCCTTGGTCGCGATGACAGCTCGCGCACACCTTGGCGTTGGGCAGCGGAGCGCCGTGTGGGGTGTGGCAGCTGGCACAGCCATTCTGCGCGTGCTGCCCGGGTCCCAGAGTGGCCAGCTGCCCCACCTCACGTTTGTGACAGCTGGCGCAGACTTCACGTGGGAGCTCACTCGCCGCGTGGGGATCGTGGCAACTGGCGCAGTGGCGGTGGCGGGGAGGCGCGACCCGAACGTGCTCCGCCTTCTCGGTGTGGCACGCGGTGCAGCGCTCGCCCGTGGGAAGTGGTCCATGAACGGCATGGCACTGGGTGCACGCATTGTGCTCTGCCGGACTCCGCGTCAGCAGCGACGTCGCCTTGTCCACGTGGCAACGCACGCACGCACTGCGCTCGGCAGCCCAGTCGTGCGGGACGTGACAACTCGTGCAGCTGTCGTGCTGCAGCGCCTCGCTCTTGCCCTGGGAACTGGGAGTCGCTTGCTCGTGGCAGTCACGACAGGTCTCGAGGGCACGTCGCCGGGGCTGGTGCTGCCGATGACATCCCTCGCACGCCCGATGACCGGTTGGAGTGGACTCCAACTCCGCTCCAAACTGGATCTCGTGGCACTCGTGACAGAGACGAGCCGCGACGCCACGCGGCGCGGCCTGGGCCACCTCAGGCGTCACCTCCGCTGCCGCGTCGTTCAACCCCTCTCCCGTGTCGTCCGCTCGGTCCGTGGCGGGCACGAGCCCGCTCACCACAACGACACCGCTCGGGAGATCTTCTGGGCGGCGCATTCCGTGATGCGGCTGATGACAGAGGCGGCAGTCCACCGAACCATGCAGCAAGTCGGCTCCGGCCGTCCGCGCCGCCCCGCTCTTGCGCATCGCCTGGGGGCTCTCGGGGCCATGGCAGACAAGGCAGGGATTCGTGGGCCCCCGCTCCCCGGCCACGCGCACCGCGAAGTCGTGACAGGACAGACAGCTTTCGGCGTCTTCGCGCTTCGGATGCAGGCGCTCTTCCGCGTGGCACTCCAGGCAAACCCGGTCCAGCGCCGCGGAGCCGTGCGTGCTCGCCGCGTGACAGCTCAGGCAACTCAATTCGCCCGTGCCAGCGTGTTGAAGGTGTCCGGTCGTGGCTGCGAGTTCGCTCCAGGAGGAAAGTTGACGGTGACACGTGGCACAGGCTCCAGGATCCACCGCAGCGTGGGGACCGAGGCCACTGAGGGGGCCGGTAAAGGAGCGCGTCCAGAGACCGAGCGCGACCGGGGCCGGGGTGTCGTGGCAGGTCTGACACGCCACGGTCTCGTGCCCGCGCCGCGCCTCCGGGTGGAGGTTCTCCTGGTGGCACGACGCCGCGCATGCAGACGCGCTGACTCGAGCACGGCGCAGCGCGGCGGTGAAGCTCAGCGCCAGCAGAACGGCCACGGCAACGATGACCGCGAAGAGCCGACGAGCAAGACCGCTCCTGCGCGGGGGCCGGTGAGAATCCGACGGCTCGCCCGCCGCTGTCATCTCTCCCCTCGCCGGCGACGGCGAGCCAACGCTGCCGCCTTGATGACCAGAAGCAGGAACAGCAACAGGGAGAGACCAATGGTCGCGTAGTAGGCCGGGCGTCGCGCGGCGCGGGCTCGCTCCGCCTCACGGACGAGCCCTTCTGCGCGCTCCGCGGCTTCTCTGACGGCCGCGACAGGTCCCTGCAAACGAGCCGGGTCAAGGCTGTGGATGGCGACCACCAGTCGCGCCTCCTGGACGCGCAGCGTGCTCAGCATCCCCTCGGCACCCGGCAGGGAGATCCCAGCCGCGGTCATCTGTTGCACGCGGTCCTCCGCCTGCCGGACCTGGTCGCGCGCCGTCTCTGCCACCTGCGCGAGCTCCGCAGCCAGCTCGCGCGGCCTCCCCGGCTCCTGGTGACAGCGGTTGCAGACGAAGTCCCTAGACTGCACGTTCCAGTCGGGACGGCGCGCTTCGTGGGGATCGTGGCAGGGAACACAGTCGGACAGCCCCAGCCGCGCATAGGCCTTGGAGTGTGGGCTCATGCGGAATGCTCGCGCCTGCTCCTCGTGACAGTTGCCGCAGATGCGCCCCACGCTGGAGGCGCGCGGTGGCGTGGCCGAGTGGGGACTGTGGCAGCCAGTGCAGTTGGGCGCCTCATAGTTGCCAGCGAGCACCGCGCGCGCGTGGGCACTACGCCGCCATCCCTGGTGCTGGTTGGTCGGCAACCCGTAAGGCTTCATCCGCTGGGGATCGTCATGACAACGACCACACAGCTCGGGCACCCGACGCGGATGTGTGGGGGAGTCTAGCGAGTGCGTCGGCTGGACGTCGTGGTCACCATGGCAAGTGTTGCAGGTGGGAGCGTTCTCGTCGCCCGCCGCCGCGAGCTTGCCATGCAAGCTGAGCGGAAAGAGCTCAGCCTGGTCAGTGTGCAGACGCGCGTTGAAGCGACGGATGAAGGCCGCATCGCCATGACATGTCCCGCACAGCTCGTGGATGCTCGCGTGACTGGGTCGCGGACGAAACTCTCCTGGCGGACGGTGCGCTCCCACGGTGGGATCCCGAGGGTCTCCACGGTGACAACCCACGCACCCGATCCGGTTGTCGGCGTGCACGCTCCGCTCGAACTCCAGAGCCGGTGTCTGCAGTTGAGGTTTGGTGATGGACTGGTGGCACGTACGACAGGTGTTGGTGTCGAGCTCGAGACGTGGGGAGCCGTGGTCAGGACGCACCCACGGGCGCCCAGGCTGGGCAACAGAGCCCGCATCTGGAGCGCTCGCGCTAGACGGCGGCAACGCTTGCGCCATCGCCACCCGCGGCACCGTCAGGGTCAGTCCCAACGCGAGGACACCGAGCCAACTAGAGTAGTGCATGAGCGGTCAGCAGAGCCCCCACCAAGAGAGCAACAGTAAACAGTCCGAGAGTAACGCGAGACCCGTGACGATCGATGAGTGGCACACCGAGGATCGTCAGACACACCGCAGAGAGCGCACCGCCGATGAACTTGGGGCTGGGCACCCCCAGTAGGAACGGCGGAGCTACTCGAAGCAGCTCGTGGGGAACGAGCAGGTACCAAGCAGGACGCTGTTCCGCGAGGATCGGCGCGGTCGGCTCCGCCGCGGGCCCCAGCGCCGGTTCCACGAGCACGGCAAGCGTGAGAACCGCCATGAACACCGCCACGACAGTAGCCGCGAGGCGCACGACGAGATCGGGGTACACCGGGATCATCCCGACATCGGTCGGCGGCCGCGGCACGGCGCGCAGGGCCAGCACGTGAACGCCGAGCACGACGGCCAGCACCGGCGGCAGGATCGCGACGTGGAACGCAAAAGCGCGGTGCAGCGTGGCTGATGTGACGTCGAGGCCCCCTCGGAGAAACTCCTGGAGAGCGTCGCCGAGCAGCGGAACGTACGACACCATCCGGCTCCCGACGCGGGCGTTCAGGTACGCGTCCTGTGACCAGGGCAAGAGGGCACCGGTGAAGGCCAGCGTCGCGCCAAGCGGCACGGCCAGGACAGCAGTGACCCAGATGAGCTCGCGGGGTGGCACGTAGGCCCGACGCGCCACGATCACCACGACCAGCAGCACGAGGAGCGCCAGCAACAGGTTCCCACTGTGAAGGTGAATCCCCCGGGTCAACCCCCCGAACGGCACGGTCCCGACAATCCGTCCCACGGAACGGTGTGCCTGTTCGGCGCTGGGGGAGTAGTGGAGCAGAAGCAGGCTCCCGGTGACCACCTGGAGCGCGAAGGCCGTCACCGCTCCCGCCAGCAGGTACGGGGTGGGACTGCTCTCGGGCGCCACGCTTCGCGCCAGCTCCTCCCGCAGTTGCTCCCAGCCAAGCCGAGTCTTCGCCCAGTGTCCAATTCCCTGCGCCATCACTTCACTCGTCGGTGATCTCCACCCGCCCGTCGCGCACGGCTACGGCAAACTCGCGCAGGGGACGCGGAGGTGGGCCAGAGATGTTGTTACCCTCGAGGTCGAAGAGACCATCGTGGCAGGGGCATTCGATGCGCTGGCGCTCCGGAGAGAACTGAACGACACAATCCAGATGCGTACACAGCGCTAGGAACGCGCGATAGCTGCCATCCGCCAGCCGCAGGACGATCACGGGTCGATCGCCCATCATCACGGTGGTACCGCTCCCCGTCGGCATCTTCGAGATGTGTTCGTCGACAACGGCGTGCGGACTGTCGCGCCGCGCGGGAGCCATCAGCACAAGCGCGGGATAGCTCGCCACCGCGCCCAGCGCACCTGCGGCCCCGACGATCCCGAGATTCAGGATATCGCGCCGCCGCGGCTGGGGCGCAGGCGCGGCGCCGACCGCCGCTCCCGAGGGCGACCCCACCGAGTTCCGTTCGGAGTCATCGACGGAATCACTCATGGTGCTCCCTCCACTGAAGGTCCATCAGAGTCCGGCTCCGGCGCGGACGGCACTGGATCGTGTTCCCGTAGCTGGCCGGTCTGAATGGCCACGGTGACCCGCGCCATCAGGGTAAAGAGCAGGGCACCGACCGCCACCACGCCCAGGTTGAGGAAGAGCTCACCCGCGTTCGGGGAATACTCGATCACTTCGCCCAGCGGATTCGGAATGAACCCGGGGAAGATCAGGCCCATCCCCTTCTCGATCCAGATCCCCACGATCGTCAGCCCGCACCCCGCGTAGAGCCAGCGGCGGTCGTTCCGCAACCTGGGCACCAGGAAGATCGTGGTGGCGGTCACGTTGAAGATGATCGCGGTCCAGATCCACTGCGTCAGCATACTGTGACCGTGCAACCCGAAGTACAGGTAATGCGCTGAGACCGAATGGAGCGACCCTGTGTAGAACTCCCCGAACACCTCACAACCCAGGAGAAAGAGATTGATGGGCATCATCACCCGGAGGACGTACTTGAAGTACTCGAACACGCTCTCCTTCACGTCGAGCCGCGTAGTACGACGCAGGATCTCGAAGACGAAGATCAGCAGCGCTGGCGCCGACGCACCGGCGCTAATGAGAAACCGCGGGGCGAGAATCGGCGTATTCCAGAAGTGTCGGCTCCCCAAACCCGCAAGAAGGAAGGCCGTAACCGTGTGGATCGCCACGGCCCATACCATCGACACGTACACAAACGGCATGTAGGCAATCCACGCCGGCTTCTTGCCTCGATACTGCTTGTAAAGGAGGTACCCCGGGATATGGAGGTTGAGTGCGAGATAGCCGTTGAAGACCACGACGTCCCACGACAGAAGCGAGTGCGGAAGATTGAGGATCCCGAGGGGCGGCATCAGGTGCCACATCCGCTCCGGATGACCGAGATCGGTTGCGATGAAGAGCAAGCAGGTAACAACCGCACAGACTGCCAGCAGCTCCCCCAGGATTACGACCTCCTTGATGTCAGCGCGCACGAACGCGTAGGCCGGCACCACGAGCACCGCCGCTCCCGCGGCGACACCAACGAAGTACACGAAGTTGGCGATCCCGATACCCCAGCTCACGTGGTCAGTCATGTTGGTGACGACCAGGCCATGCCGGAGGTGATGTGCCCAGCTGATTCCCCCCATAGTGATGAAGAGGAGCAGCAGCCCAATCCAGAGGTAGTAGATCCGTCCACCGATGAGAGCGTACCGCACCATACGAAGCCAGTAGGTCAGGTAGCGGAGGACGGGATCGAGCATCACTCACTCCAGGCGGACAGAGCTAGTCGTCGTAGAAGTAGAAGAAGCGAGGCTGCGTCCCCATGGACTCCTTGAGTACGAAGACGCGCTTGTTTTCGACGATCCGCCGGAGTTCGCCAGCCGGATCGAGCAGGTTACCGAACTTCCGGGCGCCTGTCGGACACGCCTCGAGGCACGCGGGGTAGCGGCCTCTCCGCGTTCGCTGGAGGCAGAACGTGCACTTCTCGACGACTCCAACAGGACGGATCTGATTGGAGAGATACGCCTGGCGGGGGTTGATTTGATCCGGCGGCAGCTTGGGGGGAGCAAAGTTGAATCGGCGAGCAAAGTACGGGCATGCCGCCTGGCAGTAGCGGCACCCGATGCACCAGTTGTAGTCCACCACGACGATGCCGTCGGGCTCCGTCCAGGTGGCACGGGTAGGGCACGCCTTGACGCACGGTGGGTTCTTACACTGGTGACACTGCACCGGTAGGTAGTAGTGTCCGGGTTGCGGCACCTCGTCGTGGTCGTAGTAGACTTCCCCGTTCTCCAAGTGCTGGGTCGCATTACCCATCTCGACAACGCGGATGTAGCGAATCTGGGGATCATCGGGGAGGTTGTTCTCTCGCGCGCAGGCCTCCACGCACCGCCGATTTCCGTTGCACACGGACAGGTTGAGCGCGTATCCAAACTCCACCCCATCGAGCGGAGGCGGATCGGAGATGGTGACTGCGACGCCAGTCCTTGCGCGCACCTGTGCCTCGATGGCGGCGAAGATCCGCGCCTTGTCCTCGTCCGTGAGCTGCTGATAGTGCTGTTGGAAGAACGCCTGGAACTCGGGACTGTTGCATGCCGGGGCCGTCGCCGCCGCCACCCCCGCTGCCGCTGTTCCAAGAAGGAAGTCCCGCCGCGTCCCGTAGTTCCGACACGTTCCCTCAGAGGACGGGCGAGAGTCGTCCCGATCGCTCATGGATCCCCTCCTGCGCCGGATGAATCAGCGGAGGTCGAACCGCTTCCAGCAGGCCCCGGTCCGATCGCGCGCTGCGACGAGATCGCCGCGGTGTTGGCCGAGGGAGCTGGGGCCGAGGGTGGACGCGCCGAGGGGCGCTCCATCAGCCGCGTGCCTCGGATCGGCTGGTCGATCTTGATGGGACAGTACCGAGCCTGGAAGGTTCCCGAGACGCACGACTGGTGGGCGTCTGCGAAGCAGGCCCAGAGTTCGCCACGAACCGTCAGGTCCGGCCCCGGTGGAGCGAGCACCAGGAGCGCAGACGCCTCTCCGTTCCCCACCCATTGCTCCTGTTCCTGCTGCTGATAGTGGACCTCCCACTCACTCTCCTTGCCAGGTGTCAGACGTACCGTGGCGGCTTCGATCGCGCTCGCCCCCCAGCGGCGGACCCAAACGCTCGTCCCACCGGCGCCCGGTCCGCGCGCGCACGGATCTTCTGCTTGCTGGGCCGCGAGGCGAATGTCGAAGTGCTCGTAGCCGCGACGTCGATCGACCACGTAGGTCGCCACCTGGTGCTCGAACTCCTGCCTCCGCAGCATCCCGGCAAGCGGCCCATCGGGGATCGCGTCCATCGACTCTGGCGCCACCGCCGGCGGCCGGACTTCCTGCTCGTCATCGGCGCGGTGGCACGCCGCAGCGAGCATGACCACTGCCACAAACACCTGCGCCGATAGCCCCATCCCACCAGTGAGTAGACCACACTGGAGTTGCCAATCCAATGGTGCTCGGCGCTCGCGTCGATGACTCCCCCTTCTCACGCTGCGTCACATTGTCGCCCTGCTCGGCTGTGTGAAACGATCTGGAGCGGTGGATGATGGTCCCGCACACAGATTGGGCCAGAGCCCTGGAACTTGACTGGTCAGCCTCATCACGTTGTAGTGAGCTGTCTCATCGTCGGACGGTAGGGCGCGACGGAAACCGCGACTGGTGCTCCGCCGGGAGCCGTGGTTTCATTGCTGTATGGGAGCGGGAGGTGGCAGGACACCACACGCAGGAGGGGTCGGCCCTGGTCGGACGAGCAGAGCTGAACGCTGGGTCCTGGCGCTAGTACAGCGGTTCGCAAGTTCGTTCCGGGTTTCCGCCGGCCCGACACTGGGGTGGAGGACCGGCGGAAGCCCGGAGAAGCACCCGTCCGAACTGGGCCCCCGATCACATTGGGTACGACAACCCGGAACGAACTTCCGGATTGTCGCACTGGCCTCAGGCTTCGTGTGGGGCTCGTCGAGCGCCTGCGGCAGCCCGGAGGTGGGGTCGCTTCCACCCTCACCCAGCGCTGCGGCCTCGGTGCAGCAAGAGATCGAGGTCGAGCCTCGCTCGCAACTGCTTCCCACGTACCCTTGCTCGCAATGCCACGAGGATCGTGAGCCCAACCCACAACGGCGCAAGCTGAGCGAGTTTCACGCCGTGCGCAACGACGAGCTCGACCACGGGGATCGGTCCCTCTGGTGCTACCAGTGCCATTCGCAGAAGAACTCGGACCGACTGGTCCTGGTCAACGGCGATCTCGTCACCTTCGACGAGGCCCATCGCCTGTGCGGTGGCTGCCACGGGGACAAGGGACGCGACTGGCGCGCAGGAATCCACGGCATCACGCTCGGGAACTGGCGCGGTCCCCAGCGGCGCCGGCTTTGCACCCATTGTCACGATCCACACAACCCGTGGTTCTCGGCCATGACGCCCGAGCCTCCACCCGCGTGGCCGCGAGGCGTGGGCGCCGCACGCCCGAACCACTGAGGAGCAACTGCTCAGCGCTTGTGGCAGTCGCCGCAGGTCTCGTAGGGGCGTTCGCCGGCCTGGTGGCACTCGTGGCAGAGGAGGCTCTCGTGCTGCTTCACCTCGACGTGCTCCGGGGACATTTCCCACGAATGCCAGTCATCGGTGGCCCACGGATCGATGACCCCGATGGCCGTCAACGAGCCTCGTTGAGGCTGTGTGTGACAGGTACCGTCGCAGGACGCGGAGAGGAGGCGCCCGTCCTCGGTCCGGTGCTTCCCGTCGTGACAGCGGAAACACCCGGGCCAGTACTTGTGGCCAATGTGCTGGGGGTAGGTGTGCCAGTCCACGTTCATCTTCGGGAATACGCTGCGATCGTGGATCCGCAAGATAACCCCTATCGAGCGCTCGATCTCGGGCGCGCGCTGGGCGACGAGGTCCGGGTACTTCTCCTGATAGAACCGCAGTACGGCAGCCCGGATCTCGCGGTGTGCGGTCTCCTTGTCCGGATGGCGCTGCGTCAGTGCCTCGACCGCCACCTTCTTGATCCAGGGGAGATCGGCGGGGATCTCGTTGCGGAACAGCGCCTGATCGATACCGGAGTCGGGAGTCGGAAAGTTGTGGCTGGGGCGATTGTGGCAGTCCATGCAGTCCATCTGGTGCCGTTCCATCTGGTTCAGCTCGGACTCGCTGACGGGGCGTGAAGAGTAGGTCTCCACCGTTCCGTCTCCATGCTTCACCTGGACCCACGGGATCTGCAGGTGCTTCTCATCGGCGGTCGCGAAGGTGATCTCGTTGTCGATGATCATGTGCCAGTGGATGCCCATGCTCTCGCCATGCGCCTTGCTGCCACCACCGGTCTTGAGGGTGAGAGTGATCTGCTCAGCAGTGTTCTCCTCGTCGTAGCGGTACCGCGGCAGCTGCAGCAGCTTCGCGCCGAAGAACTTCTCCGGCCAGTGGCAGTGCTCACAGGTCTCGCGGGCGGGTCGGAGATGCTGGATCGGTGTCTCGATGGGACGGCTGTAGGAGCCAATGGCGACGGCCAGTAACTGGCGAGCACCAGACAGCTTCGACCGGACGTACCAGTCGGTGCCTTCCCCGACGTGACAATCCACGCAGGGCACGCGGGCGTGCGGAGATTCGATGTACGCCGTGTACTCCGGCTCCATCGGAACATGACAGGTCTTCCCACAGAAGGTCACCGACTCCGTGAAGTGGAAGCCCTGGACCATGGCGTAGGCCCCCAGCGTCGCGAGCGCGGCAGCACCGACCGAGCCCCAGACGAAAGCGCGACGCTGCCAGTCGACGTTGAGGTCGACCGTCGGATAGGGAAGCGCCTGGAGGCGACCAGTGCGTTTGCGGCGCCCGGCCTCGAGGCGCATCCCGATCAGGAACACGAAGCCCCCCGCCCCCATCAAGGACGGGAACAAGATGTAGGTGTAGATCCCGACATAGGGATTGGTGTGGGCAATCGTGAACTGAGCGAGCAGCGCAAACGCGATCAGCATCGCGGCAATGCCCACCACCACGAGCCCGATCAGGCTCACCAGGTTCCGATACAGCGGTCCACCATGCGTCGGGGTGACCGTGGGGGCGCCCGGCACTCCATTCCCTGAGTTCCCCGAACCCTCGAGCTCCTGCGCTGCGTCACCGGACTCACGCTCCGACACTTCCGCGACTGGCGAGGCATCCGGCTCCTCCAAGTCCGGCGCAGGGTCCCCGGCCGCCGCCGAGTCGGGTGCCGACTCCGGCGGCTCGCTGGCAGTTTCGTCTTCCGGGCGGTCACTGTCGCTTGAAGTCATGCAGCACGTTCCTGATCCGTTGTGCCAACGCTACACCGTCCGTCGGTACGATGGTAAGCGGCGCTCACCCCCACGGATTAACCAGTCCACGAGGTTTGTGGTCGCCGCCGCCCCACCTCGCAGAAAGTACTGACCCTGACTGCGTTCTTGCGCTAGGTCCGTAGGGGAGGGCCCGGCGGCGCCTGCGTGGATCTCAGGATTCCTCGACTCGGGCTCGGGACCTAGAGTGGGACGGGGGCGAGTCGGCCACTGACCATTCCGCCACTTCTTCGAACAGGCCGCGAGACAGCCAGAAAATGAGCTTTCGCAAGTCGATCGCGATCCGCCTGGAAGGCAGGGCGGGAGACGGGGTCCTGACCATGGGCAAGCTGATCGCTAGAGCTGCCGCTCGGTCGGGGTATCACGTTTCCACCCACAGCTCGTTCCTGGCGCAGGTGCGTGGCGGCCAGTCCGTTTTTCTAATGAAGATCGGGCTCGATCCCGTTCTGTCGCCCGGCGACCAGCCCGAACTGGTGGTCGCGTTGAATCACGAAGCCACGCTCGGGCTGTCTGCGCTCCTCACCGAGCACGGACTCCTCCTCCATCCACCGACCGCCAACGGGACCCGGGTGGAGCTGCCGCCACACAGCTTCGGGCTGGCGTTCGACTACGACGGCCTCGCAGCGCAGGGGGGGAGCAGGCGAGGCAAGAATGTCATCCCGGTAGGCATCCTCACCGCCCTGCTCGGCATCGATCCCGCGATCACCTCCCGCGCGATTCGGGAGGTGTTTGACCGCCAGAGTCGAGAGCTCGCCGATACCAACGTCCGGGTCTTCGAAGCTGGTCTGCGGGCGGCAGAGGATCACGCCGAGCTGTTCGAGAGCTATCGCCTCCCCGCGACCCATGACTCTCCCCGCCTGCTGATGTCGGGGAACGAGGCGGCAGCGCTGGGGGCCATCGTCGGTGGCGTCCGCTTCGCCGCCGGCTACCCGATCACTCCGGCCAGCGAGGTGATGGAGTACCTCGCCGAGCATCTGCCACGGTTTGGGGGTCGGGTGGTCCAGGCCGAGGACGAGATCGCCGCCCTCGGGATGTGCATTGGGGCCGCGTTTGGCGGGGTCCGCTCCTTCACGGCGACGAGCGGTCCGGGCCTGTCGCTGATGGCGGAGCTCATCGGCCTGGCGGCAATGGCAGAGCTGCCCGTGGTGATCCTGGACGTGCAGCGCGCCGGACCCTCCACGGGGATGCCCACGAAAGATGGTCAGGGCGACCTGAACCTCGCCGTCTACGGGACCCACGGGGATGTCCCTCGGGTCGTCATCGCTCCCCAATCGGTCGCCGACTGCTTCCACAACACGATCCAGGCCATCAACATCGCACACGAGTACCAGATCCCGGTGGTGGTGCTCTCCAGCCAGTCGCTGTCCCACGCACTGCAGACCTTCGAGACTCCCCACCTCGACCAGATCGCCCGCTACGAGGAACCCCTCTATCGAGGACCCGAAGACGGCGCATTCGTTCGCTTCCGGCGCACGCCGGACGGGCGCCCCTCGAAGCGATCGATACCGGGCACGCCCGGCGGCATGTATCGTACCGGAGGACTCGAACACGACGAATCGGGCTATCCCAGCTTCGAGCCGCGCGACCGCCTCGAGATGGTCGAGAGACGCACCGCCCGCGCGGCCGCGCTGGCGAAGGCGTTCTCCGACTCCGTCGAATCCGACGACCTGTCGATCGGTCGTCACCACATCGGGGTGCTGGCCTGGGGCGGGACCGCCGCCGTGGCCCGCGAAGTCGTCGCGGGGATGCGCGGCAAGGGGTGGGAAATCGGCCACCTGTTCCCGCACATGCTGTGGCCGCTCCCCGATCGCGCCCTACGCCGGTTCCTGGCTTCGGGGCTCCAGACGCTGTTCGTCTGCGAGGCCAACTCGGGTCAACAGTTCGCGCAGCTCATCCGTGCCCACTACTCCGTGGAGCTCACCGCCCATGAGATCGAGGTCATCGGCATCACCAAGGACGACGGCAGTCCGTTCCGATCCGAAGAGATCCGAGAGCAGCTGTACGACCGCCTGAGTGAGGTCATTCGCCGACGCCGCGGACTGCCGTTCAGCGTCGAAGAAGTCCGACGCCGCATCTTTGGCGCGCGCAACGCCGACTCCACGCCTGCGCAACCTCCCGGAGAAGAGAAGAGTGCCCCCCGCAGCCACCGACCCGGACAAGCTGAAGACCTATAGGTCCAAGTTTCAGCCAACCTGGTGCCCGGGTTGCGGTGACTACGGAGTACTGCACGCGCTCGACCAAGCACTCGCACAGTACGGTCGTCCCGAACACGAGATCGCCATCGTCTCGGGCATTGGCTGCAGCAGTCGCTTCCCTTTCTTCATGGAGACCTACGGGTTCCACGCGGCTCACGGTCGCGCGCTCAGCGTCGCGACCGGGCTGAAACTCGCGCGCCCCGAGCTGACAGTAATCGCCACGGGCGGGGACGGTGATGCGCTCGCGATCGGCGGCAATCACTTCCACCACACCATGCGCCGCAATGTGGACCTCGTCTACATCCTCATGGACAACCAGACCTACGGGATGACGAAGGGACAAACGGCTCCCACCAGCCCGCTGGGAACGCGGACCAAGTCCACGCCCCACGGCAGTCCGGAAGACGCCGTCGACCCTGTGTGGTCGGCGCTAGCGGCAGGTGCCACGTTCGTGGCCCAGACTGCCAGTTTCCACCCGCAACCGCTGGCGGATCTGATCTTCTGTGCGCTGCAACACCGCGGCGCATCGGTGATCAATGTGCTGACCCCGTGCGTCACCTACAACCGGGGAGCGGACAAGGCGTATTTCCGCGCGCGCTCCGTGGCGGTCCCAGGCGAGCACGATCCCACGAGCTGGGACGCCGCGCTCCACCTCGTGCGGGCTCACGCCGGGCAGTACCTCGACGGCCTCATCTATCACGACTCCGCCAAGCCCACCTTTCATCACCGAGTGGACGCGGAACTCGAGGACCCGGCAGGTCGCGAGCTTCAGCTCATCCAGGACCTACTGACCAGCCACGGCTGAAGCGACGCGGAACCCATCACCGCACGCGTCGAGGGGCACCCGGAGGCGCCCCTCTGGACAGGTCCGACGTCTCGCCACGGCGGGCGCGTCAAACGCCGCCGGTCGTGAGCAGCCGAATCGCGAACAGCAGGACGACGAGTCCAGCAAACCCCACTAGCGAGCCCTTCTTGACCGCCGGGTACTTCTTCACCAGCGCCAGGGTCAGAAGGAGACCCAGCGTGCCGCCCCCCAGAGCACCCCAGGTGCTGGTGGCGAAGGCGGCAACCGGGTTGTCCCCCAGCGACTGCATCGGGATCAGGAAGACGAAGTAGCTGATGAACGCGGTGCCGAGCGTGGACGCCAGGCCCAGACCAAACGCACCGTCCATGTTCTCCCAGCGCCGGTTGGCCTCCGCCTCCCATTCCGCATCGCTCAGCTCACGGAACGGAGCGAACAGCACCGCCAGAATCGAGGGGACACCAGCAATGAGCACGATGACGAAGAACCATTGGTAACCCACTGCCTCCTGGATGAAGCCGCTGACCATACCCGTCAGCGTCATGCACAGGCTCAGCCCCAGCCCAGTCCCGAACGCGTAGTGAGCGGTCTTGTAGGGGCCCGGGGCGAGCTGCTGCATCATGTAGATCATGTGACCCACCGCACCGAAGCCCCAGCCCAGCTTCTCGATGATGACGATCAGACCAATCAGGTAAATGCTCTCGGGACGCGCCAGACCGAGATAGAGGAACGTGACGTTGGGCACATTGAGGGCCAGCACCAGCATCAGCAAGGTGGTGCGCTTGAGACCCAGCCTGGAGACCACGACGCCGCCCAGCAAGCCGCCAGCAATGAACGCGGCGGTGCCTCCCAGCCCATTTACTGCACCCAGCTTGGACATGTTGAGGCCAAGCCCCCCCACCGTCCGGGCGTCCTCCAGGAACAGCGGTCCGATCTTGTCGAGCAGACCGAGGCCGAACCGGTACAGGAACGCGAACGCGAGCAGGTGCAGCACGTAGGGCTTCTGGAAGAACATGACGAACGACCTGCCGAAAGTGGCAGCCGCGTCGCCCAGGGACTGGGGGGCGGTCTCCGACTTGGACCCCTGAGGCAGGAACTTCAGGTGCCAGAACGACAGCAGACCCATCAGGACACCCAGCCCCAGAAACACGTACAGCCATGCCGTGGAGTAGGCGTCCGGACCTGGCTTGGGCTGCCCCTCCTGCTCCCCTGCTAGCCATCCCACCAGCATGAACAGGACGCCGGTGGCGATGATTGGACCAATACTCCAGCACATGCCCTGGACGCCCGCGTAGGCGGCCTGCCGCTTCTTGTTGAGCGAGGTGAGATAGACCCCGTCCGACACGATATCCATCGTGGCTCCGGAGATCGCTCCCAGCATCAACAGCGCGACAACGGGATAGAGGAAGTTCGGCAGCTTGATCAGGAGCGCGATGCCCGCCATCGTCGCCGCCAGAATCATCTGCGTGATGATCACGAAGAACTTCTTCGTCTTGTAGAGCTCCAGCAGCGGCGCCCACATGAACTTGAACGAGTAAGCGAAGCCGGTCAGGCTCGAGTAGAAAGCAGCGTCGGCGTTGGTCATCCCCAGGTTCTTGAACATCATGACCGACGCAGTGGTCACCATGACGTAGACCGTGCCCATCGCGAAGTAGCTCGTCGGCACCCAGAGGATCGGGTTAGCGACGTTGTCTTCGGCGGATCCCGCGGCGCGCCCTGGAGCTTGATCCGGAGCTGCAGTTTCTTCAGCGGTGCTCATAAGGCCGCGGAGTGTACAGAGATCCGCCCGGTGGCGCGCCACGAATCGCCGCCTACTGGGGAGACTCAAATATGGTTTCTCACTGCAGTTTTCGGAGTCACTGGAATCTACCCGACCGAGTGCGAAGGCACCTTCGCATAGCGTGTCGGTGCTCCGCCAAACCCCGGGAACGACCACCTGCGGTGGAAGAATCCAGCCGAGAACGACTCCGTCTCGACAGCCATCAGAACATTTGGCTAGAGCGGGGGGCCGCCTCGAGGGGGACGCGCAGTTCGAACGCCGCCCCCCCATCACCCGTATCGAGGCAGGTGAGCGAGCCCCCCTGATTCTCGACCAGCATTCGCGCCGTCGTCAAACCCAGTCCCAGCCCCAATGGCTTGCTGCTCACCAGGGGATCGAAGACTTGCCCCCGCAGATCGCTGGGAATGCCTTCGCCGGTGTCGCTCACGACAATCCGCACCTCGTCTCCGGCAAGCGTGGCCGCGATACGGAGCTCACCCCCCTGGGGCATCGCCTCGAAACCGTTGCGAACCAGATTCCGCAAGGCTCCGCGCAGCTGGTCGCCATCCACCACCAGGGACAGCTCGAGAGGGATCTCGCGATACAGGGCCACTCCGGTCGGGACCGGAAAGCCATCGAGCACCGACTCGACCAGGTCGCGGAGAACGATCTCTTGCGGAATGGGTGGACGGACCCGGGCGTAGTCGAGCAGGTCGGAGATGATCTGGTTGGCGACCTGCACCTCTTCCTTGATGATGCCAAGTGCAATCCGCGAATCGCCGCTCCGCCCGCTCTGCAGTCGATTCTCGATCACCGACGCTGCGTTGGTGATCGACGCCAGAGGGTTGCGAAGCTGGTGGGCAAGCCCGGCCGCAAGCTGACCGAGCACCGTCAACCGCTCCTTGTGGAGCAGCTGCCGCTGGGCGCGTTTGAGCTCGGCAGTGTTCTCCTCGATCCGTCGCTCGAGCTCCGCCTTGCCCTCGAGGAGTGCGTCCTGCGCATCCTTCAGCGGCGTGATGTCGTGGATGATACCGACCAGATGGGTCAGCTCGCCGTCCTCCCCGCGGAGCGGCACCTTGGTCGTGGAGACGGTGTGCTTCTTGCCCTCCCGATCGGTGATCGGCTCCTCGATGATGTCGACGGTCTTCCCCGTGTTGAACAGCTCGACGTCCTTGGCGCGGAAGAAGTCGGCCTGCTCCTTGGGAAAGAAGTCGTAGTCGGTTCCCCCAACGACCTGGGCGGCGGGGTATCCCGTCAGCTTCTCGAACGCCGAGTTGACGAAGACGAAGCGATACTCCCGGTCCTTGACGATGATCGGGTGCGCGATGGTCTCGACCACCACACTCAGAAACTCCGGAGAAGTCCGAGGAGGCGTGGGCGGAGTCGAGCCAGGCTTGGAGTCGTTCATAATGAAGACGAGGCGACTAACCATACACGTGTGGCACAATCCGGCCAATGGCCAACCGTCCCCTCGCCATCGAGCTCGAAGGGTTCCTTCAGGAAACCCTCGCCCGGGGCCATCCGTGGGTCTACCGCAACCACGTTCCGCGAGGGATTTCCGCGCGAACCGGCGACTGGGTCGAGGTCAGGGCGGGCCGGCTCCGATTGATTGGACTGTGGGACGAGACCTCTCCCATCGCCGTGCGCCTGCTCGGTACGCAGCAGATCCCAGACGCGCAGTGGGTAGAGCAGCGCGTGCTCGACGCTTGGCACCTGCGCGCCTCGCTTCGTGACGCCGGGGTGACCGCCTACCGCTGGGTCTTTGGCGAGGGCGACGGACTCCCGGGCATCGTCGTCGACCGCTACGGTGACTACGCCGTGGTCGTCCCCTATGCGGAGTCCGTCGAGCGCCTCATCCCGTGGGTGACTGAGGCGCTGCGCGCCACCAGCCCGCTCAAGGGCATCGTTCTGCGAGACCGCTCCGCCGCAGCCGAGACGCGACTCAGTCCCCTCTGGGGCCGTCTGCCCCCTCGGCGACTGGTCGTGGAGGAGCACGGGATCCGCTTCGGGGTCGATCTGTTCGCCGGCCAGAAGACGGGCCTGTTCCTCGACCACCGTGCCAATCGCCGCACTGTCGCCGAACACGCGGCGGACCGCCGAGTGCTCAACCTCTTTGCCTACACGGGAGGCTTCTCCCTGCACGCGGCGCGAGGGGGAGCCGCTCAGGTGACCAGCGTCGACGTGGCCGCCGGCGCCATCGCGACCCTGCGCGACAACGTCGCGCTGAACGGCCTCGACGACTCGCTGCACGACGGGATAGTGGCCGACGTGTTCGACTACCTGGCCGGGGCGGCGCGCCGGGGGCAACGGTTCGATCTGGTGGTCAGCGACCCCCCGAGTTTTGCTCGCCGACGCGAACAACTGCGTCAAGCGCAACGCGCCTACGTGAAGCTCACCGCCGCCGGACTCCGGGTAGTGGCGCCCCACGGCCTGTACGCCGCCGCCAGCTGTACCTCACAGGTCAGCCCCGACGCCTTTCGCGAGGCCCTGGCCGAGGGCGCCCGCCGCGCGGGTGCCCGCCTGCAGATCATTCACGAGGCCGGACAGCCCTGCGACCACCCAGTGGCGGCGCACCACCCGGAGGGTCGCTATCTCAAGTTCGTTCTGGCGCGAGTGCAGCCGGCACCCTGAGCGCCCGCCGAGCACTCCCGGCAGATCGAGCGCCTCCACCCGCCGCTCAGATCGCTTCGAGCGCTCGTCGCAGTCGAGCTCCCGCCTCCTCGGCAACCTCGCGGACCGCCTCGGATCCCGTTCCGACGACGAACCCCATCGGGTCGAACATGGCCACCTCCGTCCCTCCCTGACCCTGTCGCACGACGACGTTGCACGGAAGCATCAAGCCGATGTCGGGGTCGGCCTGTAGCGCTCGGTGGGCCAATGGCGGGTTGCAAGCGCCCAGGATCCGATAGGGGCGGAAGTCCACATCGAGCTTCTTCTTCAGGGTCGCGGTTACGTCGATCTCGGTCAGGATTCCGAACCCCTCCGTCTGCAGTGCCTTCGTCACCCTCTCGATGACCTCATCGAACGGAGCGTCGATGGTGCGATGAATGCCGAGGTCCTTCATGAGTGCTCCTATCTGGCGGCCCTGTGCGCCGCTCGTGAGTGAGAGTCCCCGCGGAGAGGGAAGGGTTCAAGCGTCGAATGCTGCCATCCGCGCACCTCGTCAGTAGGTCACCACCGTGCCTGGTGCCTGATACACCTCCTCGGGGACCTCGGCGCCAGGCTCGAGCCGACAGCTCAGGGACCGGTACTCGACACGCGTGTGGTCGCCATCTGGCACCGATCGGAAGAGCCAGGAGTGGGCGAGGTCCCCCGCGGGCAGGATGGCCGACTCGGCGCGCGCATCGTCGAAGGAGTCACTGACCACTAGATCAGCATCGAACGCGGCCGTGCAGGGTTCCTGGGGCGTCCCGTGAAGAACCGCGTTGGACGTCAACAGAACACGGAGGGGCTCCCGCGCATCGGTGACGATCACGGGATGCCGCGTTCCTCCCTCGAAGGGAGCGACGATCCGCGGCGTGGTCTTGCGCTGCTGCACCGAACACCCCGTTGGCTGGTCCGCAGTGTCGCTCTGCAGCGGCGCCGGAATCGGCGCCTCGGTGACCCGCTCACCGGCGCTGAAGCGGTGGAAGTCCGAGTGCCGCTCCCGGCGGTCATCCGTGCGCATCACCCACAACCCGGCTTGTTGCGGGTCGTAGGCCAGGTTCCAGTCTTGACGCATCCCCACCCCTTCCGGGTCCAGCAACCCGATGGCCTGCGCGTCGAACTCCCACGCATTCCCCACCCGACGCGCGCGCGCCACGGCCGTTCCACTGTGCCAGATCAGGAGCGGTACGTGCTGGCCCGCCACGTGGGCCATTTCCGAACGGGCCGACCCTTCGACGACGTCCGGCCACCGCACTGCGGGTAGCTGTTCGACGGTCTTCCCATCCAAGAAGTACGTGGTCTGATTGTCGCGCGCCTGCGCGTGAGGCCGGAAGTAGAGTCCCCCGGCCGCGATGCTGACGAGCGCCGGCACTGCAGCCTGCACCCGACCCGGTCCCGTCGTCAGATCGCCCGGGCGGTACGGCAGCGTCGCCCCGAGCGCGGCGTGCACGGGGGATCCCTCGAAGAGGTTGAGCCAGGCCAGACGGACATCGGTGAGCTCTGCCCGAGACGCGGAGGGAGCCAGGTAACGAACCGCAGCCACTCCCTCGATCTGGGGCCGCACCTGCAACGCATACCGTGACGGGCTGCCCACTGGAGCGAACAGCGAAACGTAGTCGACCCGCTGCTTCGCGCCGGGCCGAGCCACGTACGCCCCTCCCGCTGCGCGCTCCAAGTCCCGGGCCAGAGCAAACCACACCGCCTCGCCAATCGCCGCGCGATGGGCGGTCGGGCGGGCATCAGCGTGTTCGAGCTCTTGCCAGTCCTCCTCACCCAACACGCAGCCGATCGGAGTGCGAAGCTTCCGTCCTACGTACCGTCCCGAGGCATCCTCGGGGGGCAGCATCACCGCCCCCTCGTCGTCCGCCTGTCCTCGCCACCCGATCCGCGATAGCTCGTCCGCCACGATACAACCGCCGACGTGGCAGCGCACGGCGAGCTCGCACTCGTCATCGTCATCACAGAACGTGACCGGAAGCTGCCCCACGTTGGTCCACAGTGCACCGCCATCGAGAGTCTCCCACGCGATACCTCCGGACCCGGAGAGCGCCAGGGCTCGCATCCCGACCGCGCCAAACCACTCCGTGCCCTCGGGCGGAGCTGCGGCCGACAGCAGACGGCCGGCTTCGTCGAAGGCAACGATCCGGTGCTCATCCCAGCGACTCATGACCAGCGCCAGGGTCCCGTCCTCGGCCGGAGTCAGGGAGACGAGCCCGTGCCGACTGCGGGCAGATGGACCTCGCCATTCGTCCTCGTAGTCCTCGGACTCGTCGACCTCGAGCTGCGGCAGCTCCCGCCCCTGGAAGGTACGTCCGCCGTCAGTGGACACGTACATCGCGTAGCGCCCGTCCTTGGTGCGCTTTCCGATCACGTAGGCGGTGCGCCCGTCTAGCGAGAAAGTCAGCGCCAGCCCGAGGCCGCGCAGCGCTGGCACCGCAGCGGGCCCCAGCTCCATCTGGGGCCCCTTGGGTCGAGCCTGCTGCCCCTCCGCCTTCTTGTCCTTGCTCCCCGCCGGTGTCTGCCGCTTGCCGTCGTCCTCCTCGACCTCCGCCTCCCGACGATGGTGCACCCCTTGCGGTCGGCAGCCGCGCCGCGATGACGACGCCAGGCACACGCCAGTGACAAGCAGGGCACCATCGGCCCCCATGGCAAGCTGGAGATCCGCCAGCCTCCCTCGCGCCTCGAAGTCCTCTTCGCGCCAGGTCTTGCCCGCGTCTTCGCTGCGCAAGAATCGGATGGCGACCGTCGCGTCGCTCTCATCTCCCTGGACACACGCAATCTCGAGCCACCGATCGAACCCCGCGAGCCGGACATGGCGACAGCCCTTGGTCTTCTCGATGGTGGTCGCACGGAGCCTGCCGTCGACGGGGCCGCGCAGCAGTCGGTGGACGCGCCGCCGCCCGCTGACGGAAACGACCTCGATGTACCGAGACCCCAGCACGATGGCGCGCCCCTCCGCCATCGCCCCAGCGTCGGGTCCGCGAGGTGGCTTCTCTCCCAGTTCGAGGTCGAGCGGTTTCGGAGCCTCGCCAAGCCGCTCGAGAGGCGGGGTACCGCCTGAGTGCCACCGATAGGACCCCAGCACCCCGCGCACGAGGATCCATCCGCGGTCCACACGCTCGACCCCCACCGCGCCCACGGGCGGCAGATCCAGGAGTTCCCAAGTCGCCCCGCCATCCTCGGTGGACCACAGTCGTTCCGGCACCTCGACCGCCAGCCCGCGCCCATCCGACTGCAACGCCACCCCGACGAAGCGAGCCTCGGCTGGCCCGACTCGTTCCCACGAGGCGCCTGCGTCAGCAGACCGCGAGAGCTTGCCGTCGCGTCGCAGGCCAATGATCGTACCGCCGGCTCCACTGACGTGGAACAGAGGATCGAAGGGCGAGTTGGAGCGGAGGAAGGGACCGAGAGGCTGCTCGGTCTCGTATGCCGTGCCGCTGGAACCGATGAACACCCAACCCGTCGCCGTGGCAGAAGCGGCAATCAGTGGCTCGGGCGCCAGCTGGGCGGCGGCCTGGGGGCGGTCATCCTTCACCAGCCAGCGCTCACCACGGTCGCCAGCGTAGAGCGTACCGCCATCAACCTCGGTACGAGCCAACAGCGCCGCCGCTTCCCGCGGGTGGTAGCGCCACCGAGCTGGAGACTCGTAGGCCCCCACCTGGGTCGCCGCCTCGAGCAGAGAGGGGCGAGGCTCAGGGCGCGCCCGAGGCGTGCACGCGAAAAGCAGTCCGGTTGCGGCAACAGCCAGCGAGAGAACGGTCCAGCGGGTCATGGTGTGCCCGCGAATCGTAGCCGCCAGGAGGGGTCGGTGGCGAGGACTGCCCGCCAGCGGTCCGCCGGCTACAGATCCAGCAGCTCGGTGAGCTTGGCCTTCGTCGTGCGCCCGACCTGCTTCGCCGACACGCTGCCCCCCTTGAAGATCATGATTGTGGGGAGGCTGGCAACACCGTACTTGCCGGCCGTGATCGGAGACTCCTCGACGTCCACAGTGCCGACTTTCACCTGACCCGCAAACTCGTCGGCAATCTGCGCCACGATCGGGGCGATGGCCTTGCAGGGTCCACACCACTCGGCAGCAAAATCCACGAGGACGGGGAGGTCACTCTTGACCACTTCGGCTTCGAAGTTGATGTCGTTGAACACATTGACCTTCTCGGATGCTGCCATCTGGTTGCTCCTCAAGTGACGGGGGGGCGGGCAAGATAACGACGGAATCTGGCTCGGGGAAGCCCCAGGCGACACACGTGACGAACCCCCTGGTTTCGCGAGCCGGCCCGCAGACCAGCGCTTTCCTCCTCGGCCGCGACACGCTAACGGGGTCGCGCCCATGAAGCGTGACGAACCTGGGGTGCTGACGCCAGCGCGAACTGACAGGCCACGACGGCCGTGGCCCGACGACTGGACCGCCGACAGCGTCATCGATCTGCTCGAGCCAATGGTCGTCGAGGCTCGTCAGCGCCGGATGCTCGAGATCATCGCCCAGCGGCTGGATGCGGTCTCCGTCCTCCTGGACGCCCCACACGACCCTCACAACGGCGCCGCGATTCTCCGCTCCGCCGATGCGTTCGGGGTGCAACAGGTGCATGTGGTCCCTCGGGAGGAGGAGTTCCAGGTCAGCGCGGGGGTCGCCAAGGGCACCGAGCGCTGGGTGGACGTCGTCGAACACCCCGATCCGACCACCGCCAGCCGCCGACTGCTCGACGCAGGATACGAGCTGGTGGCGACCCACCCTGCAGGGGAGCTATTGCCGGCGGATCTCCGCCGAATCGAGCGTGTCTGCCTCGTCTTGGGCAACGAACACGACGGCATCTGCGCGCCGCTCCGGGCAGTCGTGGGCCGCTCCGTCCGCATTCCTATGCGAGGCTTCGTCGAGAGCTTGAACGTCAGCGTCTCAGCCGCCATTTTGCTCCACGCGGCCACCGAGGGCCGGGCGGGCGACCTGGATCCGAACCGGCGCCGTGAGCTCTACGCCCAGGGGCTCTATCGAACCGTCACCCGTGCCGCCGAAATCCTCGCCGCCCGCGACCCCGGCTGACGGTCGTTCGTGCTGCATTTTGAGCGGATCGAATGACACCAAGGCCGCACTGTATTAGCGTGGGCCGCCGCAAACCCATGGCTAGACATCGTTCTGACATCAGCGTGCTTGGAGCTTCGTCGCGTGTCACCGGCAACGTCCGGGGCGCCGGCGGTCTCCGGGTCGAGGGCACTGTGAAGGGTGACGTCGCTGTTGACGGGCCCGTCGAGGTCGTCCCCGACGCGATCATCACCGGCAACGTCGAAGGCGAGTCACTGGATCTCGAGGGAACCCTCGAGGGCGACGCTTCCACTTCCGGACCGATCCGGATCGGCGCTCGCGCCACCGCGACCGGGAGCTTCCGCGGGGCACAGGTCACGATCGAGCCGGGCGCCCGCGTCGCCCTCCAGCTCGACCAGGATTTCGAGTTGGACCTCGGCCCCACGCGGCGTGGGCGCTGAGTCTAGTCCGCAGACTTTTCGGGATTCATTTCCAGGCGAGGAGATATGGCAGGCACCGTGATTGGAGAAGGGCTCACCATCGAGGGTGAGGTCGTGACCGAGGAAGAGGTCGTCGTGAACGGCACCGTACGCGGCACGCTGAGCAGCCAGGACGCGGTCTCCGTCGGTGCTGGCGGCACCGTCGAGGCCGACATCCAGGCCGCGGCGCTGAGCGTGGCCGGCCAGGTGACGGGAAACGTGAATGCCCAGGATCGCATCGACATTCAGGCCGGCGGTCGGTTGATCGGCGACGTGAAGGCGGCCCGGTTGACCATCGCCGACGGTGCCTCGTTCAAGGGCAACGTCGACATGGACGTGTAGTGAGGCAGCGATGAGCGGCTCGATCATTGGAAGAACGACGGAGATCCGCGGCCACGTTCGCGGTCCGGGTCCCATCGAAGTCGACGGGCGCGTGGAAGGCGACGTCACTGTCGACGGCGACGTGGTGCTAGGCGCAGGCTCAGTGGTCCGCGGCGACATTTCAGGTGCCGACTTGCGCATCGCTGGCACGGTGGCCGGCAACCTCACCGCCAGCGGAACGCTGCAGCTCGAACCATCGGCGCGGGTTGTCGGGGATCTCGTCGCCCCGCGGATCGGGATTGCGGAAGGGGCGCTGGTCAAGGGTGCCGTCCGCACCGACGGGATGGGCGCCGCGCCGCGCACCCTGGTGCGATCGACGACCACCCGGCGCGTCGAGTCGCCCCCCCGGGAAGAGGCTGCGCCAACCCCGCGCCCCGCGCCCCGCGAGAAGCCAGCCCCGCAGGCTCCTCCAGCGCTTGACACCTCCGCGCGCAAACGCCGAAGCCGCAGTGAAGAGAGCTCGCAGGCCCAAGAAAAGCCGGCGAAAGCTCCCGCCAAACGCGCTGTCCGCAGGCCTCCACCGCCCGTTGTCCCCGCCCTCGCGAAGGGCACCCGGGGCCGCAAGAAGAAGGCCAAGCGGAAGTGAGCGGGAAGAGAGAACGACTCGTCGAGCTGCTGCGCGAGCGCAGCTTCGAGCGACGCAAGGTCATCCTCGCCTCGGGGCGCGAGAGCGACTTCTTCATCGATTGCAAGCAGACGGCGCTCACCGCCGAGGGCCACGCGCTGATCGGCGAGCTGATGCTCGAGGCTCTCAGCGAGCTGCCCCCCTGCCAAGCTGTAGGTGGCGTCGAGCTCGGTGGCTGTCCCCTCGCCAGCGCCGTCGCCCTGATCAGCCACCAGCGCGGGCGCGACCTACCCGCGCTCTACGTGCGCAAGGCCCGCAAGGACCACGGCACGGCCAAGCTGGTCGAGGGTGACAAGTCGATGCAACCCGGCCTTCCCGTTGCGCTGCTCGAGGACGTGATCACGACCGGTGGCTCGAGCCTCAAAGCGGTCGAGACCCTGCGAGCCGCCGGGGCCGACGTCGTCGGCATCGTTGCACTCGTCGACCGTGAAGAAGGCGGCGCCGACACGATCCGCGAGGCGGGGCTCCCCCTCGTCACGATCGCGCGGCGCTCCGACTTCATGTAGCCATAGATCGCTGACCGAGAACGCGCTGCGGCACCGGGTCACCAAGTCGCGAAGGGTCACGGCGGCACGGCTTGGACCACCCGAACCGTGGTCTGCTGGAGGTCCTATCGAGCTTGGCGAGGATCGGCGGGACGCAGAGGTCCGCCCTCCGCGGGTGACCGGAGCTCCTCGAAAGACCGACGTCCCGCCGGGTCACTCCTCACCAAAGGTGGCCGGGTCAAGCAGCATTTCCCACAGCCGTGCCACCCCGAGGGCAGTGTCCACAGAGGTAACGACCTCGGCCGAACCGCCCGGTGCGGCGGCAAGCAACGGAATGCCGTCCGCGTCCTCGCCGCTGGGCTCGACCCGAATGACGTTCGAGACGACAGAGGGCATGGCAACGACCATGATTCCCACCTGATCGATCGCATTCTTGATGTCGGGCTGCTTGGCAGCGATCCACTCGCCGAAGGGGTTCGAGGGCAGGCGCGACAGCTCACTCGACGGAACGTCAGCGCTCGGATCGAAAGAGTAGCCGGTAACCTGGACGTAGCGATACCGCTGCGCAACGATGGCGCCTGCCCAGGCATCCACTTGACCGTTGGGGAGCCCCATCGCGGCGCTATCGGCCTCGGCGGTCCCGAGCGCTGAGACCACGATGACCCGATCGGTGATGGTGTGGTCCATCAGGTACGCATCCGCCACGTCCGTCAGACTGCCCCCCGTCACCACGACCGCTGGACGCGAAGGCGTGGACACCTCCTGCGAGGTCTCGACGATGAAACGAGCACCCGCAGAGCGGTTGGGTTCGGTGGAGTCGATGTCCCCATCCTCGGGACGGACGAGGGCGGGACCGTCGCTGGGAACAGGATCTGGGATCTTTGTCAGTCCGCTCTCGTGAGCAGCATCCACCATCTGCTGCCACCCCGCCATGTTCTCGTCGAGATCGGTCCAAGGCCAACCAGCGTTGATGACAATCCCAGACAAGGGTGGCCCATCAGTACTCGCGAACAGGATCGCGTATTCGCCCTGCCAATTGTCGGTAGCGCCGTCATTGCACAAGATGATCGGATTGCGTTCGTCGAGCGGGAGCAGTCCCCTCGGATCATCCGAGCCCGCATCCAAAGTGCCACCACAGGCAAACGTCGTGCACAAGACAAGGCCCTGCCAGATGAGTGCGCGCACCGAGATTCCTCGGAATGCCTCCAGCGCGGCGCCGCTCACTGCGAGGCTCCCGTCGCAGGACCACTGGCACAGCGGATAGCCGCGGTCGCTCGACGGCACCCGCGCTCAGCCGAGCCCAAGCGCGTCTTCGACTCGGGGTCGAGATCTGCTCGTTGGCTCCCTCTCCACATTGGTCGCCATCCCGTGGCTGTATGATGCTCTCTAGCAGAATATCCGTCCACGCGCAGTCGCCCCCCGACAGCCTATGAGAACCTCCGGGCGCATGCGATCTTCCGGCAACCCACGCGCTCAGCCAGCAGTTGGCGTCCACGAGATGCGATGACCGCCCGCCCCCCCTGCAGAAGGCCGCGCGCTCCCAGACGGCGAACAACCCCGAGCAACGACCAACCTGGGATGCCCGCCAGCTATGCGGTCCACCCGACCGCATGACGGGCCCCTTCACCAAGTTCTCCGGAGGGTCGTGTGGGTCGTCAGCAGGCCAGCGTGCGCTATCATGGGCAACGTGCAAAGGCGGCTGCTGGTCGTTGCCTACGGGTGGGTTCTGCTCAACCTCATCGGTCTACTCGCCTGGTGGCGCTGGCAGGCCAGCGAGGACGTCTCCTGGGGTTTCTGGCTGACCTGCGTGCTCGCCGCCTTCGGTCTCGGTCCGGTGCTGTTGCTTCAGCAGTCGCAGTCGGCAGCCCCACTCCCCACCACACCGGACGAAGAGCCCCCCGAGGAGAATCCCCCCGTCGTCGACCCACGCAACCCCTACCGGGGTCGGCTGCTGTCGGCGGTCCGAGCGGCAGAGGCGTTCGCCGCCCCGGTCGCTCGCAGCACCTCGGCCACGGTGCTATCGCTCGTGGTTGGCGGTGCGCTCTTCACCGCCAGCCTGCTGGTCTCCTCGCTGCTGCATCTCCCCGCTTGGCTCGAAGCCGAGCTCGTGCTGGGTCTGCTCTGGGTGCTGGGAGTCACCGTCTTCACCGGCATGCTGTGGCGGGGCAGTCGTCTGGAAGACGACCGTCACGCGCACGGGCTCGCCTGGACCCGCGGGCTATCGGTCGTTCTTCCAAATCTCTCCGTCCCCGAGCGAAACGCGGGACGCGGGTGCCTTGATCTAGATGGCGTCCTCCTGGTCTTCCTCGTCGCTCTGACATTCCTCACCAGCTACGTCTTCGTGGAGCTACTGCTTCCCGTCGTGTTCCTCGTCATCTACTACTCGCTCTTCGCGGGAGTGGGGCACGTGGTGAATGACCAGCACGGGTGCCAGGGTCGTCCCCTGCGAGCCATGCTCTGGGGCGCCGCCTGGACCACCATCTACCTGGCTCCTATCGCGCTCGTGGTTGGGCTCCTGGGACATGGCGCGGAGCTCCTGAAGCACTGAGTCGACGACCGTGACGGTCGATCGTGCGGCTCCCTCGCCGAGCGAGAAGGCTCAGCGGAAACGGATGACGACACTATCGCGGAGCAGGGTGATCAAGGCAAAAACCCCGAACAGGGTCCCCAGCGGCATGTTGAGGCAATGGATCCCCGCAACCACGAGCGCGAGTGTGCGGGAGCGTCGCTCCGCGACGCCTCGACCTGCCAGGAAGGTCGCCACGGCCAAGGTTTCACCCACCAGGATGATGGATCCAGCGATCGCCACCAAGAACCACCCGAGCAAGGCGGGCGGCGGCGAACCACTGCCACTGGGAAGCGCGCCCACCACCATCGCGATCCCGAACGCCAGGTGAAAGACGGGAAACAGGGAGAAGAAGGCCGTGATCCCTGCCATGACGTAGTAGAAGATCACCAGCATCCGCAGATGCTCCTCGTCCTTCGCGTCCTGCTGTGTCACCCAAGGTGGTGCGATCGGGGCGGGCACGAAGCGTCCGGGATCAGGCTCGTCCACCCGGCGAATCTACCGCAGTTCCTCGCTTCGCGCAGGAGCGACTGATGGCCGGTCACTCGCCGACACACTCCCCGGCCTCGCAGGAGCCACCCTCGCAATCCGCATCGGACCGGCAGTCGACGCAGGTCGCCCTCGCGACATCGCACAGCTCTTCCCCGCAATCGCCATCCGCGAGGCACTGGACACAGATCAGTCGACCGGGGTGACAGATCGGTTCCTCTTCGGAGCAAGTGGCGCTGGAAGAACAGACACTGGAGCACACCGACGTGATGAGGTCGCACACGCGCCCCGTCTCGCAATCGCGATCCGCTACACACGCGACGCAGCGTCGCGCCGTCGGGTGGCAGCGTCCCTCCTCGCAATCGGTGTCGGCCAGGCACTCGACACAGCGGCCGGAGGAAGGGTCGCAGACTGGGGTGCCTTGGTTGCAGGAGGAGGGACAGGAGAGCTCCGGCGTTCCCGCCGTCCCCCCCAGCTCGGTCTGACCTGGGGCGCCAGCTCGGCCGCCTTCAGTGCCGGCAGCGCGCTCGTTCACGTCGAAGGTCAGGTAGCGACCGGAGCCGCAACCCGCCGCCAGCACCAGCGCCCAGCCCCACTCGCAACGCAGTCGCATCTCACCTCGACTGGCTGGACGCGGACGGGATCGCCATGTCGCGCGCCTCGCCCCGCGCAAATCCGTCGGGATGTTCCGCCATGTAGCGACGCGCCTCTTCCGCCGCAGCATCCTCGCGCCCCTGGGAGCGGAGCAGCCGGAAGCGCTCGACCCGCGCGCTCTGCGCCAGCGGCGACTGCGGGTAACGCTGCAGAAATCCCTCGAGCCGCTCCAGTGCGGCCGCGTCGTCGCCGCGCCGCTTCGCTGCCATGGCCGCCATGTACTCGCGCGTCTCGATCGCCAAGGTGCTCCTCGCCCCAGCTTCGTCCCCCGCGCCAACCGTCGCGGGCGGAGACACGGCCGCTGGCGACCGCGCGGAGGCAGCGCCCACCACGCTGCCCACCTCTGCGGGCACCGCGTCAGCAGGCGACGCGGCCTGGGAAGGTTCCCTCGACGACCACTCGTCCCCCGGCCTCAGCAGCACCTGTCGCCCATCGGCAAACACACCAACGCTTCCCTCGGACACGGAGACGCGGGTCACGGTCGCGGTCTCGCGCTCGACCACCTCGACGACGAACCGGGTTCCGTGGACGAGCACTCGCGCGTCCGGGGTCACGACGGCGAACGTGTGCCCTGGCGGGAGCGGACTGACCGCGAAGTCACCCCGACCGCGGTGCAGCTCGAGCCGGGATGCAACCGCGGTCCCGGACCGGGGCAAGGCGGCCTCTACGGGCCCGGTCAGGGTAGCCTCGACGCGTTCCTGCAGGAGCAGCGTGAGTCGCGACCGCGACGGCACCGTCAGACGATCTCCCCAGGAGAGCTCGCGACCCGCGGTCCAGTCGGGCACCCCCGTCGCCGCAACGACACGACCCACACCAGGGGCCATCTCCGCGAGTAGAACGTCCGGAGTCAACGTTGCCGGTGAAAAGGCGCGCAGCACTGTCCCGGCGACGAGCACCAGGCCAGTCAGCATCGCTGCCAGGAGCAGTCGCCACTGCCTGTGGCGTCGGCCACGCCGGCGCTCCTGGAGTCGCGCCGCTTGTCGGTTGACCGCTCCCACAATGCGCTCGCGCTGCTGCTCCCGCGCCTCGGCGTCGCGAACGGGGATCCCCGAGCTGCCCAGTCGTTCCAACGCGCCGCGCACAGCATTCTGGGGAGCATTCATCGTCCAACCTCCGCTTCCCCCTCGAGCAAACGCCCCAGCTCCCGGCGGCCGCGCGTCAGTCGCGACTGCGCCGCCGTGACGGTAACTCCGGTGAGCACCGCGATCTCGGGCACGCTGTGACCCAGAGCATCGTGTAGGAACACCGTCTCGGCCAGCTTCGGCGACATCTGCCCCAGCGCCTGACGCACCCGGTCGAGCTCGGCCTGAGCGCGAGCATCACGTTCGGGGTTGCTCGCGGCCTCGACGAGGTCGGCTACCACCTCACCCTCCTGACGCCGGTCGAACACCCTGCGCTCAACACCGCGCCGGCGCAGACAGTTCAGGGCCACATTGGTGGTCACCGCGGCAGCCCACGACCGCAGGCTGCAGGCGCGCCCGAAACGTCGGCTGCTCAGCGTGATGACGATCTGCTCGAAGGCCGCTTGCGCGAGATCGTCGTGATCCGGCTCGTAGCGACCCAGCATGCGGTAGAGCGTGCCCTCCACCACGTCCACCAGCCGCTGATACAGCAGGGCTCCAAACCGCGGGTCCCCACTCTCGAACGCCGCAATGATCTCGTCATCGCTGGCCGTCCGCGCGACACCCTGCAACCCGCCGGGGATGACGCGCAGAGTCGAGCGTTGCTGCTGGGCTGCGGTTCGGGGCACCTCCAACACTGTAACGGAAGCTGCACCGAATCACGCACAGCGACCGAAATTGATGAAGAATTCCTCTCCTGCGGCCGAACGCGCAGCGGCTCGCCCGATTCCAGTCAGAACGCGTAACGACCCCCCAACGCGAGCGTGTAGGTGGATGCGGGAAACGCAACGACCTCGTCACCGTCACGGCGCACCCGAACGCCTCGCGAGTAGCGCGTGACGTCACCACCCAACACCAGCGCGACTGGCCCAGAAACTGGCCACGCGCCGCCGACTCCAAGGCGCGCCCCCGGGAGCGCCTTGGCCCCAGTCGCCTGATCCGCAGCCACCCACACCCGATCGACCAACAGCTCAACCCAGCCATGCAGGCTCCCACCACCCACGGACTGTTGCGCTCCCACCCCCACCGAGAGACCCAGCCACCGCGGCGCCACCCCCTGGCTACGGGGCGCCGCCAGGAAGCGACTGGCCACCGTCAGAAAGAGGGGCGCCTGCGGAACCCAGGCCCCTCGGAGCCACAGCCCGGCGCGAACCGTCTTGCCCCCCGGAGCCACGAGTCCACCGCTCGCCACCCAGCTCTGCCGCGTCGGACCCGCGCTCGCTTCTGGTGAACGAGGAGCACCAACCCCAGTTCCCAGCACCGGCTCGCGCTGGGACGTCCCGGGCGGTTTGTCAGTCTGGGTCACAGGCGCAGAACTGACTGGCCCAGCCTCCCGCTCGGTCTCGGCCGCATCCAGGTCGCCGACAAGAGTGGCGATCGTTATGCCCACAACACGCCAGCGCTCGGGCAGAGGATCGATCGGCTGAAACTCGACGGACTGAGTATGCCAATGGGTCCCGTCCGCGGTCGTCACCCCCACTTCGATGAGCACCGCCGCGTGTTGAGTGTCTCGCCACGATACGACCGCCACGGTGTGCGGTGTTGATCCCGGCGTCGGCGGAGCCAGCTCACATTGCCCCTGCCGCAGAACCGCCGTGCACGCCTCGATCATCAGCGATGCGTGCTCGTCACTGGGGTCAGCGATCTGGACGGAGACAGGTGGGATCACGGGAGGACCACCATCGTAGCGAACCTTTCGATCAGAATCTCGATCGATGCATGCGTGGTTTCGTCGACCCCGCGCAACTGGATTCGTTGCAACCCCGGACGGAGGACACTTGGATGAGGAATCATAGACTGGCAAGCGCGGGTGTACTGGCGATCACGGTGCTCTTGAGCGCGGCCTCTTGCGGCAAGTCCGACGAGAACTCGCACAGCGGCGGAGTCACGACAGATGGCGGTGCGTCCGGGAGTGCGACAACCGGTGGAACGGTGACAGCAACCGGTGGCCGTGCCAGCGGCGGGTCGGCGGGAGCCAGCATCGGCGCTGGCGGCACCAATGCAGCAGGCACCGGAAGCTCGATCGCGGGTGGACCTGCAGCATCCGGCGGAGCGGTCATGGTCGGCGGCACGACCGCAGCCGGTTCCCCGCCCATCGGAATCGCGGGCACGATGGGCGCCGGCGCTCCTGCGATGGGAGGCGCGACGTCCGCTGGAGCTCCGGGCCTGGGCGGGGCCACGGGCGGAACGATGATGGCGGGAGGCGCCGGGGGCGCAACCAGCAACTCGTGTACCGACAGCGGACAGTGTTCGATGCCCCTGCCCTACTGCAACGTGGACACGGGCAGTTGCGTCGAATGCGTTGGCGACGCGAACTGTACGGGTGATGCCACGCCCGCGTGCGACCTCGTGACCAACGTCTGCGTCGAGTGTACCGACAGCACCCACTGCTCACCAGGCCAGCCCTACTGTGACACCGACGCACGGCAGTGCGTGGAGTGTCTCACCACGGCCAACTGCGGCGACCCGAGTCTCGCCTGTGATCCTGCCAGCCACACCTGTGTTTCCGCCTGCGCAGACAGCGGCCAGTGTGCGCCACCCACTCCCTACTGCGAGACGAACGCCGGCTTCTGCGTCGAATGCCTGGGCAACGCCAACTGCACGAGTGGCAACCGACCGGCCTGCGGCGCGGACAACCAGTGCGTAGAGTGCGTCGACGACACCACCTGCAACGGCAACACGCCCTACTGCGATGTCGCCGCGAGCAACTGCGTTGAGTGCCTCACGGACGAGAACTGTGGCGACGCGAGACTCGTCTGCCTGGGAGGCGCCTGTCGCCTACCAGACGGTGGCCAGCTCATCATCGGCAACGGCGACTGCCGTGGCACGGGGACCTGCGTGCTGGACTGCCTCGCGGGCAACCAGTGCACCGACCAGGTGTGTCAAGACGCGACGACCTGCACCTCGACCTGCGTGGGTGCCAGCACCGACTGCGCGATGGATTGCACCGACAGCGCCACCTGCAGCACCACCTGCGGTGGCGCCGCCGACTGCCGCACGGTCTGCGACAGCAACACAATCTGCGACACTGCCTGTCCGGTCGGCTCGGGCGACTGCGTCGTACGCTGCGAGGAAGACGCCAGCTGCACCTCCTCCTGCGCCGAGGGTGGTTGCGACGTCGCCTGCCGCAACGACTCCACGTGCAACGCGGACTGCGCCGGTGGCGGCTGCCAATTCACCTGCGAAGACAACGCCAACTGCGACTTCACCTGCTCCGGTGGCGGCTGCAGCTTCGACTGCAACACCGACGGCACCTGCAACACGGACTGCGCAGCCAACGACAACTGCACGGGTCCATGAGGCAGCAACGTCGAAATGGCGACACGGAGAGGAACCTCAACGATGAACTCGATCTGCAATGCTGGGAGATTGGTATCCACCTTCGCCTCACTCGTGGTCGCCACGACAGTCAGCTGGGGCTGTAGCTCGTCGGGAGAAGCCGACGGCTCCGGCCCCGCAACGGGCCCCAACGGGGAGCCTGCCGTGCACTGTCGCGGAAGCGGCGATTGCGCCCCCCCTAACCCCTACTGCGGTGGGGCGGGCATCTGCGTCGAGTGCCTGGCCGACGCCAACTGCGAAGGAGGCGACGTCTGCAACGCCCACGGCATCTGCGCCGAGTGTTCGGCAGATGCCGACTGTGGAGGCGAGCAACCGTACTGCAGCGTCGCCGCTGGCGAGTGCGTGGAGTGCTTGGCCGATGCCAACTGCGGAACCGGCCAGGTCTGCGACTCATTCCGCAACCGCTGCGAGACGGCCTGCACTAGTAGCGCGCAGTGCCCCGGAGGGGACCAGCCATACTGCAGTGAGACCCGCCGCATCTGCGTGGAGTGCATCGCCGACGGCAACTGTGGCGGGGACCGGGCCACCTGCGACCCGACCCGGGGTCGCTGTGTCGAGTGCCTGAGCGACGCCGCGTGCGGGCGCGGCGCACCGTTCTGCAACGTCGCCGAGCAGGAGTGTGTCGAGTGCTTGACGGACGCCCACTGCGGCGCTGGCGGGCACTGTGACGGGGACTTCGAGTGTCAAGGTTGAGGAGAATCGACATGAAGCAGCTTGGACTACTGAGCGGGTTGGGGGTCGCGGGAGCGATCGCAATTCTGATGAGCGCTGCCTGCGGTGGCTCCGACGAGGGAACGACCGTCGGTGGTGGCCCTGCCGGCACCGGTTCCGCCAACGCGGGGGGCGCCGCAACCGGGGGGACCGGAACGACGAACGCGGGGGGGGCCGCAACCGGGGGATCGAGCACCGCTGCATCGGGCGGAGCGACGACCACCGCCTGCACGGGCAGTGGAGACTGCGCGGCGCCGACCCCGTACTGCAACTCCGATGTGGGACACTGCGTCGAATGCCTGGGCGACGCCAACTGTGATGGCACCGGCAATCCAGCCTGTAGCCTCGACACCAACACCTGCGTCGAGTGCACCGGCGACAAGCACTGCGACGGTGGACGCCCCTACTGCGACAGCAACGCCAAAGAGTGCGTCGAATGCGTGACGGACGCCAACTGCGGCGATCCGAACCTCGCGTGCAATCCAGCGACGAACCGCTGTGTCTCGGCCTGCGGCAGCAGCGGAGACTGTGCCGCGCCCACCCCCTACTGCGACACCGCTGGCGCTTTCTGCGTCGAGTGTCTCGGCGACGCCAACTGCGCCGGCGGCGACCAGCCGTTCTGCAGCGCGGGGCACCAATGCGTGGAGTGCGTCGATGACGGAGGATGCTCCGGACGTGACCCCTACTGCGACACCTCCGCCCATCGCTGCGTCGAGTGCCTGACCGACGAGAACTGCGGCGACCCCGGCCTGGTGTGCGTCGACGCCACCTGCCAGCTCTCGGGGGGCGGCATCCTCATAACCGGCGACGGCACCTGCACCGGAAGCACCAACTGCACGCTCGCGTGCACGGACGCCAGTTGCACCGACCAAGCGTGCGCGGACCGGTCCACTTGTGCCGCCACTTGCACTGGCGGCGACGCGAACTGCGTCGTCGACTGCACCGACAACGCGACCTGCGCCACCACTTGCGGCGCCGGCGCCAACTGTCGCACCGACTGCGGCTCCGATAGCGTTTGCAGCCTGGCCTGCCCGACGGGATCCGACAATTGTCGCCTCGACTGCGACGGAGAAGCATCCTGTGAGGCAACCTGTGCGGAGGGCGGCTGCTCGATTACTTGCACCAGCAACTCCACGTGTACGGCTGATTGCGCGGGGGGCGGCTGCAACTTCACCTGCGAGGACAACGCCAACTGCAACTTCACCTGCGCCGGCGGAGGCTGCTCCTTCGACTGCAACACCGATGGCACCTGCGACACCACCTGCGCCGGCGGTGACTGCACTCGCGGCTGACGAACCACCACTTCGACGACGACACCATGACCTGGCCCAGTCACGCCCCGGACCCACTCAACGCAGACGATGAGGCGTTCGATCGCGCATTTCGCGACGCGGCCCGCCGCGAGCTCGTCACTCCGCGGAGCCTGTTTCCCCGAGCCCCCTCGTGTCCCCCCGAACCCCCACACCTCTTGGAACGGCGGGCGCGCTACCGACGACTGGTGTTCTGGATCGTCGGCGCAGCCGGCGCCTTCGCCACCATCGCCCTCGCCGTGGGGGCCGTGACGTGAGGGCGCTCGGCGCCAGGCCCCCGCCTCGTTGCTGCGACGGACGGCACGCGGTCTAGCGCCCCGCTCTCGGATTTGCCAAGTCCCGTGGCCAACGCGGGAGGGGGGCGTTCACCCTGGCGCACCCGAGCGACCGCGGCTCCCGCGCCACCATCTGCGCCCACTGCAGGGCCGTCGGGTCCCGCGGCACTCCCCGAAACCGGGCCGCCGTCGACCTCAGAGCAGATCGCCCGGCGCGTAGGTCGCCGCCTCGGGATAGGCCGCGACGAGACGATCGACGCTGGCGATGAAGGCGCGGGTCTGTGCGGGCGCGTTGCCCACGAAATCGAGGGGGCGACCGAGGAGCGCGGCCAGCTCGCTGGTGTCGAGCCCCAGTCGCGCGTCGGCTGCCAGGCGATCCAGGAGGTCGTTCTCGGCGCGTCCCTGCTCTCTCATCTCGAGGGCCACCGCGACCGCATGCTCCTTGATCGCCTCGTGGGCGCTCTCGCGGCCCACCCCCTTGCGCACCGCGGCCATCAGAACCTTGGTGGTCGCCAAGAACGGCAGGTAGCGCGCGAGCTCGCGCTCCACCACCGCCGGGTAGGCCCCAAAGTCGTCCAACACGTGGAGGAAGGTCTCGAACAGTCCGTCGATCGCGAAGCAGGCATCTGGCAGGGCCACGCGGCGCACCACGGAGCAGCTGACATCACCCTCGTTCCACTGATCCCCGGCCAGCCCCGCCACCATCGTCAGGTATCCGCTCAGAATGGTGGAGAACCCGGTGACCCGCTCGCAGGAGCGCGCGTTCATCTTGTGGGGCATCGCCGACGATCCCACTTGACCGGGCTGAAACCCCTCGGTCGCTAGCTCCTGCCCGGCCATCAAGCGCAGCGTCTTCGCGAAGCTCGAGGGACCCGCGGCGAGCTGAACCAGCGCGCTGACGACGTCCAGATCGAGCGACCGAGGGTAGACCTGTCCAACGTTGTCGAGCGCGCGAGTGAACCCGAGGTGCTCCGCGATCGCTCCCTCCAGAGCAGCCAGCCGCTCCGCGTCCCCGTCCAACAGATCGAGCATGTCCTGCTGGGTGCCGACGGGCCCCTTGATGCCCCGCAGCGGGTACCGATCGATCAGCGACTCGAGGCGCTCGAACGCCTCGAGCAGCTCCTGCCCCGCGTTGGCGCAGCGCTTGCCCATCGTGGTGGCCTGCGCCGCAACGTTGTGACTGCGCCCGGCCAGCACCAGCTCCTGGTACTCGGCCGCCCGACGCGCCAGACGCACGAGCGACGCCACCACCCGCGCGCGGACGAGCAGGAGCGACGCGCGCACCTGCATCTGCTCGACATTCTCGGTCAGGTCGCGAGACGTCATCCCCTTGTGCGCGTGCTCGTGACCCGCCAGCTCCGAGAACTCCTCGATGCGCGCCTTCACGTCATGACGCGTGACCCGCTCCCGACGCTGGATGGACTCGAGGTCCACCCGATCGGTCACCGCTTCGTAGGCGGCGATCGCGTCCTCCGGAATGGCGATCCCGAGACGCCGCTGGGCCTTCATCACGGCAACCCACAGCTGACGTTCGAGGATCACCTTGTGGCGTGGCGACCAGAGCTGCCGCATCTCGGCGCTCGCATACCGGGCGGCCAGAACATTGGGAATCGAGTCGCTCATCGCGAGCAGCGTTACCGCTTCCGCGCCGGAACGGCAACGGTCGCCGTCACGGCTCGGCCGTGAGAACCCGGGTCTGCCCCTCCCGGATCTCCAGAGCTGCGACCGTACCCCCGTAGTGCCGCGCCATTCCGACGTCCACCCGCCAGACCCGACCGTCGCAGGCTGAGCTGATCCCGTCCTTCTGAACGGTGTGCCCGACTACTAGGCGCTCCACCTCGAGCTGCAGCAAGACCCCCTCCAGCTCGGCGCAGAGGACAGAAGAGAGCGACCCAGAGGAGTATCGACGGGTCCATACTGGAGACTCCTCACCCTGGGCGAGCGGCGACAAGCTGGGGGTCGCCCCGGTCATCCAGCGTCTCACCTCGTCATTCAGGCGCCCAATGCCGTGGGCCACATGCGCCGGCAGTACCCCACCATGCGCGAACACAGTTCGGCCGACGACCACCACGGTGTTCCGCCGGCCGAGCCGGCGAGCAAAGACCCCTCCGGGGAGGAAGGCGTGCGCTCGCCCCCGCATCTTCGGGGGCAGCTGCTGCGCCCACTGAACCAGCTGCCCTTCGCCGGTGACATCGGCGAAGTCCGCCAAACCGCCGGGCGTCACGTAGCGAAAGTCCCCAGCCACGTTCATCAGTTCGTGGTTGCCGTTGAGCACGTGCACCGCACCCCCGGCCCGCTCCGCGTCGGTCGCCAGACGATCCAGGAGGTCGAGGATCTCGGGCTCGTCGTCACCGCGGTCGAGCTGGTCACCTGTCTGCACCACAACGAGATCGTGTCCCACCCACCGGTCACCTTCGTCGATCGCCCCCGCGAGGCGCAGCACCGAACGCGTGGCAGCTAGATCTCCGTGCAGATCGCCGATGGCGACTAGTCGCTTTGCCGCCGGAAAGCGGTACGGGCGACTCGGTTGGTCCGATTCGGCGGGAGCGGAGACGGGCTGCCGCGCGGCAGCGGTAGC
>JBNLDK010000212.1:0-23439 GCA_050304295.1 Polyangiaceae bacterium
CCCCCCCCCCCCCCGCGCCCCCGGTGACGATGCCCCCCGTGACGATGCCCCCCGTGACGATGCCCCCCGTGACGATGCCCCCCGTGACGATGCCTCCCGTGGCGACGCCCCCCGTGACAGCGCCGCCGCCACCTGGCGTTCCGCCCCCCCCGCCGGTCCCTGCCCCGCCACCGCCGCTGGAGGGCATGGGTTCGCCCCCACCTCCGGTCGGCGATCCTCCCGTGGGAAATGCGCCACCGGACACACCGAGCCCCCCGGTTACGGCCCCGCCCGAACTCCGCCCGCCAGTGGCGGCGTCGGTTTCGTCACCACCGGACTCATCGCCACAGGCGGCGGCCCACGGCGCCAGGAGCGACAGCGACAGGATTGGGAGCCAAGAATAGCGGGGCGAGGTTCGATTCATCGTGCAGTGACCGTGGAGCATACTGTTTCAGAAAGAGAGCCCGCTCGACGGCGAAACGGGCTGGATGGTGCCGTCCTCATTGAAGGCGAGCTTCTCGATGGCAACTTGCCTGCGGTACGTTCCTCCGCCGGGGCCGTTGCTGAGGTGGTAGACGAGGTACCACTGCCCAGCATACTCGGCGATTGCGGGATGACTGGTGGCCGCATCCTGGCCGGGCAGACTGGGTAGCGCTGCCATGATCTCGCCATGGTCTCGCCAAGGGCCCGTGGGGCTGTCCGCCATCACGTAGTCGATCGTCGCAGGGTTGCTGCCAGCCGCGTAGAGCAGGTAATACGTGCCGTCACGCTTGGTGAGATAGGGCGCTTCGAAGAACCCGGGTGGCGTTGTTTCCACCATCATGCCCTCGATGGAGAGCATGTCGGCTCCTAGGCGCGCGACTACCATGCGCCAGAATCCGCCGTACAGAAGGTAAGCCTGGCCATCGTCGTCCACGAAAACCGTGGGGTCGATGGTGTACACGGTTTCTCCCGGATCTGAGTATCCGAAGGTGGCCATCTCGCTGGCGTCGTTGATCAGTGGTCTGCCGAGTGCGTCCACGAAGGGCCCCACGGGGCTCTCGCCGACGGCCACGCCAATGGCCATCGCCCCGGCGGACTCGTTGACGGGGACGTACCAGTAGAATCGACCCGCGCGTTCGACCATCTGGCTCGCCCAGGCGTTCGCGTTCGCCCACGCGAACGTTTCGACGCTCAGGAGTGGTCCCCCTTGGTCGGACCAATGGACCAGGTCCGTCGACGACAGGACGTACCAGTCGCGCAGTTGAAAGCCACCACTGCCCTCGTCGTGTCCGGCGGTGATGTAGAAGGTGCAGTCGTGAACCAGGACCGCAGGGTCTGCAGTGAACAAGCCGGGTAGCAACGGGTTGGTTCCACGGGTACCCGGGATGGGGCCAGCGCAGCCTCCCGCCGCCCCCCCTGCTCCCGCAGTGTGGGTGCCGGTCCCACCCGCTGTTGCGCCCCCTGTGGGCTCTGCGCCGCCTGTGGAGACTGGCTCGCCGCCAGGTCCGCCACCGCCCGTCGCCTCGCCTCCAGTGTGCGAGCCCCCGGTCCCGGTCCCTCCGGTTGGGGCACCTCCCGTTGGCCCTCCACCACTGGCTCGGCCCCCCACATTGCCGCCGGTGGCAGTGGCGTCGCCGGCTCTTCCGCCAGCGTAGGAGCCCAAACCACCAGTGGCGCCGCCTACTCCAGTTCCTCCTGTGGCGCTTGCACCAGCGCCGCGACCCCCGGTGGTCACGGTCCCGGCTCCACCGGTGTCCGATAGACCGTCTGCACCGGGGTCCCCGCACGAGACGATCGCGCTGGCGAGGATGACGAGGACGGGCGGCCGACGAGGTGATACGGACACAGGAACGCTCCGGAGATGGCGTGCTGCTGGGTTCGTCGTCACTCGGGTCAGGTCGAATGCCTTTTTCACGGGCTGAGGACCCATGGGGAGTTTTGAGGTATTACGAGTTGCCCCACTAGATTGGAATCAACCCGAGGTACGAGACAATGAGCGAGGATCGGATCAAGTACACCCTGGACGAGGCGGATCTCCCGACTCACTGGTACAACATCCAGGCGGACCTTCCCGAGCCCCCCCCCCCACCGATCCATCCGGGGACTCGTCAGCCGCTGGGTCCCGACGACCTCGCGCCGCTGTTCCCGATGGCGCTCATCCAGCAAGAGATGAGCCAGGAGCGAGAAATCGAGATCCCCGGTCCGGTGCGTGACGTGTGGCGGCAATGGCGGCCGAGCCCCTTGTATCGCGCCCGCAAGCTCGAGCGCGCGCTCGATACGCCAGCAAGGATCTACTACAAGTACGAAGGCGTCTCCCCGACCGGTAGCCACAAGCCCAACACCGCCGTCGCGCAGGCTTTCTACAACAAGGAAGAAGGGGTCCGACGCCTGACCACGGAGACCGGGGCTGGGCAGTGGGGATCGTCGCTAGCCTATGCCACGCAGGTCTTTGGCCTCGAACTGGAAGTGTTCATGGTCAAGATCAGCCTGCAGCAGAAGCCCTATCGCGGCGGTCTGATCAACCTCTTCGATGCTACTGTCCACGCCAGTCCCAGCGAACTGACCGCGGCAGGTCGAGCCATCCTGGCGAAGGACCCTGACTGCCCGGGCAGCCTGGGCATTGCAATCAGCGAGGCCGTGGAGCGAGCGGTGCAGGATCCGGGCACCAAGTATGCTCTGGGGAGCGTGCTCAATCACGTGATGCTGCACCAGACGGTGGTCGGACTGGAGGCCATGAAGCAGCTCGAGCTTGCGGGCGCGGACCCGGATGTGCTGGTCGGTTGCATCGGGGGAGGGAGCAACTTTGCCGGTCTCACGTTCCCGTTCCTGGGCCAGCAGCTGCGAGGTGGACGCCGGCGCCGTGTCGTCGCGGTGGAGCCGGCGGCTTGCCCGTCGGTCACACGAGGGAAGTACGCATACGACTTCGGCGACACCGCCCAGATGACGCCGCTGGTAATGATGCACACCTTGGGTTCCGGCTTCGTTCCCCCGGCCTTCCATTCGGGTGGGCTGCGTTATCACGGCATGTCCCCTCTAGTGAGCAAGGTCGTCGACCTTGGACTCGTCGAGCCTACTGCCTACCATCAAACTGCCTGTTTCGAGGCTGGTGTCCTGTTTGCGAAAGCGGAGGGGATCACTCCGGCGCCGGAAGCCACCCACGCGGTCAAGGGTGCGATCGAGGAAGCACTGCGTTGCAAGCGCGAGGGCAAGCGCGAGACAATCCTCTTCCACCTCTGCGGCCATGGGCACTTCGACATGCAGGCCTACATCGACTTCTTTGGAGGCAAGATTCAGGACATCCAGGTCAGCCAAGAGGAGATCGCGATGGCCCTGGCCGGTCTGCCGTCGGCGGCCGGATGAGGCGCAGGGGGGCTCTGCGGTCCGAGCGGCCCAACCCGCTGGGGGCTGTTCAGTCCTACCAGTAGGATGACTTGCAGCGGGCAACGCTTGCGTTGATCGCCCATGTGGAACAGCGCCACTTGAGAGAAGTGGAGTTGTTCGGAGACCTTGCCCCTCGCCCAAAGAGGGGTGAGGTTGGAGAATTCAATCAGCGCAAGTGATCAGCACTGCAAGTCATCGCTTCTGTTCCAGGCAGAGCGCCCGCGCCAGAGTGCGCAAGGTCAGAGGCTTGCGCACGAATTGTTCGATGCCAAGTCGTCGTGCTTCGGCCACACGATGGGACTCCGCGTATCCCGAGACCAAGATCGCCCGCTGTTGTGGATACGTGGCGCGGGCTCGGCGGAACGTCTCCGTTCCGTCGAGATCTGGCATCACCATGTCGAGTACCATGATCTCGGCGGGCTCCTCCTGGAGGAGTCGGAGCGCCTCGTTTCCACTACACGCGACCCGGACTCGGTAGCCTAGCGCCTCGAGCAGGCGGGAGGCCACTTCGCGTTGCCCCGCGTCGTCATCCACGACGAGGGCGCGCAATCCGACGCCGCAGAACTCGTCCGGTTCGACGCTCGGCGGAAGCATGTCGTCTCGCGCGACGGGCAGGTAGACGTGAAAGGTGGTTCCAGCGTCGAGCTCTGACTCGAAATCGAAGTACCCGCCATGGTCTTCGACGACTGCATGAGCGGCGCTCAGCCCGAGACCGGAGCCGTGGGTCAGTGACTTCTTGGTAGTGAAGAACGGATCGAAGATTCGCGGGCGGTGTTCGCTAGCGATGCCGTGGCCCGTGTCCGAAACCGAGAGACGAGCGTACTCGCCCTGGGGCACCTGCAGCTCGCCGCCGGTGGATCCCTCGACGTAGACATTCTCCGTCTTGACACTCAACAGTCCGTGATCGCGCATGGCCTGACGCGCATTGACGACCAGATTGGTCACCACTCGCATCAGCTGCGACGCTCCGCCCAGCACCGGCATGAGGTCGGCGGCTAGGTCGAGTTCTACCCGTAGCTCCGATGGGCAGGGAGACAAGTGGGCGACGGCCTGCTTGGCGATGTCGTTGAGGCTCAGTGGTTCCAGCTCGTAGTGGCCGCGGCGCCCGAGCGTGAGAAGCTGCTGGCTGATTTCCGAGAGTTGCTGCACCGAGTCCAGCATCGCTGCGGCATACCGTTGCGCGGTGTGGTCGGGGGGCAGCGTCTTGCTGATCAACTCGGGATAGGCCATGAGTGGTCCCAGCAAGTTGTTGAAGTCGTGTGCCACCTGCCCGGCGACGCGCCCCGCCGTTTCGAGGCGCTGTGCTCGGGCGGCCAGCTCCTGAATGCGTCGGCTCTCGGTCACGTCAACCACGACTCCGCGCAGGCCCACAACCTGATCTCCGCGCCGAATGACGCTGCTGAGCACGTTGACCGTGGCGGTCTCACCGCTCTTCTTCACCAGGTGGTAGTCCACGCCGCTGTCGGCTGCTCCGCGCAGCTTCGCGGCGATGTTCTGCTGGAGGGACTCGACCTCCTCCCGTCGCACGACGTCGTACACGGTCAAGCCGCGAAGGATGTCCTCGTGGGTGTACTGAGTGAACTCCAAGGCCTGCCGATTCACATAGGAGAAGCGCCCTTCCAGATCGATCTCGAAGACCGTCTGGGGCAGCAGGTTTGTCAGTTCCTTGAAGCGATGCTCGCTCTCGCGGAGTTCTTCCAGTAATTTCGCGGAGTCACGCGGCTCGGTCGGCTTCGGAGGGGCATTCATGTGCGTACAGCAGAGGCGTGTGCCCCGGACGTTAGCACGTTTGTCCCCCTTGCTCTGCCTTCCACGTCGCCGGCTTGACCGCACCGCTCGTATCGGTGACGTTGCAGTGCTGGCGGCCAGGTAGCGCTGCCCGACGAACGGCATGTTGTCCGCGTCCCGGAAGCGAACAGTCCCCAATTCGCCCGGTCTCGATCTGGCCTGGACCAACCGTCTCGTCTGTGCTGACAACGAGTCGTGTCTTGAGGAGTGGGTCGGCGAATTCAAGGGTCAGGTCGACCTGATCTACGTCGACCCTCCCTTTGCGACAGGGTCAGACTTTGCCGCCAAGGTCCCGGTCGGAGAGGCGAAGACGACGGCTTCCATCCCGGTATATCGGGACCGCTGGGCGAGGGGCATGCCCGAATACCTGGACATGCTGGATCGCCGGTTGCGACTCATGCGTGAGCTGCTCAGCGCGCGGGGCTCGCTGTACGTTCATGTCGACTACCGGGCCGCGGCGCGTGTTCGCTGCCTCCTCGACGAGCGTTTCGGGGAGCGGTCGCTGGTCAACGAGATTGTGTGGTTCTACCGGACCGGAGGCATGCCCGAGCGACTGGGGTTTGGTCGCAAGCACGATACCATTCTCTTCTATGCCAAAGACCCCGCGCGAGCCATCTGGAATCCCCAGAAGGAGAAGAGCTACCTCACGCATCGCTATGGCTTCTCCAATGTGGAGATCCACGAGGATGAACGCGGGCCGTACACCTGGGTGAACTGTCGCGACGTGTTCGACATCCCAGCCCTGCGCGGCAACCAGCCCGAACGGGTCGACTTCCCGACCCAGAAGCCCGAGGCACTGCTCGAGAGAATTGTCCTGGCCTCGTCGGCCCCTGGCTCAATCGTGGCGGATGTGTTCTGTGGGTCCGGGACCACCTTGGCCGTGGCCGAACGCCTGGGCCGTCGCTGGCTCGGCTGCGATGCCTCGGCCTTCGCGGTTCACACGACGCGCAAACGCCTGGCTGCGCGAGGGGTGGTGGGGGGGTACGAAGTGACGGGGGAGGCTCGGGCCGACTACGTCATCGAGGCGTTGCTCCATCGCTCGGGCTCCGAAGCGCGAGTCGAGCTGCTGGGCGTGGCTCCGCGTGAATCGGACCCGGTGCCCGCCCGCGTTCGCGCTCTCTTCGGACGCTGGTCCGACCGGGTTGACTGGTGGGGAGTAGAGGTGGCCGGACCGTCAGCTCCCGTCCCGGTGTGGCACACCCAGCGGTCTCGACAGCGACGTCGTCTCGAGCTCCTGTCGGAACCGTTCGAGATCGCACCCTCCGCAGTGCTGCGTGTCACCGTCGTCGACCTGCTCGGACACCACGCAAGCGTCGATCTCTTGCCGTGACAGAGACGAGGGCCCTGCAGGGCCCGACCCTTCCAGGTGGCCGCCCGCAGCTCCGTCAGGCTCCACCAGCGGGGCCGCTATCGTGAGGGAGGGAGCCGCGCGGGCTACGTAGGTAGACGAAGGGGGTCTGGTAGAGCAGGTTCGACACACGGGACATGTAGATGTCGGCGCTGGCCTCGATTTGTCGCGCGAGGTGGCTCTTGTCGCTGCCGGCCCTCATGACCGTTCCCCAGCGCCTGTTGACGAGCTCGCCCGACGCCTGGGCGAGGGGGGCGAGCTGGCTGTCGAGGTCGACCAGCTCGGCGCGGAGCTTCTGCATTCGCTGTCGGACCTCCCCGACCCGGGCTCGAGGTGCTGGGTCTCCGTAGCCGAGATCACGACGCTGCAGCTCCAGGCGCAGGAGCGAGAACTGGTGTTCCAGTCGGTTCTTGCGTTCCATCAGGTCCGAAAGTGCGGCCTGCTGGGGCTTGAAGCGCTCCAGTTCGAGGATCTCCTTCTCCAGCGCTCGCACGACCAGGGCGGTGCGCCACCGCAGCACGTCTTTGGACACGTGCACGTCCGCGTAGATGTGGTCTCCGACGTAGAGGATTTCCTCGCCCAGCAGTCCCAGATCGCGTTCCACCAGTCCGGCGTGTCCCCCCAGGTAGATGCCCCCGGTCTCCAGCGAGCGCGTGTAGGGTTTCAGCAGACCCGCGTCGGCATCCACGATCTCGAAGATGGGGTTCTTCGTGCGGAAGAACACCGGCTTGCGCGCCTGCACGATGACGAGGTCGAAAAGGTCCCGCCACGACGACATGTGAGCGGGCAGGAAGCGGTCGATCGCGTAGCTCATCATCGCTTGGGTGAAGGCCCACTCCGAGTTGGTGATGACGAGGAGCTTCTTGCCCGCGTGCTTCAGGTCCAGCAGTGCCAGCGGGAGGTCCGGGTCGAGCTCGACGAAGTGCTCCGGGTTCGCCATGATGGTTTCCTTGAGCGCGCCCATCATGTGCACTTGGTCGATGGCACGACGCACGACGCGCTGGAGTTCGCCGTAGCCGATGCCCGTGCCGAGCTGGCCGCCATCGAGCAGGTCGACGCATTGTGCGAAGAGCGACGCTTCGGAAAGCGAGAACAGCGTGTCCATCGGGACCCATCGCGGCTGACCCAGCTCCACTAGGATGCGGCCGTAGACGTTCCGCTGCTCCTCGAAGTCCAGCATGCGAGTTCCGTGGCAGGCCCGGGTGACGTAGCCGAAGCGGTTGGCCTTGACGATGTTGCCCAGCTCCGTGTCGAGGATCAGCCCCAGGGTGACGAAGTCGGGGTCGAAACGGAGTTTGTCGACGGGCCAACCGCGCTGGCGCAGGTTCTCACGGGCTCTCTCGTAGGCCTCGGTCTCCCAGCGGTCGACTCGGTAGTGGACCAGCGTGTAGTCCATGTCGAAACCGACGGCCTTGATCGACCGGAGGTTGAGCGTTCGATTGCAGTAGATGCGGCGCTGCGCCGGCGGCAGATCGAGGGGGGGGTGGATCATCTGGAGGCCACTGGTAGCGAGGCGATGCGGCCGCGAAAAGGGCGTCTCCCAGCGTTTTCGCCGACTCTGAGGTGCGGCCCTGGGGCTGAAGGCTCGGCGTCCGGCCCGCGGCTTTGCCTCGGTGCTCGAACCGTAGGATAAACCTCGCGAATCACACAACCACCGTGGCGGCCGGCGGCGGGCTTCGTCCCGACGGCACGGAGGTACGCTTGGAGGGAAGCATGGCGAACCAGGTTCGAGCGTCTCACATCCTGCTCATGTACGCTGGGTCGGCGCGATCGTCGGCGACTCGTAGCAAGGCGGATGCGGCGGCCGAGATCGAGAGTCTCAAGTCTCGGATCGACGCCGGCGCCGACTTCGCGGACCTCGCCCGTCAGCACTCCGACTGTCCGTCGGGCAAGTCTGGGGGGGACCTTGGGAGCTTCGGTCGCGGCCAGATGGTGGGACCATTCGAGGATGCCGCCTTCGGGCTGGCAGTGGGTGCGACTAGTGGTGTGGTCGAAACGGACTTTGGGTATCACATCATCCGGCGAACTGGGTGAAAGGGGTCAGCTGATGAATCGGAATCCGCGATGGATGGTGTGGGCGGCGCTCGCGCTCGGGCTCTCGTTGGTGGGCGGTGCGTGTGACGGCAAGGACGCTGACAAGTGCGAGAAGGGTCAGCAGGGAGTTCGAGAGAGCTTGCAGGCGGGGGACGCCAAGCTGCTCCAGCAGCACCGTGAATTCGCTTTCAAGTACTGCGAGGACAGCACGTTCCAGACCCTGGACAGCGAGATCCAGAAGCACGAGGCCGACAAGAAGAAGGCCGAGGCTGAGGAGAAGAAGAAGCAGCAGGAGAACGAGCAACTGCTCAAGGTCTTCCTCGACTGGGTCGGCTCCACGAAGGCGGCGCCGCAGAGCGCATCCGCTGCCCAGTGTCAGGGTGAAGGCGAAGCGGAACGGAACCAAGAGCGCTGGTGTGTTGGCGACCGATTGGCTGGGCCGCATCGCTTCGAGGTCATGTATTGGGAGAAGGAGCCCGTGGCAGCGGTCTACAAGGCTACCGTGCCTCATCCGACCTCCTGCGAGGCACTCGGCGGTACGGTCGTGCGGAGCTGGACCGTGCAGGGGGCCATCAAGCGAGATCTCTGTCAGCTGAGCGGCGGGCAGGCCGCTGGCATGCAGGCCCTCGTCTCTCAGGCAGAGGGAGCTCCCCTCGAAGTGTTCAGCGCGAGATTTGCCGAGCTTCACGCCGGGATGAAGAAGAAGCTCGAGGGAATGTAGTACACTTCGTGTGCCCTCTCGCGCGTGAGGCACATGGGCGATCCATCGAACACAGAGGGCGCGGAGCGTCGCCGCCATGGCTATGCTCCGGGCGACTTCATCGGTGACCGGTTCAAGCTCATTCGTCCCCTGGGGGAGGGGGGGATGGGCACGGTCTGGGTGGCGCGCGATCGTGTTCTCGCCGTGCAGCTGGCGGTCAAGGTCGTCTCGCTACCGGGTCATGACACGGTAGCACTCGCACGTCGCGTCCTCGAGGAGGCGCGGACGGCAGCCCGACTGGGACATGCAGCGATCGTGCGGATCAATGACTTCGGGATCACCAAGCTCGGTGACCCCTACCTGGCGATGGAGCTCCTCGAGGGTGAGGACCTGGCCGACTTGCTGGCGCGTGAAGCCCGGGTGGGGGCAGCGGAGGCGGTCTCGGTGCTTCTACCCATCGCCCACGCGCTCGCGACGGCCCACGAGAACGGGATCGTGCATCGGGACGTCAAGCCCGAGAACATCTTCCTCGCGAGGATCGAACAGGGGCTGCAGCCCAAGCTACTCGACTTTGGAATTGCTCGCTTCACGGATCGGACGCAGCGATTGACCGTGGCGGGGGCAGTGATGGGTACGCCGGACTACCTTTCGCCGCAGATGGCCAAGGGGGAGACCGCGAACTGGGCCGCAGATCTCTGGTCCCTCTCCGTTGTCCTCTACGAGCTCGTCACCGGTTCGTGCCCCTTTCACGCGGAGAGCTACTACGAGCTGGTTCGTTCCATCATCAACGACGAGCCGCCGCCCTTTTCCTCCCATGGAGTCCAGGAGCCCGAGCTCGAGGCGATCGTCCGGAAGGGGCTCCAGAAGGACATCGATCGGCGCTGGGAGTCGGTCCGCCATTTTGGTCAGCAGCTGGCCCAGTGGTGCGTCCAGCGCGGAATTGCCGAGGATGTGGCAGGACAGTCGATCCGTCGCACCTGGCTTCGCGATGGGGAAAGCAGCTTGTTCGAGGCCGGCTCGATCCCCGGAACGTTGCGGGGGGCCGAGCCCTCGATTCAGGGCGTGCCGAGCGCGGCGGGCGTCGGCTCGCAGCGACAAGGGCCCGCGTCGCTGGTGGACAGCCAGCCGTCGGAACCCGAGCTGGTGGCGATCGCCGCCCTGCACCGGGTGGACGACCAGGTTGCCCGCATTGCGAGGGCGAGCCTGTGGCGCGCCGTCGGCGTGGGACTGGCGCTCGTCGGATGTGTCGTCTTGGGTCTTGCCCTCTTTCTTGTGGGCGCCGGTTTCGTTGGCCCGTGGGGGCCGTGATGCTCGAGCTTCCGAACTTGCCACCGAAGGTCGGGTAGGCGGAACGGTGGGTGAGACAGGAGTGTGGAGATGGGGGAGAGCCGTCGTCGAGTTGTGATTGTTGGGGGCGTAGCGGGGGGAGCGTCGGCCGCTACCCGCGCGCGCCGGCTGGACGAGCGGGCCGTCATCACGATGTACGAGAAGGACGAGCACGTCTCTTTCGCCAACTGTGGCTTGCCCTACTACGTGGGGGGGGAGATCGCCGAGCGCGAGGACCTTCTCGTCGTCAAGCCCGAGCTCTTCGAGAGGCGCTTTCGGATTCGTGTGCGCACGCGGCACGAGGTACAGGCCATCGACCGACGTCGCAAGGTGGTGCATGTCTTGGACCATCGTACCGGACGTTCCTTTGAAGACTCCTACGACAAGCTCATCCTTGCTCCTGGGGCGGCCCCGGTCGTGCCTCCCCATGTTGGTCCTCCTCCCGCGAATGTCCTGACACTGCGAAATGTTGCGGACAGCGACCGTATTCGTCGCGCCATTCGCGGACCAGACGCCATTGCCTCGCGGCAGATCGGGGGACCGCTCCGAGCCGTCATTGTGGGGTGTGGATACATCGGTCTCGAGATGGTCGAGCAGATGCAGAATCTGGGACTGCAGACGACACTCGTGGAGCTGGTCGACCAGGTGCTGCCTCTCCTCGACCCCGAGATGGGGAACCTGTTGCGCGGGGAGCTCGAGGAGCACGGGGTCGAGCTGGTGCTGGGCGACGGGGTGGAGGCGTTCCTCTCCGATGCCGATGGACGCGTGCAGCACGTCCAATTGACCAGTGGCAGACGGCTGGACGCCGATCTCGTCGTGCTGGGGATCGGGGTCAAGCCCAACGCTCGGCTGGCTGCCGAAGCCGGACTCGAGATCGGAGCCGGTGGTGGCATTCGCGCCAATCGCCAGGGGCAAACCTCCGACCCGGACATTTATGCGGTTGGTGACGCGGCCGAGTACCTGTACCTGCCGACGGGCGAGTCGCAGCGGATCCCGCTGGCGGGGCCGGCGAACCGTGCGGGACGGGCTGCGGGAGAACACGCGGTCACCGACCGTCTCTCACAGCCCATCGCCCCCGTGCTCGGGACCAGCATCGTCCGTGTCTTCCGTCGCGTCGCGGCAATGACGGGTTTGACCGAGAAGGCGGCGAAGCGATACGGGCGATCGGTGGCGAGCGTCGTCATTGCGGCGAACGACCACGCCGCTTACTACCCGGGGGCGACAGAAATGGTGCTCAAGCTGGTCTACGACTCGCAAACGGGAGAGGTTCTGGGCGCGCAAGCGGTCGGCGGCACGGAGGGAGTCGACAAGCGGATGGACGTGGTGGCTACGGCGATGCACTTCGGCGCTACCGTTCGCGATCTGGCGGGACTCGACTTGGCGTATGCTCCACCGTTCGGTGCCGCCAAGGATCCGATCCACGTGGCGGCCTTTGTCGCGTGCAACGTGTTGGACCGTGTGGTCGAGCTTGTGCCTCCCGACGTGGCCCTGGGCCAATTCCAGGTGGTGGACGTGCGCACGCCGGCGGAGGTCAAGCGACAACCCGTGCCGGAATGCTCGGCGGTCCACTGCATTCCCCTCGACGACCTACGGGAACGACTTGGGGAACTGGACCTCGCGCGGCCGACGGTGGTCGTTTGTGCGACCGGGCGACGGAGCTACGTCGCTGCGCGCGTGCTGGCGCAGAGCGGGTTTGGTGATGTCAGGAGCATGACGGGGGGGGTGCTGTTGCGGGTCAGCGCGCTGGCGAGCAACGCTGCTTGGGAGAGGTGATGCCATCCATCGCGATACAGCGGGAGCGGTTGTAGCAGCGCGCTCCAGTCAAGCTCCATCAACCACCAGGTTCTCCTTGGTCTTCAGAAAGCGGATCTGGGGCCAGTCCTCCGCGGTTCGCTCCAGGTGCCAGTTGTTCCGCGCCAGAAACACCGGTGCCCCCGTATGATCGTCCGCGAGAGCGGCCTCGTTCGCGGTTTCGAACTTGCGCAGCTCGAGGTGCTCATCTGCTTCCACCCAGCGCGCGGTGAGTAGCGTCGTGCTCTCGAAGATGACGGGGATGTTGTACTCGGTACGGATCCGATCGGCGAGCACGTCGAACTGCAGCGCTCCAACCACCCCGACCACCCAGTGCCCGCCCAGTCGTGTCTTGAACACGCGAGCGGCCCCCTCTTCTGCGAGCTGGTCGAGAGCTCGGCCGAGGTGTTTGGCCCGCATCGGGTCCTGGGGACGGACTCTCTGCAGCAGCTCCGGGGCGAAGCTTGGGATACCCGTGTAGTGCAGTCGCTCCTTGCCTGTGAGGGTATCGCCAATGCGGAGGTTGCCGTGATTGGGGATGCCAAGGATATCGCCAGGAAATGCCTGCTCGGCGACCTCGCGATCCTGGGCCAGGAACATGACTGGGTTGTGCAGAGTGAGCGTCTTGCCCGACCGCACGTGCAAAGCCTTCATGCCCCGCTGGTAGCGGCCCGAGCAGATCCGGACGAACGCGATACGATCCCGGTGCTTCGGGTCCATGTTGGCCTGGATCTTGAAAACAAAGGCGCTGAATTCGTCGTCGGTGGCGGGGACCTCACGCTCCACCGCGCGCTGGGGTCGCGGGGACGGCGCGTGCCGGGCAAGCCCGTTCAGCAGCTCGCGCACACCAAAGTTGTTGAGCGCGCTCCCGAAGTAGATCGGCGTGCGATGCCCCTCGAGGTAGGCTTGATGGTCGAAGCTCGGGCAGAGTTCTCGCGCCATCTCCAGCTGCTCGCGTAGCTCCGCCACCGCGTGGCTGGGCAATCGCTGATCGAGCATCGGGTCATCGAGCCCCTCGGTGCATGCCAGCCCCTCGGTTCTCACGTTCTTGTCGGCCCGGTCCATCAGGACGAGCTGGTCGTTCAGCACGTCGTAGCAGCCACGGAAATCCCGCCCCATGCCGATGGGCCAGCTTGCTGGTGTCACTTCGAGCGCTAGCGTTTGCTCGATCTCGTCGATTAGGTCGAATGGGTCCTTGGCCTCACGATCCATCTTGTTGACGAACGTGATGATGGGAATGTCCCGGAGACGGCAGACCTCGAAGAGCTTGAGAGTCTGGCTCTCGATTCCCTTGGCCGCATCGAGCACCATGATCGCGGAGTCGACCGCCGTGAGGGTGCGGTACGTGTCTTCGCTGAAGTCGGCGTGGCCCGGAGTATCGAGCAGGTTGAATGTTCGTCCGGCGTATTCATAGGTCATCGCGGACGCGCTGACTGAGATGCCCCGCTCCTGTTCCACCTTCATCCAGTCGGAGCGCGCGCGGCGCTGTTCGCCTCGAGCCTTCACGGCCCCCGCCAGCTGGATTGCTCCGCCGAATAGCAGCAGCTTTTCCGTCAGGGTGGTCTTACCCGCATCCGGATGGGAGATGATGGCGAATGTGCGCCTGCGGTCTACTTCTTCTTCGAGTCGCGACATGGGATGGCACCCGCTCTCCTGCTTGCGGGCGGGCAAGCTCTAGCACAACCCGGAGGGTGGACGATCGAATCTTGCTGGAGAGCGAGAAACGACTGCCGTTCACTCCGCGTTGCTGCTCGCGGCGGGCTGCAGCGGCCAATCGCAGTTGTCCCGGGCCCAATTGACAATTGGTTTGAGGCCAACGGGTTCGACGCGACTGACGAACTCGCCGCCATGCTCCCCATCGACCAGGCACCTGCAGGTGTGGGTGCGATCCGGGGCCAGCTCGCATACTATCGAACGGAGGGTGCCGTCGGAGCAGTCGAGCTCGACCGTATACCCGGAGGTGGCGGCGTCCTTCTTCCAGCCCTGTACGACGAGCGGTTCGCTGGCGTTTCCGGAGCGCCGATCGACGCTGTCCCCTACGGTGAGGGTGGTGGCGAGCGCCACGACTCCGAGGCCCCCGCCGACCAGGCTGACGACCGTCCAGATCTTCCAGAAGCCCTTGTGGTTCTCTAGGGCTTGGACCAGCTCGTTGGTGGTGGCGGTTTCCAGTCTCGTCGGGAGGCTACCGGCTGCCGCCCACAGCACGCCGCCAGCGGTGAGCCACAGCGCCGTCGGTACCACCCCCACCAAGAAGGTCCCGATCTTCGCCTGGATCAGCGCTCCCAGTGAGCCACAGCCGCAGAGGACTCCCACCAGCAGAAACGAGAGCGCAGAGATAGTCATACCGAGGCGCCAGGCGTCGATGCCTCGCGCCATGCCGTAGGTGTGGTCCCGCTCGCCGTCCCGCTCCTGCTCTCGGAGGGACCGACCACTGTGGATGGCGGCGGAGGCGGCGGCGGATGCCACTCCCGGAGGATTTCTGGGGGGGGCCGCTGGAGGGCCGCTAGCGCGTTCTGGTGGCTGGCTGGCGGAGGTGGCCGCGCCCTCGCTCGGAGCAGGGTGCTGTGGTTGAGGAGCTGCCGAGCGTTGGACCGGATGCCGGCCGGGGCTGGGTCGCTCGGGACCCAGCGATGGCGCGGCCAGGATCTCGCCGCTCTCGTTCCGGTACAAGCGTGGCAGCGACAGATCGTGGGCGGCGTTGGTCGGAACCTCCTCCGCCACCTCGAGCGCTGCAGCCGGGACGGCTGCGGCGAGATAGGTGTTGGGACCCAGCAGTTCCATGGCGACGTGCGGTTGTTCCGGAGCGGGGTGGGGAGCCGAGTCCTCGACGTTCCCCAGGGCGCTGCCGGGCGTTGCCTGGGAGGGTCCAGGGTGCGCTTCTCGCTGTGCAGTCGCGCTAGGTGTGGCGGAGGTCGCGAGATCCGGAATCGCCCCGGCACCTGCCGAGCGTTGGGCGACAGCCGGGATGCCGACGAAGCCAGAGAGCGACTCCGGGAGCGGACCGGTGCGGGGAACTGTGGGCGGGGCCGGTGGCTTGGAGGTCTGCTCGGGAGGCTCCGTGGGGGCCAAGAAGTCGCCGTCCCCACTCGGCGACCCGTAAGTCATCGTCCCATGTCCTGGTTTCTGGGGCGGCGAGCTGTAGGGCAGGGTTCGGACCTCGGGCGGAGCTAGGTGGGCGCGGGGGCTGGCAGAGGGGAACAGTTCGCAGACGGCTCCCGCTTGCGCGAAGGCCGCCCGGTAGCGCTCGGCGTCCGGTCCACTCACAGCGCGCTTGACGAGCACTGGCTCGCCGGTGAAGAGAGCTTCGACCTTCTCCGGCGACCGAAACAACGCAACGAGACGTTCCTTGACGGTGGCTACGTGCTGATCGGGAAGCAACTGACCGCTGAACACGATGTCGTAGCGCACAGACATTCGCCAGCTCCTACGGGGCGAGGAAGAGAACCCCTGCCCCCGCTGCGAAGAACGTCAGGATACTCCCGGCGAGGGCCACGACCCAGAAGGTCGCGCTCGAGATCCAGTAGTGGGAGACTTGCCGAATTGCCTCCTCGATCTGGCGTTCGGAATGGGGAGCGTCCAGGCCGCGGAGTGTCAGTGCAGCGCGGAGTAGCAGTGCGCTGCTCGCGGTCGCGACGCCCACCAGCGTCAGCGCGAAGACCAGCATGATTCTTAGTACTCGAGCTGCAGCGTGGTCGATGTCGGCAACGCTCGTGAAGGTCCACCACAGGGCCAAGGCATCGCACGCGAAGAGTACTAGCCAGCCGAGGGAGGCCGTCAGGAGCCACGGTGCGGTGCTCGAAAGCGCTTGGGCAAGGCGACGACCTGGCGGCCGATTTTTCCCTGGTCCGTGTGCCATCAATGGGATGACTCTACCAATCCGCACCGCCCAGAGCGCGCTTTTCCGTTCGTCGAACGAACTTGCGAACGGCTGGGTTGAGCTTGTTGCCGTGCGGGCCCCCAGGGGCGAGACCCAGGCACGGCGCCCTTTCCGGCTCAACCTGTCCGTGGGACCACTACCCCAGATCCGTTCAACACCCAGCGGCCTCGGCGATAGGAAGGCGCTAGGCTTTCCACGATGGTGGACTCACGACGAGAGCGGCGGCGCGTTCGTTATTCGGGGCGGGTTCAGGGGGTTGGCTTTCGCTACACCGCTGTGAGGCTGGCTCGGTCCTTTGCGGTGGTGGGATATGTCGTCAATCTGGCCGATGGCCGTGTTGAACTCGTGGCCGATGGCTATCCCGCCATTGTCGAGCGCTTTCTGGCCGCAGTTTCGCAACGCCTGGCGGAGAATATCGAGCGCGTCGAGGTCGCGCTGGTCCCGCGTGAGGAGCCCTTTCGCACCTTCTCCATCCACTACTGAGTGACTTTCACACCCAGCTTCTTGGGGGCCCTCCGGTTTCGCGAGCCGCACGCCGGCACGTTCAGCCCCAGCGCCGATCGAAGTGCCCTGGCTGGCAGCGGCTCAGCGACGTGAGGACCGGTTGCCTTGCACGAAGACAGACTCGCCATCGCCGCGAGCCCTGCTCGCTGCAGGGGCTAGCGTTTGCTATCTCGAGTCTTGATCGATGGTCGGCAAGCGGCGCTTGCGGTCTGGATCGACGCTGGCGTGTTCCCGTAGCTCCGACATGTCACGCAGCGCCTCCAGCTTGGCGAGCGCCTTGACCTCGAGCTGCCGAATGCGCTCCCTCGTCAGGTTCATGATGGCTCCGACGTCTTCGAGGGTGGAGCCGCCTGCGTCGGCGACGTCGAGAGCGCACGAGACGGGCATTTCCCACACGTCGAGGTCCGGGAAGTTGAGCTTGATCGAGCCGGTTCGCGGCGACACATCCAGGTACAGATGGTACTTGCAGGAAATATACGGGCAGGGGCGTGGCCCTGTGGCGCACTCGGCGCGCGTCGTCGGCCGCACGTAGTCGACGTCGAGGGCATTGCGGCGGGCGAAGTCGAGTTCACGGCGCGTCATGCGCTTGACACTGATTGTCCGGGCGCGAACTGCTCGCTTGCGTCGCGAACGTCGCTGCTCGCGGGTGATGGGCTCGTCGTCTTTGTCGCTCGCAGCGTCGTCCAGCAAGACGTCCTCTCGGAACGAATCGCCATCGGGCGCACCCGGGTCGCCAGCGCTGGGCTCGCGAGTGATCTCCTGAGAGTCGTCCGCGCTGGATGCGGGCTCGCGCAGGCTCTCCTCGGTTGCCAGGTTCTGGGTGCTCACTTCGCCGTCCTTGCCGTCGACGGAGGAGTTGCAAGGCAGCGCCTCCCCCATGTTCAGTGTCGACAGGTCAACTGAATGCCTGAACACTGAGCATTTGCAAAGAATTTCTTTGGATCGACAGTGATTTTTCGCCGACAAAGTGGGACATGGAACACATGGACCCACACGGCCGGCCTGGTCTGAATCATGCTGGAATTCGGCCTTCGTGGTGTGAATTTCGATCCATTTCGCGACGTTGCGGGTGAGGTCTTGATCTACCTTCTGAGCTGGATCGCAGACCCTGACTGCCAGTAGAGGAAACCTGATCATCGAGTCAGAAGTCTAGACCGCGGGCTCCGCGGTTGGGCCCTGCTCGGCGGGCGTGCCGGGCGCACTTCATTGCTCGAGCCGGGCAATGGCCTCGGCACTGCCCATGACGAGGAGCCGGTCTCCCGCCTGGAGGCGAGTGGCGGGCGAGGGTAGTTTGGTGGCGTCTTCCTCGGCCACGGTCTCGTCGGCGAACCGGATCAGCACCACCTCGATCCCGAAGCTCTGGCGCAGCTGGGATTCTGCCAGGTTCTTGCCAACCAGGCTGTGTGGGACGACCACTTCGGTCAGATACACGCCGCGCATCACCTCGAGCATCCGACCCCCTTTGACGGCGGCGGCCATCGAGTGAAAGCCCCCCGTGAGGTCCATCTCCGCGATCAACTGGTTGTACGCGGAGATGACGTCGTCTTGGCTGATCACACCCACGACCCTTCGAGATAGCGGCTCACAGACGGGGACGGACTCCCCCCGGGTCTTGCCGAGGAGATTCATGACCAGGTCCAGACTGTCATCTGGCAGGACCACGGGGACGCTGGCGTCCGCTACGTCTGCGGTCAGGACGAGCGCAGCGAGCTCGTCGGAGTCAGGCACAGCGGAGCGGATGTCACTGAGAGCGACCCGCCCGACCAGCTTTCCCGCCTGGTCGACGGCGAACAGCTCCGTGTGAGTTCCGGCCAACAATCGAGGAACGAGCTGCGAGAAGGGCAGGCCGGCGTCGACCACGGGAGGATCGCTCTGCATTACGTCCCGAACGCGCAGAGAGCGCAGCAAGTTCGCGTCGCGACCGTCGGTGAGACGAACACCACGCCGTACCAGCTTCTCGGTGTAGATCGACTCTCCGTGGAGAAATGTCGAAAGGAGTACGCCGAGCACGCAGGCGAGCATCAGTGGAGGGATGATTCGGTAGTCGTTGGTCAGTTCGAAGATGATCAAGATGGCGGTGATCGGGGCGCGGGTCGTCGCTGCAACCATCGCGCCCATTCCGACGAGCGCATAGGCGCCGGGTCCGGCGGTCCACTCGGGGAAGAGCAGGTTGGCCAGGTGTCCCCAGACGGCGCCGACCATGGCGCCGAGGAAGAGCGACGGTGCGAAGACGCCTCCGGACCCGCCCGAACCGAGTGTGAACGATGTGGCGAGCAGCTTGGCAACGACCAGGCCTCCGAGAAAGGTGAAGTCGTCCAACTCACCCCACAGGGCACCGTTGATGGTCTCGTACCCGACCCCGTAGACATGGGGAAACGCGAGCGCGATCAGTCCGACGCAGAGGCCACCAATGCCGGGGCGAAGCCACGTGGGCACTCGGAGGCGCTCAAAGAAGTCTCCGACCCCGAAAAGCAAGCGAATGAAGATGGCTGCCAGGACGGCACAGAGCACGCCGAGCAGGACGTAGAGGAGGAGCTCGCGTGGGTCCGCCAAGTGGTACTTGGGAACCTTGAAGGCGGGGAAGTCGCCCAGATAATGGCGCGAGATGACCGTGGCGATGACGCTGCTGATGACGATCGGGGACAGGTGAGAAACGGCCAGATCGCCCAGGACCACCTCGACGGCAAAGAGCGCTCCCGCGATGGGAGCGTTGAACGTCGCCGCGATGGCGGCCGCCGCCCCGCAGGCCACGAAAGTGCGCAGGCGCTTCGCCGAGACCTGAAGCAGCTGTCCAACAAACGAGCTGATCGCCGCCCCGATGTGCACGACTGGCCCTTCCCGCCCTGCTGAGCCCCCGGAAGCGATCGTCAGCGCCGCGGCGACCGCCTTGGTGAGGACGACGCGAACCCTGATGGCTCCTCCTCGCCGAGCGACAGACTCCATCACCTCGGGGATCCCGCTTCCTCGGACCTCCGGCGCAAAGAACGCGACGATGGTGCCCACGGCGAGACCGCCAATAACGGGTTGTCCCACCCGCCGCCACCAAGGCAGCTGGTCGAGCAGCGCCAGGGAGTACTCGTCCGCGCCGAAAAAACCATAATGCGCGACCCGGACCAGCTCCCGGAAGGCAATGGCACCATAGGCGCCGAGAACGCCCAGCACGATGGCGACGAGGACGACGAAGGCGTGCTCGCCCCGCCGCAGAATCGGGAGCCAGCGGCTTGCCAGCTCCCGGGAGCGCAGCCGCAGTTTGAGCCAGCGAGCGGGGGCAGCGCGGGCGAGCCACGCAAATACGGTCGGCGGTTCCGAGCCCATTCTCGACTCTGACCGTTCCCCACCTCAGCGCGGGCGTCCAGCCTCGTCCCGGCATGCTACGCTCGGCATCCAGCTGGTGATGCGCGAAACGATGGGCAAGACCCTGCGCGGGGGCGGGCTTGCGCGCTGGGGCTATTTGGCGACGGTCCCGAAGGCGCGGATCAAGGCGACCAGTCCGTCCACCTTCTCGGGTTGCCCCTCCAGATCCGGGTAGGCTGGCATCGCTTCGCTCAGTCCGACTGCCGGGCCGCCCTTCACCGTCGCTTCGCGGATCTTCTGGTCGGTCACGGAGCGTTGCCACTCGGGATCGCGAAAGCTGCGGGGCTTGGGATCGAGCTCTTTCGAGCCTTCGCCGTCACCCTCCCCAGTGACGCCGTGGCACTGCAGACACTGCTCCTTGTAGTAGAGCACCGAAGCACGCGGGATCGTGGCTAGCGAATGGGCCTGCTGGCCTACTCGGTGGGGTAGCGGCTCGTCTGCCGCGCTGGCACGCGCGGCTCGACTTGGCCCGCCGACCCATGCGAGGGCGGCGGCGATCAGGGTAGCGGCGAGAAGGGATCGGGGCATGCGGGTCAGGCAATGGGGAGTTCTGCCACCCCGTGTACGCTGAGTGTGGGCGGGGCTCTTCCCTCGTTGGTGGGGAAGTCTACCGAACCCGTGCCGGCTCGCCACTGCGTACAACCAGCCTTCGGGCCGGTTTCCGCCGTAGACGGCACCCTTCCTGAAGTTCGGCTTAGTAGGGGATAACCTGGCCGTCCTTCCAGAACTGGCCGGTCTGCTCAAAGGGTGCGGTGGCGAGTGCCAGCGCGCCACGGGCCGACTCCTCTGGCGTGCCTGGCGCGTTCGGGCCCCCGAGGTCCGTCTTGACCCAGCCGGGGTCGAAAGCGTTGACCGCCACCCTGCCGCGCAGCTGAGCGGCCATCAGCATCGTCATCCCGTTGAGAGTCCACTTGCTGAGGCGATAACTTGCAATGATCTCGTCCTGCATGGCCGCCAGCGTGCCGGCGCCGGAGCCCACGTGGACGATGCGCGGCTCGCGACCCCGTTCGAGCATCGGCAGGAGCGCGACGGTCAGCTGGAACGGGCTCAGGACGTTCAGGTGCAGGGAGCGCTCGAGGGTGCCTGGAGGTTCGTCGAAGAGACCTCGCGCATCGTTGTCGAGCATGACTGCAGCGTTGTTCCACAGGATGTCGAGCGCGCCCCAGCGGGTCTGCACGGCGTTGACGATCGACGCTTCGAACCCCGGTGAGCCCAGATCGATCGCCAGCGGTAACAGGCGCTGTCCCGAGGCGTCGAGCGTCTTGGCGGCGTGGGCGAGCCGTTCCGGATCGCGAGCTACCCCAATCAGCTCGGCGCCCTCTGCCAGAAAGAGGCTCGCGGTTGCGAACCCAACTCCGCGGGAAACGCCTGTCAACACAATCCTGCGTCCCGCCAGCTTGCCGTTCATGGGGGGAAGCTATCACCCGGCCGCACCGCAGACGAGTACTGGGATGCTTCCTGTTGGTCCTTCGATGCTGCGGGGGGCCAAGACAAGGGGTTGACGCCACGCCGGGATGGTCCGAATCACGTTCAGCATGAAATGGGTTGTGAGTCCTCGCCTCAAGGCAATCGTGTTCGACTACGGCAACACGCTGATCGAGTTCGGGCGGCAGCAAATCGACCACTGCGATCGCGCGTTCGGATCAGTCGTCGAACGTCACTTCGGGCCCTTCGATCAATCGCGATTCGACGCGCTTCGCGAGGCGCACCGTCTGGCTCCTTATCGAAACGGGTACCGCGAAGGTCATTTGTCGGAGTCGACCCGTCACATCGTCGAGGAGCTGTTTGGGCGGCGGGTGACCGAGGTCGAGATCGAAGACCTAGTCGACGCGCGGTTCACGGCGTTTGTCGCGTGCATCGCTGCCGAGTCGGCGACGCACCGAGTTCTGGAGCGACTGAGCTCCCGGTACCAGCTGGGACTGCTCTCAAATTACCCGTGTGGCCGTTCGATCAGGGCGAGTCTGGCTGCGACTGGGCTCGATCGGCATCTCGCGGCAACGGTGGTTTCCGGGGATGTCGGGTTCGTGAAACCCCATCCGAGCACCTTCGCAGCGGTGCTCGATGAGCTCGACGTCGAGCCTAACGAGGCCATCTATGTTGGGGACAACTGGCTAGCCGACGTCCAGGGCGCCAAACGCGCGGGACTGGATTGCGTCCACATGTGTCGGTGGGTGCCGCCGGAGCGATTCGACCAGCAACCGGGCGATCATCTGCCTGACGTCGCTATCACCCACCTAGACGAATTGCCGCGAGTGCTGCAATTGGCGTGACCGCTGGCGGGGCGAGGGAGCGTGTGTTCCGTTGACTCCACTGCGCCGAACCGCGGGTGAAGGAGTCGGAGACGGCTACTTGGCCCAGTAGGTCGTCGCTCGCTTCTGGCCCTTCGTCTTCACTTTCTTCTCCGCAAGCAACTTCTTCACCGGCAGGGTTAGCTCCTTGGTGGGAACGTCGAGCAGTCGTCCCAGCTCTTCCATCCGCTGACCTGGATTCAGGGTGATGAGCTCGAGCAGGCTGTCCTTCAACTGTTCAAGCATCTCTGGGGTTCGCTTGGATCCTCGCCGGCTGGATCCGTCCAGACCCACGGCTCCCAAGCGACGTGGGCGGCCAGGCGTTCGACGGGACCGGTTCATCTGCTCGTCGGTCAGTGCTCCCTTCACCGATTCGAGTGCGGCCTCGCGAACGAGGGCGGATAGCTCGTTCACGAAGATGTCGATTCGGTCTCGGATCTGCTGGTCGATACTCGCCTTGCTCATGTGGATTGACTAACGGCACAAGAATGCTCTGTCAACGTGACTGCTGGTGAAATATCGAATTACCACTACTCACTATGGAGCCATTGAGTGATTTATTCTGGTGTCGGGAAAGGTTTCTTGTCCCGGCGCATCGGCAATCTCGTATTCGGCATCAGAAGAGGAGCCGAGACTCAGGATTGGAGTTCCTCGCTGGATTGTGGGCCCACGGTGCCCGAGTGCGGGACCCCACGGCAAGGGGAGAGCCCCTTGGCGGCGCTCCCGTCGGTCCGGACCCGTGCGCAATAGATCCCCCCGTGTCTGGCCCGCGGGATCGGTAGCGGTGCCCGCCACCCGTTTGCGCAGTGCAAGCCCGCGGCGCTGCGATTCAGTATCCGAAGTCGACGGTCGAGGGTCTGGTCGACGTGGGGCGAGGCGTCGGTCGCGGTGGGGTGGTCGGTTGCGGTCGAGGCCTGGCCGTCGCGGTGGGGCGGGGGCGGACCGGCGTTGTTGCCGTAGGGGGTGGGGGCGTCACGTCCTTGGCGTCGTCGTCCTTGGCGTCGTCGTCCTTGGCGTCGTCGTCCTTGGCGTCGTCGTCCTTGGCGTCGTCGTCCTTGGCGTCGTCGTCCTTGGCGTCGTCGTCCTT
>JBNLDK010000213.1:0-7506 GCA_050304295.1 Polyangiaceae bacterium
GGGAGTGAATGATTCCATCGAATGTCTCTCCTGCTCTGCGAGGGCAGGTCGCCCCATGTGAGGGGACTAATGCAGGCACCGTGCCAGGGTCGAAGCGGGTCGATCTCCCGGGGAAACGCCACCGGTGGCGAGGCGCGCAGGGCGGATGAGTCGCTACGTTGCAACGCACGTTGCGACATCGTGCGTCCACCTCGGCGCGCACCCCGACCCTGGCGCGGCCATCGGCAGGCTCGCCCGAGCTCGCCATCGACGACGCCTCACCCCCCGAACGAGGCAACCGCGGCTGACGGGCACGGGCATTGCGCGGTGTGCAGCCGGCGGCGGGACCCAGCGCCCGTTCCGCACGCAGGGCGGAACGTCGGACATCGAGGAGCGGGGCCTCGGGCCCCGAGACGAGCCGGAGGCTCGTTGGGTAGGCCACGCGAGCACTGGTGGCGCTGGGGTTGCGGGCCCAGGCCGTGCGCCGCCGCTCCGTAGCAGGCCGCAAGGCCTGGCTCTTCGCTCAACAGCGGCGGGGCCGGAGAATTCTCGCGCTCGGCGGAGACTATTGTCGCGTGGTGCTCACCCGCACACCGGATCCGTCGGACAACAACCACTCGCCTGCCCGGTCGGGAAGCAGGTGTCGTTGGCGCCGCAATAGCACGCACCCGGGTCGCAGAAGCGGTTGTTCCCCTCGACGTTCGGGTGGGAGCCCGTGCAGGTGTCACCACTCGGGGGCCGACACTGGATGCGCTGGTCCTCGCAGCAGCTCACGACCGTGGCGGCGGGGAAACACGCGTCGCTCCCGACACAGAGGCACGCTCCGGGATCGCAGAAGCGGTTGTCGCCTTCGACGTTCGGGTGGACCCCTTGGCAAGCGTCACCTGCCCCCGCCGAGCCTCCATTGTTCACCACCCCCCCACCGGCGCTTCCGCCGGCGTCCAGGCCGGAGGAGCCGCCAGCGCTGGTCCCGCCGGCGCCACCCGGGTTGGTCCCGCCGGTCATCGCTCCGCCCGCAGCGACTCCGCCCGTGGTCGCGCCTCCGCTCCCGGTGACGACGCCCCCGGCTCCCCCACCCGTCGCGCCTCCGGTCGCAGCGCCACCATCGACGCCCGGGTCCCCAGCCGTCCCCCCGCTGGTCGTTCCGCCCTCGGGTCCGCTGCCACCTCCCGTGGAACCTCCAGAGTCGGAGCCCCCGCTCGAACGCGCGCCCCCGTCACTCGCCGCTCCGCCCGTCTCCGCGCTCGCGCCACCATCGTTCCCGCTGGCGCCGCTCCCCGCGTTTCCGCCTGACGCACCGGTGGAGTTGGAGTCCGATCCGCCGCACCCGCTGCCCGCCATCGCGGCGGACAAGACGCTGACGAGTACCCAGGCGCGGCCTGCGACATCTGCGTGTTTGCCGAAGTATGAAAGCATGGTTCCCTTCTCCCTTTCTCTGATTGCCGGTGGCGCCAGGGAGGAACGCGACCAGCGACCCAACCCGACCGATCGTCACCCCACCCTGGTCTCCCAGGTGTTTACTGATATGACTCCAAATGTTCCGTCGACACCTGGCAAGATCGGTCAATTCTACAAAAACCGTATTCTGGCGGTAAACGCTATGGAGATCGGGCGCTGGACAATTGCGAGCCGAAGGGGCAGAAATGGGAGGGAGCTTCCGTGTCTGCAGCGCGTCCCATCAACGTCTTCGAGTACCTCGACTACCGGGCGTTCTTGCGGGACTACTACCTCGACGGCAAGGATCGGCGCGGCCTGTCGTTTCGTGCACTCTCGCGGCGCATCGGACTCAAGTCGTCCAACTTCGTCAAGCTGGTGATGGATGGTGGCCGCAACCTCTCCGACGAGATGGCAGAGCGCTTCGCGTCGGCGCTGAAGCTCGACGGGGACGCTCACGATTACTTCGTGGCGCTCGTCCGGTTCAACCAGGCCAAGACCACGACGGAGCGCAATGCCAGCTACGCGCGACTGACCGGCTTTCGTCGGTACCGGAAGGCGCGTCCGCTCGAGCTGGCGCATGCGGCATACCACTCCTCGTGGTACCTTCCGGCGATTCGTGAGCTGGTGCAAAGTCGCGAGTTTCGTGAGGATCCTTCGTGGGTGGCTAGCAGAACCATCCCGCCCATTACCGCACGCGAGGCCGAGATTGCGATCGCGACGCTGCTCCAGCTGGGCCTGTTGAAACGTGACGACACGGGCCGTCTGGTGCAGACCGACGAGCTCGTGTCCACCGGCCCCGAGACGCGGGGACTGCACATCCGCAACTACCACCGGACGATGATGCAGCACGCGGGGGAGTCGATGGACCTAGTCGCGGCGAGCGACCGAGACATCTCGTCACTCACGGTGTGTGTCAGCGAATCCGGTCTTGCCCGTCTGAAGGAGCGTGTGCAGCGGTTTCGCCGCGAGCTGCTCGAGCTGTCGGCCCAGGAAGACGAGCCCGTGCAGGTGGTACAGATGAACTTCCAGCTGTTTCCGCTGACGCGGGCGGAAGGGGATTCGTAGCGTGCGGCTGATTCTCGCGGCGATGCTGGCGGGGCTGGGGCTCGTGCGCTGCGTCGGGACCGAGACCGGGAATCCCGAAGCCGACGAGCACCGTCTCGCGCTCGTGGTGTGGAGTACCGCTCCCGACGTGGCCGACGTTGTGCCAGCGGGTGGCGCCAGCATCGAGCGGGTGGCACTCGGTTTGCACTCGATCGACTTCATCCCCTGCGACCCGACGGCGGCCAGCGAACCTGCACTCGGCGAGCCGGCGTTCGCGGAGCCGACCGCAGCTCTCGACGCTCCGACGGTCTTCCACCTGGCGCCAGGAACCTACTGCTCGGTGGTGGTGACCCTCGGCCCGGTGGGAGACGAACCGGCGCTCACCGTGGAAGGCGAACTCGCGAACGGGACACCGTTCGCGCTGGTCGGTGAGGGAACGTCTCACTTCACGCTGGAGGGCGCGATGGAGAGTGCCGACGCGAACGGTGTCCCGGGTGCGTTCCTGCTCGCGCTGGATGTTGGGCTTTGGTTCGAGGGGATCGATCTGGCCAGCGGCACGCCCCAACAGGACGGCGTGATTCGCATCGACGCCGCGACCAATGCCCAGCTCCTCACCCGGGTCGAGAACCAGACGGCGCAGGCCGCGACGGTGCACGCCGATCTGGACCGCGACGGGGCTCTAGACGCCGACGAGCAGACGCCGCTCACCCATCGCCAGTAGACCGAGCGCGCCGGCGTTTCGGCGGCGTGCTGCTGCGACTGCGGCCGTGCTAGGGGCAAGCCGTAGCTGCCGGGTCGACACCCGACGGACAGATGTTCTCGTAGTTCATTCCGTAGTGAGCGCCTCGGGCCTGACCACGACCTCGGCGCGCACCCCAGCGCCGCTTGCTACCCGCACGCAGGGCGGAACGTCGGACATCGAGGAGCGGGGCCTCGGGCCCCGACGAGCCGGAGGCTCGTTGGGTAGGCCACGCGAGCACTGGTGGCGCTGGGGTTGCGGGCCCAGCCCGTGCGCCGCCATCAGCCGCGCCGTGCTCTGCGGGTCGGTCGTCGCCTCTAGCCACCGCATGGCGCCCCCGCACTTCGGGCACGTCTCCACGTCTGCCACGTGCCGGAGTGGACGAGCGAAGCGAGGGAGCGCCTACGGCGCAGTGAACACCAGCGCCCGCGTCCCGTCACACCATACCCCCCTTTTGGGCCCGGATGATTTGTCGAGAGGGCGAAGGGCATGGTGGTGGAGCGAGCGACGGTGGGCGTCGTGCGAGACGAAATGCCGATCGCTCGAGCTGCAGTGCCGGCGCGTGGAGGCGGAATGAGCATAGCGCTGAGCGCGGCGCCGTCAGGCGGAAGCGAAATGTGCGCGGTGCGCCGCGCGGTGTCAGTCGACGGCGCTGCGGTGGGCGCAGCGAGCGGCCCGGGGCAACGAGTCGCAGTCGCAGTCACGGCGGCACGAGCCGCCGGGCGGCGTAGCCGAGACGAATCCCAAAGAGCAGAACCGGGAAGCGCCTGGCGGCGTGACCACGAGGCTCGTTCCGAAAGCGCCGGCCTTGGACCGACCGAGCTGTGCTCGACGCCCGAACTCTCCCTGCGTATGCTGTCCCTTGCGTGGTCGGCGGCCAAGGCATCGCCACCCATCAGCCTCGGGTTCCGTCGCCCCGAAGGAGTCCTTGATGCGACAGTCGTCTATCGTCGTCCCCGCATTGGTGCTGATCTCTTCCGCCGTCGCCCTTGTCGGGGCTGGCGGCTGCAAGAGTACGACGCAGGCCGGAGGCTGCGATCCGGGCTACCGCAAGGACTGCCTGGGCGACGACCGATGCGTGGGCGAGAGCGTCTGCGCGGAAGATGGCACGTGGGGGGAGTGCTCATGCGGAGGTGGTGAGGGAGGCAGTGGCGCCGGCGCTTCTTCCGGGACGACCGGCGGCAACGACAGCGGGACGGATGGTGCTCCGCGGGCCGGCGCCGCCGGCGGCGGCGCCGGCTCGATCCTGGCATCGGCTGGAGGAGCGTCGGGCGACGGCGGCTCGGCCGGTAGGGTCCCGGCAGGTGGCGCGGGGGCCGAGTGCGGCGACATCCAGTACATCGGGGCCTGTGATGGCGACACCTACGTCTGGTGTGACTACTTCACGGGCAGGCTGAGGACGCTCGATTGCCATGCGCTCGGCCTGACCTGCGAATTCAATCCAGTCATGCCTCCGGAAGATTTCATCAACGGGTGTGTTGGCGCCTTGCCGAATGCACAGATGCCAACATGTGACGGTCACCTGATCCTCCGGACACGTGGAGGATTGCTGGTGCAAGACTGTGAGCAGATCGGGGGCCCCGGCTCAGCCTGCCGCGAGATCCACGACGAGCAGGAGGATGAGCACTACGCTCACTGCGAGAAGACGACGCCTTGCTCACCCGCGTCCTCTGCGTCTTGCGACGGCGATTTCTTGCGGGTCTGCAACGAGGAGGGCACCCTCGGAGTGACCTCCTGCGCTGCCAAAGGCGTCACCTGTGGGGCGCATTCTTCCACGGAACTGGGTTTCTGCTGCATCCGCGGGGACGGTGCCTGCTACTGAAGGCATCCCTGCAGGCGTCGGGTCTACCGAGCCCCATTCACGAGCTCGTCGATGACGAGCGGGTAGCTGGCGTGGGTTCCGCTCACGGCCCGGCGGTCGCGGGGAGCGCAGACCCGTCGATGCTTCCTGCTGGAGGGCAACGGCGATGCAAACGACCCAAGCGAACCGGTGAAGACCAGCAACCTGAACGCCCGCGGCGCTCGCGCTGGCGAACCTCCCCTCCCCTGGACCTCCGAAGCCACCGCCACTCCGTGCCGATCGCCGACGAGCACGGCCACGCCAATCGGCACGGCCGTGGCCACCGCGCAGCTTTGCTGGCGCCCGCAAATCACCCTCGCCACGAGAGATCTGCTGCGGTAGGTAGCTCACGCTGTATTGAACTGGCGGGAGGGCAAGGGGCATGCACGCGCTACGAGTACTCCAGGGGTTGATAGGGCTGAGTGTGACTGTCGCTTGCAGTGGCAACGACATGGGCCCCGGCGATCCGGCGAGCGGTGTGGACGGCGTGGGCGGGGCCCGCACCGGGAGCACGGGTGGCACGGAAGACGTGGGCTCTTTGGCAGTGGACTCGTTGCCGCTACTCTGGCACACGACCTTCGCCGATCTGCACGTGGGGGAGCTTTCCCCGACCGACTCAGGGGTCTTTCTGTCGACGATGGGCGATGGTGCCCTGTGGCAGGACACGAGCGTGTTCAGCGTCACGGCCAACCACGAGACGGTGCTTGCTCAGCAGCTGTCGGGCAGGGTCGCCTCGGGACCGGATGGCTCGTTCTGCGCAAGCCGGACGCAGGAGGATGGCACGACGCTGCTGTCGTGCTTCGACGCCGCGGGGACCTCTCTGTGGACCGCTGGTCTGCAGGGCTGGCTCGCGGAGGTCGGACTGACCTTTGACGGTGGGGTGACGGTGCTCATCGAGGGGACGACCGCCAGTGTCGGCGTCGGGCTTCCCTCGGAGGCGCTTCTCGATGGCGGGGACGTCTACGGTGCCCATTTCGACTCTGCCGGAGAAGTCGCTTGGGCGCACGCACTTCGACGCCGCGACGCAGCGGATCCGTCTGCTTCCTGCGGCTTGATATCTCCGGCGACGAGACGCGTCGAAGCAGACGGATCTATCTCAATTGCCGGGCCCGTCTGCTCGGGGAACGTCGACGTGCTGGCCCCGGGTCAGCCCACCGAGCGGACCCTTGAAGAGGTCGGGGAGTACCTCGCCCGATTCGACAGGAACGGGCAGTTCGACTGGGTGGTGGGCCTTGGCGACGGGGTCGCCGTCGCGTCCGTCGCCCCAGAGGGCGACGCAACGTGGCTATCCCTGGTGATGCCCGGAGGCTACGAAGCCGTCCTGGCGCGCGCCACCGGCGAGGTCACTCGTACTCCCTTGGTGGCAAGTGAGAACGTCTCTTCAACCAGTACGCGAATCCATGCGCGCCCCGACGGAACGGCGGTCCTGACGACCACACACCGGGACGATGTCTGTGCTGGGGACTTCTGCATTCCCCACGACGCAGGTGCCTGTGCCAAGAGCCCCCGTGGTGGTAGCTGTCACTACCACGGCGCGATCAGTAGGTTCACGCTAAGCCCGGACGGAACCTACACGGACGGCAAGAAACTGGCGGAGTGGGACGAGGACTACGCGAACGGGGCCGCCGTCGCCGTGCTGGCGGACTCCATCTGGGTGGCGGTCGAAGGCGGCGCGAACGGCGGCTATGTGCAGATTGGCACGGGCGATCCCATGGTCAGCGTCGGGGGCACGGTGCTGGCTGAGCTGGACGATCCTTGATGACGCGCATGATTCTGCGCTGGCGGCCCATCGGATTGCTCGCTGGAAGCGGGGCGTATCCGCGTGGCGAAGCGGACCATCCAGCGACACATCCTGGCGGTGCGACCGCCGGGTGACGGTCAGTGCTGGCGAACATTCCTGCGCAACCACGTGGCCTGGGCGGTGGACTTCATGCAGGTGTACGACGTGTGGTTTCGACCCATCTTCGCGTTCTTCATCATCGACGTGAACGCGAGGGAGGTCGTGCACGTTGCGGTGACGCGTGAGCCGAATGCGGCATGGACCGCGCAGCAACTCCGGCAACCCACGCCGTTCGGGAAAGGGCCGCAATTCATCGTTCGCGACCGTGACGACAGGTTCGGAGCCGACTTCGACCGGGTCGCCAATGGCGCCGGCATCCGCGTGCTGAAGATAGCCGTCCGAGCTCCACTGATGAACTCGACCTGTGAACGCTTCATCGGCAGTGTTCGACGCGAATGCTTGGATCACATCATCGTTCTGGGCGAGGCGCACCTGCAACACGTGCTCGAGGAGTGCTGCTTCCAGTACTTCAACCGATCGCGAGCGCATCAAGGGCTGGGGCAGCGGGTGCCGGTTCCTTCTGGCGACCTCTCATCCGCCGACGGTGCAAACCTGGTCGCGTTGCCCGTGCTTGGTGGTCTCCATCACGAATACCGGTGGGCGGCGTGACGCTCCGGATGCACCAGG
>JBNLDK010000214.1:0-12125 GCA_050304295.1 Polyangiaceae bacterium
GGTGGCATCCCGACGAGCGGTGGCGGCCCGGCCACGGGCGGCGAATCGCCGGGAGGTGGGCCCACGGGAGGAGCCGACACAGCGGGGGGAATCTCTGCAACGGGCGCCGTTCCAGGCACCGGCGGAGTCACGGAAACCGGCGGCATCCCGGCCACCGGCGGGGTCCCACCAACCGGCGGCATCCCGGCCACCGGCGGGGGCGGCTGCGACGACGGACCGCTGGAGATGTCGCTGGCCAACTGCGTACTGGAACCGCTGCCGAGCACCGGCGACTACCACCAGGATTGCGTCAACGAGATCAACCAGTTCCGCTGGGAATGCCAGTGCTTGCCGCCGCTCGATCGCTGGGTCGAAGGCGAAGCCTGCGCGGACGCCATGGCCGAGTACGACCACGACGCTGACAGCGCACACGCCGGATTCCGGGCGAGCATCTGCAGCCCGCGCGGCAGTGCCCAGAACGAATGTCCGAGCTGGCCCTCGGTCTCCAGCATCACGCAGGGAACGGACTGGTTCGAAGCCTGCCTAGCGATGATGTGGCACGAGGTCGACGAACCCACGGGCGAGCAGGGTCACTATGTCGCAATGAGCAGCGAGACCTATGCCGCGGTCGCCTGCGGAATCTACGAGGGTTCGAACGGCGTCTGGGCAGTACAGAACTTCACCCGTTGAACCCCCATGCGTCAGAGCGATCGCCTTCACCAGCAGGAGTAGTCGAAGATCATTCCATCGGTGCGCTCGACGAGATTTCCAGCGGCGTCGTACACGTAGCTCAGCTCAACCGGGCCCGCCGCCGTTGTGTAGGCGACCCGCACCACCCGGCAGTCCTCGTAGAGGTACTCGCCGCTGATACTCGCGCCCGCCACGAACACAGTGGGGCGCCCGGTCGCGTCGAGTGTGTGCTGCTTGACCGTCGTCAGCGATCCGCTCTGGTACTGGCGCTCCTCGATCGTCTCCGGCGTCGGATAGCTGAACTCGAACCGCAGCTCCCCTCGATCAATACCCGTGATGCGGCCCATGGCATCTCTCGTGTATGTCTCCGTGGAGCCCCCCGACACCTCACCGCGCAGCAGAACCCCAGCCGCGTCGTAGACATAGGTCGTGGTGACGCCGTTCTGCACCAAGGAACAGGGACCCGGATTGGGCCCTGACATCCACGGCCCGAACCAGGGCAGGAGTGGTCCCGGGGGAGGACAGGTCCCCGGCTGCGCGCCGGTACCACCGGTCGCCACCCCACCCGAAGCCCCGTCCACCCCTCCCGTTCCCGCCGTCCCCCCGGCCCCGGACGCAGCCGTCCCCGATGTCGATTCCTCATCACCGCAACCCGCCAGGAGTAAAGCGACAGCCACCCAGGCGAGGTAGCCAGTCTTCAAGAAAGCCCTCATGCGCCCGAGTATAATCGGTCTCTCGCTACCCACCAAACGTGACGCTACTCACGTGCCGCTCGGTCTCGAGCTTCCAGAACTGATCGGCAATGGCGTCCGGTTCGAGCGTCGCCTGACCTGAGTCGAACGCGGTGCCCTTGACCATCCCGGCGACCACGACTTCTCCGACGTACACGTCTGGTGCGAGCTGGGCACCCAGGAGTCCCACCAGCTTGTGCTGGGCGGCCTTGGCGAGCGCGAGGCCCGCCGCGCCAAACTGCACAGCCATCTGATCGACCTGGGCATCGTAGAAGCAGAATCCCCCACCGGTCACCAGCAGCGACCCGCGCAGGTCTCGAAGATCGCCCAAGGATTTCTGCACCGCCGTCACGCAACCGACCACTCCGACGTCGAACACCGTACGCAGCGCCGTCGCATCACAGCTCGTCAGATCGCCCGCGGTGGTGGCGTAGGCGTTGTAGTGAATCGTCGCTATCGGTCCCAGCTCACTACGGACCGCGGTGACGAGCTCACCCACGGCGACCGGATCCCCCAAGTCACACGCGAAGCCCCCCGCGTGCACCCCCGCTTCAACCAGCGCCCGAGCCCCCGCCTGCACACGCTCTCGATTCCGGGCCACCAGCGCCACGGCATACCCCTCGCGACCGAACCGACGCGCGACGGCCTCCGAGATCCCCGGGCCATATCCACAAACCATGATTGTCTTCGCCATCTGCGCGATCTGGGTCCCGCCAGACCGAAGCGAAAGCCCTCCAGCCGACGAAGCCGCCTCCCCCCAGCGGCAGTTCAGCGCACCGTGACCCCGTGGTCGCGCAGAACCCGCCCCACCCGGGCCGTGGGCAGGCCGGGGTGGGATGGGGAACCGGCGGCTCGATCCGCTCCTCGCCGTCGCACCCAGTGTCGAGTCCTGCTATTCCCAGCGCCAGGCGAAGGAACGAAGCGGGAGGCAAGAATGTCTGCTCAGCGGTGGTGTTGGACAGTGCTGTGGGCGTGCAGCGCCATGGCCTGCGGGGAGAATAGCGGTTCGGACGGAGCCGGTGGGGTCGGCGGAACTGAAGCGACTCCCACCGGGGGTACCTCGGCCAGCGCGGGAGCTCCGGGAGCCGCCGGGGCGGCGAGCGGAGGCATGTCGGGGGGCGGCGGCGCCGGCGTCAATGTCAGCGGCTACGCCCACGTGGTGGACGTTTCGGTGACCGGAAGCCCGGGAGCCTACTCCTTCAACGTCACCCTAGAGACCACCGACGTGGACTGCACGCATTTTGCCGACTGGTGGGAAGTCCTCAGCAGTCCAGAGGGTGCTCTGCTCCACCGTCGCATCCTGCTCCACCCTCATACCGAGGGTCTCAGTGGCAATCCATTCACGCGCGACGGCGGTCCCATCGACATCTCACCGGACGAGTCGGTGGTGGTACGTGCCCACCTGAGCGACCTCGGCTACGTGGGGGTTGCTCAGCGCGGAACCGTGGCCGATGGCTTCGAGGCGGCGACCGACGTCGCTCCCGGATTCGGTGACGATGTCGAGGCACTGCCCCCGCAACCCACCGCGTGCATCCCGGAAGAACAGATGGTCGGCGGGTAGCGGGACACGAGCGGTCAGGTCACGCCGCCATCGAGAAACCGCTCGAGGTCCTCCAGCTGGGTCCGCACCGGCAACTTCTGGAGGCGGTCGATGCGGTCCACCTCTCCCATGCGCGCGAGCACAACGTAGATCTCCTTCAACGTCTGTCCCCGCTGACGGCGGTAGCGACGCTTCGCCGCCACATCGCCCGTCGACCACCCCGCACGCGCCTTCTCGTAGCCTTCGTCCTGTTCGCGGAGCTGCTCGATCCTGCGAGAAAGGATCTCGCGCTCCTCGTCCGGGATGACGGGCGCGACCAGCGAGCTGACCCGGCGGCGATAGTCCTGGAACTTGGCGACAATGCGAGCCGCGAGCTCGACATCGATCGCGGCCACCGCGGCCAGATCGTCAGGCCGGCTCCGGAGAAACGCCTCGAGGTGATGCACCCCAGCAGCAAAGAGCTTGTCCACTGTGCGCTTGTGCACACCCGGTACCTGCAGCAGAAGAAGTTGCACAATGACGGGTTCGCGCCCCCCACTGACCTCGAACGCCTCGGGGAGCTGCTCGACCATTCGATCGTAGCAGGCAAGCACGGCCTCGCGGAGCTCACCCGCAATCCGACCCCCCACCGCCCCCTTGGCCGCCTCGAGGAGCTGGACGTATTCATCGAGCGCCCGGACCAGTTGCGGAGCATCCAGCTGCCCACAAGTTGTCCGGAGGGACTGCAACGCAGGCTCACAGACCTCGATCCAGGCAGTGGAGGCGTCGGTGTGGCGAAGCTCGACCATGAAGTCTCGCACCTGGCTCATGAAGGCCCCCGCCATCTCTCCGAAGAGCTGTCTGACTCCGTCCATGTCGTCGGCTCTCGCGACGAGATCGGGGATATCCGAAGACGATCCCGGGGGAGGTGGGCTGCTGGGAAGCATCGAGGCCGCGAAGCGTGCGTCGAGTTCGCTGGCAAGATCGTCGAGGACGTCCTCCCCCGGCGGCAGATGCGGCAATCTCTGGGTCGTGGGCGCGGGAGCGCGAGCCTCAGCGCCGGCGGGGGCAGACTCGGCGACGTCCGCCGTACCGCCGGCAGCGTCCGACGCGGGGGCTGCCACCACGGGAGCGATCTCCGGCCAGTCATCGCTCGGCGGAGGCGCACTGACCGAGCTTCGTCGCTGCTCAGGTCGGCGGGAAGAAGGCGGCGGCGGGAAGAACGAGTCCGAAAGCTCGATGGGGGCGAGCGATGGGGGTGGCTGCGAGCGCTGGCGCCGTTCCCCCTGAGATCCCGCCTTGGTGGTAGCTCGCGTCCGTGACGGGGAGCGCCGACTGGTTCGCTTGCCAGCCCGCGACGGGGTCGACGCATCTCCGCCAGCCGGCCCAGACGCAGACCGAGGCGCTGAATCGGGCTTCAGCTTGGCCATTCCGTCGGTTCCGCAACAGTACGGTCGATTGCCGGGCTCGTCCAGCGGCGCCCGCGCCATGCGTCTCGACCCGCAAAACTCCCGGCGACGCCCAGGTTCGAATGGCAGGCCGGATGGACCCGAGAAAACGGGTTGCCGCCGTTGTGAAGCGTGAGGTTAATTAGCGCTCCACGGCTTGAGGGAGGCCAAGGGGTCGAAAGGAAGCGCATGGCACAGTTCGAGGTCATCGATCACGAGGGGCAGAAGTTCATCCGCGCCGTCATCAACAACGAGACGATTCGGGCCGAAGCCGGGGCGCTGCACTACTACCGCGGCAACATCGAGATGAAGTCGCAGGCGCCATCCGCAGGCGGGCTGCTCAAGGCGTTCGTCACTGGCGAGTCGGCATTCAAGCCAACCTACACCGGCAGCGGCGAGATCTATTTCGGCCCGCCAATGTTCGGCGAGTACCTGGTTCTGCCCCTGAACGGCGAGGAGTGGATTCTCGACAAGGGCGCCTACGTCTGCAGCGACGTCAGCATCGAGGTGAGTGCCACCCGCAACAAGGCCATCACTGGGCTCGTCGGCGGCGAGGGCTTGTTCCAGACCTCGGTCAAGGGAGTGGGCACGGTCGTTGCGCAGGCCCCGGGCCAGATCCAGCGCATCGACCTCCAGGGTGAGCGGCTGGCGGTCGACGGCTCGTTCGCTGTCGCCCGCACTGCCTCGCTCAACTACACCGTGCAGCGCGCGACCAAGTCGATCGTCGGCTCGATGACATCAGGCGAGGGCCTGCTCAACGTCTTCGAGGGGCAGGGCACCGTGCTGCTCGCCCCGGTCCCCAATCGCTACATGAGCCTCGTGGGCGCCGTGCGCGCGCTCATGCCCACCCCGGGCGCCAAGTAGTAGGATACCGAGACGAGGCACCGGCGCTGGCCGGTGCCTCTCCAGCTGACCCGTTGCGAAACGCCCTGCACATCAACCGGAGCACCGCTCAGCGCATGCCGGAGATCTGCGTCAGCTCCGACGGGCAAGGCACCTGCGCATAGCGAAGCTGTGGGTTGTCCGCGCCCTGCATCCACTCGACGTGGAAGAGGCAGCCATCGAGCAGGTCGGGCTTGCCGGAGAACACTTCCTGACACTTTTGCCGCAGACAGCTCACGTCGCCATTGCAGCTCGTGAGAAAGCCCCCGTACTGCGCCCCGAGATCGCTGACACCCCACTGCTGCGAGCACCCATTGAATGCCCCGACGCCGCCACCGGGGATCAACAGATCGAACTGCCCACCGCCCACGTCGCCGCCCACGTTCGTCGCCTGCACAATCATCGTCTTGCCAGCCAGTGACTTCGACCCGGGATCATTGGCGTTGTGCTGCCCCGACCCCGTGAACTCGAGCTGGTAGCATTTGCCACAGTCATTGCCCCCGGACGGGGTCGCAGCGAAGCCATACGCGAGATTGTCCGCCACCGCCCAGGGCGCCATGTTCCAGCACGTGTAGGCCGGGCCACCATCGCAGCTGGAAGGTGCGTCGGGATCGGAAAGCGGCTGGTTCTGGACGTTGCACATCTTCAGCGCGCCGCCGGGAGCGTTCGCCGACCAGGCGCAGTGCGGCTTGCAGCAGTCCCAGTATCGCGACGCCCAGCCATTCTGGGCTCCAGACGGGAGCGGGTCGACGTTGGCCGTGCCGCCACCGGTCGACCCGCTACCCCCGGTTCCCCCCGATGAGCCGGAACAGGTTGCGTCACAACGGCCGCAGGTCGCGTCACAGTAGCCCTGCATCCACGCCGCGTCGCACTCCCCCCAGGCGAGCCAGTCTTCACAGGTGTTGCCCTGCTCTGGAAGAACATCGGTGCAGGGTGGGCAGTTCGTGGTGCCGCTGTTCGTCGTGCCGCTGTTCGTCGTGCCAGCGTAGTTGGTGGTCGGGGCATTCGCGCCAAACGGGTTCGCAGAGTCCGAGTCGGTCGAACAGGCGACGCCAACACCCGAGATCAGAAGCAGGGTGGTACAAATACGAAGGTGCATATTGGTAAGAGCAAGCAGGGGCCCGGTATCGGAGTCGAGCCGTGTTGGAGTGACTAGCTACCAGCCTAGGCCATCGCCGCGTTTCGGCAAAAGCGATCCCGAGGTTTGCAGCCAAGATCGAGACGCGCGAACGAACACCGCCACCAGGATGACGACACGGGTGGTACACCCACCGACACTCAGCGCGCGAGCCGCGAACGCCGGCGGAACGTCGTCAGAGCCAGCGCCGCCAGCAGCGACGCCAGCGCGCCCCCGCTACCGCGTTGACGCGCATGGCGACAGCCACACCCCGTCCCGCTGTCGGGCGCCGGCGGAGCGTTGGTACCGCTGGTGCCTCCCCCGCCGGTGCTCGTCACGATCGGGTCATTGGGATCGATGAAAAGCCCACCACCGCTGCCCGGAACCCCGGGATTCTGACCGTTCGGATCCGGGCAGGAACCGGCGACGCAGGTGGCCCCACCAGGACAGGTCACGCCAGCGCAGGGATCCACGCAGTCCCCCAGTCGGCAAACGAGACCAGGATCACAGGTCACTCCCGCACAGGCGGGATCGCCACAGAGACCATCGGGCTGACAGGTGAGTCCATCGGGACAGGCGCGACACTGGCAGTTCGAGACACACAGGCCACGCTCGCAAACGCGGCCCTCTGGACAGGTCACATCGAGACACGGGTTCACGCAGCGACCCAGCTGACATTCCTCACCCGCAGGACAGGCAACGTCCGTGCACGGGTCGGCGCAGGCTCCGCCGCGACAGGCCTGGCCCGCCGGGCACTCGACATCCGCGCACGCCGCGTCGATGCAGAGACCACTGCGACAGACAAGCCCAATGTCGCACTCGAACTCTCCGGAGCCACAGGCAGTGACGCAGAGCCCCTTGTCGCAGGCGTAGCCCTCCTCGCAGAGCCCATCGCCGTTGTCGACGAGCCCATCGCAGTCGTTGTCCACGTTGTCGCAGAGCTCGGTGCCGGGCTGGATGATGGCTCGACAGAGCGGCGGCTGCCCCCCCACCTCGCAGTCGGTGCGCCCCACCGAGCAAGCACCGAGTAGCCCGGTGTTGCAGGGCTGGCCCCCGCCCTTGCAGCTGATCCCGGTGATGTAATAGACGAAGTCGTTGAAGTCCCCGTCGTTGGTCCCCTGCGCCCCGGGCCCGGGATTGGTCCAGTCCGCCTGCGTCATCGGCAGATCCTCGAACGCCATGTAGAAGCCTTCGGGATCGACCGTCGACTGCCAGATCAGCGTCGTGATCCACGGCTGGCCTGACGGGTTCTTGACGTTGTGAGCAGCGATCGAGTGCTTGGTCTGGTTGCACTGAATGCTGGGGTTGCCGATCAGCGCAAAGGCGACCGCTCCGCCCAAGTAGCGGGGATCGCTGGCGATGAGTCCCGAATCGAACGCGGTCGGGACCCACGCCAACTGGGGCGGGTTGTACGGATGGTGATTGTGCCAGCCAAAGGGACAGAAGCCGGTACCCTCGGGCTGGATCTCCCCATTCTGCGTCATGCACTGCATGTACGTCTCGGTATCCGACGGGATGAGCTCGTAGATCTCGTTGGGAGCTGGCGGCGTGGGGTTGTTCGGGTCAACCACGTTGTACCACCCGAAGGCGACGTTGCAGTTTCCCCCTCGCAGCACGAGCTCGCCCGTGAACCCGCAACTCGGAGAGAAGTAGCCGGGCTCGATGCGCGCGTCCGCCACCGGATCGAGTCGCTCCCCGCGCCACTTGAAGAGCCCCGCCAGGGACACCGCGTCACCGGTGACGAAGCCGGGAAAGTAGTCGCTGTAGAGTGCCGGCGGGTTGAGATTGTTGCCGTCGAAGTCTTTCCACAGCTGCTGATCCGCATCCCAGCCGAGATCGCTCGACAGGCGGATCTCGGCGGCGCCTACCGGCTGCGGGAGCAAGGTGCCCGCCGCGTCGGTCTGGTGCACCTCGGCCGCCGCCGTGCCCGTCACTGCCGTCACCACAAGCCCCAGGCGAACCCATCGCATCCACATCGTCGTCACCACCTCGTGCAAAGCCTCTAAGTCGATCTGCCGTACGGCAATCTACCGTGTTTTCCTGGCACGAGCCCGCCCGCGCGGACCACAATCAGCGCGCGGAGGCGTACCACTTTCGGCTGTCACGGAAAGATTTTTCACTACCCGGAGCGGAGACGCGGAAAGACCGACCCGGTCCCACTCCGATTGCCGGCCGGAGGACCACGAGGAGCGACGACTGACGACTTCTTGCCCAAACCCGCAGTTCGGAGCGAAGGGTGCGCGGTGGCGATTCGTCTCTGCGCCCCCAGTATCGGAGTTGGCCTGGTCAGCGCCTGTCTGAGCCAGACCTCACCGAGCACCCCCACCCCGGTCCGGAGCCTCGAGGATCTGGGGCCACCACCGGCCGGAGCCGAGTCCGAAGCCTCGTCACCCTCACCAGGGTCAGTGCACCGAACGCGCTTGCCCCTGGACCAGCTCGCCACCCCGGAGCTGCAGCAGCGCGTGCTCTACGAGGATCGGGGGCACGGCCAGCTCGACCAGCCCGAGCTGGTCGTGGACCGCCACCGCCCCGCCTTCCGGCAGTGCTTCGAGCGGGCCGCAGCCAGTGGCCGAGTGAGCTTGCAAGTGCGAGTGGACGCACGAGGGACGGTGGACGATGCCGTGGGTCATTCCACCGACCTCGTCCCCCGAGAGGTGGTCCACTGCATCGAACAGCGCGCCTTCGCCATGCAGTTCACGGCCCCAGTGGGCGGCGACGCCCATCTGCCGATCGCGGTCGTGTACCTGCGTCAGTAGGCCAAGTCGAGACCCCTCGACTCACGGCGCAGCGACGGGTCCACCATTGAGCGCGTACAGGTCGTCGATGAGCTCGTTGTTGCCAACCATCTTGTTGTAGTAGTCGTCCCCTTCGTCGACGTCGAACTTGACGTGCCACGCCGTGCGTCCGTCCGGCGTGACCTCCCGAATGACGCCACCGGTTCCGTAGTTGACGAGAGTGTTGCCACCGGGCAGCCGCACGGCCATCCCCTTGGCGCGTGGCCACTCCGGTCCTTCCGTGTAGCGCCAGCGCTCGACGAGCATCTCCCGCTCACGATCGATCCCGAACTCGACGAACGCGTGCAGGTGGTCCATCGGCTTCTGACGCGGGCCGCAGCCGGGCATGTGGGTGGAGACGAGCAGCGAACCCGTCGCGGTCAGATTGGGAAAATGCTGGAACGCGAACCCCCACTGGTCGGGCGGCGCGCGTCGGGGCGGCGCGAAGGCGAAGCTTCCCGCTCGCCTTCCATACTGCCCAACCAGATCGCCCGTCGCTCGATCGATCTCGACCACCACATTCTCGTAGGGGTAGGAAAGCAGCACGGTGTTCCGCTGCGGGTCCCAGTTGACCGTGTTCGAGTAGCAGTCGAACCCCGCGCCGAAGTGCTTTCGGCAACTCCAGATGTAGCGATGCTCTCCGCTCGCCAGGAGCTCCCAAAGCTCGTGGTGCGCGTCATACAGGACGCTGCCGTCGCTCGTCACGTCGATGCAGTCCGCCAGATCGGCGACCGGAATCTCCTCGAAGTACTGCCAGTCGAGGGTCATCTTCACGACTGACTCCTCGTACCCACGACAGCCGAAACAGCGCTTCTCCAAGACGATGTACTCGCCATCGCGGGCCCGGCGCTGGAACGAGGTCGTCGCGTTACTCGCCGGGTCCGCGTAGTACCAGACGATGTTCCCTTGCCGATCGATGACATACAGCCAGAAGGTGCTCGCGTAGTAGGCGTCGGGAGTACCACCAAAGGAATCCTCGACCGCCCCGAATAGCCACCGTGCCGAGCTCGCAAGCTCGGGCAGATGGGAGAGAATCACTGGTCGCGGCATACCCGACGGGACGGTCCCAGTCCGCCCCACCTGAGCATTCGCCTCATACGCGGTGGCGCCGACGCGGCTGACGACACGCACCGAGACGTCCGTGTCACCGGGCACGCCCAGTACCACGTCACGGTGGGGACCCGGCGAGCCCGCCAGCGGCCGAGAGCGTTGTGCGGCTCCGCCCCCGTGCCGAAACTCCAGCCACACCTCGTCAGCGAGCTGCAGCTGGTTCCAGGTGACCTCGAGGACCGTGCGCACTCGATCATGAACGGCTATCGTGAGGTCGCCAACGTAGTCGTTGCTCGGCACTCGCTCGGGCTCTGGTTCGGGGGGCAGCACCGGTCCCGCACCACTGGTCAGCGTCCCACTGACGCCGGCACTCCCGAGGGCCTGCCCACCGGCACCCGCCACGACCACCAGCGCGCCACCCCACCCCCCGTTGGCCTCCGGGGAGAGTGGGTCGAAGGCCCGACAGGTGGACTCGAACCGAGGCGCAGTCGCCTCGCCACAAGCCGGCAAGACGACCAGCAGCAACGCGGTGTAAGAGGCGGAGACGCGGTTCATCGAAGTTCTGCGGGGGTGGGCCGGCGACAACGGACGATGACCCGACTATAGCGCCGCCGACGGGCGGGACATGGCCATTCCGGCCATCCACGCCAGTCACGGTCCCACCCGGGCGGCGCCTTCAGCGGCGCTTCGAGCCGAAACGGGGCTCGAAGCGCCATGGGGGGCGCTCGCTCTTTGCTCCCGCTCCATCACACGCTCAAGGTCACGGCACCTTCCTTGACGAGACCGTAGAGGGCCGCCGCGCCAGTCACGACAACGCCCGGAATCAAGTGGTCTTCGACGTATCCGCGGATCTTGACACACGGCGGACAGGCCCAGACCTTGCCGCCCTGACTCATGAAGTTGTCGATCAGCTCCTTCAGGGAGGGATCGAAGGCGTTCATGCGCAGATGGTCGGCCGCACCGCGCCGCACCAGATCGACCCCACTGCTGACCAGGAACACCGTGACGTCGACACCCTCGGCGAGTCCCCCATTCGCGAGGGTCCAGCCCACGGTCGCCCGCTCGTCGTCCAGTCCGCGCGAGATCAACACCACCAGCTTCTTGCTCTGCTCTGCCATGATTTGCTCCATTTCTTCTTGATCAGGTTGGGGTTGTTGTTGGTTGAGATAGTTCGGATGAGGGGTTGGAGGGCCGCCTCGGGCAAGCCCGGTGCGGCCCGGCGATGATTCGAATCTAGGAGGGCTGCGTGGTAAGCCCCGTGTGTCGGTTCGTGGAAACGGCGCTGAGGGCAACCCCTGGAGCGACCGTCGTCCGACGCGCGAGGTTCACGAACAGCTCGTTCTGTGCGCGGCTGCCCCCGAGCGACGAGACCTGGGGCAGGCCCGCCCGAAAAGCGCGCCGCGCGAGGCTCAGCTCACCGCGCGTGAGAGCATGAAGGGCCACGCCGAGCGCGTGCAGGGTTTCATCCCGGGCTTCGCGCACCGAATGCCGCCCCAGCCAGCGAGCAATCGCGTCACCGTCGCCCGCCCCCGCGAGCGCCAGCAGGTGGTGCAGCGTGGTGTAGTGATCGCGTGGCTCGTCGAGGTGAGCCAGCGCGATCTTCCGTGCCACATCCCACGGTAGCTCGACGGAACCCGACGCGGCGAGCGCGAGTCGCCAGAGACCGGCGGGACCGTCCGTCAGCGCGTCCCCCGCGGGCACTGCTGGTAGCAGGTGCGCATCGAATCGATTGCGCGCCTCATTCCAGCGGCCGGTGGCGATCTCGAACACCATCATGTGCCACTGGAGGTGAGTCCACTGACTCCCCTGTCCGATACGACCGTCCAGCCATTGACCGAGTCGTCGATGTCCGAGGTGAGGACGCCCCGCGTCGAGCAGTCGGTGCGCCACGGCATGGGCCTGACCGAGCTCCCCGGTACTGAACAGTCGATGGCC
>JBNLDK010000215.1:0-103310 GCA_050304295.1 Polyangiaceae bacterium
CTCCGGGCGCGAATGCAGGGGTGAGTTCCAGGTGGGCTCAGCCCGCGCCGCCCTCACCGCCGGCGCCGCCCGGGGTGACGGTGGATCCGGCGCCGCCCGGTCCGCTGCCTCCGCCGCCACCGTTGCGGTCGAAGCATTCGAGGAAGCAGTCGCCTCCGGCGGGCGGGGTGTCGGAGGCCGTGCAGTCGATCAGATCGTTGGTGGTCGAGAGAGGTGCGGCCAGCGTCGTGTCGAACAGGGCTGCTCGACTCGAGCAGCGCTCCCGCACGCCAGGCGTGAAGTACCCGTCGGAGCTGGCGACGACACAGGTCTGGTACGCATCGTACTCCTCCAGGCAGTCGGACAGGCCGTTGTCGTTGCGGTCACGCTCGCTCTCGCACTCGTCGAGCTCGTAGGCGCACTTGTCCCCCAGGCAGTCCCGGCAGGAGCCCACAGGGCCGGCGCCGCCCTGATCGGCGCCACCCTGGTGGGTGGTGCCACCCGTGTTGTCGCTGCCGCCCTGATTCTGGCGGCCTCCAGTGTCGTTCCTGGTCCCACCCGTCGAGGTGTTCCTGCCGCCGGTCGCTCGTGTTCCGCCGCCTGGATTGGCCCCTCCAATCCCCTCGTCGTCATCATCGGTGGTGATGGTGCACCCAGCGGCGTAGCCGCCAATGAGCAGGCCCAGGCATGCAATCTTCAACCAAGCTTTCATAGTCATCTCCCTTCGGTGCCCCGCGGAGCAAGGTCCCGCGTTTTGCTCACCCTCGTTGTTGGCCGGCAGTCCATTTCGCGGCAGCGGCCCCGGTGCGTCCAGCGCGAAACTCTAGCTGGACCAGAGAAGAGGCGTCAATTTGCTCCCGCCGGCCATAAGGCCTGAGCCAGCGATCGACGGGGACGTTGAATGGACGGTGGTGCGGGCTCCAATATTCGGTTCGATTGGTCTCTCCTGGCCTACGCGGGTTCGCGGCCGGACCTTCCCGCGCCCTTCGCCTCGTTCCTCACTCTTCAGCGGGAGCTTGTCTCAATCTGGTCTTCGACGCGACAGGCAAGGTGGCCCTGACGGTCGACTGCGAAGTCACCGGTGTCGTGACCGCCCCGCGCTCGCGTGGCCCGACCGTACCCAGAGTCGCTCCACGCTCTGCTAGGTCGGGCTCAGTGGTCTGAGTCGTCGTCGTCCGAGTCGCCGTCGTCCGAGTCGTCGTCGTCCGAGTCGTCGTCGTCCGAGTCGTCGTCGTCCGAGTCGTCGTCGTCCGAGTCGTCGTCGTCCGAGTCGTCGTCGTCCGAGTCGTCGTCGTCCGAGTCCTTGGGCGGGCGTGTGCCGGTCTGGCCGGCGCGCGCGGGGTCGGGTTGCGGCGGGGCTGGGCGGTGCCCACCGCCCGGCGGAGACACGAAGCCAGCGGCCAGCACGAGTCCGGCCACCACCCACCAGGGACCCTGGCCCAGCAGCTCGAAGGGGGTGGCGCCGTTCATCCAGGCGATCTCTTGCGAGAACGCCTCCTGGCGGAAGGTGTCACCATGGCGAAGCGTGCGCCCCACGGGATCGATGAAGCCGCTGACTCCGCTGTTCGTCGAGCGCACCAGAAACCGCCGATGCTCGATGGCGCGGAACTTGGCCAGCGCGAAGTGCACCCAGGGCTCCGCGGAGTCGCCGAACCAGGCGTCGTTCGTCATGTTGACGAGCAGGTCGGGGCTCTTGGTGCGGACGATCCGATTGACGTACCCCGGCAGGATGTCTTCGTAGCAGATGAAGACTGCGACCTCGTGTTCGCCCAGAGGCAGCGGGGCGAACCGCGTCCCCGGGGTGAAGCGACCCGAATTTGGCGACCATTCGTAGAGAATGGGCCAGGTCTCGCCGAAGGGCAGATACTCGCCGAACGCCAGCAAGTAGCGCTTGTCGTAGCGGCAAGTGTCACAGATGACGCCCCGCTCGTCGGCGAGGAGCGCGGAGTTGTACATCATGTACCCGCGGGGCCCTCCGACCTCGCGATAGAGCACCGATCCGACGATGGCGGGAACGCCCAGGCGACTGGTCACCGTGCGGTACATGTGCACGGCCGCCTGCTCCTCGGGCAGGGCGCGCATCACCGCGGTCTCGCTCCACACGACGAGATCGAGATCGCCTTGCTGCCGCAGCTTCCGTGTCAGTTGCAGGTGGCGCTGGAGTCCTTCGGCCTTGTTCTTGCGCTTGCCGAGGAGGTCCATGTTGGCCTGGACGATGCCGACCTGGGCCTTGGGTGCGGCGGCGACCGCCGCGTCGACCTGGCTGATGCGCAGCACGCCCCACACCAGCGCGGCGGCGACGAGCGCGCCCCATCGCGCCATGCGCCGGCGCATCTGGACTCGCTCCGCGCCGAGGGCCAGCGGACCCAGCTCGACTCCCTCCGCTGCCCGGTGCCGCTCTTCCAGCCAGGCGACCACCGGCTCGGCGAGCACCAGATTCGCCCCCACCAGGACCGTCACGACCAGGATGGGGCCGCCCAGCTCGGCGAGCTGCAGCAGGACCGGGACCTGGTGCACGGTGGCCGCGTAGGTCCAGGGAAACAGCAGGGGAAAGGCGATCTCGCCCGCTGCCATGGCCGCCGCGAAGGTCAGCCCCGCGGGCCACCCCCGCTGCGCGGCGCGCGCGTAGAGCCACCCGCACAGCGCCATCCGGCCCGCCTGGTACGCGCTCAGGATGACCAGGAACAGGAAGCAGACCGCCGTCGGGAAGCCGCTGAAGATGCGGAGCATCTCGAGGAGCCACCAGAACCCGAACAGGGTCATGGTCAGTCCAGCGATCCAGCCGAGAAACAGCCCACGACTGGGACGCACGCCGCGCAGGGCGACGATCATGGGCACCAAGGCGACGAAGCTCAGGGGCCAGACTTCCTGGCCCGGGAAGGCGAGGAAGTAGAGCAGACCGGACGCGAAGGCCAGCCCCACGCCGGCCCAACCGCGCACCAGCGGGGGGGGTAGGGGGCTCGGAGCTGTCGAACTGGAGGAAGGCTTCTGACGCTTGGCCAAGCTCGTCCGTTCTCGCGTGTACGGGGTGCGGGCCGACTACTTCGTGCGCTTGATGATGTGGAACCCGAAGGGCGTCTCCACCGGGTCGCTGATCTGGCCCACCTTGAGCGCGAAGGCTGCGTCGGCAAAGGGCTTGACCATCTGCTGCCGGGAGAACTCGTTGAGTTGCCCGCCCCGCGGAGCCGACGGTCCCTCGGAATGCTTCTTGGCGAGCTCGGCGAAGTCCTCGCCCTTCTTGGCCCGCGCCGCGATTTGCGAGGCCAGCTTCTGGGCTTCCTCCTTGGATCGCTTCGACCGGGCACGCATCGCACCCGTGAATCCCACCAGAATGTGGGAGGCGGCGATCTTCTCCTCGGCCTCCGCTGGCGCCGGCGCTGGGCTGGGCGTTGGGCGTGCCTGCTGCGCTTGCTCCTGGGTGGGGGTCGGCGCGGGCGCCGACTCATTGCGACTGGGGGCGGTGAGATTGGCGCAGCCCACCATCGAGACGATGAGGCCGGTAGTGGCAAGGGGGCCGCAGAGGGCCAGCAGTGGGGAATGAGCGGGTCGCATCGGGTCGGTGGTATTGCGACCTGGCCCACGGATGCAAGCCGAGAGTTGAGTGGCGGGGGCCGAGGGCCGACCTCGGCGGGGGGGGCAGACTGGATCGCGGGCGAAGAAAAGCGTATACGCCTTGCCTGGGGGAGGTCTTGCGAGAAAAATCGGACGCGACATGCCCACCATCCTCCATATCGAGGACGAACCGGCGAATCGCCTGCTGGTTCGCAAGCTGCTGACACCGGCCGGATTCGAGGTCATCGATGCGGTCGATGGGCTCGACGGGATCAAGAAGGCGCGCGACTGCCGTCCGGATCTGGTCCTCGTCGACATCGCGATTCCCGGCATGGACGGCTACGAGGTGACGCTTCGGCTGCGCTCCGAACCCCACCTGCAGGGGGTCCCGATCGTGGCGATCACCGCCGAGGGGAGTCGTGACGCGAGCCTGGCCGTGGGTTGCGACGGATTTCTGCAGAAGCCGATCGATGCGCGGTCCTTCGCCAGAAACATCCAGGGTTATCTCGGGGGTAAGCGCGAGGCGAGCAGTCCGGAGCGCAACGACCAGCACTTGCGCGCGCAGAGCCAGCGCATCGTCGGCCACCTCGAGGAGAAGATCGCGGAGCTCGAGGCCGCCAACCAGCGACTGCGGGAGATGGCGGACGCGCGCAAGATGTTCTACCGGAACATCTCCCACGAGCTGGCGACCCCGATGACTCCCATCGTCGGGTACTTGAAGCTGATCCAGGACGGTGAGCTCGGTGCGCTCAGCCCACACCAGCAGAAGGCGATGAACGCGATGGGTGGCTGCGTGCAGCGGCTGCGCGAGCTGATTGACAATCTTCTGGACGTGACCGGCCTGGAGACGGGGCGGATGCACTTCGCCTTCCACGAGTACGATCTTGGGGATCTGATCCATCAGGCGCTCGAAAAGGTGGGGGCGGAAGGCAGCCATCGCATCGTCACCGAGCTTCCGGAGCGACCGGTGACGGCGCAGGGGGACGCCGTGCGGCTCCGTCGCGCGGTCGAGCACCTGATCGACAACGCCATCAAGTTCACTCCCGAGGGGGGAGCGATCGGGGTCCGGGCCCGGTCGGCTGGCCCAGGACAGTTCGAGATTGCGGTGGTGGACTCGGGACCGGGTGCCCCCAGCGATTCGCTGGAGCAGCTCTTCGACCCCTTCTATCAGGCGGACGGATCGCCCACGCGGTCTCATGGCGGGACGGGTGTGGGACTGGCGATTGTCCGCGGGATTGCTCGCGGGCATGGGGGCGACATCCGCGTGGTTCCCTCCTGCGACGAGCGGATCGGTGGGGTCGAGCTGTCCGGCGCCGGGTTCTATCTCGTCCTGCCGGTGGCTCCGAGTGGCTGATCGCCAGGACGAGATTTACCTCGATTGGAACGCAACCGGGCCGCCCCTGCCCGCGGTGGTGGCGTCAATCGCCTCCGCCATGCAGCAGGCCTGGGGAAACCCGGCGAGTGTGCACGGTGCGGGTCGACGCGCGCGAGCCCAAATCGAGGCGACCCGCGAGTCCCTGGCGGACCTGCTGGGCTCCGATCCACGCGACGTGGTCTTCACGTCTGGCGGCACTGAGGCCAACAACCTCGCGTTGCAGGGGGCGATCGGGCTGGCTACCAGTCGACTCGAGCATCCCTCGGTCACTCGCGTTGCTGAGCGACTGGAAGCGGGAGGGGTGCCCGTCGCGTGGCTAGCCGTGACCCGGGAGGGGTGGGTCGATCCCGATAGCTTGGGGCCCGCACTCCAGGGACTCCCGCGGGGATCGGTGGTCGCCGTTTCCGCGGTCAACCACGAGACTGGGGTCATTCAACCCCTCCAGGCGCTCGCTCAGCGCGCCTGGACCGCCGGCGCGCGCTTGCACGTCGACGCCGTCCAGGCACTCGGCAAGCTCGAGCCGAGCGAGTTCTCTCACGCGGACTCCCTCTCCGTGGCGGCGCACAAGATCCGCGGACCGAAGGGGATCGGCGCTCTGGTCTGGCACGGTGCAGGCCTGCGACCGGTGCTGGTGGGGGGCGGTCAGGAGCGTGGTCTGCGCCCGGGGACCCAGGACGCGGCGCTCTGTGCCGGCTTTGCTGCAGCCATCGATCACGCCAGGAGCTCGCCTGCCGCCTACTTGGAGCTGGCCGGCGCGCGGGACCGGATCGAAGCACAGCTCCTGCGGTGCGGTCAGCGCAACGGGACCCCCGAGCCACGCGTGCCCCACGTGGCGAACGTGTCCGTGGACGAGTGGTCGGGTGACGAGCTGGTCGCGGCGCTGGATCTGGAAGGGATCCGGATCTCCAGCGGGAGCGCTTGCAGTGCGGGAACTGCGGAGCCATCGCCGGTCATCCAGGCGATGCAGGGAGCGGACCGAGCCCGGCGGGCGATCAGAATCAGCCTGGGGGAGCCGTTGGGCTCCACCCAGATGGTCCGAGTCTTGGCCGTTCTCGGCCGGCTGCTGGATAATGCCCAACAGCATGACGGTTCCCGCGAGGATGCCACCTTGGAACTGAAGTTCGGGTGACGCATCAGCTGCTTCCGGGAAGCTCTCGTGCAACCTTTCGAGTCGGACTGCAAGTAGTCGAAATCCATCGCCTCGAGCGATGGGTGCTCGACCGATCGAGGGTATCCATTGAATAGATCTTCGGGGGCCACGCGCTGAACAAAAAGCGAGGTGTCTTCCCGATGTTGATCCTCGTTCTCGGGAATTACCCGCAAGAGCGCTATTCGATTGGGTATTTCCCGGTCAACAAGGCCACGGCCGGCGGCCGCCCGACGCTAGTACGACAACCCGGAAGTTCGTTCCGGGTTGTCGTACCCAATGTGATCGCGCGCCGAGTTCGGACGGGTGCGTCTCCGGGTTTCCGCAGACCCTCCACCCCAGCGTCGGGCCGGCGGAAACCCGGAACGAACTTGCGAACTGCTGTACCAGCTCGGGTCAGCCGACGGCGGCGCGGTGGCGCTGGACGCGCGCTTCGTAGAGGGCTGTCGCAGCCGCGGCCGAGGCGTTCAGCGAGTCGATGGCGCCGCGGGGAGCGAGTGCGGCCAGGGTGGTACAAGCGTGGCGGACGGCTCGCGCCATTCCTTCGTGCTCGCTGCCGATGACCAGCACCGTGGGCTGGAGGAGGGGAACCTCACACAGCAGCTGATCGGCGTGGGCGTCGAGTCCGACCACCTGCACACCGGCGAGTACGGCGTCGCGCAGCCAGCTGACGAGCGACGGGACGCGACAGAGTCGAGCGTGCTCGATGGCTCCGGCGGAGGCACGAAAGGTCGCGGGTGTGAGCGGGGCTGCCGCGTGCTCTCCCCACACCACCGGTGCCGAGCCGAGGGCGACCGCGCTGCGAATGATGGCCCCGAAGTTCTGGGGATCCTGGATCTGATCGAGCGCGACTGTGGGGTAGTCACGAGTCGGTAGCGCGAGCTCCGGGGTCACGAGCTGCAGCGGGGGGGCCCAGGCCAGCGCGCCCTGGTGGGTGGCGCCACCGCTCAGGCCGTCGAGCTCGCCGCGAGGGACGCGCGCCACGACCGTGACCCCATTGTCCCGCGCGAACCGCTCCAGCGCGGCGAGGCGCGACTGGGATCGCTCGTCGATGGCCACCCGGCGGAGCCGGGATCCGTGGACCCGAATGGCCTCGCGAACGGGCTGGAGTCCGGCTATCAGGCGATCTCCAGTCGCAGATTCCCGGCGATTCTTGCTGGACATCAACCGTCGCGCTGGGCGAGCTGGGCGTCGATCTGCTCGACGATGGCGCGTGCCGCTTCGGCAGGTCGTTCCGCGTCGCGGATGGGTCGCCCCACCACGAGGAGGTTGGATCCGTCTGCGATGGCCGTCGCGGGCGTTGCGATCCGCTTCTGGTCGTCGCCGGCGGGCCCCGCCAGGCGAATGCCCGGCGTGACCAGCACAGTGTCCGGGCCCGTCGCCTCTCTGAGCTGCGCGACCTCGGAAGGCGAACACACCAGTCCATGCACACCAGAGTCCCGTGCCAGACGGGCGAGCCGCTGTGCTTGCTCGCTCGGTGACGCTGAGACGCCCACGGCGGCAAGGTCGGAGGCGTCGAGCGAGGTGAGCACGGTCACGGCTAGCAGTGTGAGCTCGTGGCCCTCCGCAGCCCGAGCCGCGTGCTCGAGCATGGCGGGTCCCCCGGCGGCGTGCAGGGTGAGGTAGCGGACCCCGTGCCCGACCGCCGTCTTCACGGCGCGCTCCACCGTCTTGGGAATGTCGTGCAGCTTCAGGTCGAGGAAGACGTCGCAGCCCACCTCCCGCCCCATCGCGACGGCGTCCGCACCGGCGCGAATGAAGAGCTCGAGACCGACCTTGAGCACGCCCACGTGCTCGGCGACCTGTTGGGCTCCCGCACGGGCGGCGGGGAGCGTCGGATAGTCGAGCGCGAAGGCCAGGTGCCCTCGCGCTGACTTCGGAGCCTGATGTGTCAACGAGCGGTGTCCTACGAAGGTGAGGGGACCAGAACCGGGGAAGCCCCGATCACAGGCAGGAGCAGAGCGGATCACCAGGCGGGCAATCGCAAGTCCCCCCGCCGCTCTTCGGCGTGGGTTTGGCGACTCCTCGGCTGCTGCCCGGCTGGCGCTTCATGCTGTCAGCCTTCTCCTGTGCCTTGGCGAGCTGCGCTTCGAGCTTGGCGCGCTCTGCTTCGTCCTTGGCGGTGGCGAGCTGCTTCTTGATGGCGTCCTGCAGCTTCGCGTTGTTGGTGAGCTCGCGCTGCAGGCGCTCTTTCTCCTGCTCGATGGCCATCCGTTGCTGTTCCAGAGCGGCCTTCTCGGCGGCCGCCTGCTTGCTCCAGTTGTAGATGCCGATACCAGTCGCCGTGCCGCCGATGACCAGAATGGCGACCACCCCGATGACGGCGTAGGTGAGCTGCTTCTTCTTCTTGTCCTGCGCGAGCTGGGCCAGGTTGGTTTCGTGTGCCTGCGCAGCGGCAAGGGCCTGCATCTTGGCATGATGCTCGGTTTCCGCGCGGGCCTTTTCGACCTCGGCCCGCTGAATCGCCTCGAGGCGGGCTGCCTCTTCGCGGCGCCGCTGCTCTTCGGCGCGTCGCTGCTCCTCCTCGGCGCGCAAGCGCGCTTCCTCGGCCTCGCGGCGAGCTTTCTCTTCCGCCGCCTTGCGCTCGGCTTCCGCCCGCGCGCGGGCCTCTTTCTCTGCCTCCTCCTCCTTGATCCGATCCTCCTCGAGGTTCATCAGCTCCTTGAGGGAGAAGAGGACTGAGCTTTCCTTTTGTTCGGCCATCGCGTTCCTCGGTGCGGCTGGTTGGAGGCTGGGAATTTTCACCCAAAAACCTCGCTGGCGCATAGCAATCTACGTGACTTTTCTCAACCAGCGCGTGTGTGAAATGTAGTTCATCCGTTGGCAGACGCCCAGCGGACCCGCAATTGTTCGGACACGCTGAACCACCGTGCCTTGGGATGCCCCCCAACCCGAGACCAGAGCGTCCCGAACCGCGCGGCCGGTTGAGAGCTTTGGGCCGCCGTGGGGGGCGGGAAACCAGGACGTGGGCGCAGCCCCCAAGCTACTCCCGCCAGAAGAACTTCCACGGGTTGTGTTTCAGATCGCGAAGCATTTCCTGGAGGTCGTCGTACAGCGCCTCGTCCATCACTAGCGCACCCAGGGTTCCGCGTCCGCTCTTCACGTGTGCGATGATGGCGCGCGCGTCGTGCGCCGCAATCTTCCCGTCGGCGGCGGCGGCGCCCAGGTCGCGGGTGATCTGTTCGTAGCGCTGGATCTGGCCGTCCGCCGCGAGCGCCGTGGAGAGTTTCTTGGCGTCGGCCAGCACTCCCCGGCTGTCTTGGATCAGCGGCGGAAGCTCCCGATCCACCGTGGCCGAAGCCCGCTCGATGTTGTTCATGATGCGGGTCACCTGAGGACCCGTCACGTAGCGCTCGCGCGCCTCGCGAACGGTGTCGTTGGCCTCGATGCTGAGCGACTCCGCGTTGGTCATGATCGAGTCGAGCTTGTCCCGGTTGTTCTTGAAGAACTCACCCGTTCCCGTGAGCGTTGCGTGCAGGCCGTCGAAGGTCTCCGCGATCTTCTGCTCGTTCTGGGAGACGCCCTGATACGCCTTGTGAAGTAGCTCGTAGCCTTCGCTCAGCAACAGGTCGAGTCGAGGGGGGCTGACTCCATGCACGTTGGCGCCGTCCCAGAGGACCGGGTACTCGTTGGATCCCGGCTCCACGGCCAGGAACTGCTCTCCCAGTACCCCGTTGGTGGTCACGTACCAGCGCGCGTTGGCCCGGATCGCCGACTGGTAGCGCTTCTCGACCTTGGCCACCACCCGGATCGGGGGGACCGGTTCCTTCGTTTCGGGGTCGATTTCGCCGCCGCGAAACTGGACCTCGGAGACCTTGCCCACCTGCATGCCGGCGAGGCGAATGGGTGCTCCCGACTGCAATCCACCAGGATTCTCGAAGTCGACGTAGATCGTGTAGGCCGGCTCGAAGGTGAGCCCGCCCATGACCACGATGAAGCCACCGAGCAGGCCGAGAGCGACGAGGATCAGGACCCCCACTTTGACCTCGATCGATCGCTGGCTCATGCCGCTACTCTGCCACGGGGGCGAGCCCCAGGGACATTCTCAAGGACTTTGCGGTGCATTTTGCGTTTCGGGGCGGTCACTTCTCGGGCTGGGGCGAGGGTTTGTCGTTTGATTCCGGGTGCCCTTCCTGCCGGAGCTGGCGGCGGGCGCGGGGTCGGAGCTCGAGGGCGCTAGAACTCCATTGGCCCCTCCGCGCGGCCGTTGATGAATTGCTGTACCACCGGGTCGAACGAGGTACGAAATTCATTCGGGGCACCCAGCAGCTTCACATGTCCTCGGTACAGCATGACGATGCGGTCTGCGATGCTGAAGATACTGGCCAGGTCGTGCGACACAACGATGCTCGTCACCCCCAGCTCGTCGCTGAGCATCCGGATCAAGCGGTCGACGCGTCGCGCACTGACCGGGTCCAGGCTCGTCGTCGGCTCATCGAACAGGACGTAGCGAGGTCGCAGGGTGAGCGCTCGGGCGATCGCTACCCGCTTGCGCATCCCGTCGCCAAGCTCGGCCGGTGACCGGTCCGCGAACTCGCCCATCTGGACCGTCTGCAGTAGCCGCTCGGCCTCCTGGCGCGCCTCGGCAGGGGTGACCTCGAAATGCTTGAGTACGGGTAGCGCGACGTTCTCGACGCAGGTCATCGAGTCGAAGAGCGTCGAATGCTGGAATACCATCGCGCACTTTCGCCGGACGTCGTACATCTGTCCTTCGCCAAGGTGGGTGATGTCCTCGCCGTCGAGAAGGATGTTCCCCGAGTCCGGCTGCAGGAGTCCGATCAGGTGCTTGATGAGAACACTCTTGCCGACTCCCGAGGCACCGATGATGAAGAACACCTCGCCGTCGGCGACGTCGAAAGAGACCCCCCGCAGCACCTGTTTGGCGCCGAAGCTCTTGTGGATGTCGCGGAACGAGATCACGTTGTCATCACCGAGGATACCGTGCATTCGTGGCACAAGATGTGCCCCGTGAGCCGATTCGGGTGAAGAATCGCACTCCGGTGTGATTCTTGCTACCGCTTCCGGTGGCACTTTCGGTGTCTCCGATTTCTCGGCCGACACCGTTCTATTCTCATGGCACTGTCCCGGCTCTTCCTGCTCGCCGCCCGGCTCGCCGGCATTCACGCCTCTGGGCTGCTCTTGGCGATGGCCTGCACTCAGGTCGAGCCGGAGAACGGCCAGCCCCACCAGTCTGCGTACTGGAGCCACAGCCCACCCGTCTGCGGCGTGGACGAGGTGCGCGAGTACCAGTGCGAGGAGCTGTTGCCCTTGCGGTCGGCTTTGCCTGCGCCGCCGCCCCACGACAACTGCCCGGGGGTGCTGGAGGGCCACGTCGGCGAGCTCGACCCGACCCCGAAGGTGGCGGTCTTCGATGCGAGTTACACCGACCATATCCGGCGGCGACAACCTCCCGGGCATAGCTGCTGCTACAGCTGGTGTGCCCAGGTTCCCGCGGTGGACCCGCGGGGAGTCGATCCAAGCGCCCGGTGCGAACACGGGCTGGCCATGCGTGAGATCTACTGTTTCGACGAGCCCGAGGCCGGGACGGCGATGCCTGGGAACAATCCGTTTCGGGGATGCCCCGGCGCCATCGTCCCGCCCGAGGGGCAGGTGTTCTTCTCCCCCCCGGGGGCGCTCCTCGACCCGGTTCTTACCGGTCAGCGTCGCACGCAAGGCTTCCGATCCTGCTGCTACGCGTGGTGCACCATCGCGCCCCCAGGAATGGACGCCAATCGGGAGTAGTCGGCGATCTCGATAGGACGGACTCGAGGGCTGGACTTGGCGATGGTTCGGGCCTCGGGTCGTGGGCGCCTGCGGTCGCTGGGCCGATGCACCCCACGTCCCCTGGCGAAACACTCCCTGGTCGGGGCTGCTCCGGGACGGTAGAGCTAGGACCGATGGCTACCAGTCTGTCGCCGCAGGCAGAGAGCGCTCTCGCGAGCGTGGGCTCGGGGTTCCTCGACGTGGCGCGCGTGGTCGGGGGCATGGCGGTGCTCGCTTTCGGTGCGGCCATCCGGGTGGTCCGCTTGCGGCTGGACTGGCCAGAGCTGGTGCGCAGCATGCACAAAATGGGGGTCAAGTCCTTGCCCATCGTCATCGTGACGGCGGTCTTCACCGGGGGCATCATGGTGATTCAGGCGGCGCCGATCGTGGAACGCTACCAGGCCCATGGACTGCTCGGTTGGGGGGCTGGTTTTGGTACGCTGCGGGAGCTTGGACCCTTGCTGGTCGCTCTGATGATTTCGGGTCGGGTGGGGGCGAACAACACGGCCGAGCTCGGGACCATGGTCGTCACCGAGCAGATCGACGCGCTGCGGGCGCTGGCGATCGACCCGATGAGCTACCTGATCGCGCCCCGCTTCGTGGGGATCGTCGTGACGCTGTTCCTGTCGAACGTCTTTGCGGTGCTGCTGGCGCTGGTGGGTGCCGCGTACTCTGGATACGCCCTGCTGGGCGTTGCTCCCGTCGTCTTTTACCAGGGCTTGACCGGGGGATTGCTGGGGGTCGGCGATTTCTTCCACGGGGTACTGAAGAGCGTCGTGTTTGGCATCGTGATCGCGATGTCGAGCTGCCATTTCGGTCTCGCCACCCAGGGCGGTGCTCCGGGCGTTGGCCGAGCCGTGAACAGCACGGTGGTGGTCAGTGCGGTGGGCATCTTCGTGCTCGACTACCTGGTCTCCTTTCTCTTCGGGTGAGCGGTGAAGCAGAAGAGCATCCATCCACCGCCGCCGAGCAGCGCCGTCGGGTTCATCGACGAAGATCAGGTGCGGCGGCCGTCGCGGGGATTGGCTGCCCTCGGTGCTTCTGCGATCGAGGTCCTCGCCGAGATTCGGGCCATGTACCGGGTGCTGTACCGCACCCTCTATTTCATCGTTCGCGGGGAAATGCGCTGGGCTGCGGTGGCTCAGAACATGTATGACATCGGCAATCGCTCGCTGGTCTTCGTCTGCGTGGTGATGGGGTTCATCGGGATGATCCTCGTCTATCAGGCCGGGCTGCAGACGATGCGGGTGGTCCCAGACCTCAGCAATCTCGGGGCCACGTACCTCGAACTGCTCGTGGGGGAGCTGGGACCGACGATCTGTGCGCTGATGCTCGCGACCCGCGTGGGGGCGGGCATCGCCGCGGAGATCGGGTCGATGACGGTCACCGAACAGGTGGATGCGCTGCGCATGTGCGCCGCCGACCCGGTGGACTACCTGATCAAGCCGCGGTTCGTGGCCAGTCTCATCATGACACTTTTCCTCGCGGTGCTGGCTTCGGGGGTTGCATTTGGGTCGGGCATGCTCACCGGGCAGGTGTTCTTCGACATCAACCCGCGCACCTTCGCCAATCTGACCGTGGTGGACGGTGGGGATCTCACCGTGGGCGTCGCCAAGTGTATTGCCTACGGCGCCGCAATCCCCATTGTTAGCGGTCATTGCGGACTGAGCACCTTCGGCGGATCCGAGGGGGTGGGCCGGGCGACGACCCGCGCTGTCGTCAACTCGTCGCTGACGGTGATCATTCTCGATTTCGTCATCAGCGTGGTCGGCTACCTCGCCTTCGGTCCGTGAGCCTGGTGCGGCAGCAGGCCTGCAGAATGCGCTATGCTGGTTCATCTCCCGGATGACGCCCTCATCGCCGCCAACCCGCCGTCGCGCGATTGCTCTGCTGATGAATGTGGCGGGCACCCGAGACGACTACGAGGGGGGGCTGCGGCGTGGTGTCGAGCAAGCGTGTGAACGGCATGACCTCGACCTGTACGTGTATGCGGGGCGTTCGACTTACGATGAGACATCCGAAGCGCAGCGCAGCATCTACCAGCTGGTCGATCCCGAGACGGTTGACGCGGTCATCGTCGCCAGCGGCGTGCTGGCCTCCTTCGTTTCCCAGTCGGAGTTGGCCGCGCTGGTCGACTCGTACCAGCCGCTTCCGGTGGTTGCGCTGGGACCTCCGATCACCGACGTGCCCTCCGTCAGCGTGGACAACCAGGCTGGTGCTCGATCCGTCGTGGAGCACCTGGTCGTCTCGCACCAGCGGAAGCAGTTCGTCTGCGTAACCGGGCCACCGGGGAACCCCGAGGCGGTGGAGCGTCTCGCCGCCTACCGGGCGACGCTTCGCGAGCGTGGACTGGATCTGCCCGAAGAGGCGGTGGCCTACGGTGAGTTCAGCGAAGAAAGTGGGAGGCTCGCCACGGAGCGCATGATCGCGACAGGACGTCGTTTCGACGCGCTCCTGGCGGCCAACGACTACATGGCGGCCGGTGCGCTTCGCGCCCTGAAAACAGCTGGGTTGCGCTGCCCACAGGACGTCGCGGTCGTGGGGTTCGACGACGCTTCGGCATCGCGCTACTGCGAACCGCCGCTGACCACGGCACGTCAGCCGCTGGCTCGGCAGGGGATGACGGCTGTCGAGGTGGTGCGTCGCCTCTGGGCCGGACGGACCGTGCCTGCCGAGACCATCATCGGGGTGAACCTGGCGGTGCGGGAGTCGTGTGGTTGTGGCGTGCTCGACTACATCGTTCGAAGCGGGACGGGGACCGCCGAGTCCAGCGACGAACGCCTCGCGGCACTGCTCGGGGTCATGTTCTCGGAACCCAGCGCGTCCGAGCATGGCGCCCGCCTAGCGGCAGCGGTGCGGGACGCCGTGTACGGTGACTCCCAGGAGCTGGCTGCGGCCTTCACCGACCTGTTCTCGGCCGCTGTCGAGGGTGCTCTGCGCATCGACCTCTTGCCGTCGGTTGTCGAGTGTGTGCGGGGCTCGCTGCCAGATCGCCCGCCGGAGCTCGAGGATCTCCTGCACTGGATGCAGGTGGATGCGGGGCGCTGGGCCTACCGGGCGCAGGGTCGTCGTAACGTGGAAGCCGAGCGCTCGGTGTACAACGTTCGTGTCGCCTGGGAGCGACTGGCAACGGCGCTGCGACTGGACCGCCTGAGCGACGCGATGGGCGAGGAATTGCCGCGGCAGGGGGTGAAGAACGCGCTCGTTGCGGTGTACGACGACCCCTCCCTGGAGACGCTGGTGCCGCTGGTCTCCGTTCGCGGTGGCGAGCGCATCGATCCGGGGGTGCACTCGTATCCAGCGCGCAAGCTGGTGCCGCCAACCTGGTCGACCCGGGGTGCACGAGCGTCGCTTTCCGTCATGCCGCTGACGTTTCAGCGTGAGCAACTGGGGGTCGCCATTCTGGGGACGGGTGGGTCGGGGTTCCAGGATCTACTCCGGGAGCAGATTGGCGGTGCCCTCAAGCGGGCAGCGATTCACGAGGAGCTGCTTCGGCAGACTCGCTTGCATGCGCGTAGCCGCGAGGAGGAGCGGGCCACCGCGGAACGTCTGAAGTCGCTCCATCTGGTGGCGGGCGGGGTGGCACACGACCTGAACAACGCGCTCGGACCGCTCGTGGCGTTGCCCGAGGCCATTCGGCGCGATCTCGAGACGAAACCCCTGCCGGAGGCTCTGCCCACGGTGCTGGAGGATCTCGAGACCATGCAGGTTGCCGCCCAGCGGGCGTCCCTGACGATTCGCGACCTGATGGATCTGGGCCGACCTTCCCGTGGACAACGTGACCGTCTCGACCTGCGGCGACTCCTCGAGGGCCCCTGGCAGCGGCGCTTCGAAGAGATCCTGGCGGGTCGCAACGCGCAGGCCCGGCTGGTGATCGAAGTCCCCGCGACCTCGCTCGTGGTCCGAGTGTCGGAGTCGCACCTGGAACGATGCCTCATCAACCTCCTGCTCAACGCGGCGGATGCGCTGCGGGAACCGGGGACGGTGACGGTGCGTGTGGTGCCCACCGTGTGGCAGCAGCCGTACCTAGGATTCGAGCGTGTCGAGGCGGGAAGCTACGTCTGCATCGAGGTGCAGGACACGGGGATCGGCATCCCGCTGGAGAAGCTGCAGCGTGTCACGGAACCCTTCTACACCGACAAGGAGCGATCCGAGGACGGTGGAACCGGCCTCGGACTGGCGATCGTGCACCGATTCGTCAAGGACGCCGATGGTTACCTCGACATCGAGAGCGAGGTTGGAGCCGGGAGCGTGTTCCGTATCCTCCTGCCCCAGACCGGGCTTTCCCGATCCCCATCGCGCCCGCCAGTGCGCGATTCGCGGGGAAATGGCGAGCGGATCCTGGTGGTCGACGACGAGCCGGTCCAGCGCCGAACCGCCAAGCGGGTGCTGGTGGAGCTGGGGTACGAAGTGACTTGCGTCAGCTGTGGCGAAGAAGCCGTGCGCCTGTTCCAGCCGCCCCGTTGTGAACAGTTCGACCTCGTGATTCTCGACATGGTGATGGGCGATGGGCTCGACGGGGTCGAGACGTTCCGGCGCATTCTGGTCGAGCGACCCGGGCAAAAGGCATTGATCGCAAGCGGCTACGCCAGTGAACAGAAGGGTTCCGACGCTGCCTCGCTGGGGCTCGACTGGTTGACGAAGCCCTACACCTTCGACGGGCTGGGTAGCGCTGTCAGCAGGGTGCTAAGCTCCTGACTGGCGCGGTGTGGCCCGCGGAGGGCTACAGGGGACCGTCGGGCAGTCCATGGACGAACTGTTTCACGAACTGGTTGCGGCTGGCGAACGCCTCCCGGGTGGTGCCATCGAAGATGAGTCGTCCGCGGTACATCATGCCGATCCGGTCGGTGACGGGGAGTAAGCGATCGAGATCGCTCGACACCATGAGCGCGGTCGCCCCCGCCGCGCGCTGCTCCGCGCGCAAGAGGTCGAAGATCTTCTGGCTGGTGACTGGGTCCAGTCCCGCCGCAGGCTCGTCGTAGATCACGATCGGGGCGCCAGTGACCGTGGCGCGAGCGACGCCGACTCGCCGCTTCTGCCCGCCGCTCAGTCCGGCCGGTAGCCGGTCCTGAAATCCCGGTAGGCTCACGACCTCCAGTCGCTCGGCCACGCGACGGGCGATCTCTTCCTCGCCAAGGTTCGTGAGTCGGCGCAGCGGAAAGGCGATGTTCTCCGCGACGGTCATGTAGTCGAAGAGCGCGTTGTTCTGGAACTGCATGCCGATCCGCTTGCGCAGTTCGTGGATCCCGAGCTCGTCGAGCTGACCAAGGTCCCGGCCTGCCACGCTGACCCGACCGCGGTCCGGGCGTACGAGTCCGGTGATCACCTTCAGGAGCACCGTCTTGCCCGAGCCCGCCGGCCCGATGAGCCCGTAGAGGCATCCTGGCGGGATGACCAGGTTGACCCCGCGCAGTACCGGGATGTCGAAGGCCTTGTGGACGTTCTCGATGGTGATCACGTGGCGCCACCGGCGGTGCCGTCGTCGCGGGCCTCCTCGAGCGCCAGTTCGGCTCGGCGTACGCGCAGCCATGCGAGCAGGACGGCGACGATCAGCGTGATGTCGAACACGACGATCGCCCCCACCGCGATGCGCAGCGGGGTGAGCGATGCTCGGGTCACCGTGATTGGCCCGAACCGCGCCAGCGCGCGGTCAGGCAGGGTGCGCGGACCCGGGACGGGTGTGGCGATGACGGAGACCTGTTCCGGGATCATGCCGGATACTGCACCTGCCACGAGGCGCTGGACGTCGGCTTCGGACAGTGGCGGAGTCGGGCCCCGATGGCGGAGCAGAACGCTTGCGGTTGGCGCTTCTGGCTGCGCGCCGAGTGAGAGGGCATCCTGGCGCGGGACAGAGAGGTGAACGCGCGCCGCCAGCACGCCGTCGACTTCGCGGAACGAGCGCTCCAGTTCGCCGGCGGTCCCGGCCACCAGGCGTGCGTGCTCGGAGGCGCGACTGGGGACGATCGACCCGTCCCCCAGGGCCTCCAGCACCCCGGGGGTGGGGGCCGGAGGCAAGTTGCTTTGCTCGAGCAGCATCACGGCGGTGGGTCCCTCGTTGCGTGGCACGGAGATGCGCCAGCGACCCTCGTGGTCTGGATCGGGCTCCTTGGTGGCAGTGACCCCTCCCTCGTCCAGGGCCACGACGACGCGGTTGGCGTCCCCCTCGTCGAGGTCTGCCGCAATCGGCGTGCTGCAGCCACCCAGGGCGAGCACCGCCAGTGCGGTGGCCGCGAACCACGATCGGAGAGCCGTCATGCCGACTTCTACTGCGCCGCGAAAGTCGTCCGAGCAACGTCGAGCCGCGGGTGGCTCGGGAATGCCATACCGCGCACCTGACTCGCGATGCACCCGGAGATCCCGGGGTTGCGGGGGTTGGTCGAGACGGAGACGCCAACGGCGCGTCCATTTTGGACCGCGGCGCAGACGTTGACGGTCATCGTGTCGGGAACGCCGCACGCGTTCAGGTAGCTGCCGCGGTTCAGGACTTTCGCGTAGTGCCCCGCGGTCAGGTCCGGCGGCACCTTGCCGCCGTGCTCCAGATTGTAGGATTCGACGTACTTGGCTTGGGCTCCCTCGCAGCTCATCCCCCCACCGAGTACGGGGTACCCCCCGCTGGTACCGACCACGCCACCCTTGCTCCCTCGGCCGGGTCCCCCCTTGCCGCTCTCCAACTCCGCCTCGCTCTCCACATTCACGGCCGTCTCCCCTTGGACCCCCACCTCGTCCGAGCGGACCCCGCGGCTGACCAGGATGGACGCGACGAGGATGGCGACCAGGCCACCCACGATCGCGATGCCGAGCACGGCCTTGCTGGCCGTGCTCTTGCGCTCCTGCACCACGGTACGCTCAATGGCCTCTTTCTCCGCCTTGATGTTCCGATTCAGGCGCGCGTGCTTGGCAAACGGCGCGAACTCCTCCCACTCCTGAATGGTCCGTTCGACGTTGCTGAGCTGATCGCGCAGGTAGTCGTCCTCCGTGAACGTGTGGCTGGCGATTTGCTGGAGGAGTTCGACCGAGGCGAACGGCCCGTGGTCCATCCCGTCCTTGATGACCACATAGCGGGGGCGGGTGTCGGCCTCGAGGCGAGCTTTGAGTGCGGTGAGCGCCTCGGTGTGGTCGTCGGCAGGCCGCTCCTGGATGTGATGGTCGATGACCATGTCATACGGGCTCACGGCGATCGCCTGCCGTGCGCCGGCAGCGGGGGCCGGCGGCATCAGTGACATCGAGACGTCGACGTCGAGATCTCCCACGTAATCCAGGTGGGACTCATCTGCCGGCGGGGGCGGTTGAGTTCCCGACGGAGCGAGGTGATGCAGCGCCTGAGCCAGCGCGTGCAGGTCGTCAGGGCGGTGCGCGGGGTCGGCCACGAGCGCCTTGCTCAGAATGCCCTCCAGCGCCGCCGGCAGACTGGGGTCGACCTCGGTGGGGCGGCGCATGCCGGGGCCCACGGTCTGGGCCGTGAGCATCTCGTAGAGGATGGCTGCAACCGAGAAGACGGTGCTTCGGGCGGTTCCCGGTTGTCCCCCCCGCTCCTCGGGTGCCATGCACGACTTGTCGCGAGGCAACAGTGGAGGTTGCACTGCCAGGCTTGGATCGACGACCCACTGTCCACCCGCGTCTCGAATGGACGAGGGGTGAACGAACAGCATTTCGCCAGCTGCGTGCCGCTCGGCCGCGCTGACGCAGAGCGGAACGACGCAGGCGATGGCCTCCGACAGGGCGAAGACCTCGCGCTGGGCGCGGAGTTCCTCGAGACGAGCCCTAAGGGTTCCGGGAGTGATCGTGGCGCCGACGGGGAGGGGGGTTCCGGATTGCAGGCTCATGGGTGACCGCGATAGTAGCAAACGCCGCTAGATCGGTGTTGTGTTGGCGTGAGGCAATGTTTGCCAGGGGTGTCGGCGCTCGCGATACGTGCCGCGCACGAAGGCACCTAGCACGGGGGCGATGTTCTGGGGGATGTCGTCGTTCCACTCACCTCCGTGCACATAGTCGACCGGCCGATTGTCCGTGTCGAGGAGTGCAAACCCGGGGACGAATTGGGTCGGAACGTCGAGCGATTCGAGTTCGACCCGGTAGTCCTGGACGTCGAGGCGCACGATCAAGGTGTCGTCGAGCTCGCGCTGCAGGCGCGGATCGCGGAGCGCTGTTGCCACCCCGTTGCAGGGCAGACACTTGTCGGCACTCACCCACAGGAGAAGTTTTCGCTCCTCCTGTTCTGCACGCGCACGCTGGGCGTCGAGTTCCGCGCCCAGAGAAGTGACTCCCGGACCCAGGTCGACGAAGTAGATCGAACCCAGTCGGACGGCGCGGACCCCTGCATGGAAGGTGGCGGACTCGCTCGACGGGACGGGCATGGGCGCGGACGGGCTCGGACCATGGGGTGGGCTCGGCACGGCGACCGGCGAGGGGGGAGGGAACGATGAATGGGGGCGGGGGCGAGCCAGCCAGGCGATCAGAGCGGCGAAGGCAATCAGGGTGAGCGCTACGCTCGTGCCGCCGGCGATGATGCCCGCATTGGCGAGCCCGAGTCCCGAGCGCCGCCCGCCAGATTGGGCGATATCGCCTCGCGCCGCGATCCCGAAGGCCACGGCGGCGATGCCGGCGACGCCGGGGAAGCAGACGAATCCGAGGACCCCCAAGACCAGCGCGGTGACCGCGAGGCCCGAGATCTCGGTTCCCGATGGACCTCCCCACTGTCCGTTGTCTTCGGCCCAGTCATGGGCCGTTTGCCGAGGCGCCACTTGGGTAGTCTATGTCAGACGGCGCGCATTTGCTGCGAGGCGGACGTGACGGCTAGAAACCCACGGCAACCGTGCCACACACCAGCAGCCAAGGGTCCAGCCTCGGGGCTGTTGGCGAACGCACCGCGGGCACGCTGCCAATCAGATCGATCCCCGCTCGGGCGTCGGTATCGCGAATTGGCAGACCGTACTGAAGGCCAGCGCGCAGCAGCCCGATTCCCAGCGTCGTGGGGTTGCTGTCTCCAGCGTCGTCGATGAAATCGATGCGTGCCACCCCTCCGCCGGCTCCGAGTGTGGGGTGCAGCAGGCGTCCATACCCAAAGTCCAGCCAGAGTTCTCCGGTGTACTGTGCCAGCCCCATCTGCTGACCGACACCCATCCAGCTGCCGGTGAATCGCGCGCCTGCAGCGCGGCGCCCCACGTCCAGGGCTGCTGCGACCCCACCGGTTGCTGGCTCCGCGCCTAGCCGGAGCGCCGGGCCGGTCGCCACTCGCACCGTCGATGTGGGCCCAGGTTGTCCAGTGAAGGGCCGGAGTTCATGGCCAGGGTAGGCGTCAGGGCCAGTGGCGACCACAGGTCCGGCGGGCGGCTCCGCATACTGCGCGTGGATGGAAGGCGCGAAGCAGAGCCAGCCAAGGGCCAGCAGGGGAGCAAGCGAGCGGGTCATCGATACCTCCAGTGCGTGGACAACGTGGGGCACCATCTGGGGCTTACAGGACCGCTCGGTGAGGGCCTCCGCGTGTGCGAGCGCTGACGGCCGGCGTCGTCGGTTCGAAACCGTGCGGACGGAAAGTTGAAGGAACCCGGCGGGCGGCGGCCGAGGGTAGCCCTGACCGCCTCGTGGTCAGGGCCGCCGTGGCTTCGCGCCCTGCCTTGTGAAGCGCGCCACCGTCGTCGCGGCACAAGCCGCCGCTCGGGCGAATTCGCGTCGCGGCGCTCGGGGATTTCGGGGGGCCGGCGGGCCGCGTCGATGTGCCGCCGAAGCTGAGCCCAGCCAGTCGTCGGACGCCGTTGACGCGATTTGCTGGCCCCTTTCAGACCCCCGCGACCCGATGCAAAAAAGCCAGTCACCCCGCGTTGCGGTGGTGAGATGGCGCGTGTTAGCGTGCCTCTCCAAATGGACAGTCGTGAAATGGAGGCGCTCGTACAGCGCCTGGTCCAGAACCCGCACGACCAAGAAGCCATCACCTACGCCCACCAGGCGGGCCAGAGCGATCCGAGCTCCTACGCCATGCTTCTGCAGAAGGTGGGAACCGCGACGAGCGATCCGACGTTTGCCAGCTACTGGCTGACACAGGCCGCCGACGTGTACAGCACGACGCTGGGTGATGCGCACAAGGCGGCGCGGGCCCTGATGATTGCAATCGACCGCGACCCGGCGCAGGCCGCGCCAGCCGAGAAGCTGGCGGAGCTGTACCGGGAGAAAGGCGACACCAAGGCGCTCGTGGCCCTGCTCGAGCGACGGGCCAAGGCGCTGGCGCCGCAGGCGCAACAGGACGCGGAGATGCGGGCCCACGTGGCGGGCATTCACGAGGAGCTCGGGCGCCTGTGGTCGGACGCGCCCCTGTCTCAGCCCCACAAGGCGATCGAGAACTACCGCCGGGCGATTGAGTACGATCCCGGTAACGCCTACGCCATCTACGCGGCGCGCGAGCTGATGAAGCAGCAGTCGCAGTTCCTCGAAGCGATTCCGTACTTCGCGGCCGAGCAGGCGCTCGTCACCGATCCCGAACGCAAGTTGGCGCTGTACGTGGACGAGTTCGAGGTCCGCAAGCAGGCGGCCGATCCCTCCGGGGCGACGGACGCGCTGCGTGCCGCCCGAAGTGTCGAGGGAGGCCAGGATGCCGGGCTGAAGCAGCAGCTGGCCAGCTACATCCTGGAGCGAGCCCAGGGGGGCGAGCCCGTTCCACCCGCTGAACTGGCAGAGGGGGCGCAGCTCTTCGTCGAACTGGCGGAGGAGTACCCGGGCGAACACGGCTACTCGTATTCGGTCTGCGGACTCGAGCTGGAACCCGGCCACGATCGGGCCATCCAGCTGGCGATGTACTATGGCACGCAGCTCGGTCGCGACGCGGAGGTCGCGCCCCGTGCAGCATCCTACATCCAGGCTAATCCCGGCGGAGCCATGGCCGCCGAGGCGCGTCAGGCGGCCGGCGACGCGCAGCCGGCACCCCCGGTTGGCACCGGGGCGCCCGCTGCAGCGGGTGAGGAGGCGGCACCGGCCGCGGCTGTGGCGGTGGACCAACCAGGGGTGCCCGCTGCTGCACCGGGACCCGACCTCACGGACGCTCAACTCGATCACGTCGGGCAACTGCTGGAGCAGGCGGAGCAGCTGGCGCGCCGGGGCAAGAAGAGCGATGCGGCAAAGCGCTACCGCGAGGTGTTGCAGGTCGACCCTGTGAACGTCGATGCGATTGCGTTCATGGAAGGCTACCTGCGACAGACGCGCAAGTTTGCCGAGCTGAAGGATATCCTGCTCGCGGCGACAGGAGATCAGTCGATCGACTTCGAGACGCGGGTCGGCTGGCTGCGTGAGCTGGCCGGACTTTGTGAGACCCAGCTCCGCGACCTGGATACCGCGATTCAGGCCTGGCAGACGCTGCTCTTCCTGGATCCCGAGGACGAGGGACCTCGGAACCAGCTGCGGCGCTTGCTCGAGCGCGCTCATCGTTGGGACGACGTGGCCCAACTGGTGCTCGAGGAGGCGGAGCGTGAGACGGACGTCGAAGCCCAGATTGCGCTGTTCAAGCAGCTGGCGAAGCTGAACGAGCAGAAGCGCAAGGATCCGGTGTCCACCGGAGAAGCCTGGGCCCGAATCGCGGCGCTGGCGCCGTCCGACGAGTCGGCGATCGCGACGGCACTCAAGCATTTCGAGCGAGGGCAGCGCCTCGATCTGGCCGCACAGGTGATCGCTGACAACGTCGCGTTGGTGGACGACGAGGAGACCCGCGCCGGACTATTCACCAAGCTGGGTGAACTGCGCCAGGCAGCAGGCGACGCGCTCGGGGCCGGGGAAGCCTTCACGGAGGCGGCCAACCTGTCCGACGACCCGAAGACTTGGGAGAAGGCTGAGCAGGGTTTCGTGGCTGCCGAGGCTTGGGGACAGGCAGCGGCAGCGATCGACTCCCGCGCCGAGTTGACCGGACAGGCGAAACAACAGGCCGCACTCTACGCAATCGAGGCGGACTACTTGACACGCGCGGCCGATCCAGAAACGGCCGTGGCGAAGCTCGAGCAGGCGACCGAGTTGGACCCGGTCAACGATGACTTCGCCGGACAGCTAGAGCAGCGCTACATCGAAGATGGGCGTGTCGAGGAACTCATCGCGTTGCTGCTGCGGCGCGCAGACGCGATGCCTGACAGGGCGCTGCGCGTCTCTCTGCGCCGGCGTGCCGCGACCATGCAGCGGGAGCAACTTGGCGACACGGATGGCGCGCGCGAGACCATGCAGGCGATTCTCGTCGAGGGAGACGACGCCGAGGCCTTGGCGTTTCTCGCGGACGACGCCGAGGAGCGCGGCGCGTTTCCGGAGGCCGCGGAGTATGTCGGACGGCTTGCCAAGTCCTTGACGGACAAGACGCAGAAGGCTGAGGCCATCATGCGTGAGGGCAGGATTCTAGCGAATGGTCTCGACGATCCGGAGGCGGCGATCGAGCGTTTCGAGTCGGTCTTGCGGGAGTTCGACCCCCGCAGCGAGGAAGCTCTGCGACTGATTGCCGAGCTTCAGGATCGAATGGGCAACCCGCAGGGTGCGGCGGGCGCCCTCGAACGTCACATCCAGATCGCAGAGACGGACCAGACCCGGTTGGACCTGGCGCAGCGACTGGCGACGATCTACGAAGACCAGCTTGATGACGCGGCAAGCGCCGTCAAGACGTTGAAGCTCGTGCGTCAGCTGGACCCAGAGGATTTCGACGCGCTGGGGCGGCTTTGCTCCTTGAGTGAGCAGCTGGAGGACTGGGCCGCCGTCGCCGAGTACATGCAGGCGCTGCTCGAGATCGAGGGCGACGAGTCCGAGGTGAGTCGGATGACTCGTCGGTTGGCCGAGATCCTGCACCAGAAGGTAGGGAAGGGCGATGAAGCCATCGCCGTCCTGATGGACGTCGCGGATCAGGGTGATGTCCCGTGCCGTGAGGAATACGTCCGCCTCGGCGACGAGCTGGGCTGGAAAGGGATCGTTGCGACCAAGCTCGTCGAATGGAATCTGGAGGCGCCCACCGGCGATGAGCGCAATCAGGCGCTGCGGGGGGCCTTCGATCGCTTCGTCGAGGTGGGCCGCGGGCAAGATGCTGGACAGGTCGCCATCGAGCTGGCCCGGGCCCGGGCGGCGGACGCCGAGCTGGCGGAGAAGCTCGAGGAGATCGCGGTCAATCTGAAGGATCTGGACGCATTGAGCGTCGCGCACGACCTGTTGTTGCAGAACCTGAGTGGCCCGCCGCGCGCCGAAGAAATGGTGCGGCAGGCGGAGGTCCTGAAGCAGGCCGGCGTGGACGCCGAGTCAGCGATGCAGCATGGGGAGCAGGCTCTGACCAGTGTGGGGGCCGAGGAAGTGGAGCCCCTGCTGCAGCGGCTGTCGCAGCTGTCGGAGCAGTCCTCGCAGGTGGTGGACCTGTATGAGCGGCAGGTGACGCGGAGCAAGGCTCCTCAAGATCGTCTGCGCGCGCTGGGACGTGCGGCCCAGGTGGCGTGCGAGAAGAACGAGCGTGACCGCTGTCGAGCGTTCCTGGACATCGCCCTCGGGGGCGGGGTGCAGGAAGAAACCATCGAGATGCTCGAAGACATGGCGCGCGACTTCGACGAGGAACACGAGGGTAAGGGCCTTCGCGTCGCGCTCGCAGAGGCGCTCGCTGCCGGGGGCACCGGCGCTCGTGACGGCGGTCGAACGAGGAGTTTCTTGCTCCGTCGCGCGGCGAAGCTGGCGTTCCACGACCTTGGCGAGACAACTCAGGCGTTTCAGTGGGCGGGCGACTCGCTGGTGGCCCATGTGGACGACGCAGGGTTGGCGGCGCTCGAGGAACTGGCTGACGACTTGGGTGACCCGACCGCTGCGGAGAAGGTGCTGGACCGGGCACTCGAAGAGGTTTTCGACGGCCCCCTCGTGCGCAAGCTACTGGCGCGTCGCGCTGCGCTGCGCCGGGATCGACTGGACAATCGCAAGGGTGCTGCGGACGACCTCAAGCGCCTGCACGACCTGTCCCCGTCCGACCACGCCGTGATGGATCAGTTGGCGGTGTTGTATCAGGAGCTCGAGGACTACCGGGGCATGGTCCAGCTGTACGAGGACCAGATCCTGCGGGGCAAGGACCAGGCGGCAAGGGCCGAGCTGGCGCGCAAGGTGGCCCGACTCTGGGAGGAACGCCTCGCGGATTCTCGCGAGGCCGCCGACGCATGGCGTCGGGTGTTGCGCATGAAGGCGGGCGACGAAGAAGCTCAAGAAGGGTTGAAGCGCGCCAAGTCCAACATGCTCCGGAAGCCCACCGACACGCCCGACGCAGGTCCCGCACCGGCGAATGAGGACACCGCTGATGGCGGCGAACCTGAAAGTGCCGCCGAGGACGCCGAAAGCGCCGAAAGCGCCGAAAGTGCCACCGAGGACGCCGCCGCTGCCACCGAGGACGCCGCCGCTGCCACCGAGGACGCCGCCGCTGCCGCCGAGGACGCCGCCGCTGCCACCGAGGACGCCGCCGCTGCCGCCGAGGACACCGAGCAAGCGGGTCCGCTCGAGGGCGCTGGAGCCGACGACCTCCCAGATGGCGACGCCGGCACCCCGTCGCTCGCGGAGGAGACAGCGACCGACGCAGAGTCAGCGACCGACGCAGCGTCGGCGACCGACGCAGAGACAGCGACCGACGCAGAGACAGCGACCGACGCAGAGTCGGCGACCGACGCAGAGTCGGCAGACGGTGGCGGGCCGGAGCTGGCCGCCGCGGACGCCAACGTTGAGCAGGAGGCGAGCGAGCCACGCGAGGAGGCACTCACGGTTCCTGGCGACGAGGGTGGGGACGATGAGCCTGCTCCCGCGGTGTCACCTCCGCCACCGGTGGAGCCAGTGGTGGCAGCCCCTCTTCCGTCGTCGCCGAGTAGCCCAGTTGAGGCGCCGCCGCCTCCTCCTCCCGTTGCTCCCCCGCCGCCGCCTCCCAGCGGAATCAGTGCGCCGCCGCCTCCTCCTCCGGGCAGTGGGCTGGGTTTCCCCCCCCCGCCGCCGCCGCCACCTGGAAGCGGGGTCAGTCGGCCTCCGCCGCCGCCCCCACGGTCCTCGGCGAGCTCGGCAGCTCCCCCGCCGCCGCCGCCACCCGGTTCCGTGCCGAGTCGGCCCGTGCCGCCGCCACCACCCTCGATGCGTCCGCCGCCCCCGTCGATGCGGCCGTCGGCGTCGCCTCCTCCGCCGCCAGTGGCACCACCCGGTGAAGCTTTGGCGCCCGTGGATGACGACGACATCATGGTCGCCGATGACGACCTCCTCGAGGACGACTGACAGGGCCGCCGGGAAGTGCCCGGGCGCCCAACGAAACCCTGAGGGCCGCCCGGCCACTGTCGCTCCGAGCGCCAGGGCGGGGCACCTCGCTGCGATCGCGTGAGCGCTTCCAGGGCAAGAATGGCTCCCGAGCCTCGCTCCACGCGGGTAACCGCGGGTAGACATGGCTCGAGATCGTCAGCGCAATTCCGTCACCACACGCTCGCGTGAAGGTGTGGGCGTGAGAGGGGCGCTAGCCGAGATCGGGCGTGCCGCGGCCGCGGAGGCCCGTCCCTGGCTGGGGTGGGCGTGGCGCGGCGCTCAGCGGCGAGCGGATGACTGGGTTCGGCGAACCCTGGGGGACGACTTCGAAGACCGAGTGCACGAGCTGCGGCTCCACGTGGAGCAGCGGGGCGAGGACCCCTTCGGCCTGGATCCCGAGGTGGCGCGGCAGGCTGTTCGGATCTGCGCTTTCTTCCATCGGCTCTACTTTCGCACGGAGGTGCACGGGCTGGAGTCGCTTCCGGCAGGGCGAGTGCTGCTGGTTGCCAACCACTCGGGTCAAATCCCGATCGACGCGGCGATCGTGGGCACATCGCTGTTTCTCGACCTGACGCCGCCGCGGTTCATGCGGGCGATGGTTGACCGCTGGACCGAGCAGTTGCCGCTCGTCTCGACGTTCTTCAGCCGGGTCGGTCAAGTGGTCGGCGATCGCGAAAATGCGCGGCAGCTTCTCGAGCGGGACGAGCTCATCCTGACCTTCCCCGAGGGAGCTCGCGGGATCAGCAAGCCCTTCTCGCGTCGCTACCAGCTGGAGCGATTTGGTACTGGTTTCATGCGCCTGGCCATGGACCTGGACGTTCCCATTGTGCCCGTGGCGGTGATCGGTGCAGAGGAGCAGTACATCAACCTCGGCAATCTCGAGTGGGCGGCGCGGGCACTGCAGCTGCCAGCGTTCCCGCTGGTGCCCCAGGTGCTGATCCCCGGCGGACAGCTGCCGTTACCCACACGATACCGACTCCACTTCGGCTCCCCGCTGCGGTTCACCGCCGCCGGCGCCGACGACCGGGACGTTCGTCGCAATGTCGCCCGGGTGCGGTCGACCATCCAAACGATGATTGATGCGGGGCTACGCCGGCGCTCTGGGATATTCTTCTGACGCTTTGGGCTTCGGCGGCGAACCCCACGAAATTCCTTCGCGTGGTGGCCGATTGGCGACTAGGTTGAGTTGGTGCGTGGGAGCCTTGCGGTCGGGACGATGCTGGCAGCTGCCTCGCAGCTGGTGGGGTGCGGGTGGCAACCCTCTGGAGGTGGTGTTTCTCCGGCTCCGAGCGGCTTCGTGGCTTCGGCGGCGCCCGGGGCGACGGGGGCATACGTGGCCGGGGGCGGAGTTTCCCCCCCGGCGGAGACGTCCGACAGCCCGGAGATGGACGACTCCTTCGACTCCGAGGAAGATCCCCCTGGGCCTCCAGATGCGCACGAACCCGACCAGTCCCCTGATCCAGTCCCTCCTTCGGACGGTGTTCAGCTATGACGAAGAGGTCCTGTTTGCTGCTGGTTCTGGTGGTTGGGATGGGCGGGTGTCCGGCCAGCCGAACGCGCGTCGCCGGACCGCCTCCCGAATATGAGCCGCCGCGGTTGATGCCGTGGGATGCGGGGGTTGGTGAACCGGATGATGACTTCGATCCCTTCGCGGAGCATGCGGAGAGCGACTGGATCGGCGGCGAACCGGGTGTGGACGCGAATGGTACGGGTGGACAGGAAGCCTCCCCCACGGTGCTCGCCGTGGGGGGCGCGGCGGGCAGTTCTCCTTGACTAGTGCCCACAATCGGCCACTACTGGCGGGGTTCTTGCCGGTCGACTCTTGACCGCCATCATTTAGGAGCTCGATTCGAATTGGGTACGGTTCGCGAACAAGCGCAGCAGGCGCGCTCCGCGACGCGAGTGCTGGCGCCGCTCGGGCGGAACGAAAAGGACGCTGCCTTGGCAGTGATGGCCCGACACCTGCGGGCTCGTGTGGACGACATTGGCCGTGCCAATGCCGTCGACATCGAGAATGCGCGGGCGGCTGGCCTGAGCGAGGCGATGATCGACCGACTGAAGATGGGCCCCCAGGCGGTCGAGGCGACGGCCCGGGGGGTCGAGCAGATCGCCGAGCTGCCGGATCCGGTGGGTCGGCGAGGAGAGATGACTCGGCTCGGCAACGGTCTGATGATTGGCAAGCAGCGCTTGCCCCTTGGGGTCGTGGCGATGATCTACGAGTCGCGGCCGAACGTGACCGTTGATGCTGCCGCGCTCTGCCTCAAGTCGGGCAACGCCGTGCTCCTGCGTGGAGGAAAGGAAGCGAAGGAAACGAACGCGGTCCTCGGTGAGGTGATTCGCGAGGCGTTGGTGAGCACCGCCGTGCCTCCCGATGCCGTGCAGATCGTGCCCGCCACCGATCGTGAAGGTGTTCGGGAGTTGCTGAGCCTGGCCGACCTCATCGATCTCGCGATTCCTCGTGGCGGACCGGGGCTGATTCGCTTCGTGGCGGAGAATGCCCGCGTTCCCGTGATCAAGCACTATCAGGGCGTTTGCCATCTCTACCTCGACTCGAGCAGCGACCTCGAGATGGCGACTGCGCTGGCACTCAATGGCAAGACCCAGCGACCGGGTGTCTGCAACGCGCTCGAATGTCTGCTGGTGCACGAGGTCGCAGCGTCGCGCATTCTGCCCGACCTGGCCCGCGCGCTGGTGGCCGCTGGTGTCGAGCTCCGGGGATGTCCGCGCACCACGGAGCTGGTGCCCGAGGCCCAGCCCGCGACGGACGCGGACTGGGGGGCCGAGTTCCTCGCATTGATCCTGGCTGTGCGGGTGGTGCCGAACCTCGATGCCGCCCTCGAGCACGTGGCGCGGTACGGGTCGAATCACACCGAGGTGATCTGTACCAATGACTACGCGAATGCCCAACGTTGGGTGCGCGAAGTGGACGCCAGCTGTGTCATGGTCAACGCCTCCTCTCGATTCAACGACGGCGGCCAGTTCGGGCTTGGTGCCGAGATTGGCATCTCGACATCCAAGTTGCATGCCTACGGACCGATGGGTGTCGACAGTCTGACTACTGAGAAATGGATCGTCCTTGGCGACGGGCAGATCCGCGAATAGGCGCAAATGAAGCTCCGCAAAGTGAAGCGACGTAGCAGTCGCCCCAGGACCGTGCGTCAGGGGTCCAGCAAGGCGGGCCGATCGGGGCTCGCTGATAGCCGTCAAGTGGCCCTGCTGGCGGCTCAGGCTGGGCTCGACAAGAAGGCGTCAGGCGTGGAGATCGTCGACGTGTCGGGCAAGGTGGACTACGCGGACTACCTGGTTCTGATGACGGGGCAGAGCGATCGTCACGTGGCGGCCATCGCCCAGTCGGTCGATGAGTTCGTTTCGCGCCACGGCCACGACGCGATCAGTGTCGAGGGGTTGCCCAAGGCCAACTGGGTGCTCATCGACTTCGTCGACGTCGTGGTTCACGTCTTCCTCGAGGAGGCTCGCAGCCTCTACGATCTGGACGGACTGTGGATGGACGCCCGCCGGGTTCCCGTGCCTGAAGTGGAGGGGATGCCCACGTTGCAGCGAGGGCCGGGCATCAGCGAGTCGTGAAGATCTCCGTCATCGCGGTCGGCAAGTTGAAGGAACCAGCCACCCGTGCGGTCGCCGACGACTACCTGAAGAGGATTCGACATTTCGTCCGTTGCGAGGAGATCGAGGTTCGGGATGACGCTGGCCTGCAGCGGGCCATTCCTCGCGATGCGGTAGTGGTGGCGCTCGAAGTGGATGGGGAGACACTGAGCAGTCGTGAGTTCTCCTCCCGCCTCGAGCGCTGGTCTCGTCAGGGCAAAGGGGTACTGGTGTTCCTGATCGGTGGCGCCAACGGGCTCCCTTCGGCCGTTTCGCTGCAGGCGCAGGCAAGGCTCAGTCTGTCCTCCTTCACGCTCCCTCATCGCCTCGCCAGGGTCGTGCTCCTGGAGCAGATCTACCGCGCCTTCACCATCATCCGCCGGACCCCCTACGCGCGGGAAGATTGAGCTGACCCGCGCTTCTCAAGACGCCTCCGCGCGGGGCTGGCGGCTGGAAATGGCCACTCGAGTGCAGCTCTCGGCGGTCCGGCGCGCGACCTCGCACCCCCGTCAATCACTGGCAGCTGGTGTTGGACGATCGCGACGACCAAACACGAAGGCGATGAGGATCGAGACGCCGTACAGCGCGATCAGCGGAACCGCCAGGAAGATCTGGCTGGCCGGGTCCGGGGGCGTGATGACGGCTCCCACGATGAATGCGATGACGACGAAGTATCGGGCGAACCAGATCAGGTGGCGGTAGGTGACGATGCCCGCGATCGACAGAAAGAAGGCTACCACGGGGAGCTCGAAGACGACTCCGAACGCCACCAGCATGCGCAGCGAGAAGTTGATGTACTCGTCGATCATCACCGTCGGCGTGACCTCGAAGTCGGTGCCGGGGACGACGCCGCCGAAGGACAGAAGGTAGCGAAAGGCGTTCGGAAAGACGACCTTGAAGCAGAAATACGCCCCGGTGGCGAAGAGAGCGCTGGAGGCCAGGACGAAGGGAATCGCGTAGCGCTTCTCGTGCGCATAGAGACCGGGGGCAACGAAGGCCCACAGCTGATAGAGAATGATCGGCAGAGACAGTACCAGTCCACCCATCAGACTCAGCTTGAGGTAGGCGACGAAGAGCGCGGCGGGCGCCGCGAAGTGGAGCTTGGCCTGACCTGGCAAGCCGCCTTCCTTCCAGGCCGCCACGAAGGGCTGCGTGACCCACAGCAGGATGTGCTCGCGGAAGCACCACACCACTATCGAGGCAATGGTGAAGGCAATGACTGCTTTCACGAGACGACCCCGGAGTTCCGCGAGGTGCTCCCAGAATGTCATCGTTCGTTCGGAGTCGTCAGCCATGAGCAGCTGTGTCCGGCGGTTCGTTGGGTAGCCCCAGGTCCAAGAGGTCGTCGGGGATGGCGCCCGCTGCGTCGACACCCTCCGGGGGATACTCGCGGTACCTGTCGACCGGCGGTGCATCGGATTCGGGCGAGGGGTAGGGGGAGAGCGGCGGCCGCTGCGGATCCGGGCCGCGGACGATCCCGCGGAGGTCCCCGCGGAGCATCGACCGCAGCTCGGCCAGCCCCCCGTCGATCCCTTCGTCGCGCAGGATCTCATCGATGCCGGTTTGGGTTCGGACCTCGGTCGTCAGGATCCTCATCTTGCGCATCCAGACGCCGAAGGTGCGCAGCATCTCGGGCAGTTTCTGGGGCCCCACGACGATCAGAACGACCAGCGCGACGATCGCGATTTCGCCGAAGGAGATGCCAAACACCGCGCCAACGCTACCCCGCAGCCTGCTCCCGAGCAACGACGACCAGCAGCTGGGCAACCGTCGCGAGTTCTGCCGCGCCCGGCGCCAAGGTTCGGTTCCCGCGCGTCCCAGTCCGGCAACCTGGGGCTGGTGGGAACCGGTGACGGGCCGGTGCCTGGGGACTCCGCAGGCGCGCTGGCTTGCCTGGCTGGGACCCGCTATAGCAGGCGGTGTGGCCGACTGGTGACCCTACCTACGATCGGTTGACGCTCTTTGCGTTTGGTTTCGTAGCTTTCGTTGCCTTGGCGGCTTGGTTCGTACCGTCGTCGTATGGACGGTTCGCGAGTGGCCGCTTCGGGTTGGCGATCAACCCTCGTCTCGGGTGGTGGCTGATGGAGCTGCCATCGACCGTCGTGTTCCTTGTGGTGTACCTGAACGGGACTCGTCGAACGGACCCAGCTTCACTGGTGCTGTTGGTGATCTGGCTGGGTCATTACGCCTACCGGGGGTTCTACTTCCCGTGGGCAATCCGGACCCGGTCGGGGGCGAAGGCCACCTTCAGCCTGGCAATTGTCATGGTGGGGTGGCTCTCGACGAGCCTGCACGGATATCTGAATGCTGCCTTCATCACCGGGGTGGGACCGGGCTACGCGACTGCCTGGCTCTGGGACTGGCGATTTCTGGTCGGGGTTGCCACGTACTACGCGGGCTTTGCCGCCACCATTCACTCGGACGCGGTGGTGCGGCGCCTCCGCGACCCGCGCGGTGGTCCGGGAGAGGTGCCATATCGCATCCCCCAGGGGGGGCTCTTCGAGTACGTCACGAACGCGACCTACTTCGGCGAGTTGGTAGCCTGGCTCGGTTTCGCCTTGTTGACGTGCTCGCCGGGGGGCGTGTTCATCTTCTTGCTGAGCCTGGCGAATCTGTTGCCACGTGCGGTCGCGACCCACCGCTGGTACCTGGCACAGTTTCCCGAATATCCTCGCCAGCGCCGCGTCCTCGTGCCGTTCCTGTTCTGATCGGAGACGTGATGGGCATCGGTGCGCTGGGAGGACGTGCGGCGCGGGGGGCGGCTCGTACTCGAAAGCAGGCTCAGTCCTTCGCCCGCGAGCGACCCTTGGCGAACTCGGCCCGGACGGCTTTCGCTCCCATGAAGTATCCCACCGCCAGTCCAATCACGAGGACGACTGGGATGTAGAAGATGTGGGTCAGGGTCACTCGTCACCTCTCGGCGGCGGAGCCGTGCTTGCCTCCAGCGCGTCGATGCGCTGGTTGAGGCGGCTCAGCCGGCGGAACGAGAGGCCGATGAACGCGAAGACCAGCAACCACATCAGCAGATATGCGGTGACCAGAAGAAACTCTGCGCTGGTTGACTCGTCGCCGCCGGTGGTGGCCACGAACTGGGCTGATCGATCTTCGACGGCGGTCCCGGCGCCAGGTGCAGGAGAGGCAGTTTGTTGCACGTCAGGTATTCTCCGGAGAAGCGGCCAAGGCGTCTTGCTCTGCGCGTTCGAGCCGAGCCTCCGTCGAGTGGAGGTGGGCTCGCAGCCAGACGAGCAGTCCGGTCAGCAGCAGGGTGGCCAGGAACGCCAGGCCCAGCGCCTGGCCCATGCGGGGGTCGCCCAGTCCGCCCCCCCCCCGACCGACGACGGTCGGGTGATTGCCTCCCCAGAGCTGCACCGACAGGTGCACCAGCCAGAGATTGAACCACCCCAGGACCCCGATCGCGGCTGCGAATCGTCGCTCCGCCGAACCCTCACCAGCGAACTGGCGCAGCACCACGATCGCCACGTAGATGGCCCAGCTGAGCAGAGCGGTGGTCAGACGCGGATCCCAGGTCCAGTACACACCCCAGGCCTTCTTGGCCCAGAGCGGCCCGCTGAGCAGCACCAGCGCGCCAAACAGCACGGCTACCTCGGCCCCGGCGCGAGCGACCGCGTCTCGATGGTCGGTGTCGCGCAGCAGATAGGCGATGCTCGCCCCGAAGCAGACCGTTCCTCCCACGTACATGGCGATCGCCGCTGGGACGTGGAAGTAGAAGATCTTCTGCGCCAGTCCCCCGGCTGCAAGCTGGGCCGTTGGCGTGTTGAGGAAGACGAACGGAACCGCGATCGCAAACGCTATTGCGGTGAGCACGATCAGAAGCGTGGGCAACGCGCCTCGCATAGAGCCGCAAGGCTAGTCGCCTGCCTGGGGGCCGGCAAGGTCAGACGTCGCAGGAGGCGAGCGCCAGCAGCGCAAGGATCTTCGCGCGGACCACCTCGAACTCCTTGACGGTCAGATCCAGCTCCGCCTCTCGGAGCCGGCGCGCTGCGTCGACCAGGTCGAAACTGGTGCCGGTGCCACTGACGAAGGCCAGGCGGGCGAGCTGCGCGCTCTGCCGTGCCAGATCGCGCGTTCGTTGACTGACTGCCAGGTTGGCTTCCGCGACCTGGACCGAGCGGCGGGCTTGGGTGACCTCGACCTCCGCCAGCCGCTTGGTCTGCGTCAGCTGCTCACGTGCCAGATCGAGCTTGCCCTGGTTGGTGTCGCGTCGTCCGTAGCGCAATCCACCATCGTACAACTGCCACGTCAGCGTGGCGCCGATGGTCCAGGTGACGTGCTCGCCGTTGGCAGTGCGGACCTCGTCACTCCAGTATGTGGCGGTGGAGAGGGCGTCGACGGTTGGATAGTAGTCCCAGGAGGTCGAATCGCGCTGGCGCTGCGCGACCTCCACGTTGCGCTGTGCCGCGCGCACGTCCGCTCGTGAGTCGATGCTGGGTTCGAGGTGGCACGACGCGGCAGCGTCCCGAGCCAGACCGTTCAGGTCGATGCTGGGTCTGACGCCGTGGGCCTCGGTGGAACCTAGCGTCAGACCGAGTCCCTCGCGACTGAGGCGGATGGCCTCGTCCGCGCCGACAACCTGGGCGCGAGACGCGGCCACCTCCTGTTCCACTCGCAGCACGTCGAAGGCGCTGGCAGCTCCGAGTCGAGCCCGGCGTCGGTTCAGGTCGAGTGTCACCAATGCCGAGCGGAGGGAAACGCGACTGACTTCCGCCATTCGCTCCGCGGTGACCACCGCAACGATGGCCTCCGCCGTCGATGCAAGTACGATGCGTTCCGCGTCCTTCGTCTCGAGTTCCGCAACGCCAATGGCGTGGCGCGCAGTGCCACGGTCGTGCCAGGCTCGAGGCGCGATGACCGGGACGCGCAGGGTTAGCCCCGCATTCCACGTGGTGAGTGGGTCAGGGATCTCGCCGCGCGTGACACCATCGGTTCCGAGCTTGTAGCCCCTTCCGGTGAGCAGGTGGCGGGTCACGTTGGCCGTGCCCGACAGGCTTGGCAGCGCGGCTGCCAACGCCTGTCGGGACTGTCCCGCTGCCTGTTGCACTTGGGCCGCCGCCAGGCGCAGGGAGCTGTTGCGACTGCGGACGAGCTGGAGCGCCTCTTGCCACGATCTCAGCACGTGCCGCGGGGCGGGGATGGGCTCGAGCATCGGGTCGCTGACCGTGGGTAGGGCGGGGTCGCGATCCGTGGTCTCGGCGGCGGGGGCCGCCGCTCGCTCCGCCTCGGGCTCGGCATCCGTCGGGGGACCGACCTGCGCGGGGGGACTGGGACCTGCCGTTTGGGCTCGAACAGGAAGCGAGCCACAGGCGACACCGAGGGCGGCCAGACAGGCAAATGAGAGACGAGGCATTGGCCTATCGATAGTGACTGGGGAAGTCCGCGGAAAGGGGGCCGGGCGCTCTAGCCCTCGGCCACCTCGAGGTCATCGATTTCGGGAGAGTCGGAGCTCTTGTCCGGTTCGGGGCTTGCCCAGCGACGGAGCAGCGCTCCGATGGTGTCGGGAGGAAGACCAGCCCGGAGGAGGACCTCGCGGGCATGGTCGACTGAACCAGACCGAATCAGTGCGTGGGCGTAGGAGCCCGCCAACTCGGGCTCGTCGGGTACTGCCTCGTGCGCGGCACGGAGATAGCGGAGCGCATCGCGGTGGCGTTCGAAAGCCACGTCGAGGAGATGACCTAGGTTGTGCAAGTGGCTGGGAGCATCGGGGGCGAGGTCGAGTGCACGACGGTGCGCCTGGCGGGCGGCTCGGTAGTTTCCCAAGACTGTGTGCGCCATCCCCAGAATCGACCAGACCTCATCAGCCCTCGAATCCAGACGGCGTCCGGGGTGAGAGAGAAGGTCGCGCGCCAATCGTGCGGCACGCCACGGCTGGGTGCCCACCACCAACCGAGCCAAGTGAAACTTCGCGAACTGCGAACCAGGAGAGTCTGGTGGTGCCAAATCGAGCAATTGCTCCAACATTGGAAGCAGCTCCGATGGCGGCAGGGAGCGGTCGATTGCCCAGCGTAGGTTGCTCAGCAATCTCTCGATCCGTGAGGCCGTTCGATCCATCTTCTATTTGGGTACCGCTCGCGGGCCCTTGGCGCAACTCCAGCTCCGAAATCGTTGGGAAAATGAGGCTGGTGAGGTGCCTCTGGAGCGGAGCGCGAGCTGCGCGGCCCGGCGACTGGCACGCGCTACTCGTCGGCGCGACGGGCCTGTTCTGCGGCTGCCTGTTTGCCCGCGATGCTGGCTCCGTCGATGGCTCGGATGGCCTTCTGGACGAGCTCGCGAGGCACGCCGACGAAAGCGTGCCGCTGTCGCACATGCACGTAGGTGGCTTGTTCGCCCAGTCCGCCAGCGTCGAGTAGGGCTTGGAAATGCTCCGGCCGGGCTCCGTCGCGGCGGCCGACATTCACGAACACCTCGACGGTGTCGCCGTCGGCTGCTGCTTGGGGCTCAGACTTCGCTTCCTCGAGGGGCTCGCTGCCAGCGGGTTCTGGCCGCGGGGCAGGTTCTTCTGCCCGCGGGGCAGGTTCTGCCCGCGGAGCAGGTTCTGCCCGCTCGGCATCCTCGCTGTGGGTGGCGTCGTCGCTGTGCGCGCGACGGCGCCTCCGGTCGGGGGAACGTTCCTCGCTGCGTACAGCTTCTCTCGCGCGGCTTCGGCGCTCCGCGGCCGCAGCTTCGACGGGGCCTGCCCGTTCGGCGAGGTGCGTCTGGAGCAGCCCGGCCACCAGCGCCTCGGCGTGGGGGTGAGAAAGCAGGCGGCGGGCCAGCGACAGGCTGTCCTTCGGGGCTGGATGGGCGAGGATGCCTCGCGCCAAGCTTTCGATGAGGTCGGCTTCGGTTCGCGTCTGGAGCTCGCGGCGGGAGGGAACAGTACGCTGCAGCGGGCGAATGCCATAGGTCAGTCGCAGCATGTACAGATTCCCGACATCGCCGGGAGCTACCATGCTGATCGCCGTGCCCGTACGGCCCGCCCGACCTGTTCTGCCAGTCCGGTGCACATAGGCTTCGGCGGACTCGGGGAAGTCGAAGTTGATGACGTGGGTCAGGTGTGAAATGTCGATGCCACGTGCGGCCACGTCGGTTGCAACCAGGAACCGGAGCTGCCCCGAGCGGCAAGCGTGCATCACCTTTTCACGGTCCGCCTGACCCAGATCTGCGTTGAGCCAATCTGCTGTGTAGCCGCGGTCGCGGAGAGCGCCTGCGACGCGTTTCGTCTGGTCGCGAGTATTGCAGAAGACGATGGCGCTCTCCGGGTTCTCGATCTCGAGCATGGCGGCGAAGTCACCGACCTTGTCGCCGTTGGAGAAGAAGACGTGGTGGTCGACTTCCAGCGCGCCGATCTGGTCACCACTGAGGGTGAGAAACTCGGGGTCATGAAGGCGGGTCTCTGCCATCCGGTGCACATCGGGTGGCAGGGTGGCGCTGAACAGAAGGGTCTGGTGATGGTCCGGGAGAAAGGCCAGGATGTCGTTGATCTGCGGCAAAAAGCCCATGCTGAGCATTTCATCCGACTCGTCGAGGACGACCGCCCTAACGCCGGATGCGTCCAGCGTTCCGCGGCGCAGGTGGTCCAGCACCCGTCCTGGGGTCCCGACCAGCACCTGCGCACCTGACTCCAGTTGGTCGACTTGGCGTTGCATCGAAGCTCCCCCGTAGACCGCCACCACTGACAGTTCGCAGTGGCGGCTGATCGCGGTCACTTCGTCGCTGACCTGGAGCGCGAGTTCGCGAGTGGGACACAGCACGAGGGCCTGGACCTGCGCTTGCTGGTGCTTCACGATTGCCGCGGCCAGCGGCAAACCAAAGGCTGCGGTCTTTCCTGTTCCGGTTCGCGCCTGCACGACGAGATCGCGTCCGCTCGCCGCTGGTCCATAGACAGCCAGCTGGACCGGAGTGGGGACGACGTATCCCATCTCGTCGATGGCGGTACGGATGTTGGCGGGAAGCGCCAAGTCGTCGAACGACGGCTGCGGCTCGGTGGATTCGGTATCGGATGCGGCCATGAGGTGGCGGGAGGTTAGTGGGCTGGTTACGGCTTGGCCAGGTGGGAGGCGGGTGGTGAGGGCAGGCTGGCACCCAGGATCTCGGCTTCGAGGATGAGAACTCGCTGTCGACGACGGGTGACGTCGAGCGCGTTGCTCCGCACTGACCGTTCCTCGGCATAGCGCAACAGATCGACTTCGCGAAGCAGGCGCAGCGCATCTTCGTCCCCTCCGCATGCCTGGGTCAGTGCTGGGCGAGCCTGCCACTCCGGGTTCAGTTCGGCACGATAGGTTCCGACCGCGGCCCGCTCGCCGCCGGGCTCGCGCGCAGCGGCCTGTCGAGCGCGCCGTACGGCGGAGAGCAGTTGCCGAACGCTCTCTCGGCAGTCCCCGCTGGCCGTCCCGTTGTGCGACCAGGCTTGAATCATGATCTGGGTGGACCAGAGGACCGTCAAGCCTCCCAAAATCGCCGAGAAGACGCCGACAGCGATCCTGCCGCCGCGCTGGCGGGCGCGCTGGTGTCGGGACGGGACGGCGGGCATTGACCGCAGCTCTACAGTTTCCCTGGGCCGCGAGTCAAACGATCCGACGGCCGAACGTGTTGGCTGGGGTTCCCCAAGGGCCAGGGTCGTTATAGATCGAGGTCGGCTGCGGTTGCGCCCGGCAGCGTTGACCAAATCATGGGTGGGACCCATACTGCTTTCAAATATTCTTGAACCTCCGAAAGTAACTGAAATGCCATTGTCCCTCCCCGGCGCGGTTGGAGCGCTTGCTGACACTGCAGGCGTTCACTCCAGTGAGGATCGCATCGCGCGACGGATTGAGGACCTCCAGGAGCTGCTGTCGGGCGATCTGGAGTCGGTGGAGAACGCAGTCGCCGCGATCGCCGACGACGGCGTGGAACCAGCCACGCAGGCGGTCAGACACCTCGTGTTGCGAGGAGGGAAGCGCATTCGGCCACTTGCACTGCTGCTGAGTGCAGCCTGTTTTGGCCCTGTTCCCCCGGTTGCTCGGGAGTTGGCGGTGGTGGCCGAACTCGTGCACTCGGCGACCTTGCTTCACGACGACGTGATCGACGAAGGGCAGCAGCGTCGTGGTGTCGATACGGCGCGGCGCGTGTGGGGCAACGCGGTCAGTGTGCTGGCTGGGGACCTGGTCCTCGTCCACGCGCTGCAGAAGACGCTGAACGCGGCGCCGGAGACGCTGCCGGACCTGCTCGAGACCCTGAGGTCGCTGGTTGATGGCGAGGTCGTACAGTTGCGCGGGAGAAGTCGGCTCGACGTTTCGGAGGCCACCTACGATCAGGTGTTGCGCGACAAGACGGCGTCACTCTTCCGCTGGGCAACTCGCACCGGAGCCCGCGTCGCCGGGGCCAGCCCGCGACAACAGAGCCAGCTCGCCGATTTCGGGGAACGACTGGGGATTGCCTTTCAGCTGGTTGACGATGTCCTCGACTATGCTGGGGACCGAACTGGCAAGAGCCTGCTGGTCGACCTGTCCGAAGGCAAGATGACCTTGCCGCTGGTGCTGGCTGTCCGGCAACGGCCCGAGCTCGAGGAGCAAGTGCGCAGGATCCACGCGGGCGATGCCGGACCGGTTGCTGACGTGAGTCGATCCGTGGTCGAGAGTGGGGCTTGCGAGGAGGTTCGGCGTCGCGCTTTGCAGTTCACTCAACGCGCGGTGTCGTCCTTGGCGGATGTGGCTCCCGGTCCGGCGCGTTCACTCTTGGAGGAAGTCGCGTTCCAGCTCTCCGAGCGGGCGGCCTGAGCGAGAGCAACGGTCGTGGTCGTGATGGACCGCGACTTGCCGGCTATGTGGCCACGTGGCGAGCGATGAGCCAGCCCAGGCGGGCGCGTACTGCCTCAGGGATCGCGTCGGGAGCCGTCATGATTGCGCCGGACAACGCATCGGCCGCGATGCTCTTCCGTGGGTCGGGTAGTCGCGGGGCCAGCTCGGCGACGGTGCGCTTGGCCAGCGCCGAGTTGCGGCGAACGACCTCCAGAACGGCCTCCACCGACACGTCTTCCTCGGCCTCATGCCAGCAGTCGTAATCGGTTGCCAGCGCCATCACGGCATACGGAAGTTCCGCCTCTCGGGCGAGCTTGGCTTCCGGCATCGCGGTCATGCCGATTACCGATACACCCCAAGAGCGATAGAGGCGGCTCTCCGCGCGCGAGGAGAACTGGGGGCCCTCCATGCATACGTAGGTTCCACCTTCGTGCACCTGCGCCCCTGTCTCGCGTGCGGCGTCAGCCAGCGCTCGGCTCAGCTGCGGGCAGACCGGGTCAGCAAACATCACGTGCGCCACGATGTCGTCCGAGAAGAACGTGCTGATGCGTCGCTTCGTCAGATCGATGAACTGGTCGACGATGACCACGTCACCGGGTTGGATGTCTTCCCGCATCGAGCCCACGGCGGACAAGCTGACCAGCTGTTGAGCTCCGAGCTTCTTGAGGGCGCAAACGTTGGCCCGGAAGTTGATGGAGTGGGGGGGGATGCGGTGACCACGACCGTGGCGGGGGAGAAACAGCAACGTGGTCTCGCCCAGTTGACCCCGGACGATGGCATCGCTGGGGGCGCCGAAAGGCGTGTCCACGTGAATCTGCTCGACGTGATCGAGACCAGGAATGTCGTAGATGCCGCTCCCCCCGACGACTCCGAGTACCTGCGCCATGGGCGGCGAGGTAACACGGCTGCCGCACCGGTCGCAACCATCCCGAAGGCGGCTCTGCCCCGGTCAGTGAAGCCCCAGCTCGGCTTGCGGCGAGCGGTGGTCCAGCTAGTTGATTTGGAACGACAAACAATCGTGCGGGGTCGTGCTGGAGCACCGATCAGTTTGCCCGACGCGGAAAAACCTGTCTCCGGGCGCCCAGCAGGGGCGAGGCACCCGGAGACAGGTGCTTCCCGCTGGCGCTGCTGCCCTCCCCGCGAGCGAAATCTAGGTTTAGGCGTCGGGGGGTTTGGTGCCTCCGAACCCGCGCCCCTCCGCCAGGAGCGCTTCTGCGAGCCGTGCGGCGCGCAGGCGACGGCATTCTTCCGCCCGGAAGATCGCCACGAGTTGCTCCGTTGCCTGGTCGAGGTCGTCGTTGACCAGCACGTAGTCGAACATCCCATAGTGCGCGATTTCGTCCAGGGCGGCCGAGTAACGTCGGGCCACGGTCGCTTCGTCCTCACTCGCGCGTCCCCGCAGTCGCGCCTTCAGGGTGGTCATGCTGGGGGGAAGAATGAACACCGTGACCACGTCCGGACGCACCGACTTGATCTGGCGCGCGCCCTGGTGGTCGACGTCGAAGATGATGCCACGGGCGCCGGCGGCGCGGGCGCGACCGATTTCCGATCGCGACGTCCCATAGAGATTCCCAAAGACCGTGGCCCACTCGAGAAACTGCTCCTCGGCGATCATTCGTTCGAAAGCGGTGCGGGCCACGAAGTGGTACTCGCGACCATCCGTCTCGGTCCTGCGCGGCGCGCGGGTGGTGTGCGAGATGCTGAAGACGAGCCCGGGTACGCGTTCGCGCAGACGGCTCGTCAGGGTGGTCTTGCCGGCCCCGGATGGCGACGAAACGATCAAGGGGACGAGATCGCTAGAGGACATTTTGCACCTGCTCGCGCATGCGCTCAGTTTCCGCCTTGAGCTCCACGACCAAATGCGCCAGCGGGGCGTCCTGGCTCTTGGCGCCTACGGTGTTGGCTTCCCTCGCGATCTCCTGGAGAAGAAAGTCCAGCCGGCGACCGACTGGCTCCGGGCTCTCGAGGAGGCGTTCGAACTGGTCAAAATGGCTCGATAGACGGGCAATTTCCTCCGTAATGTCGCTGCGATCTGCGAGGAGCGCGATCTCGTTCTCGAGACGTCCCAAGTCTAGGGGCACCGCCGTGTCACCGAGAAGGCGCTCGAGTCGTTCGCGCAGTCTGACTCGGGCGAGCTCGACGACGTCGGCGGACCGCGCGTCGATCGCGTCGCGGGATGCGCGGGCGCACCGCAAGCGTTTGCCCAGTTCGGCGGCCAGCGCGTTCCCCTCGTGGCGACGCATGTCGTCCAGTGCTTCCAGCGCCGACCCCAGCGCTGCGGTCAGCGCTTCCCGTACCGCACCATGGTCGCGCGGAGGGCTGGTCGCGACGAGGTCGGGAAACGCCAGGATCGCGGACACCGGCAACTCAGTGCTCGGGGCCACCTGGTCGCGGAGATGGGCGAGGGCCTCATAGGCGGTCCGCGCGCGGGCCAAGTCGAACTCTGGCGGCGCGAGAGCCGACCCCTCGAGCCGAACGCCAATGTCGTACCGACCACGTTCCAGTCGTTCGCGCGCCTGCTGTTCGACGAAGAACGCCTGGTCGCTGATATCCTGGGGCATACGAACACGAACCTCGAGGAATCGGTGGTTCAGTGATCGCACCTCCATCACCAGCTGTCCGGCGCCGAGACCCACGGCCGCCGATGCGAATCCGGTCATGCTCAGCATGGATTCGTCCCCATCGTCGACGCGATTCTAGAGGCCCTTGCGACGTTTGATGTCCTCCATCATCCGCCGGTACTCGACCTCCCAGACGCTGGTCCCTTCCTGGACGTGCCGAAGCTGACCGCGGACCTCTGCCTGTAGCTTCTCGTCTTCAGCCTGCTGGCGACGCAGTGGTTCTCGCATGAGTCGTCGCAGTTCGAAATCTTCGGCGTAGATTTCTTCCACGTTGCCAGAGTGCATGAGCATCTCGATGAGCTGCCCGAGCAGGTAGTCGATCGCCTCGTCGCCGAGTTTGATCTTGCGCTGGTCCGCAACCAATCGACGCATCTTTCCGAGCTCCGCTTGCGGCATGTTGCGGGAAGCGATGAGGTCCTTCGCTTTCTCGGTGATGTCCTGCTCGTCTCGCACGTACTGCGCGAGCACGGACTCGACGTCCAGCTGGACTTCCGCGGGAGACTCCGTTTCGACCGCACCCTGACTGGTGATCGCTTGGACTATCTCCGCGGCGATGGCGGGCACCTTGGCACTGTAGAGGCGCATGGGCCTTCACCACTAGCCGGTTGTGCGGATGGGAGCAATCGGGGAAAGTCGCCTTTCTCACCCCGCCCGGTCGGGATCCGGATCAGGATTCGCCGCCGTCGAACTCGTCTTCGTCGGATGGCGCCGGGGGAGGGACCGGGGAGTGGGCAGCTTTCTGGTCGGGGCCAGGGCGCTCGGTCGATGGGGAGCGCTTCGGTGAGATTCGCAGTCGCGAAATCACGGCGCGTTTCTGACGCCGCTTGTAGGCCTCGTGGCTGGCATCCCCGGACTCGTTCAGTGCTTCGCTTTCCGCGTCGAGCAGTTGGAATTCGCACAGCATGTACACGATGGGGCCGAGCAGATCCGACCCATCGGGAGCCATTTCCATGATGTGCGCCGGCACCCGGACGGGCACATCCGTTACGAAGTGGATGACTCGATAGGTTGGCGCACTGAAGGCGTTGTCGCCGGGCTGAAGGACGTCGTCGAAGCCTTCCTGGACGTTGTCGAGCAGATGCCGCAAGTGGGGATGGTGCTCGCAGTGGCTCCGGAATGGGATGATCGTATTGGTGCTCTCCAGCGGGACGACGTAGGTGAAGGGGAATAGCCGCTCGGTGAGGTAGAGCAGCACCGGAAGGATGTGGTCCTTGCTACGAGTGACGATGCGGAAGCGGAGCTTGTCGTAGAGAGCTGCCGCGGTCGACTCTCGCTTGCTGAGCAGCTTGGTGTAGGTGCTGTCGAGGTTCTTCCGGCCACCAACGAACTCGGTGATGGGGAACCCCTCGCTGAGCATCGTGCCAACGATCCGGTAAACCTTCTCCTCGACGAAGTGGAAAAGGTCCCGATCCGACAGCGGCAGGCAGAACAGGAGCTCTCGCCCAGCCATGTGATTGATGATGTGGATCGCTTTCAGGATCGTGCAGGCACAGAGCTGCCGATGCCCCCGTCCCGAGGCCAGAAGGAGCAGCTCCTCGAGGGACGCCTGCTCGACGGGGCCTGGAATGGCGAAGGCGAAGTTTCGCCGGAGGAAGCTGATGGCTTCGCTCTTGATGTGGTCGATGTACTGACGGTCTCGGGGCGAGTCGGGATCTAGTTCGTGGATCCGAATGAAGTCCCGGGCCTCGTCCAGATCCTGGAAGTGGAGCCGGTGCCAGTCGATGACCGAGGTCCCCTCCAGGACAAGCCGCAGCGCCTCGACGTCATGGACCGAGAAGTCGTCGAGTGCCTTCAGCGGTCGATAGCCGCCAGCGGGACGCCAGGAGCGCGGCCCGGTATCGTGCGGAGAGCGCGTCAGTGACCGGAATTCGTCGTGGTTGCGCCGCCCGGCGCGTGGCGGCCGAGCGACAGGGTCCCGAAGAAAATGCCGAGCGTGACACCCAGGACAGCGATCTGAGCGGAGAAGGCACCCCCTGCCATGAGTAGGGCCAAGGGGAGGAGCGCCGCCAGGTACCACGGATTCAGCTTCATCTTCTCTTTCTCCACTGCGGTGTCGGTGCTTGCGAGCGGTGAACCCGCTGAACCCCCGGGGGCGTCACAATCGGTGATGTAAGTTTAAGTGCGACAGTGTAGGAAATTCTGCCACACCCACAGGCAGCGGGGCAAACTGTTAGCGGTGCGGCCAGGCGCGTTCAAGAGCGACCGCACATGGCGGTTTATTTATGTGGGATACGCGCCGCAGGCCCCGAAAAAGTCACCGCATTGCTTTTGGCCTTCTGGCCGACAGTTGGCTGGGCTCCGGCGCGCATCAGCGGGAGACGGCGGCGGGCACGGGGAGCGACCGGTGGATTCCGCCTGTCTGCTCGGTTCGGACCCTTCCGGTGCGCACGCCATGTCCCCGGTGGGGTGCGTCAGGGCTGGTTCGCGGCGTCCACGAACACGGTTACTGGGCGCCCCTCCAAGCGGAGCCGGTGGGTGCGCATGGTTTCGACCCTCTCCCGGCCGACGCGGCGCGTGACGGTGACGCTCAGCGCATAGTCGCCATTGGGCAAGGACACGGAACGCTCGATGGTTGTCGGGGCACCCGACGGAAACGACGAGCGAGTGCCGCCTCGCGGGGAATCCTCGCCCTCGCGGGTCCACGTGGCGTGTAGCTCGCGGACGCTTCCGGGGGCCTCGACCTTGAGAACCAGTTGCTGACGTACCGGCCACTCCGGGGCGAGACGCAACGCCGCGGTGGCCAGCCCGACCAGCAGGAGGACGACGCCAACCGGACGCTGCCAGGGTCGATACGGGATCACCGCGCGCTCGACTTCGGGGGCGCTGGGGGGACCAGCGTCGCGCTGGGGCGTACTGGTGGGGTCGAGCTCACCGCGCTGGCGTTGGGTGTGGTCGACACCGCAGGCTGCGGCGGCTGGCCGCTAGGACGCGGTGGCGCTGGCGTGGCGCCGCCGATCGGCGGGTGACCTGGGGGCATCGTGGCGCCCGGACCGGGGCCGAGTCCCCCGACCATGCGCACCAGTCGCACCATCCCGCTGAGCATGGCGTCCGACATCTTGGTGGGCGGCATCCGCCCCCGACCATTGGTGATGATCTCTTTCAGTTGCGCATCAGTGATGCTGGCTTGCCATTCTGGGCGGGCCAGGCTGGGCGTGTTGTACATGGGCCCTTCGGGCCCGTTCCCGGTGCCGCGTGGCCCGTGGCATCGGGCGCAGCGGAGTCGCCAGACGTCGACGACCTCGTCATCGATGTTGGGTTGCGCGGCTGGTGCGGCAGCGGCGTTCGATCCGGCTGGCGCCGGGGGGGGACCCTCGGCGTGGTCGTGGTCGCTGGGTCTCCACTCGCGAAGATCCTGGGGTTGATTGCAGGCCACAGCGTTCGGGAGGAGAAGCGCCAGGAGCAGACCAGACCTACCGAGAAGACTAGCGAGACGAGTGTGCTTCACGGGTGCCAGATAGCATGCGAGCCGGCTCAGATCCGAGAGATCCGGCCGGCTCGATGCGCAAATGCGCAGACGGGCCCCGCTATTCGGCGACGATGCCGCCGGCGGGCCCAGCGACTGACTTGCCGAGGTACGGGGTTCCGTCCAGCTCGGCGATGTGGAACTCCGTCCTTCGGTTCTGGGCACGTCCCTCTTCCGTCGCATTGTCCGCGACGGGACGTCGCTCACCGAAGCCCACCGCGATCACACGGCTGGTAGCGATGCCCTTGGAAACCAGCCAGTTCTTCACCGCCAGCGCCCGGTCCACGCTCAGCTTGTCGTTGTGAGCGTCGTCGCCCTGGCTGTCCGTGTGGCCCTCGATGCGAACCTTGCTGACGCGTTCGTTCTCGAGCATGAACTGCTTGAGCTGCTTGAGGACTTCCTTGGTCCCCGGGTCGTCCTTCTTGATCTCGGCACTGTCCAGTTCGAAGACGATGTTCCCGGGGATGTTGATCCGGCCGTCCTTGTCCACCTTGTACTTCTTCTCGGGCTTGGGCGCCGGCTTGGCCTTGGGCTTCTTCTCGGCGGGAGGCGGTGCAGGCTCAGCGGTTTGCGCTACCGCGGGGGCGGGCGGGGGGGCAGGTTCTGGCTCGGCCGGTCCCTTGTTGACGGTAATGGTGCATCCGGCGACGGCCGCCGTTCCTGCGAGAGTCGCCAGCAGAGCTTTGAGTCGCGCCATCGTATCGAATTCTCCTCTTGCGTCGCGCCAGTCGGGCACCGCCCTGGCGAACGTCGCCCACGGGCGCCCCTTCCCAAGCAAGCGGTAGCCCAGCTTGCCGTTCAAAAGCAAGGTGCTCGCGCTGGCCATGGCCCAGCACGCCAGATGGACGGAGGCAGGCTTCGTCCTCTTCAAATCCCACTTCGCGGAATGTGAATTGGGGCGTGGTCGGCGGGCCGGTTCTTGCTGGAAAATCCGGCCAGACGGCTCATACCCGACCCAGGTATTGGGCAATTGGTCCTCATGGCGCCCGAGTTCGTCCACCTCCACAACCACACCCAATTCTCGTTCCTCGTTAGCACCGTCAAGGTCGACGCGCTGATCGAACAGACCCACCGGCTCGGCATGCGCGCGGTCGCCATGACGGACCACGCGAACATGTACGGGGCGATCCGCTTCTACAGCGGATGCCGCGCCGCAGGCGTGCAGCCGATTCTTGGCTGTGAGCTGAACGTTGCGCGGGGCAAGGCCGGTAGCAAGGTCGATCACCTGGTTGTCCTGGCGGCTACCCTCGAGGGATACCAGAACATCGTGCGGCTGGTTTCCCGCAGCCACACCCATCCGGCGAGTGACGAGGCGCCGAGCGTCTCCCTCGAGCAAATTGCCGAGTGTGCGAGGGGCGTTGTGGCGCTCACCGGATGCCTCAATGGGGTGGTTCCTCAGCAGGTGCTCGAGCTGGGACCGGACCGAGCCGAGCCAGCTCTGGGGCAGCTGCGGGAGATCTTCGAGCCGGGCCATTTGTTCGTGGAGCTGCAGGATCACGGACTTCCCGAGCAGCCGGTCCTCAACGAGATCCTGGTGCGCGCGGCGGGCGCGACCGACCTGCCTTACGTGGCTACCAACGATGTCCACTTCACCGGTGCGGACGACGGCGAAGCCCAGCTCTACCTTGACTGCATTCGACGCAACCGGGCCTTCGAGGAAGAGTCGCGCGGCCACCACGGCAGCTACGACATGTACCTGAAGAGTGCGCAGCAGATGGCGGACAGCTTCCGGGGGTACCCCGAGGCGCTGCGCAACACGCTGCGCGTCGCGGAGATGTGCTCGGGAGTGGAGTTGAAGCTCGGTACGCCGATGCTACCCAAGTTCCAGGTTCCGGAGGGCTTCGACACGGACAGCTACCTGCGTCGCGTCGCTCTGGACGGACTCGAGCGCCGGTTCGCCCAGTTGCGCACGCTGGGGGTTGCCTTCGACGAAGAGGTGTACCGGGCGCGCCTCGAGCGCGAGCTCGGCGTGATCATCCAGATGAAGTACCCGGGCTACTTCTTGATCGTCTGGGACTTCATTCGGGAAGCGAAGGAGCGGGGGATCCCCGTCGGTCCGGGGCGCGGGTCGGGAGCCGGGTCACTGGTGGCCTACTCGCTGGGGATCACCGATCTCGACCCGATGCAGTACGACTTGCTGTTCGAGCGGTTCCTGAACCCGGAGCGGGTCAGCATGCCGGACTTCGATGTCGATTTCTGCATGGCGCGCCGAGACGCCGTGATCCACTACGTGACCGAGAAGTACGGCACGGACAGCGTTGGACAGATTGCGACCTTCCAGAACTTGAAGGCGCGAAGCGTGATCAAGGACGTTGCTCGCACGATGGGGATCCCGGCGCCGGAGGCGCAGCGGATAGCGAGCCTGGTCCCCGACCTCGGACAGGGTAAGACCGCGACGATCAGCGAGGCGCTCGACCAGGAACCCAAGCTCAAGGAGTTGGTGGAGCAGGATCCGCGAGTCAACGAGCTCATCAAGCAGGCGAGGAAGCTGGAAGGCCTAACTCGCCACGCGGGCATGCACGCAGCGGGTGTCGTGATCAGTGATGGGCCGCTCGAGGATCACGTTCCGTGCTTTGTCAGCGACGGATCGATCGTGACCCAGTACGACAAGGACGACGTCGAGAAGGCGGGGCTCGTCAAGTTCGATTTCCTGGGGCTCAAGACCCTGACGACGATCGACGTTGCGCAGCGGTTCGTGAACTCCCGTCCGGATCGGAAGGGGAGAGCGCTCGATCTCAACCAGGTGCGCCTCGACGATCGCGAGACCTTTCAGCTCATCGCGAGCGGAGAGACAACCAACGTCTTCCAGCTTGAGTCGAGCGGGATGCAGCTCAAGGTACTGCGCCCCCTCAAGCCCGACTGCTTCGAAGACATCGTGGCCGCAGTGGCGCTGTACCGACCAGGGCCTCTGGGGACGGGCATGATTCCCGACTACATCGACACCAAGCACGGTCGCAAGGGGATGCGGCAGCTACATCCGCTGGTCGACGGCGTCCTGGCGCCGACCCATGGCGTTCCCGTGTACCAGGAGCAGGTCATGCAGATTGCCCAGCGCCTGGCCGGGTACTCCCTCGGTGGTGCTGACCTGCTGCGACGGGCGATGGGCAAGAAGAAGGCTTCGGAGATGGCGAAGCAGAAGCGACTCTTCGTTGAAGGGGCTGCGGGCAACGGTGTCAGCGAGGAGCAGGCGCTGAGCATCTTCAGCGAGATTGAGGGCTTCGCCCAGTATGGATTCAACAAGAGCCACTCCGCAGCGTATGCGCTTTTGACCTACCAGACCGCGTATCTCAAGGCGCACTATCCGGCGGAGTTCTTTGCCGCGGTGATGACCACGGACCAGGACAAGATCGAGAAGGTCGTCAGGACGATTGCCGAGGCGCGCGCCTGGGGGGTCAGCGTGCTGCCACCGGACATCAACCTCAGCGAACTCGATTTCACGGTCGTCTACGAGCACCCGCGTGGAGATGGCCCTGCTCGAGGCCCGGGGAAGCTCAAGGATCGTCTGGGGCCGCAGATCCGATTTGGGCTGGGCGCCGTTCGCGGGGTGGGGAGCGCGGCGCTCGAGACGGTGTTCGAGGCGCGCCGCGAAGGGGGGCCGTTTGGAGACCTTTTCGACTTTGCGGCACGGGTCGAGGCGAAGCGTCTCAATCGGGGCATGCTCGAGGCGCTGGTGCAGTGTGGGGCATTCGACAGTTGTCTAGCCAGTCGGGGGGTGAGTCGGGCGCGGGCGTTTGCGGTCGTCGACCGCGCGCTGGAACGCTCGCGATCGGCCAGTCGCGATCGTGAACGGGGCCAGACGACGCTGTTTGGCTTGTTTGCTTCGACCAGTGAGTCGGATGTCGGGGACTCGGCGACTGCTGACGAGTACCCCCCAACTGAGGAGTGGGACCGCCAGGAATTGCTGGGCCGCGAGAAGGCCGCTCTCGGTTGCTATGTCAGCGGTCACCCGCTGCTGCGCTATGGGGGAGCAGTAGGCCGAGTCGGAGCAACCGCGACGACCGCGCTCTCCGGCTTGGAACCCTGGAGTGACGTGTCCGTTGCAGGGATGGTGGAGGGGTACCGCGAGCGCGTCTTCAAGGGCGGTAGCGGGGGAAAGGCTGCGTTCTTCGAACTCGAGGACATGGCAGGACGGGTGGAGGCTCAGCTCCGGGGCGATCGGATCGAGACGTTCGCACCGCTACTGACCAGTGGCGAACCAGTCCTGGTCTCCGGGCAGCTGCGCTTCCCACCGCGAGAGGAAGGGGTGGTGGAGGACCAGGAGCCCACAATCCGGGTGACAGGGGTCGAACCACTGGCAGACACTCTGCTGGCCTCGACTCGACTCATCACCCTGCGACTCGGCTCGGGAGACACCTACCGCCAGCAATTCGAAAAGCTCAGGACGCTGCTGGAGTCCGCTCCGGGGCCCTGTTCCATCGAGCTGTGCCTTTCCCTCGAGAGCGGCGCCGAGGTGGTGCTCGCGCTGGAGGGCCCCGGGGTTCGCCCGTCGGACGCGATGCTGGCCGGATTCGAGCGGATTTTTGGCAACACTGTGGCGGAGCTTCGATAAGCGTGCGTGGGACCTGCGGCCGGGCCGCGACCCAGTGTGAACAACTTTCGCGAAGGGCTCGATGATTTGAGCCGCTGGCGCTATCGTCGCGATGTGATGAAGGAGGCGCGCGCCGAGCTCGTCCGGATCGATTCCAAGGGTGAGGCCCATCCAATTGGGGTGGTTGCGAGTCAGCGGATGCGAGCGCGGGCGGGAGCCTACCGGATGCTTCCGGCGCCGGAGCACGTGGTCTTCATGCGCTACACGGGTGAGGACGGTCGCCGCGATGATGACGACGGGGCGATTGTTCGCCTGGCAGGAGAAATCACCAGCCCGGGGGTGATGTGCGACGTTCTGGCGCTGGTTGCCCAGGCGAACTGGCGAGGGGAGTTGGCCGTCCTCGATGGCGAGAACTCACGGGCCATCTTCTTCGAGCAGGGATACGTCGTGGGCGCATTGACGACCGTCGAGGACGAGCGACTAGGCCAGGTCCTCTACCGCTATGGGGTGCTCACAGAGGAGCAGCATTCGCTGTTGATGGAGCGCCTCGCGTGGGGCCAGCGGATCGGGGAGGCCGCGGTCGAGATGGGCGTTGTTTCGCAGGAGCAGGTCTACGAGTACATGCGCAAGCAGGTGGAAGAGGTCGTCTACTCCACGCTCACCGTCAGCGATGGCACTTTCTTCTTCCTGGACGGATTCGATGACGGGCGTCTGGCAACGCGGCACGCCATTTCGGCCCACATGCTGCTGATGGACGGCGTGACCCGTCTCGACGAGATGCGCTACTTCCGGGAGAAGATCCCGGACGCCGGCTTCGTCCCGGCGAAGGTAGAGGGGAAGCATCCCCCGGCCGAGGAGTTCGCAAGGATCTACGCGGCGATCGATGGCAGAGCGAGCATCGAGGAACTCGGGCGCCTGACAGGTCAGGGCGACTTCCAGACGACGAAGCAGATCTACCAGCTCATCCAGTCCAAGCACGTTCGGATCAACCCACCACGTGTCACTGGTGGACCTGAGGCCATCGTGATCACGGCCAATGCGGCACTGCGCGCGATCTTTCGGGTCGTCGACGGGGCCGGGAAGGCCTCATTGGTACGGGAGAACCTGGCATCGTTCGCCGTGGGCGCGGGCGTCTACGACATCCTGTTTCGGGATGCAGGACCCGACGATCAGGGCGTTCTCAAGCCCAAGGCGGTCGCGGAGAACCTGGTCATCGTTGCGGGCGGAGCGGATCCGGAGAATATCCTCAAGCAGATGCTGCACGAGTATGTGAGCTTCGCCCTGTTCAGCGCGGGCGCTGCAATGGGTTCGGAACGGGAGACTGAGCTCAGTCGCGAGGTCGGTCCAGTCTTGGCACAGCTCCGGCCGAAGGCCTGAGTGACGGGCCTCTCGCGGGGGTGGAATACCGACCGAATCCGCGCTAGATCGCCTCCGGGTCGATAGCTCAGTCGGCAGAGCTGCGGATTTTTAATCCGTCGGTCCGGGGTTCGAGCCCCCGTCGACCCACCATTCTTCTTTCTTCTGAGAGTGCAACCGGACCTGCTGGGAGGCTGGCTAGACGAAGCTGGATCACCGGGTTCGCGAGTTCGGAGGTTGGCCGGCGTTGCGCTAGACTGAGGGGACCGGGGCTTACGCTAGTTCTTGATGATGCGCTTGATCCATTCGTTCGTTGTGCCTTCCCTTGGGATTTTGGCCCTCTGCTGGTGCGGTTGTGCCAGCGATTCGGCGGAAGGATCTGTGGGAGGGTCGCCCGGCGGCACGGGTGCCACCCCCGGGACGGGGGGAGCTCCGCTGGGGGGAGGGGGAGGGGCGATGCCGACCAGCGTCTTCCTTGGTCGCGCCTGCGTGACCGATGTGGACTGCGGCGAGCGCCTTCGTTGCCTGACTACTGCGGACAATGACGTCGGGCCGGCGGGAGGCTACTGCACCATCCCCTGCGAGACGGACGCTGGGTGTGCGGACTTCGAGGTGGGGGCGATGTGTCAGAGGGTCGTGGGAGACCGGAGACACTGCGTCTTGCCTTGCGACTTCGGCCCCGCGGAGCTTGGCGAGAAGTGCCACGGGAGGCGGGACGTGGCTTGTGTCGCCACGGATGTCGGTTCGGGGCCTGCGTGCCTGCCCCGGTGCAACGACGATTCGCAGTGCTGTCCCGACGGCGAGTCCTGCGAACGACGCTGTCAGCCAGCGACCGGCCTCTGTGGCTTGGACATCCCCACGGGGGAGCCCAGCGGGACGCCCTGTTCCGGGCCAATGGACGCTTCCTGTCGGGGGAGCTGCGTGGCGATCGGAGACGGACCAGACCGCTACGTTTGCGCTGACCTGTGCACATTTGGTTCGTTCCCGGCGTGCGGCTGGCGACCCAGTGCAGGTCCCGCGCCGGCCTACTGCCACTTCGCGGTTCCAAGGGTCGAGCGGCTTGGTCGTGCTGCCGGTGACGCGGGGTGGTGCGCCGCGCTCTGTGACTGTGACGATGACTGTCAGGCACCCCTTGCCTGTCAGCCGTTTGCCGACGAACGGGATGCGTCGGCCACGCATCGCGTTGGGGTGTGCACTTGGACCGAGTCGGCGCTGGTTTGTGAGGGGGCGGCGGGAGCGGGTGGGGTTGGCGCGCAGCCAACCGGGTACGCCGGATCGCTCGCGTGGGGTGGGGACTCCTTTGGCGGGCGCTCGGGTGGTCCCGGGGGACGGTCTGACGCCGGTTTCGGGGGACGGTCTGACGCCGGTCCCGGGGGACGGTCGGCAGCTGGGTCTGCCGGGCTGTCAGCGCGTCGCGACGGGGGAGTTGCCGGTGAATCGAGAAATTTGGCTGCCGCCGGCGGTGCGGATGGTGGGGCGAAGTCGCTCGCCGGACACGCCGGGCACTGAGAGGAAGGCTCAGTCGTCAACCGCCTCGCCGGAGGTCTCCACGACGGTTGGTGGCGCTCCGCTCGAGTCGCGACGCGGAGTCGCAGGAAAATGCGGGCCGACCCCGGGGGGTGTGATCACGTGCACGGAGCGCGCGTCGATCGCTCGGTCCACCACGGAACGAAGTCGGGAAACCAGGATACGCCGCGTGAATGGGAGCAACATCAGCAAACCCGCGAGATCCGTCAAGACGCCCGGCGTGACCAAGAGCGCACCGCCAACGAGCACGAGCAGCCCCTCCAGCACCCCTGTTTCGGGCGGAGTCATTGTCTCGAACGCGCGCTTCCACGCGCGCAGTACTCGCAGTCCCTCGAGCTTCGCGAGGACGCCCCCGACGATCCCCGTGACGAGCACCAGACCCACGGTGGGCCAGAAGTCAATCAGCGTCGCTAGCTTGAGCAGCAGGTACAGCTCGACGAGTGGCACGACGACAAAGAGGAGAAGGACCCAGCGCACAGTGGCTTCAGCTTACACTGGAGCGGGGTTGGGTCGAGCGAACTCCGGCTGGCAGGGGTCGCTGGCGCGCGGTGGCGGAGCAGTCTTGCGTTGCCGATCGCGGCGCCGTTGTGACCCCGGATGGCGCCGGGTTCCAGTGGGCAAGTCGCGCTCCGAGAACTCGAAGACGACGCCCAGTCCAGCAGTAGCGAATGAAGGACAAAAGAGAGCGAGGGAGCAGACTCGAGTCTGCTCCCTCGTGCGCATGACTCCAGGGCGATGCGTCGAGGGGGCCATTGGCCCCGCCCATCGCGTGCCCGACGGAGGCGAGGGTTGCTTCTACTCCTCGGCCTTCTTCTCCCCTTCGGGAGCGGTCCAGGCAGGCTTGTCAGGCAAGGTAGGCTTCAGGCCCTTGTCCTTGGCCGCCTTGCACCCGAGCTTCTCCTCCGTGCGCTTCCCGTTGGTGAAGAGGATCTTGAACTCGACACGGCGGTTCTTGGCCTGAGCCTTCTCCGTCTCGGCTTCCTTCTTCGGGCAGTAGAAGCCATAGCCAGTCGCCATGAGGCGCTCCTTCTCGACGCCGCGTGCGATGAGTGCCGCCTCCACGGCCTTGGCGCGCTGACCCGTCAAGGTGCGATTGAACCACTCATCGCCTTCCTGGGATGCATGCCCGCCGACATCCACGAGTTCGATGGTCGGGTCCTCCTTCATGACCTTGGCGACGGCATCGATGACCTTCAACGAATCTTCCTCGATATCCGCCTTGCCCTTCTGGAAGCGGATCTCGTCGTTGATCTGGACCTGGTCACCGACCTTTTCCGCGAGCGGCTTCTCGTCGGGGCAGCCATCCTTGTCCTTGTATTCGTTGACGGTTTCCGGCTGATCCGGGCACTGATCCGCGGGGATCTCGATCCCGTCGCCGTCCACGTCCTTGTTGGGGCATCCGTCACTCGGATTCGGGTCCAGCCCGTCTTCCTTCTCGTCCGGGCACTTATCGTCCGGGTTGAGAATGCCGTCTCCGTCGTCATCCGGCGGCGGGGGTGGGGGCGGGGGCGGGGGCGTCTCCGTCCCGGCTCCTACCTCGAGGCTGGCCTGGCAGCCGGTTAGTGTTGGCGCGCCCAGGGTGATGAGCGCGAGTGCGGCAACGCACGTTAGTCCTCGCGAAAGTCGCATATCTCCGAACCCTCCAATTTCCCCGTAAAAGATTGTTGGTGACTGGGCACCATCACAAGGGGCCAGCCGCCCCGGACCTTCCCACACCTCATCGAAGCGGGAAAGCCGCTTTCCGCGAACACCTGACGCTCCAGCCTTCGGTTTCGGCTCGCAGAAAATCGCGGTGGGGAGTTGTCCGCGGTCTCCCGGTGGCGCTGGAATCCGCTCATGCTGGCGTCGACCTGGCAATCGACTGGGAAATTCTCGCCAATTGGCCAGCTGCCGGTGATGCCTGCCCCGCTTGTCGGCCCAACGGGCGGGTACGCGGTTGAACCCCAACCAGGACCGGGCGAAAGTCGGGCGCTACCCTGTGAGGACGATCATGAGCGACGACATCATGGACTTCGAGCACGCGGAAACCTTCACGCCCGCAGAGCTGTCCGGAGCCCTTGGGCTTGGGCCGCTGGAAGCTCAGTACCAGGAGCTCTTTGCTGACGCTCTCGAGGATGGCGTTATCACCGCGGAAGAGCGTGCTCAACTGGAGCGCGCGGCGGACAACCTGGGGCTCGATCCACAACGCTTGATGAGGCTCGAGCAGGCCATGATAGCTGCGCACGAGACCCATCACCGGGTACGCATCGTCGAGCAGTACGAGCAGCCGCAATCGCTCGTCATTCCCGTTCCTGATACCTCCGCGCCTGAGTCTGGGGCGCTTCTTCAGCGCATCCGTGAGCTCGAGATGCGCGTCCAGGAGCTCGAGGAGGAGCTGCGTCGCGCCCAGGCGGCGATCAACGTCGAGGTGGATCTGAGCGACATCGAATCGGCCGCTGACGCTGCGACCGAGGAACCGGAGGACTGCTGGCGACGAGCACGACGTGATCCGCTCAATCCCGCTCCGTATCGCGATCTCTACCGGATCTGCGAAGCCCGGGGAGACATCGATCGACAGTGGCGCGTGGCGCAGGTGCTGACCGCGCTGGATGCTGCGAACGACGCGCAGCGCGAGTTTTGCGACCAACATCGGTCGGCGATCTTGATGGCTCCCCGGGGTGGGGTATCCCCCTCGGCTTGGTACGATTTCCTGTTCCACCCGGAGGAGGAGGTGTTGACCGGGCAGATTCTGGGGGTCATCGCGCCCGCAGTGCTGATCGGTCGAGTGACGGTTCTGCGGCGCGATCGAAAGCTCTACGAACCCGATCCGAGCACTCGCCAGGACCCAGCCAAGGCGACGGTGACTGCGGTGCGTGCCCTGCCGTGGGCCGCGAAGGTGCTAGGGCTTGCGGCCCCGCCCATGCACATCGACAAGGATCGTGACGTTGGCTATCTCCACGTGCCGGGTGTGCCGCCGGTGACCGTGATCGGACGACGGGTACTGTCTGGGCGCTCCCAGCTCGAGCATGCGTTCCTCGCTGGGCGGCACCTGTGCGCATACCGGCAAGAACACTTCGTCAAGACGTTGTTTTCTGCCGTGCCGGACCTCGAGGACCTGTTCCTTGCGGCACTGACGATCGGCAATCCCGGCCTGCCAATTGCCGGGGACGTCAAGGTGAGGGTGGCACCGATCGCTCGTGCGATCGAGCCGCTGCTCGATCCGAACCAGGTGGATGCGCTGCGTGGGCACTACCTGAGATTCGTGGAAGAGGGGGGGCGCACGAATCTCATGCGTTGGAGCCAGGCGGTGGAGAAGACCGCGTGTCGAGCCGGATTGCTGCTCTGCAACGATCTGGCCGCTGCTTTGGGCAGGGTCGCGGAGGAAGAGGGGCTCCACGGCGATCTCGGAAAGGATCTGCTGGTGTTCTGCGCCAGCGAGCGCTACGGCCAGCTGCGCCGGCAACTCGGAGTAGCGCTGGGATTGAACTGACGGCAGGGAACCCGGGCTTCGCCCGGCTGGGGTCCGGGGATGCTGTAGCCGGTTCCCGCTTCTCGGCCGCGTTCCAGGTCGCTCAGGCCTCGCGTTGGGGCGACTGGGTTGAGCCGCACCTCCAGGTACTTCATAGTTTGCGCTCAGCTGGGGAGAGCCGCCTGGCGCTACCTGGGCTGAGGGACCAATGGTTGACGACGTTTTCGGTATCGTAGGGACGCAGCTGGGGGGAGCCTACCTGGTCGAGAGCGCTGTGGCGGAAGGGGGATTTGGGGTCGTCTACCGCGCTCAGCACAGCGCTTTTCGCGCCAGCGTGGCGCTCAAGTGTCTGAAGATCCCTCAGGGGTTCGGGGCGGCGGAGAAGGGGGATTTCCTCGAGCAATTCAGGGCTGAGGCGGAGCTGTTATTCAGACTGTCTGCGACCTTGCCGACGGTCGTGCGTCCCTTGCATGTGGACGCATTCACCACTGCGCGAGGGGAGTTCGTGCCCTTCATGGCGCTGGAGTGGCTGGAGGGAGAGACCTTGGACCGGATTGCCGAGCGACGCCATGCTCGGGGTCAACCGTTTACCCTGAAGCGCCTCATGCGGTTGCTGGATCCGGTGGCGGGGGCTCTCGAACGGGCGCACGACTTTCCAACGGAGAGCGGGCGCCTGTGCATTGTCCACTGCGACCTGAAGCCGGAGAACATCTTCGTGGCGCGCAGCGCGACCGATGAGCGAGTAGCCAAGATCCTGGATTTCGGGATCGGCAAGGTAAAAGGCGTGGCCGAGCGCGTGGCTGGTCGAACGAGTCAGCGGGGAACGGGGCTGGCGTCGTTTACTCCGGCGTTCGGCGCGCCAGAGCAGTGGGCACCACGAAGATATGGACAGACCGGGCCCTGGACGGACGTCTGGGGCTTGGCGCTGACGATGGTCGAAGTGCTTGCCGGACACCCGATCATCGATGGTGACGAGGCGGCCATGATGGGTACGGCGCTGGACCCGGTGCGACGACCGACGCCGCGTCGGGAAGGCGTGGTGGTGAACGACGACGTGGAGGCCGTGTTCGAGACGGCTCTGGCCGTCGATCCTCGCGACCGCTACCAGCGTGTTCAGCACTTCTGGGGAGACCTTTTACGTGCCGCAGGGGACATCCAGCGACGCTCCATGCCTCCCGGAGCCTCGTCGCCGCTTCCCGGAAACGATGCTCCCGCCCACCCGGCGCGACTGGCAGTTCCCGACCTCGCCCCTCCGGCATCCGGTTCTGCGCGTCGAGACCTCGCGGGTGGACTCTCGGCGCGCCCATGTCCGCCAGGGATGAGGGCCAGCATCGACCCGCTCGATCTCGAGCTGGGCTATCCAGGTGGTGAGTTGCCCGTCTCCGACTCCAACCGGGCCAAGTCTCCCGGCGGACTCGTTCTCGAGACGACCCAGGGCGGGTTAGTGCCACCCCCGCCGGTGGTATCCGCGCCCAGATGGTCAGCAAGCATGCGCCCGGTGGGGCAGTTGCCGACTTCTCGACCTGAGTCGTTCGAGCCCGAGCAAGGCTTCTCGAGGTCGTTGGGGCGGCTGCTCCCCGGACTCACTCTTGCCGTCGCGGCGATCGCCGTTTCGGTTGGGGGACAGGCCTACGCTGCCAGGACGGGGACACCTCTTCCGGTGGGCTGGCTTGCCGGGGCGCTTCTGCTTGTGGGAATTGCCATCACGGTCTACCGGTTTCTCCCAGGCGGGTCAGAATAGGTGACGCCAGTGGGCCCAACGTACAGCGCGAGTTTCGGAGTGACGAATCCAGACGAACACAGCGAACGAAACACGTGGCTCCGGCGCCACGCGGAGCTCGTCTGTGGAGCCCTGGATGCCGTGCCCCACGGATTCGCCGTGCTTTCGGTCGAGGGCCGCGTGCTGGCGGCAAATGGAACCCTCAGACGGTGGGCGGGCGACGAGTCGAGTTTGGATGGCCGCTCTACGCCGCCCCAGGAACCGGTGCTTCGCGGGTTCTGTTTGAGCCAGCGTGGGGAACTCAGAGGAGCGGTGGCTCGAGCGGCCCTGGGCGAGGCGGTGTGCTTCGAGACCGATCACCTGGAATTGGTGCCGGACGCACGAGGGGCGTTCAGCGTCCAGGCGTCGCCGTGGACCGTCGACGGCAGGCACCTCGCAGTGTGCTTGCTGATCCATGACGTTACCGACGAACCTGCTGGCAACGACCGAGCATCGGAGATGAGCTTTCGACAGCTCTTCGATTCGGTTCCAGACGCGCTCTTCGTCGTCCGCGGTGCGATTGTCCTCTATGCGAACAGGTCCTCGTGCGCTGTGCTGGGGTACGACTGGCAGGATGAGCTGGCAGGACGACCGCTGTTCGAGCTCGTGCAGCGTCGAGATGGCGCCTCGGGACTGCCTGACGGGGATGGTCCCATCGAAGTCGCCATGGTGCAGCGTGATGGATCGCTGGCTCCCGCGACGATGGTGCGGTCGCGCTTGATGATTGACGACGCGCCCACCACCTTGCTGGCGCTGCGCCCGGTTCCGCCCATGGAGCGCGTCTTGGTCGAGGAGGTCCAGGCGCTGCTTCGTGTCCTGAATGACCGTCTGACGGCGGCGCGGCAGGAGATCCCGGGCGCCAGCGCTGCTCTCGACCACCTTGATGGTGCCGAGTCGACCTTGCGACGAGCAATGGACGTACTGGGACACCCCGTCGCGGACGGCGAGCCGGTGGGCAGGGACGGTTCCACGGAGCACGAGCGAGGGTCACGGTTCGATTCCGCATCACCCACTCCCGGTCGGGAGACGAGTCCCATCGTGTTGGTGTGCGACGACGAGGCGCGCCTTGCCATGCTCACCGCCGGACTGCTGGATCAGTACGGATACGGCGCCGTGACGGTTGCCACGGGGGCCGCGGCCCTGGAGCAACTGGGCGAGGGTGGATGCGACCTGATGCTGCTCGACATGAATCTGCCGGACGGAAGTGCCGACCAGGTCATCGCCCAGATGAAGGAACGCGAGCTGGAGATTCCGGTCATCATTACCAGTGGATACGCGGAGGAGGACGTGGACCCGAAGCTGCTCGCCGATCGCCTCGTCTCCTCCTATCTCGCCAAGCCGTACTCGGTGGATCGCCTCGTGGGGGCCATTCAACGTGCGCTCGACAGCCGCTAGAACATGCTGGGCGCCCGGAGACTGGTGTCTTCCGCGTCGGGCAAACTGATCGGTGCGAACGACCCGCGAATCAATCCGAGAGGTGCGACGGTGGGGACCACCCCAGCGCAGCCAGCACGGCCGTGACGTCAACCGGTTTGCTGAACACCTGGGCGGCGCCCGCCTCCTTGAACTGGGAACGGATTTCCTCCGATGGATGCCCAGTAACCGCGAGGACCAAAATGTGCCGCGTTTCTGCTGACCCGTTGAGACGCCGGCATACCTCCACGCCATTCATTCCCGGCATGTACGCGTCGAGCAGCACGGCGTCTGGTCGAACGGTGCCGACCTTGAGCAGCCCATCGACGGCGCTGTCGGCCGTCTCGACCTTCAGATCGGGGGCGTGCACCTTGAGCAGGCGCTCGATGGCTCTCAGAAAGGTCACGTCGTCGTCCACGACCAGAAGAGTCGCGACGTTGAGAAGCTCCCGCGGCACCGGCATGTGATTGTCACGCAGGAACCGCACCAGCGTGCTTGCCTCGACGCGACGGTGTCCGCCCGGAGTGCGATGCGCTGGTAGCAGGCCCTTGTCGATCCAGGAGAGCACGGTCGACGGGCTGACGCGAACCAATCGCGCGATCGCGTGCGAGGTGTAGTACGTGGTGGTGGCGTTGACCTTGGCCAAGGACTTCCGATGGGGAGACCATCGTATAATCGCCGCTGGCAACGCCAAGCGTCAAGCGGTCGAGCAAGGGGTGCGGCGCGTGCGGGGCTCAGTCAGCGGGTGATGGGGCCGTGTCGCCCTGGCTCTGCGTCTCGTTCCAGCTCAGCATGGCGGTGTCGAATCGGCGGAGGATGTTGCGCATGCAGAACGGGCAGGACCAGCCGACGGAAAAGCTTTGGGCTCCGGGATCGATGGTCAGCGCCGGTGCCGGCTCGACGGTCCGCCGGAGGGGGTCGCTGCTCCAGCCGCGCCGGACATGAAGGTGTTCGTCGAGTTCGGCGTGCAATCCCGCCTGGCATTCGCAGCTGGAGTGGATGGTGGTCTGTCGCACGAGCCCTCCCGGGTTCTTGGGCCTTCGGCCGCCACCCCGCGAATAGCCGCGCCGCGAACCCCGGTCAAGGCAGAGGCACCCGTGCCGGTGCCCGATGGGGGGAGGCGCTCGTGGGGCTTGCCTGGCGGCTGCAACTGGGTATATTCCCGACCTGTCAGCGGGAATAGCTCAGTTGGTAGAGCACAAGCTTCCCAAGCTTGGGGTCGCGAGTTCGAGCCTCGTTTCCCGCTCCACAGTCTTGTTTCCTCGTTCCGCTATCGCAGCTTCTGGACGAGTTCGAGGAAGTCGGCGGGAGCCTCTTGGTGGAAGGAGAGGCGGCGTTCCAGGGTTGGGTGATCGAAGCCCAGCTCGCAAGCGTGCAACATGATCCGGGGGGCGCCGATGCGATGGGCAGTCCCTGATTTGGCATACACGCGTTCACCGACCAGAGGGTGACCAGCCTCGGCCAGATGGATCCGGATCTGGTGGGTTCTGCCCGTTTCGAGGCGACACTCCAGCAGGGTGGCGCCGCGGACCCGCTCGACCGGGCGCACGTGGGTGGTCGCTTCGCGGCCCAGTCGAGGGTTCGTCGTAGAGCCGCGGCGTCCGTCGCCCCGATCCGGGATGAGTCGGCTGCGAAACGTCGTGGCTGTCAGGTTGCCCTCGACCAGGGCCAGATAGCGGCGGGTGACGGTGTGAGCTCGGAATTGGGACTTGAGTTGGCGCTGCGCCTCCTGAGTTCGCGCGAAGACGAGAAGTCCGGAAGTGTCCTTGTCCAGACGATGAACGACCAGCACCGTCCGCGACTTCTTGCCAGTGCTTCCGAGATGACGTTCCAGGAGCTGTTCCAGGGTGTCGTGATCCCTGGAATCGTAGGGGACGGTGCTCAGTCCAGCGGGCTTGCGAACCACCACCACCTGGCGATCGACGTAGGCGACGGCCTCGTCGGTCAGGAAAGGACGGGGCCGCGGGCTGCGCATTCGGATCTCGATTTTTTGTCCAGGGCGGACGACCCGGCTGACCAGCGTCTCGACCCTGCCGTCGACTCGGACCTTTCCTGTTTCGATAGCGCGCCGCGCCTGGTTCCACGCTACCCCTGGCTGAAGGGCACGCAACAGTCGGTCGAGGGGACAGGGGGCAACGCTCGTGGGGGCGATCGCGATGGCGTCGTCGAGTTGAGCCTTTCGCTGCATGGGCCCAACGTAGCACCGGACCCCGGTGGCGCGCGGCATCCGTGGCGATGGTGCTACCCAGTGCAGCGGAGGGACGGAGTGGCGGCGGTTCGACATGGGACGGTGGGACACTCCACCTCGCGGAGGCGGAATTCGGCTGGCTCTGCCGCGAAGCGCTGTACTATGCCCCGGTGGAATGGGTGCGACGGCCGCATCGCTTGGTTGTCTCGCTGGTGTGGGCGGCGCTGGTCATTTCATGCCGGCCAGCGGTTCACGGTAGCGACTCCGGTGGGGCGACGCCGACCGGAAGTGTCGAGGCACCGACCCGCTCTGGCAAGGGCTCGGCGACCGCGACCGCTGGTGCTGGTTCGGCGCCTCCGTCGGTGGCGACTTGCCCCCTGTTTCGGGGTGCGGAGAAGGTTGGCACCGTAGGGTTTGCCGACATCGGCGAGGCGTCGGGGTTGGCGGCAAGCCGGGCTTCTCCGGGGGTGCTCTGGGTTCACAACGATTCCGGAGATGCTGCCCGCATCTTCGCGATATCTCGCACGGGTAGGCATCTGGCGACCTACTCGGTGCTGGGAGCCAAAGCGCGCGACTGGGAGGACCTGGAGCTCGGGACGGGCCCCAGCGCTGGTCGCGACTACCTCTACATTGGCGACATTGGGGACAACGAACTCAAGCACCCGAGCGTCGTGGTCTACCGGGTGGAGGAGCCCACGAATCCCCAGGATGGGGACCCTGGAGCCCTGCGCTCGACACGCCGGGCGCAACGGATCCAGCTCCGCTACCCCGATGGTGCCCACGACGCCGAAGCGCTGCTCGTTGACCCGCGGAGCGGCGATCTCTTCATCGTGACCAAGGAGCGGAAAGGAGCGGCCTTGGTCTATCGGCTGCCGGCACCGCTGGAAGCCGGCGAAGCCGAGTTGGAGAGGGTCGCCGAAGCGAACCTCCCAGCAATGCCGCTTCCGGGGGGGCGGCTCGTTACAGCCGGTACCATCTCCCGCGACGGCGGCTGGGTGCTCCTCAAAACTTATACGAATGCGTATCTCTGGAAGCGCAGTGACGGACCCGTGGAGGCCGTGTTTCGTCGTCCCCCCTGCGCCGCTCGCGTGGCACTGGAACCTCAGGGCGAGAGCATCGCGTTTCTGGGGCCAGGTCTCGACTACCTCACGCTCAGCGAGGGCAGGAAGCAGCCGCTGTACCTTTTCGCTCAAGTGGACCGCCACGACTCGACGGGCCCCTGAGCACGCGGTAGCGTGGCTGCCCTCGGGCGGGGCCTCCTGCCCGCGATGTTCGATGTCGGAGCTAGCAACGAATTCGTCAGTCATGAGCAGTGACCGCGACGCTGAGTGGTGTCGAGCGGTATTGCCCCGGGTGTCGCGGACCTTTGCGCTGTCCATCGAGGCCCTCCCGGAGTCGCTCCGCGATGCCGTGAGAACTGCGTACCTGCTGTGTCGGATCGTGGACACCATCGAGGATCAGGCTGATCTGGATCCGGCTCGTCGGAAGGATCTGTTCGACGTCTTCGATGCGGTGCTGGCCAACGACACCGACGACGCGCGGTTGCTCGAACAACGGGCTCGGGAGGCGCGGCTGGATGCTGACGGTGCGGGAGGCGAATTGTGCCAACGGGCCAGCATCGTGTTTGGCCGGTTTCGCGATTTGTCTGCTGCGCAACGCGAGGCCATCCGTCCCCACGTCGCAGAGATGTCGGTCGGAATGCGCGAGTTTGCCCAGCGCGCCGAGGTGGAGGGCAAGCTGCGCCTCACCGATGTCGCCGATCTGGAACGGTACTGCTACTTCGTGGCTGGAACGGTCGGACAGCTGCTGACCGCTCTGTTCGAGATCGAGGTGAACGGGCTGGCGCCCGACGCGGCGCAGGCATTGCGAGAGCGCGCAGTCAGCTTCGGGCTGGGTCTCCAGATGGTCAACATCGTCAAGGACGTCGCGGCGGACCACGCACGTGGCGACTGCTTCCTTCCGCAAAGTCTGGCGACGGAACGGGGAGTCAGTCTCGATGAACTCTTCGCACCCGAACATCACCAGCGGGGGCTCGAGATCGTGAGCGATGTCTGCCGGATTGCCTCGGCGCACTTGGCGCGGGCTCGCGAGTACACGCTGCTCTGGCCAGTCGCAACCGGTCGTTCGATCCGGCTCTTCTGCGCCGTACCGCTCGCTCTGGCGCTGGCCACGCTTCGCGAGGTCGAGCACGGAACGCGAACGCTCTTGCTGGACGAGGAACCGAAGATCTCGCGGGGCGCAGTGCTCCGCATCTTCTCCGAGGCGGCTGTCGCCATTGACGACGATGCGCGACTCGAGAAGCTGCTCGACCAGTGCGCAGCGGGAGAGTACCGTTAGCCGTTTCCGCGATGTGTCGCCTCTTCGGTTTTCGCAGTGTCATCCCGAGCCAGGTCCATCGGTCGCTCGTCGCGGCGGACAACGCCCTTGGAGTCCAGAGTGGCGCTCATCCTGACGGCTGGGGGGTGGCGTTCTACGTCGACGGGTGCCCCCAGGTCCATCGCAGCACTCGCACGGCCCTGAGTGACGCCAAGTTTCATCGGCTCAGCGGGGTGGTGTCGGCAGAGACTGTCCTCGCGCACGTGCGCAAGGCGACGCACGGGGAGCTGAGTGTCCTGAACTGTCATCCTTTCCAGCACGGACGCTGGCTGCTCGCTCACAACGGGGACATTCCGCGGTTTCCCGAGCACCGCGGCCAGTTGCTGGCTGCGGTGGCACCGCAGTTGCGGCGCTACGTCCTGGGTGACACCGACAGCGAGATGATCTTCTTCCTGTTTCTGACCGAGCTGTCCGCGTATGGACCGCTTGCCCGACGCCACTCGATCGAAGACGTGGCTGCGTCGCTGGACGGCGCGCTGACCACCGTGACCAACCTCTGCGTCGGGGAGTCGACACCGCCTCTTCTAACGGTGATCGTGACTGATGGTGACACGATGGTGGGCGCTCGTGGGGGCAAGGAGCTCTACTGGTCCACCTACAAGAAACAGTGTCCGGAACGAGAGTCCTGCGCGAGTCTTTCGCCCGAGTGCGAGGCGCCGTCGGAGACCGGTTTCGTCAACCACTTCATCCTCTCCAGTGAACCCCTGCAAGGCGACAATGTGTGGCACGCCCTTGCCGAGGGCGAAGCGATAGGGGTCGACTTTCGCATGCAGCTCTTGCGTGCGCCGCTGGATCGCCGCCGACTGTCCGTGGTTCGGGCGTGAACCTCTGCGAGGCCCACCATTGTGGCGGGAGCTGAGCGGCGCCGCGGAGGGTCTAGAACACCGATCCGCTGTCCCGCTGGCCCTGCCGCTCGGTTGGCTAGGTAGTTGATTCGGAACAACAAGCAACCTGCCTGTTGTTCTAGCGGCGTCCGTCGAGGGGATCCAGGGTGGGGTGAGGGGCGGGGGCTGGCGGTATCGCCGCCCTGGCGCGGGGCGCTGTGGCACGAGGAGTGGGGCGAGAGGGGGGCTTCGGCCCGGATGCTGGCGTCTCGCCTTCCGTCGGCGGCCTGGTCCTGGGCAGTGGAGCCGAAGAAGCCGATTCGGCAGGTGTCGGCTGGATGGACGGGGTGGGTTGGGCGGACGGGGTGGGCTGGGCGGACGGGGTGGGCTCCGCGACTGCTGACACCGGAGTGAGTGGTTCCGCGGAGGGGGAAGCGGTCGGTTCCATCGTCGGGACCCGCGAGGAAGTAGCGAGGATCGCAGCGGTTGCCAGCGTACCGAGCAGTCCGAGACCCGCGAGGATTGGGACCCACGGTGTTTGGGAGGTCACGCGGGGAGGAGCTACTTGGCCGAATCCGGTCTGGGCACCTGCTGCGCCCCCGGTGGTCAAGACGGGATCTCGCTGGGTCGTGAAGCCTGCTCTTCCCAGTACTCCGGTGACGCGGGGGACCGAGATTTCTGCCTGCCGTGGTGAGAACGGCCGGAGCTGAGAGGCGAGCTCACCCACGTGAGGCATGCGCGTGGTGACGGACTTCTCCAGACAACTCAGGACGATGGCCTCGAGCGGTTCGGGAATGTCGTGTCGCAGCGAGCACAGCGGCGGAGCCGGATCCGTGACGACCGTGGCGATGAGACCGGACACGGTGTCTGAACGGAATGGTGGTGCCCCTGCCAAGAGCTCGTGCAAGATCACCCCCAACGCCCAGACGTCGGTCCGCTGGTCGACGTGCCTTGTACTCCGGAGTTGCTCCGGAGACATGTACAGCGGTGAGCCCATCACGGATTGGGTGCTGGTCAGATGCTGGGCGCTGCCCCCCTGGGGTAGTGTCTTGCTGATGCCGAAGTCGAGCACCTTGACCATGGGGGTTCCGTCGGCGCGACGGGCGAGGAAGAGGTTCGCGGGCTTGAGGTCGCGGTGGACGATCCCGATTGCGTGGGCCTCCGCCACCGCCTCGCACGCCTGGAGCACGTAACAGACGGCCTCCGCCACCGGGAGCTGTCCACGGTGGGAGAGCTCCTCTGCCAAGTCGCGACCATCGAGATACTCCATCACCATGTAGGGCGCCCCTGTTTCCAGGGTCCCGACATCGATGACGCGAGCCACATGTTCGCTCTGGATCTGGACGGCGGCCTGCGCTTCACGGAGGAAACGCGCCACCGCCCCCTGGTCTTGCAGGATCTCCTCCAGCAGAAACTTCACGGCCACCCGCTGACCAAGTTGCTGGTGGGTGGCTGCCACGACAACGCCCATCCCTCCCGCACCGAGCAAGCGCTCCACGACGTACTTGCTGGCCAGGACGTCGCCAGGCTGCACGGGAGCCGTCATTGCAATCAGAGTCTAGTCGGGTCGCGCGGTTCGGGACAGCCGTTTGGCTCTCGGTCAGCCTCCACCGATCCCGGATCGGGCAAGGCTTGAGCTTTTCGTGCCCCCGCAGTACCAATGATCTCGATGGGGTACAGAGGGGTGGTCGGGCTCTTGACGGGTTGCGTCCTACTATTGCTCTCGCTGACCCCGAAGTGTTTGGAGACCAAGAGCTGTGGCTAGACGAGGTTCGACTGGAATGACCCATCTCGACCACTCGGAGCACTGGCGTGGGGGGTGACCGGTGCTGGCGCATCGGCCTGCTGGGCGCGGCCAAGATCGCTCCTGCGGCGCTGATACTCCCAGCCCAGCAGCGGGACGACGTGGAGGTCGTAGCGATCGCGGCTCGTGACCGACGGCGTGCGGAGGAGTTCGCCCATCTTCACGGGGTCCAGCGGGTTCACGGAACGTATGGCGAGTTGCTGGCGGATGGCGAAGTCGATGCCGTCTACAACCCGCTGCCGAACGGACTCCACGGCCGGTGGAGCATGGCAGCTCTGCGGTCGGGCAAGGACGTGCTCTGCGAGAAGCCGATTGCAGCCAACGCTGAAGAGGCGCGGGCCATGATGGCAACTGCGCGACGGACCGGACGGATCCTCATGGAAGCGTTCCATTACGCCTACCACCCGCTGACGAGGCGGTGGCTTGCTTTGCTGGAGGATGGCGCAATCGGCGAACTGCGGCGAGTGGGGGCAGCTTTCCGGACGTCGATCCCTCTGGATGATGTCCGGTACCAGTTCGCGCAAGCGGGCGGGGCAATGATGGATCTGGGATGCTACTGCGCGCACGCCGTGCGGTGGGTGTTGCGGGATGAGCTGCGGGTGACGCGCGCAACCGCACGATTGGGAGCTCCCGACGTCGATGCCGCCCTGAACCTGGAGGTCGTCACGCCGACCGGGAAGATGGGCACCCTGGAGTGCGACATGGCGAGCGAGGTGGGGTTTGCCGCGCGGCTCTCGATCGAAGGGACTCGCGGGACTCTCGAAGTGGACAACCCGTTCGTTCCCCACCTGGGACATCGGCTCGAGGTTCGCGGACGGGTGGACGTGAACGAAGAGGTGGCAGGGGGGACCACCTACGACTACCAACTTGACGCCTTCGTCGCCGCACTGCGGAGCCGCCGGTCAGTCCTGACCAGCGGTGACGATTCCGTCGCGACGATGCAGGTCGTGGACGCTGCCTACGCCGCGGCGGGCCTGCCACTCCGGGAGCCAGCGACTTGACCCGACCGCTGCTGGATCGCCGGACCGGGCATGGTGCAGGGGGATTCGGGATCTTCGTCGTCGTGACCCGGGCATGACATGGACTCGGGGAGTCCACACCGATACGACACCGGTTCGTCCACCAGCGCGGTGGACGAACTGCGCGAGCGTATGCTCCGGATCATCACGGGGATGGTCCTCTGGGTTGGCACGCCGCTGCTGGCATTTGCCCAGACGATGGAGGCGGTGTTCGGTCGGTATGACTACGAATTGCTCGTCCAAGCTGTCTGCCATGTGGTGGTCTGCACACTCGTCCTGTCTGTGCGGGATCGGCGACTCCGCGTGGCGGCACTGCTCGCGTACATGTTGTGGACCGCGCAGCTCATCTTCCTGCACTACGGTCCCACGCTCACCCATGGACTAGTCTTCTTTGCCGCGCTGCTTCTGGCGCAGACCTTCTTCTCGTGGCGCGGGATGGTGGCCGTTCTTGCGGGAATGACCGTCAGCTTCGTCGGAGGTGCGGTCTACTTTGTCGGGTTCGGCGCGCCGTCCTTCTCCCGCGACGCGCAAGATCTGATGGTCGCTGGTACGTGGCTTCGAGTCGGTGTGGTCGCTCTTGTTGTCAGCACAGTACTGGCATCGATGCTCGCGTACTTTCAAGTCGGTCTCGAGCGTAGTGTCCGTGACGCCGAGTTGGCTCTGGCTCGTGAACGCCGCGAACGGGAGGAACGGGAGCGGCTCGAAGTCGAACGCCGTCGGACTGAGCGTGCGCTCGCTGAATCCCAGCGCCAGGAGCTGATCGGGCGTCTCGCCGCCGGGGCTGCTCACGATCTGAACAACATCCTCATGGCGATCATGGGTGGCGCAGAACTGGCTGAGGTTGACCTCGAGGACGACGACCTTGCCTCGCTGCGGGAGGACCTTTCCGATATCCGGGACGCCGCCCAGCGCGGCTCGGCGGTGGGACGCCAGTTGCTGTCGTTCAGCCGACAGCAGGCCACCCAGCGCCGCAATATCGCGGTCGACGAGCTGTTCTCGGGACTCGCGAAACTGCTCCGGCGCCTGCTGCCTTCCAACATCGAACTGAGACTCGAGGTGGCGGACGACTCCCCCTCCGTGGTCGCGGATCCGGCGCAACTCGAGCAGGTCGTGATGAACCTGGTCGTGAACGCTCGCGACGCCATGTCGGACGGCGGCACCATCGAAGTTAGCGCGGGTCCCGGACATGGTCCGTCCGGTACCCCGGGCCTGCGCCTGGAAGTGCGCGATACCGGTCACGGGATCCCCTCGGAGTTGCTCGATCGGATCTTCGACCCCTTCTTCACGACGAAGGAGGGGGGGCGAGGGACCGGGCTGGGGCTGGCCACGGTGCGAACCATCACTGAAGACTGCGGAGGTGCGGTGGCCGTGGAATCAGAGGTGAACCGGGGGACGACGTTTCGCATATGGTTGCCTGCCAGCGAAACCGGAGCTGCGTCGGAGACGGAGCGTGGCGCGGAGGTGTCAGCTCGGGCGCGAGATGGCGAAAGCGTGCTGGTCGCCGACGACGATGCCGAGGTCCGTCGCCTTGCGGCGAGAATGCTGACCGGCGCTGGCTACCGCGTCACCACGGTGCAGGACGGGGACCAAACGCTGGAGTACGCGAGACGTCAAGGCTTCAACCTGGTCGTTCTTGATGCCGTCATGCCCGGGCTGTCCGGCGTGAAGCTGGTGGAAGCACTCGAGCAGGCGCGGCCGGACCTGCGGATTCTGTTCAGCACCGGCTACGACCCTGGCGTCTTCGGCGCTAACTTCTTCGCTGACGGCAGGCGCCGCCTGCTGTCCAAACCCTATCGACGCCAGGATCTGTTGGCGGCGGTTCGGGCAGTGCTCGACGACGCAGACGAAAGCGCGAGCGATTGCTGAGCGATGGCTACTGGTCGGTCCCGAGGACCATCGCGATATCGTAGCCGGTCGTTTCCGCGGCTTCGCCTGGATCTCGGGTGGGCAGCACGGAGACGACTCGGGTGTCATGGAGCCGGCGCCTGACTCGCGCTGGGATGGCGGAGTAGCGACAGTGGGCGCGACCGGCTGCTACTACCACCTGGCGAGCGGGCTGGCGCTGCGCGAGCCAGGCGGCGACCTGCGTTGCCATCGTCTCGTCCCACACCACCTGTGCAGCGTAGAGATGTTCTCGGTTTCCATGGTGGGGGTGTTCGGCCATTGCGGCATCGAACCCGCGGCGATGTTCTTCATCGTGGAAATCGAGCCACCGTGGAATGTGGTCGCGGTCGTCGGTGTCGAGTCCCTGCAGGCCCTCGCGCGCCACGGCGCGCGTGATCTCGCGGGGAGCGTTGAGACCCAGAACCGGTAGGCGCTGCGAGTCAGCCAACTCGAAGAGAGGCCGGTAGAGGGCGAAGTCGAAGCCCCATCGGCTGGCCCACTCCACCTGGTCAGGCAGCTCGGCCAACGCCAGTTCGCCCGTGAAGTAGCGGTCGAGCTCCGGCTGGAAAGTGTGCTCCACCATCTCGAGGCCCAGGGCTAGATCGCGACCAGCCATCTCGGCCCTGGTGCTCAAGCCGTAGAGAACTGCGAGCTGGGCCCAATGATCGAGTGCCTCGTCATGTCGTTCGCCCACGCAAACCAGATCGAATTGGGCCAGCGCATCCAGCAGACCGACGTCGCTGAGGAGCTCGCCATCGGGAAGCCACTGACCGTGAAAGGGCTCGTCGATTCCGAGGAGGGGGTCGGTTCCAGAATCCGCTCGCGGGGCTCGATACTCGCCGGGATCAGGGGTCGCCTGGTCGGGAGTTCTCGAGTGGCCGACCAGATCTCGGTGGGATGATGCACAGCCGGTCGCCGCCACGATGGTCAGTACGGCGCTGAGAGAGCGAGAGGTCATGGTCCTAGTAGCCGCGTTCCAGCAGTTGTTCGGGAAGCAGACGCGAAGGCCGGCTGGTCGTCAAGACCCAGAGCTGGTGGGCGGCGCGGGTCGCGCCAATGTGCAGTAGGTGTCGGGCCTCGACGTCGACTGGGTAGGCCGACTCGGAGACCTCGATGAGGACTACGTAGTCGAACTCGAGTCCTTTGACCTGGCGGATGTCCGTGACATCGATCCCGGGCTTGAACGGAAAATCCTGGTCAGCGATGCGCCTCACGTGGGGTACTTCCGCCTTCTTGAGGCCGTCGAAGTACATGTCTGCCTGCTCCGGGTAGCGAGCGATCACGGCGACCGAGGCCCGCGGTTCGTCGTTCAGGAGCTCTCGCAGCGCGTCGGCGAGGAATCCAACCGCGTCGCCGCTGTGCCCGAAGCTGAAGAGCTCCACGGGGGCGCCTGATCGTGTCGCCTCGGGTTCGTCTCCGGTCGCCAATGGGCCCAGCACGGCCTGAGCGAAGTCGATGATCTCTAGAGTGGACCGGTAGCTTAGACGCAAGGGTTCCACCTCGACGTGTGCGAGGCCCAGGTCCGCGAGGACTGTCTTCCAGTCGGTGAATCCATTGTCCAGGTGCAGTCGCTGGGCGACATCCCCCGCGAGCGTAACGCTTCGGGCACCGCTGAGCGTGTCGAGGATGACGGCGAGCTCCACCGGGCTCAGATCCTGCGCCTCGTCGACGAGCACGTGTTCGTAGACGAGCGCTTCCTTCCCTTTCGTTCCCCGCATCAGAGGGCCGTGGAGCCGCTGGCAGAGTCGGAGCAGAAGCGTGTCGTCTTCGTGGTCGAGGGCAGCTCGCTCTTCCAGTGCCCGGCCGTCGACTCCGTGAGTGGGATCGCCACCGACGCTGGTGGCGTTGCCGCCTCCCCGGCGCTCCCGCGAGCGGTCCTCGTCGACCGCGGCTTCTGCTTCTGCCACCACCTCGCCACAGCGCGCGACGCACCAGGTATGGGCGCGCCCCAGATCGCCGGAGTGAACGAAGTCCGGGTCCTGGCGGGAGAAGACCCGCTCCAGGTGGTTGCTGTCCGTGAGCAACTCGGCCCAAGCCCCCAGAATGTCTCGCGTGTCCCGGATGGCCGCCGTGATGATCCGCTCAGCGGCGACTCGTGAGTTCGTTGGCAGGGCTCGCCCGTCACGTTCCAGGGCGGTCTTGAGACGATGAAGTCGATGACGGACCGGGCGCTGCGGATCGCGAGTCCACTGCTCGAGAAGTTGTTGCCCCACCTCGGTCGCGTTGTCCGTGCCCGACCCCGTCAGCGCTTCTGTGAGGGCGGAGTCGATGGCAGCCGCTCGGTGCTCGACAAATGTGTCGATGGCGGTGAGCATCGCGGGATGTTTCTTGAGACGGGTTGCCTCGACCGGCGTTTCATCGCTGTAGCGACGGGGCACACCCGGGACATGCGTGACCCGAGCCCGGGCGGCCCAGTCCTGGTAGGTGCGGATCGACACGCCCTGCACATCGAGAGCGGGCAGTACCAGGGAGATGTAGCGTGCCAGTGCCTCGTTGAAGACCACGACCAGCATGCGGTCGGGCCGAAATCGGCGTGGATCTGCGTATGCAAGGTACGCCAGTCGGTGGAGCCCAATCGTGGTCTTTCCGCTACCTGCGCCTCCCTGGATCACCACCAGCCCCGAGTCGGGGCGCGTGATCAGCTCGAACTGTCGGCGATCGATGAGGGCGGTGATCTCTCGGAGGTGCTTGTCTTCGCGGTCCTCACCGTGGGCGACACCCAAGCGACCGGGTCGGCGGTGCTGTTCTGCCCTCGTGGCCGTGCCCTGTCCACCACGGAGGCGCAGCGCATCGGTGTCCAAGCGCCTCCAGTCGCCGCTGCGACTGTGAACGAACGTGCCCTGAGGAGCGTTGATCCTCCGAAGTTCGGCTTCCACGATGGAGACGCTACGCCGTGTCACCACCTGGCCTTCGATCTCACGGTCGCCGAACACCTCGTCGTATTCGTCACCCTCCTCGTAGCGATAGAAGAGGCGACTTACGGGCGCGTCGCGCCAGTCGACGATGCGCACGCCGGAGTCGGTGTCGAGATACGTCGCACGCCCGATCAGAACTTCGCGCCGGCGGGAGCCCTCCTCGAGCACCAGATGTCCGAAGTATGGCGACCTCCGGTCCACCGGAACTTGACCCTCGTTGCTCCGACGGCGGGCGGCGAGGCTCTGCAGCCGCTCCATCTGCTCGATGAGTGGAGGGACGTCTTCGAGACGAGCATTCGCGATCTGATCACGCAAATCGACCAGATCGCGGTCATAGGCGACCGGTGGTTCGCTCGCGCCCCTCTTCGTCCGATGATCCAGGTGGTTCAGCACGCGGTCGAGACACCGCTGCTCTTCAGCAACGACGCTTTCCAGCGTTGGATCCGAGGGCGAGGTGGACTGTTTGTTGCTCGGGTCGTCAATCACTGGCTGGCTGTACGACGGGCGGTTGGCACGGACGCACCGGCCTAGCATCTTTTCGCGCACCCGTGGAATCGACACCTGGTCTGAGCCAGGAAACATCCCGTAATCAGAGAACTTTCTTCGGACCTGCGCCCGGGGGCCGGCAGTACTGCCCGAGCAGTCGCCCAGCGACGACAAGATTTTGGGTCGGAGCTTTCGCCCGTGCCTTCGGAGGGGTATCAATACAGAACAAGCGAGGGGCAAGCCAGGGTTCCCAGGGGGGCTCTGGCAAGATCATTTTTCCGGGGGCGGAGGCAATGGCGAAGACGAAGGAAAGGATCGTCGACACGGCACTGCGACTCTTCAATGAGTCGGGCAGCGGTGCAGTTTCGACCAACCACATAGCCGCGGCAATGAGTATCAGCCCCGGCAATCTGTACTACCATTTTGGCAACAAGGATCAGATTGTCGCGGCGGCCTACGACCGGCTCGAGGCCTTGCTCTCCGTCGTTTGGGAGCAGCAGCGATCCGTGGCGACCTGGGACGAGTCAAGTTTTCGGGAAGCGCTGGTCGCCACCCTGCGCGCCTTTGCGGATTATCGCTTCATCGTGCGGGAGCTGTGTGCCCTGTCGGTTCACAGTCGACTGCTCAAGGAGCGCAGTCGAGCACTTCTGGAGTGGACTTCCGCAACTGTGCACTCGGCGGTCGAGCGCCTGGTTCGCGATCAGCTCGTGCAGGATCCGGGCGGTGCGGTGGAAACGAGACGCTTGTCGGACGCGATGCTGGCGGTGCTGTTGTCGACGGTTCCCTTGAGCGAGCTCCGCGGCCGGGAACTGGAGCCTGCGCTGGTCGCGGAAGCGGCCGATCACGTCCTGAGCGTGCTCCGACCCTACCACCTGGCCGCCGTTCGTCCCCGAGTCGAGCCGGCGGCGGATACCTCGATGCAGCACTGACGACCGTTGTCGGAGAAGCTTTCGCTCAGGAGAACGCGCTGAGCAGCAGCTGACGCATACCCTCGAAGTCGGCGCGTTCATTGGCGACCTCGTCCAGGGTGTCGGCCAAGTACCGCATCAGGTGGAGGTGGTGGAGCGCCTTGACGACCACGGTGCGGAGGTGCTCGTTGTCCCAGGGCTTCTGGATGTACTGGAAGAGGCGGACCTCGTTGATCGCTGTGATGGCGTTCTGCTTGTCGGCGTAGCCGGTGAGCAATACCCGTGGGACGCCGGGTTGCTGGCGGCGGACCTCGACCAGGAAGCGGATGCCATCCATCTTCGGCATCAGGAAGTCGCTGATGACGAGATCCACTTCGTTGCTGCCGATGTAGTCGAGAGCATCCGCGGGATCGTTGAAGGTCTGCGCCTCGATATCGAGCTCGAGATCGAGGAAGGTTCGCAGGCTCTCCGTCACCATCGGCTCATCGTCCACGATGATCACCCGAGCCGTGGACAGGTTGGGTGCCCCTGGTCGAGCAGGATCGCTTGCCATTGACTGCGACCTTATCCCAACGTCGCCCGCGCGCCAGTAGAGCAAGGCGGCCGGCTGTTCGGTTTGTCTCAGAGTTGTCGCTCGATGCGTTCGCAGATGGCCTGCAGTACCTTCAGGCGGGCGAATCGCTTCTGCTCCGCCTCCACCAGAGTCCAAGGGGCGTACTCGGTGCTGGTGCGGCCAATCATGTCATTGGCGGCCAGCTCGTAGAGATTGGTCTTGGCACGGTTGCGGTAGTCCTCTGGAGTGATCTTGTACTGCTTCCAGGGCTTCTCTTCTCGCTCCCGAAAGCGGCGAAGCTGTTCCTCCTCGGAGATCTGCAGCCAGAACTTGCACAGCACGATGCCGTGGTCGACGAGCTGCCGCTCGAAGTCCGTGATCTCCTTGTAGGCGCGTCCCCACTCCCCCGGGGACGCGAAGCCTTCGACCCGCTCGACGAGTACTCGCCCGTACCAGCTCCGGTCGTAGATCGTGAACCTGCCAAGGCTCGGCAAATGCCGCCAGAAGCGCCAGAGATAGTGGTAGGATTTCTCTTCCGAGGTGGGGGCTGCGACGGGGATGACCCGATAGCGCCGGGCGTCGAGTGCTTGGGTGACGCGGCGGATCGCCCCGCCCTTGCCGGCAGCGTCGGGACCCTCGAAGACGAGCGTCACACTGAGTTTGCGCTTGGCGACGCGTCGACTCAGCCGGTTGAGTCGTCCCTGCAGGAGTTGTAGCTGGGCTTCGTACTCGTCCTTCTCGACAGCGCGGGCGAGATCGAGTCGATCGAGAATGGTGACGGGGTTCTCGTCGGGCACGCTCGGCGGGAGCTGGGTGACTTCCACCGGAGGTGCTTCGAGCCGGGTCCGGATCCGCTCTGCCAGATGTCTTGCGACCGTGGCGTGGCGATAGCGCTCGTCGGTCCCTTCGACCAGTGTCCAGGGGGCCTCGCCAGTGCTGGTCTCGCGGAGGATCCGGCTCGCTACGCGCACAACGGAGTCGTAGCGGCGATGCTGCTTCCAGTCGTCCTTGCTGACCCGCCAACTAGTCTCCTCCTCTGCCTGGAGGCGACGGAACTGCTTTCCCTGGTCCTCCTTCGAGAGGTGGAACCAGAGCTTCACGAGCAGGGCGCCGTGGTCGGTCAGGGTCTTTTCGAAGGAACGAATCTGCACCAGCGCCGACTCCAGTTCCGACTCGTTGATCTTGCCCTGGGCGCGTTGGCGAAGCGGGCGTGTGTACCAGGAACCGACGAAGATCGCGATGCGTCCGGCGGCCGGCTGGTCGCGCCAGTAGCGCCAGTACTCGGGACGCTGCCGTTCCTCCCTGGTGCGTGTGGTGTAGGCATGGGTGGCCAGGTAGCGAGTGTCGAGCCAGGCATGCAGCAGATTCAGCGTCTTGCCCTTCCCGGCGCCTTCGATGCCCTCCAGCAGCACCAGAACTGGGAAGTCCGCCTGGGCGAGCTCGTGCTGCGCACGGAGCAGTTGAGTTCTCAAATCGGCGACCTGCGCGTCGTAGTCTGCCTTGGCTAGCGAGCGCCCCAGCACCGCGGTCTCGAACATTGGTTCTCCTCGTCCCGGGGCGGGAACGAGACCCCGCCCGCCAGCGATGGTGCGGGCGTCGAGACGGCTTTGCAACCGGCGTGTTGCGGTTTGGCGGACGGTGCCGGTCGGAGACGGTGTGAGTGGGGGCATGTGCCGGATACTCTGGGTTTTTGTATAGGGAATTTCAGGGGATAGGGGCTTCGAGCGCGGCCCGCGATCTGATAGCCTGGGTGTTCCAGGCGGGGTCCGGTTCCGCCGGAGTGCGTGAGGGACATCATGCTGAAACTGGAGTCGCTGCCCGAGGTCCTGGCTCAAAAACTGTCGGCGCCGCGTGCAGTCCTCGACGTGCTGCTCACCGCGCTGGCCAAGGGACAGCACGAAGCAAGCTTGTGGGAGGGATTGCATGCCGCCGCGGCCCGCGACGAGATTCTTCCCGATCTGGCTTTTGCCTACGAGAAGGCGCTGGCGGGGCGGCGGATCAAGCTCATCTCTCCTGCCAATCAGGCCGAGGCCTTCCTTCACGCGGCCGAGTTCTTCGGTGGGATGTTCAACGATGTCGATGGAGCGGTGGGATATGCCGAACGCGCCCTCGCTGCGGCTCCGGCCCACCCGCGGGCATTCGAACTGCTCGAGGGGCTTCTGCGCAGCAAGCAGTACTGGGCGAAGCTTGCGAAGCTCTATGTGGATGTTGCAGGGAGCGAACGCGACGCCGAGAAATCGCTCGCTCTGCTGCGGCAGGGCGCCGGGGTGATCGATGGCGTCGAGGACTCTGACGATGTAGCGATCGACGTCTACCAGCGCATTCTCCGCATCGACCCCACTGATGCGGTGGCGCTGGACGCGCTGCAGACTCGATTCCTATCCAGCGGTCGGCACCGCGAGGCAGTGCGCCTGCTCGAGCAAGCCGTTGCCAAGGCCGAGGGCGGGGAGGCGGCTAGGCTGCGGAGTCGGCTGATCGAGGTATACACTGACGAACTCGGAGAGCCGCAGCGAGCGATGCCGCATGTCGAGGCACTGCTCGCCGACGATCCAGGACACGAGCGCGCGCTCGCTGTCGCGGAAGCGCTGCTGGAGAACAAGGTGATGGCGCCGAAGGCGGCCGCCGCCTTGGCATCGGCCTACCTGGAGCTCGGGATGACCGACCACGCAGCGGCCATGCTGACCCGAGAGCTCAAGGTGGCGCGGGGCCCCCGCAAGACCGCGGTGCAGAAGCAACTTGCTGTCTTGCGACAGGACGCGCTGGGCGATCCCGCAGGGGCGCTCGACTTGCTGGGGGCAGCGGTGGCCAGCGAGCCTGGCGACGACGATATCCGGCGGCGCTTCGTGCAGCTGAGTGTCGCGCTGAACCAGCCGATGGAGGCTGCGAAGCGCCTGACGCGGGCGCTGCAGACGGCCAAGGACGATGACGTTCGAGCGCGGGTGGGAGTCGAGATTGGGGAGGTCTACCTGCAGTCGGGTGACGTCAAGCGCGCCCAGTCGGAGTTCGAGAAGGTGGTCGGAGCGGGAGGGGACGAAGGGGCGGTGCTCGGGGCTGCTCGTCGTCTGGCGGAACTGTACGGCGAAGCCGGTGAGCAGAAGAAGATGGCCGGCGCGCTGGAGCTTGCCGTTCGTCTCGACCAGAATGAGTCGACGCGCCAGGAGGCGGCGCGCCGGCTGGCGCGGATTTGCGACGAACTGGGCGAATCCGAGAAGGCGATCGGCGCCTACGAGGTGCTGATCGGGTCGCCGTGGGAGGACGAGGCGCTTGGCCGTCTCGAGGCGCTGTACGAGGCTGCAGGCAGCGAGGAGGGGTTGGTGGTCGTGCTCGAGCGCCGATCGGTTCGCTGCCAGGACCCCGACCAGGCTCGCGAACTGGCTTTCCGTGCCGCCGACCTTCGCTCGAGTCGGATGCAGGATCGTGCGAAAGCCCTGCAGGCGTGGCAGGCGTTCCTAGAAAAATTCGGGCCCTCGCGTGAGGCCTACGCGCGCGTCATTCCCTTGCTGGAGCAGGAGAAACGCTGGCAGGAAGTCGTGGCGGCGCTGGGTCAGGAGATCGAGCTAGCGCCCGATGTGGAGCGCGCGGCACTTCTGGGCCGGCTGGGACAGGTACGCATCGGCCGACTCGACGATCGGGACGGCGCGCTGGAAGCTTTCCAGGCTGCGCTTGCAGCGGATCCTCAGGAGCCGTCGAGCCGATTGGCCCTCGAGCGACTGGTAACGACCGAGAGCCCCGTCCTCGCCGCGGCCTGCATCCTCGAGCCCGTCTACCGTGACGAGGGACGGCATGAAGAACTGGTTCGCGTTCTCGAGGTGAGAGGCGCGCAGGCGGACGCAGCGACGGAGCGTCTCGAGGCACTGGAGGAGGCGGTGGCCCTGTGCGAGCTGCAACTCGGTGATCCGCAGCGCGCCTTGGCGCTGGCGGGACGTGCGCTGGGGGTAGCGGTCGGGAGCGACTCGAGTGCGGTGCTGGGCTGGCTGGAGCGCATCAACTCTCTGGCGCAGGCGGCTGGAGCATCGACTCTTCGCGCGCGGGTGCTGAGCGAGGCCCTGGGTGACCGCGGTGTCGACTCCACCGAGATCCTCGAACTGGCCCGCGCCACTGGTGAGGCTCTGGCCTCCACGGATGACGTGGAAAGGGCGGTCGAGGTCTATCGACGGGCCCTGGCCTTCGATCCTTCGTCGGCGGACCTCGTTCAGCGGGTCGACGAGTTGCTGGCCCTGTCGGGGAGCCCCGGTGAGCGTCTGGCGCTCTACAGTAGCGCGCTCGAGCAGCCCTGCGACCCCGCCCGTCGCTTGGAGTTGCTGCACGCCATGGCCCGTGTTCAGCGTCGCGAGTTGAAGGACCTGGCCGCTGCGGTGGCGACCTGGCGACTGGCGATCGAGGAAGATCCCCGCGATCAGCTCGCGCACCAGGGGCTGATCGAGGTGTTTCGCGAGCAGGAAGACTGGGAATCAATGGCCGCAGAGCTGGCGCGGGCGCTGGATACGGCCACCGGCGAACGGCGCGGCGGGCTGCTCGAGCAGTTGGCCGAGGTGCAACTATTCCGCGCGGCGCCCCAGCAGGCGATGGAGAACTTCCGCATGCTGGTGGCGGAGGCGCCGCTCGACGACGGCAAGCTGGCCCGCATCGAAACGCTGGCAGAGCAGCATGGCGACGACGACCTGTGGCGAGCCGTGCTCGTGCGTCGGATTGACTTGTCGGATGACGAGGATCGCCAGGCGACTCTGCTCGAGCGACTGGGCCTGGTGCTGTCGCAGGCGCTCGGACAGAGTGAGGCTGCGGCGCACGTGTGGCTGCGAGCCGCGCGACTGAGTGAAACGACGGCGGTCAACGAGGAGCGGGCTCGTCGCCTGTACGAGTCGGTGCTCGAGGTTGCGCCAGCCAACGAGGAAGCTGCCGAGCATCTCGTCGAGATCTACGCTGGCGCGGACGCCTGGGACCTCGTGCCCGGGGTGTTCGCCGTGTGGGGACGTTGTGCGGAGGATGACAAGCAGGTGCTCAACAAGCTCGCGGCCCTCGAACCAAGAGCGCTGGCGGCGGGAGCTCGTGATGTCTTGGTTCGATTGATCGACGAGACGCTCTGCCGAGAGGACCTGGGACCGGAGCGCAGCCGACAACTGTTGCGATCCAAGGCGCGCGTACTGCGGGCCCACGAGGGCCAGGACAACGAGGTGGCCGTGATCTACCGCCAGATCCTCGAAACCGATGGCGATGACACGGCGGGCGTCGCAGCGGAGTTCGGCGATTTCCTCGCGGGCGCGCCGTCCACGCCGGAGCGGATCGAGGATCGACGGTGGCTATACGAGCAGCGGGCCTCCCGTGCCAGCGATCCGACGGCAGTGCTCGTCTCGTGGGCGCGAATCGAAGAAGCAGAGCTCCAGAACCCGACCGCTGCTGCGAAGCTGTATGAACGCGTCCTCCAGCACCAACCCGGCAGAACCGACGCGCTGACCGAGTTGGCACGACTGCAGGCAACGACCGGGGACCCCGCGGGTGCGTTGCAGACACTACAGGAGCTTCGAGCCGAGTCCCAGGGCGACGACGCATTGCTCGTCGATGCTCGAATTGCTCGTCTGATGCTCGAGCACCTGGACGAGCCCGAAAAGGCTCTCGAGGTGGCGCAGGGCATCCTCGAGGCAGCTCCTACCGACGCGGAGGCGCTCCACATCGTCCATCGCCTGCTCGGCCTGCCTGCGTTGCGTGGCGCCGCTGCCACCGTGCTCGAGCGGGCCGCCGAAGGAGTCGACGACGCGCAGGCGCGGGCCACCGTTCTCGAGACGCTGTTGGCGATGGAGGTCGAGGGTCAGGACCTCGCTGGCGCTCGGCGGCGGTGGTTCGAGCGGCTGCTCGAGTGTCGCTCCGATGATGAGGAGGCGGCGCTGGAAATCGCGCTTCGAGGTGCTCTGGAGCACCCCGATGCTGACGCCCTCTGGTCGGAGGCGGAGCGATTTGCCCGCCGTCTCGACCGCCCCGGGCCGGTTGCAGACGCCTATGCCAGCGCGTTGGAACGTGACCTGGCGCCCGAGCTAGCGGAGGAGGTCGGGCGACGGATGGTCGAGTTCCACGAAGAGTGGTTCGAGGAACCGGAACGCGTCATTTCCCTACTGGAACGTGTCCTGAAACTGTCTCCCGGGGCGGGGTGGGCGTTCGATCGACTCAAGCTCGCATTCAATGCGTCAGCCAGGTGGGATGATCTCTTTCGTCTCTATGATGGGGCGCTTCGCAACGCGGCCCGCGACGACGATCGGGTGATGCTCTTGCGCGAAGCAAGTATGGCCGCAAAGGACTTCGCGGCGGACTCGCAGCGGGCCGTGCTGTACCTGGAGCAACTGCACTGGCTGCAGCCCAGTGACGCTGGCGTCGAAGCCACGCTCGAAAGGCTCTACGAGCGACTGGACACGAAGGAGTCGCTGATCGAGCTGTTGATCCGGCGGCTGCGTCGGGTGAGTGGTCGCGACCGCCACGAGTTGAGGCGGCGTGTCGCCGAGCTGTGGTTGGATGTCGGCGAGGCGATCCCTGCCTTCGAGTTGCTGACCGAAATGCGCCGCGATCCGCTGGCGGGTGAGGAAACCTACCGCCTGTTCGAGCGGGTGGTGGCGCTTGGTGGCACCGTGGCCTCGATCGCACCCGGTGTGGATCCCGGGGACGAGCACCCGATTTCGGTGCGGGAGCTCAGCGCGCGGTTTCTTCGAGACCACTACGAGGAACAGGGACGCCTGGAGGAAGTTGCCCGGATGCTCGAAGTGGCGCTCGAGTTCGCTCGCAATACGGCGGAACGGGTCGAGCGGCTGGACGCGGTCGTCCAATTGCGGTTGCAGCGCCTGAACGATCAGGCGGGCGCGTTCCAGAACGTTTGTTCGCTGGTGACGCTGCAACCGGCGCTGAAGAAACACCGGAAGCTGTTGCACCAGTTGGCACAAGGGATCGGTGGGCACGACCGCCAGGTCGCAGTTCTGTCCGCGGTCGCCAGAGAACAGCCGAAGTTGGCGCTGCGGGCCGACCTTCTGCGCGAGGCAGCGGATGTGTTCGTGGGCCCGCTGGAAGACCCTGCCGGCGCCATCGACCTGCACCTGGAAGTCCTGGAGTTGGCTGCGAACGATCCGGCGTTGGCACTGGTGGCAGCGCGGGATCTCGACCCACTGCTCGAAGCCGCGGGCCGGTCGGAAGAGCACTGCATGGTGCTCGAGCGGCGAGCCGCACTCGAGAAGGATGCCGACGCTCGCCGGACGGCTCTCGGGATGGCCGCCCGCGTCGCGGCGGATGCGCTCGGGGACCTGGATCGGGCTGTCGGCAATTGGCGGGCGCGGCTGAGTGATGACCCGCGCGACCTGGAGGCGTTGGACGGGCTGTGCGATTGCCTGGCACGATCCTCGCGCCACGAGGAGCTGATCGCCGCGCTGCAGGCGCGAGCCGATGTCTTGATCGACGCGGAGCGCGTGCGGACCGACTTGGTGCGAGTCGCCCGGCTCTACGAAACCGAACTAGCGGACCGCCCGTCGGCGATCGACGCGTGGCGCATCGTTAGGGATCGGACCGGCGTCGACCTCGAGAGCTACGAAGCGCTCGTGCCGCTGTTCGAGACGGAAGAGCGCTGGACGGACCTGGCGGAGTTGATCGCTACTGAAGCTGGACGGGAAGTGGACCCCCAACGACGGAAGGCGCTCTACCATCGCCTCGGAGTCGTGCATCGCAAGCGGACTTGTCAGCCGGGACTGTCAGTCGACGCTTTCGTGGCGGCGGGCGAGTGGGACGAGGCGATGGCCACCGCTGGTGGGGCGGAGTTGTCGCGTGACGTTGCGCTGGAGGTCGGTGAGCAGTTGCTCAACCACGCAGTCGCTCACTGGACCCGGGACGCCGATCCCGCCGAGGGAGCCAGCCGCGCTGCCGCTTGGGCAATCGAGGACCTGGGTGCTCGCCTGCGGGCGCTCGGGCGTCACCGTGCGGTAGCGGATCTCTTGCTGCGAGGCGCCGACCTCCCATTCGACCGCTCGCGGCAGCGGGAGCTGAGGCGCGAGGCCGCGTGCGTTTGTTCGGACCAGCTGCAAGCGGACGACGAGGCGATCGAGATCTTCCGGGGCCTTTTTGCAGAGGACCCCGGTGACGAGGTCGCCAATGGTTCCGTGAGCCGACTCGCCGGGCTGCTGGAGGAAAGGGGCCTCTTCAGCGAGATCGCCGAGCTGTGGGAGAAGCAGGCGAAGGCGCGAGAGCGGGCTGGAGACCGAGCTACGGCCGCGGCGCTCTGGGCTCGCGCGGCTGAGCTTTGGGAGCGTGAGGTGGGCGACCTCGCACGCGCCATTGCGGACTATCGCGCGGGTGCGGGGCTCGGCGGGGAGACGGCGCTGGAAGCTCTGGCGCGCATCCATCACCAGCGCGGCGAGTCGCGTCTGGTGGCGGAGGCTCTGGAGTGGCTGTGTGCCCAGTCATCTCGTGAGGCGTTGGCTGAGCGGGCGCTGCGTTTGGCTGAGGCATACGTTGCCTGCGGTGACCGCGGATTCGCTCGTGCCCGTCTGGAGGAGGCGGCAGTGCGGGCGATCGACGCTAGCGCCGTGCGTCGACGTCTTGCCGAGCTCTATCGCGAGGACGAGGCCTGGGCGCCGCTGGCCGACCTGCTCACCAAGGAAGCAGCCCGCGCGCCCGATGCGCGGCGTCGGCTCGGACTGCTCCGCGAAGCGGCGGGCCTGCACGTGGAGAAGCGGCGCGAGCCCAACGACGCCGTTCCGCTGCTCGAGCAAGCTGTTGAACTGGACCCCGACGACGCGACGCTCCGCCTTGACCTATCACGGGCGCTCGAGCTTGCCGAGCGCTTCGAGGACGCGGCGACGGTGCTGAAGACGCAGATCGAGCGCTACGGTTCGCGGCGCCCGAAGCATCGCGCAGTCGTGCACTTCCAGTTGGCGCGGGTGTCGCTCAAGGCTGCCAAGCGGGCGGAGGCGATGGCGGAGCTCGGCATCGCGAACAAGATTGACCCTGCCCACCCGGGCATCTTGCAGCTTCTGGCGCGCCTCGCCTTCGAGGAAGGACAGCACGAACGAGCCGAGCGCACCTATCGAGCGCTACTGCTGGTGATCAAGCCCAGCGACGGAAGTGACGCTCCGTCGCGGGCCGAGGCGCTGCTCGACCTGAGTGAGATTGCCGCGCGTCGCGAGGACGACGTGCGGGCGGCGGAGTTCGTAGAGTCGGCCTTCGAGGCGGCTCTGGAGACGGAGTCCGAGGCGGAGAGTCTGGAGCGGGCACTGCGCGCCCGGGGACGTGAGGCGCTGCTGGCACGCTCGATCGAGGGACGCCTGGAACGCGCTCGCCGTCCCGAGGACGCGGCCCGAGCCTTGGCCGATCTGGTCATGCTCCGGCCCGCGCCGAGTGCTGATGACTACGCGGAGCAAGCGCAGTGGCGCCGGCAGGTGGAGGAGATCGAGGAACGTCTCGAGCAAAGTGGAGTCACCGACGAGCGCGCCTGGACAGCTCTCAGCCGCGTCTATGATTGGCTGGGGGACTCGAGCGCTGAGGTCAAAATTCTGGAGAGACGGGTGGCGAGCTGGGTGCAGTCAGACCAGACCCCTCCAGATGCCGACCCATTCTACCAGCTGGCTCGGATCCGCCTCGAGACTCCAGTGACTCGCGATGAGGGAGTGGACCTGCTCGAGCGCGCACTGGCGATTCGCCCCGACTACGGCCGGGCGGTGGAACTCCTGAGTGCCGCTCTGGTGGAGGATCCGAGTCATGCGCGTTCGGTCGCTCTGCTCGAGGACGTGGCGCGTCGCGGTGGCCAGAAGCGCGAACTGGCTCGCGCGATGGGGCTGGGGCTTCGGCTCCCCGACGCTGATCCGGCCAAGCTTCGCGAGGCGGCAAATCTGGCCCGCGAGGTCGGCGACAAGAGGACGCTGGGGGCCATCCTCGAAGCCGGACTTGAGATCGAACTCGCCGACGGGGATGCCGCGTGGGTCCGCCGTGAGCTTGCAGCGGTGGTTGCCGAGGATGGAGACCTGGCGCTGGCGCTGGACCTTCGCGAGGCGGCCGCTGCGTCGTTGACGGGAGAGGCGCGTCGATCGTTGCTGCTGGAGGTCGCCCAGGCGGCGCGGAATGAGTTGCGCGACGCCAAGCGCGCGGTTCGCGTCTACTCGCGTCTCCTGGAGTTCGAGCCTGCGGATCGCGCTGCGTGGGAACCACTGCTGGTGATTTACCGGGAGGAGAATCTCGCGGAACCGCTGGTCGAGTTGATCGAACGAACCGTGCCGCTCGTCGACTCCCTCGAGGCACGGGGAGCGCTGCGTCTGGAGCAGGCGAACGTGTTGCTTCAGAAGGGGCGCAGCGAGGAGGCTGCGACAATGCTCCAAGAGGTGCTGGAGCAGGACCCGACGCAGGCGAAGGCCGCGCTGCTGCTGTCCGCCGTGCTGGAGAAGACGGGGCGACACGAGGACCTCGTCGCCCTTCTGCAGACCCAGCTGGACATGGCGAAGGATCGCCAGGACCTCGACGCCATCGAATCTCTTTCGATACGGATCGGGGACCTTCTGGAGCGTCAGGGACGGCTGGAGGACGCTCGCGATGTGTATCAAGTGGTGCTCGACTGGGTTCCGAAGTGCCGGCCCGCCCTCGAGGCGGTCGTGCGAGTGGTCGAGCAGGGCGATGACGAATACGCGCTGGCGGATGCGCTGGAGGGGTTGCTGGGAGCTCTCACGGGAGAGGATGCTGCGGACCTGGCAGCCCGTCTGATGTCGCTGCGTGCGGAGCAGAGGGACGCGGATGGATTGGAGCGCGCGCTGGCGGCGGGCTTCGCGGGGGCGCCTGACAACAGCGATCTGCGCGAAGGTCTGATCAAGATCTACCAGAAGAGAGACGCCTGGGCCGAGATCGCAGACACCCTCAAGCGAGCGCTCGAAGTCACTCCCGATGACGACGCGCTGGTGCCTCGACTGATCGAGGCCTACCGCCACGCGGGGCAGGTCGAGGCGGCGCTGGCGGTCTTCGAAGGTGTGCTTGCTCAGCAGAAGCCGAGTGCGGCGATGTTGAAGCAGCGTGCGGGACTTCTGACTGAGCTGGGTCGGCATCAAGACGCCCTGGCGGATCTCGAGCAAGCTCGCGAAGTCGGTGGCGACTGCCAGCAGGAACTGGTGGCGGCCCTCGAGCGGGTTGCGGCGGACGCAGAGGCCGAAGCGGCGCGCGACATGAAGCTGCGACTGGCCGAGCTCCTGGGCGAAATGGGGGACGCCGACGGGGCGCGCGCGCGACTTGGCGAGCTCATCCGGACCGAACCACAGGACCGACTGGCGCTCCGGCGACTGGCCGACCTCGAGTCTCGGACCGGGAACTGGAACGGTGCAATCACGGCATACCGCCAGCTCATCGCCCTCGAGGAGGGAGAAGCGCTCGTCGAAGTGGCGCTGCGCCTTTCGGAGGCATGCGAACGAGGAGAGCGGTTGGCCGATGCGCAGGGTGGCCTGGAGCGCGCGCTCAAGGTGGCACCCGACGACGGGCAACTGCGGACCCGACTTGCCCAGGTGTACGAGGCCAACGGCGATCACCGCCAGCTGGCGATGATGCTCGAAGACGACGCCGCTCGGGCTTCCGCGGTGGCCGAACGTCTCGAGTTGCTGCTGCGCGCGGGAGCACTGTACCTCGAGCCCGAGGGCGATGGCGACGAAGCGATCCGGGTGCTCGAAAAGGCGCGCGAGCTGAGTGCGGAGAACTTGACCGGTGTGGTGCTGTTGGCGCGAGCGTTTTCCGCCAGCGGTCGCGGGAACGACGCAATGGAGTTGTTGACGACGACCGCTACTGCTCATCGGGGCAAGCGGATTCGAGAAATGGCGGATGTCTACGCTGAGATGTCTCGATTCCACCTCGAGGACGGCATGCTCACTGATGCGATGGAGGCGTTGCAGAAGGCCTACGAGATGGACCCTCGCAATGGCACGTTGGCCATGCAGCTGGGGCAGCTGGCGTTGGAAATCGAGGAGTTCGATACGGCGCAGCGCGCGTTTCGCTCGGCTACCATGATGAGGCCCTACAACCCCGAGACGGGTGAGGGGATTTCTTCCGACGCGAAAGCCGACGCTCACTACTGTCTGGCGTGGTTGGCCTACAACGAAGGGGATGCACGCAAGGCGAAGCTTCTTGCCGCGAAGACCCTTTCCGAGAACGCCCAGCACGAGCATGCGCTGGCGTTGATGGCGGAACTGGACGGCAAGTAGGAGCACCTCGCCTTGGCGCGGAGAGGGCGCTCCTACTCGGCTAGGAGCCACTCGAGCGTGGAGGCGACGACTGCGGCAGCCTGGGGGCCGTACTGGCCGTGACCCGCGCCCGGCAGAAAGATGAAGCGCGCGCGGATGCCGGCTGCGGAGAGTGCTGCGACCCCCCGTTGAAGATGTCGCGTGTCTTCCTCGGAACCCCCGAGAACCGCCACGGCGGCACAACCGCCCAGGGCCTCGGGATCGGGCTCCGTTGGTGGACTCCCGAGCACGACGTAGCGGAACCGATCAGGTGCCGCACGAGCCATCGATTCTGCGCGAGCCGCGCCTTGTGAGTAGCCGAACAGCACCACCTCGTTCGGATCCAGCAGACTTCCTCGGGCCTCTTGAACGTGTTTCAGCGCCACGTCGACGCGGTCGATGATCGAGGTCACCGGGGCCTTCCAGGCGAAGCGACCAGGACGATCCTTGCACGGCGAGTCGCCTACCAGCTCGATCAGGGTACCGAACGCGACGGCTCGCGTAACCCAGGGCTTGACCGCATGCACATTCCCACAGACGCCGTGCAGGTAGACGAGCGCCCGCCCCACACTGGCGGGGGCATGGTACACGTGCAGGTCACGGTCCTGGGGAACGGCCAGTCGAGTGTATTCGCCGACCTGGAGGCCGTCGGGGAGAACCGGAACCGGTTCCATCTCCGCCACTGCCGAACTGGTGGGAAGTGCCGAACTGGTGGGAGGCGCCGAACTGGTGGGAGGCGCGACGGGTACCGGGGTGGTGGATGGCGGAACTCCGCGCGACGCGGAGACCTCCGGTGCGGGCTCTCCGGAGTCGGGGACCGCGACGGTGGCCGGGCGACAGGCCGTCACCATGACCCCCACCGACACGAGCGCGCCGACGGCGCAGGACCGCAAGCGCGTCTCACGGACTCGGGACACGCGCACGGAGATACCACGTAACTGTCCAGCCTGATTGTGCTTTGTGTCCTTCCGCGGAGCTTGGACTGGCACCCTCTCCGCATCCTGGCGAGCGGAGGGCTTTGCGACTTGGTGGTCGCGAGTGGGCGGTGTAGATGCCCTGGGTGCCCCCGTTCACCGTGGAGAGTCTGAGGGAGAAGCCCGCCGGGGCGTTCTGCGTCGAGCGTGATGTTCGGTTTCAGGATGTGGACGCGGCGGGGATCGTGTTCTACCCCCGAGTGCTGGAGTACTTCAGCGACGCCTTCATCGCCTTTCTGGGGGAAAGTGGCGCCCAGCTCGCTGATGTTCTGCGTGAGAAGCGCTGGGGGGCGCCGCTCCGCCATGCCGAAGCCGATTACTACAAACCCCTCCGCTACGGAGATCGCATCGAGGTGGCGATGGTTCGCGCCGAGCTGGCGGAGAGCGAACTCCGGGTTGGGTGGCGCGTGGCGCGCTGTCCAGACGGCGCTGTGACCTCGGTGGGACAGACCGTGCACGTCTTCGTTGACATGAAGACGTTCGAGCGGTGTCCGGTTCCATCGCAACTTCAGCGGGCGTTCCGCGCCCTTCCCGGTTGACCATATGGTTGGCCCAGGGGGATCGTGGGGCGACGTCGGACGCGCGCTCTTGGTTGCCTCCACCTGGATCGCCGTGGCGCGAGTGACGGCTGAACATGCCTGGCGAATTCTCCCGGCTCCTGTGCTCCAGGCCCTCACGCTGCAGAGCTATCTGACGGTTTGCCAGGTGACCGCGGCGCTGGTCGGACTGGGGCTCGCCTGGCTCGTTCTGCGGCGCCCGCTCGACGATCTCGGATGGCGGCGCGCGAGCTGGTGGCAGCTGGGGGGCACCGCTCTGCTGACGCCTGCCGCCTACGTCGTGGTCGTCATGCTGGCAGTGAGCCTGGCACTGCCCATGCTTCGAGCCGAGCTTCTCGCGCGCGGAGTGGAACGAGTGCAGCAGAGCAGCGGCCAGTTTGGACGGGAGCTGCGCGTGGGGTCGCTGTGGATGGTGCTCTTCTGGGGGGTGGTCGTCTCACCGACTGCTGAGGAATTGGTGTTTCGCGGACCGCTGTGGACCGGCCTGGCCCGACTCCCGGCGTTGGTCGTGCCTCGACGAACCTCGCCGCCCGCGGATCCAGATGTGCCCAGCCTGCCACTAAAGGACGGTCTACTCGTGCGTGGAGTGCGGGCAGCCGGAAACTGGATCGCGGGAGGCGGCGTAGCGACGGTGATCACCGCCGGGATCTTTGGAGCCATGCATGGTGGCGTCCCCGGCGGCATGGGTTTCATCCGGGTGAGCAGCGCGGTGGGGTTGGGGCTGGCGTGTGGTCAGGCGCGACAGACATCGGGGAGCGTCTGGGCTGCCATCCTGCTCCATGCCCTCTACAACTTTCTGGCCGTGGGCAACGCGCGGCGCTGGTTCGTGGTCGAGGGTTGGCACAAGCTGCGTGGTGTCCCATGGCCACTCATCCACGTGGCTGTGCTGAGTCTCGTGGCCTTCGTCGTGGTTGCTGGGGTGCGTTGGGGGGGACGCCGCTCTCGTCGGCTCGAGTGAGCGGAGAGGACGATGTTGTCACTCCGCGGGGGACGTGACTGGGGAGTGTCTTCAAAGGACCGCCGAGCCCGAGCCCGAGCCCGAAATCTTCAAGACCCTGGCGGCGAGCATGGCCACGATGCGAAGCAACAGGCCTCGGCCACGTGTTCTCAGAGATTCGTCGGTGAGTTCGAGCGCGGTGAGAGCATCGATGATCGAGTGCGCAGTTCAGACGAGTGCGCCCCCGGGATTCCGCCGGCCCTTCACCCCTTCGGGCCGGCGGAGTCCTGGAACGAACCTGCGAACTGCGGTACTAGCGCATGGGTTCTCTGGCGGTCGACCTTGCCGGTGGGGGTCCTGGGCAGGTGGTCGACCAGTGCTACGGACTTGGGGATCTCGTGTGGCGCAAGGGTGTCGCGCAGCTGGCTACGCAGCGCCTCCCAGTCACATCCGGTCTTGGTCGCAACGACCGCAGCGACCCGCGATCCCCACTCGGGGTCCGGTAGCCCGAAGACGAAGGCTTCGGTCACTCCAGCCAGGGCTTCGAGAACGGCCTGGACGCGAGCAGGGGCAACATTCTCTCCACCCGAGACGATCATGTCGTCGACGCGCCCGACGACCCGCAGCGATCCGTCGTCTGTCATGGTGCCGAGATCCCCAGTGCGGAACCAACCGTCGCAGAGCGGAGGGGGAGCGATCCGTAGGCCAAATCGGTCGAGCGGCGCGTGGTCTTGTAGGTAGCCCGAGAATAGCGTTGGACCCCTGACGAGGATCTCCCCAGCGTCGAGACGTACCTCGACGTGGCGGAGCGGACGTCCGACGTCAGCGGAGTGGACGCCGGGGGCTTGCGTGGTCACCTGGGAACAGGTCTCCGTCAGTCCGTAGGTCGCCAGCACCGGGTACCCCTGAGCGCGGGCGTTGGCGAGCAGTTCGTCCGAGATCGGCTCTCCTCCCAAGAGGACGGCACGAACGTGGCGAGGGCAGCGCCATCGCGCTGCGAGCAGACGCCGCAGCTGGGTAGGCACCAGCGAGACAAGGGTGACGCGATGGTGTTCGATATCAGTGGTCAGCGAGTCGGGATCGCTTCCCCGACCTAGCACGACGGTGCGTCGCGCGAGCAGGCAGCGAGTCACGATCGAGAGCCCGCCGATGTGCGCTGGAGGGAGCGCCAGCAGCCAGCGGTCGTCCGGTCGCCACCCGAGGTTTGCCTGACTCGCCGCCGCGGCAGCCAGACAGGCTCTTCGGGAAAGGACGACCTGCTTCGGTGTCCGGGTGCTGCCCGACGTCTCCAGGACCACCAGCGGCCGGTCGAGTTCCACTGCCGAATTCGGTGCCTGCCAGGTAGGGTCCGTCCCGCTTGCCGGCTCCAGAAGGGGGAGCTCGAGCACTGCGGCGCGCCGTCGCCGCTCGGTCTCGGGAAGGCGCGCGTGGAGCAAGTACGCAGGAACCCCAATCTCGAACAACGCGAAGAGCAGGGTCACGGTCGCGATGCCCGGCTGGGCCACGACAGCGACCGCGTGCGGCTGCGCGGCAGAGCACCCAGAGCGCTCAAGGTGAGTGAGGCAGGCGCGGACGCGAGTTGCTAGTTGCGCAAATGTGATCGGAGCGACTGGGGTGACGAGAGCAACCCCCGTCGGGGTCTCGCGGGCCGCGTCCAATACCGAGAGGTTCAAGGGAGCAGCCCCCACGTGTGCCAGGGCTGGACGTGCCCCGGGGTGGGAGAGGGGAGCGGTGCAGCATTCCAAGCCAGCAAGCCGCGATGTGGTGCCAGGCCCGCGGCAACCTCCGACGAGCCGAACGCGAACGCGAGGGCCCAGCAGGCGGAGAGGGCGAGAGGTCCGTCGAGCAGGTGACTGAGCACCACCGGAACGCCACGGTCGCGTCCGAGTTGGGCGAAACGACGTACGGGTTCGATACCTCCCAGCGCCATTGGCTTGAGGACGAGGGCCGCGAGCGGGAGCGGTCCAGGCAGGCGACGCAGGGCCGCCTCCGCTCCGGGTTGGCGGAGCGACTCGTCCAGGGCCAGCGGCAGCGGCAGCGAGGCGCAGCGGTGGAGCCACTCGTCGCCTCCTCGGGTCAGATCGAGATCGCTCCAAGGCTCTTCGACAAAGGCGCAATCGAGTTCACGAAACGCTGCCAGACGTTGGGTAGCTTCCTCCGCACGAAACGCTCGGTTGGCGTCCAGGCGGATCTCCGCGGTGGGGTAGCACTGGCGCACCCACCGACAACGCTGGAGATCGACGGAAGGATCGCGGCCGATCTTGAGCTTGAAAGACCGGTAGCCGCGCTCCCACGCCAGGTTCAGTTCCTCCTCGATCCCGTCGTCGTCCGCGATCAGGAGTGCGCACAGGGAAAGGGTCCCCGGCTTCTCGGCGGACAGGAGGGTCCAGGTTGGGCGCTGTTCGGAGCGCGAGCGGAGGTCCAGAAGCGCCATGTCCAGCGCGAACCGGGCGGCGGCGGGAGAGCGGGGGTCAGGGAGGTGCCGCGTGCGGCAGTAGTCCATCAGCACGGTTCGGCAATCGGCGAGCGTTTCCGATGAGTATCCCGGAAGTGGGCTGGCTTCCCCGCGTCCGATCGTCCCATCGATGCCCTCGACGTTCACGACCAGGCTCTCGCGGATCTGCCAAGACCCCTGCGAGTTGGCGACCGGGGCCCCCATCGTACCCCGCACTTCGGTCAGCCAAGCGCGGGCTACCTCCATAAGGGCCCCAGGGCGATCCCCCCGGCGAGGAGTAGCGCGAATCCCAGCATCAGCTGCGCGGTTCCGACCAGACACTGGTTCAGTGGTCGTCCCTCCCTGGAGCGAACACGCACCAGCAGACGATACGCGAGCGGTAGCGTGAGAAGCGGAGCCAGTGCCGCCCAGGACGCGAGACCGGCGACCGTGATCAACGGAAGGATGGCGTACGAGCCGACCAGGAGCCCCGCGTACTCAGCGATCGCGGCAGGTCGTCCCCACCGCACGGCGAGGGTGCGCTTCCCAGCGCGTGCATCCGTTTCTCGGTCCCGCAGGTTGTTCACGACGAGAATCGCCGAGGACATGAATCCGGGGGGGATGGCCGCCCACCAGCCGAGGGCTGGGACGTGCCCAAGCTGAACGAACGCGGTGCCGCACACGGCGGTGAATCCGAAGAAGATGACCACGAATACCTCGCCCAGACCATTGTAGCCGAGCGGATACGGGCCTCCCGTGTACGCGAGTGCGGCCAGGATCGACATTACCCCGACCAAGATGATGGTCGGGCCCGCCACGGCCGTGAGGTAGGCCCCTACCGCCAGCGCCATCGCGATGGTGACTGCGACGCCGATCCGGACCTGGCCAGGACTGAGCAACCCCGACTGAACCGCTCGGGTGGGACCCAGTCGTTCCTCGGTGTCGGCCCCCTTCTCGTAGTCGAACAGATCGTTGGAGAGGTTAGCGAGAACTTGCAGGAGCAAAGCGCCGAGCAGCGCTGCCGCGGCCGGCCCGGCGCGAAACCCGCCGTGGGCTGCGGCCACGGCGGAGCCGATCGCTACGGGAGCGAAGGCTGCTGGGAGCGTGGCAGGGCGCAGTGCCAGCAACCAGGCACGCCAGGAACCCGGCTGAACGCGATGGGGTGCCGATCTCACGGGTAGCGCTTGAACCTCGTGAAATCCGGCGGACGCTTCTCGACGAAAGCGTCGCGACCCTCCTGACCTTCCTCCGTCATGTAGAAGAGCAAGGTGGCGTTGCCGGCGAGTTCCTGGAGCCCGGCCTGACCATCGCAGTCAGCATTCAATGCCGCCTTCAGGCAGCGCAGGGCAAGTGGACTGTGTTGGAGGATCTCGCGGCACCACGTGACCGTTTCCTCTTCCAGCCTTTCATAGGGAACGACCGTATTGACGAGACCCATGTCGAGGGCCTGCTGGGCGTCGTACTGTCGACAGAGAAACCAGATCTCGCGAGCCTTCTTCTGCCCCACGATGCGCGCCATGTACGAAGCGCCATAGCCGCCGTCGAAACTGCCGACGCGGGGACCTGTCTGTCCGAAGCGAGCGTTGTCCGCGGCAATCGTCAGATCACAGATCAGATGGAGCACGTGTCCCCCCCCGATCGCGTAGCCGGCCACCATCGCAATGACGGGTTTTGGCAGTGTGCGGATCTGTCGCTGCAGGTCGAGTACGTTCAGACGAGGTGTCCCGTCTGCCCCCACATAGCCCGCGTCACCGCGGATCTTCTGGTCGCCACCGGAGCAGAATGCCTCCTTGCCCTCGCCCGTGAGAATGACGACCCCGACCGCTGGGTCGTCACGCGCGTCGGCGAATGCGCGGCTCATCTCCGAGACGGTCTGCGGCCGAAAGGCGTTGCGTACGTGAGGACGACAGATGGTGACCTTGGCGATCCCGATGTCACACTTCTCGTAGCGAATGTCCTCGAAGTCGTCGATTCTGTTCCAGTGGACCGAGCTCATGATTCGATTCCCTTTCGAATGACGCGGGCGACGTCGTCTGGCGACTCGAGCAGCAGGTTGTGCCCGGCACCCGGCACGACATGCAGCCTGGCTGTGGGGACGAGGTTGGCGACCTCGCGGGCGATTGCCAAGAACTTGGCGTCTTCGCTTCCGACCAGGATGTCGATCGGCCGGCTCGCGCGTCCCAACTCCGTCCAGTAGTCGGGCATCGCGGCCAGACCCAGGACTTGAAGCGCGAGGGACAAACCTCGAGCCGCGTGCGAAAGGCGTTCGCGACGCTGATGCTCAAGCACCTCTGCGGGGAGTCGTTGCTGCGTCAGGAACAGTGGCTGAGTGTTCCAGGCATCGATGAATCCTGCCAGATCTCCGCGGTCCAGGATGGCGCGCCAGCGGTCATCGGCGGCGGCGCGAGCCACCCGTTCCTTGCGGTCCCGGAGGCCCGGGTTGACACCGACCAGGGCTGCGCCACCGAAGAGAGCGGGATGTTGGAGGAGCATTCCGAGCGCGAGTCGCGCGCCGAGGGAGTACCCCACCACGTAGACGGGTTCACTGGCCCACTCGGCGATCTGCTTTGCGATGCGGTCTACCTCGTCACGAAAGGTCACTACCCGCGAGGACGTCGAGCCCGGTCCGTGCCCCAGTACGATCGGCAACAGGACCTCGCGCAACTCGTCGAGTTCGTCGAGGACGAGATCGAAGCTCGAGGGGCTGCCGGTGAACCCATGAATCAGGACCAGTGGTCTCACGTGAGTGCTCGCAGCGCGCGGGTATCGATGCTGTCGCGCAGTTGCCGTTGGAGCAACCTCGCCGTGTCCCGGGGATCTTCGGCAGGGACCCGGGCCTCGATGAGCGTGCTGCCCGGAGTGCCATAGGCGGTTCGCAGAGCGGTGTCGAGTTCAGCGGGCGTTGAGGCGCGCGTGAAGGCGATTCCGTAGAGCGCCGCGGCGTGTCGAAGGTCGAAGTCGTGGGGTGTCGTCCAGAAGGCAAGCTCATCGCCGCGCGTCACGTCGGCGATCGGTAGTTGCTCGAAGATTCGCCCCCCCCCGTTGTGGATGACGACCACGACGAGCTGTCCAGGGCTGCGACTGGCCGCCCAGAGACCGCCTACGTCGTGCATGAAACTGACATCCCCGAGGATCAGCGTGACTGGGGAACGGACCGCGGCCGCCCCGGCAGCTGCGGAGATCAGTCCGTCGATACCGTTGATTCCGCGTTGGGTGAGGACGGGGTGGGGAGTGGACCAGGCGGGGACGTAGCGATCCAGCTCACGGATGGGGAGACTGTTGCCCAGAGACAGCACCCCACCGGGGGGCAGGGAAGCGACGACCTGGCGTAGCACACCTGCCTCTCGCAGTGCCTTCTCGTCCCCGCCGATGACCTGGTCCACACTGGTCCAGGCCGCTCGGCAGAGGTCCATCAACCGGCTCGCCCAGTGCTCCCGAGCGGCCCGCAGCTCCGGGTCGGGTGTGGTGAGCCGTTCGCGCAGGCGGCGCAGCGTCTGAGGAACATCACCCACCGCAACGGAGGTGGCCCGTCGTGACGGGTCGCTCCAGCGGTGTGGATGCAGAACGTGGTGGCTGTGCGCTTGTTCGAACACGGCTTCCCAGGTTGGACCGAGCGGAGCGGCCCCCAGCTGGAGTACGAAGTCGGGACGGAGCGCCGCGGCCGCCTCCGGCGCCAGGAGCAGCGCCTCGAGCCCATCGCAGAGGACCATTCCGGAACCGTGAAAGCGTGCTTGGCTCGCCGCTTCGGCCACCAACGGCAACCGGGTTTCGCGAGCCAGTTCGTGGATCTCCTCCGCTGGGAACGTCGCTGGAAGCGCCCCACACACGATCAAGCCCCGGCGCGCGGCGGCCAGATCACCAGGGAGCGAGTCTGCGAGCATGGGGGCCAGACCCGAGGGGCCCGCCGGGGGCACGGACGGGCCCTCGGCTCGGATCCTCTGGGCGGCCTGCCCGAGCTCCTTTCCGGGCGCGCTCCGTGGCATTTCCGGTTCGAGGGGCTTGCCGACCCTCGCGTTGATATGCACGGGGCCGGGAACCGGAAGGCGGGTGGCTAGCGTGGCCTGGACGACCCGGCGGTACACAGCGCGGAGCGCGGACTCCTCGGCCACAGGCTGTCCGAGGTCGACGAAGCGTCGAGTAGCCTGGCCGAGCAGGGCCGTCTGGTCGACCGTCTGGGGCGCGCCACAGTCTTGCAGCTCGAAGGGGCGGTCGGCGGTCAGCAGCAGCAACGGTACGCCGCTGGCGGAGGCCTCGAGCGCCGCCGGAAGAAAGTGCGCGCCGGCGGTTCCGGAGGTGCAGATGACGAGGGTCGGTGCGTCCGTGATTCGCGCCTGTCCGAGCGCAAAGAATGCGGCGCTGCGCTCGTCCACGATGGAGTGACAGCGCAGCAAAGGATGGCGCATCGCCAGCAGTGCGAAGGGAGTCGAGCGGGAGCCAGGGGCGATGACCGCCTCCCGAACGCCTGCGCGGACCGCTCCGTCGACAACGAGTGCAGCCCAAATCCCGACGAGTTCGCCGTGGGTCATTGCCCTGCGACCCCGAGAGCCCCGCGAAACGTGGAGAGCTTGAGATCGATCTCCTGCGCTTCGGTATCCGGGGTAGAGCCCCGCACGATTCCCGCTCCAGCGAAGAACGTGGCTTGCATTCCCGACAGCACTCCCGACCTCAGAGCGACGCAGAAGTCTCCATCACCCCTGGCGTCCACCCAGCCCACCGGACTGGCGTACCACCCGCGAGCGTGTGGTTCGTGATTCCGAATCCAGGCGAGTGCTGCCGCGGTGGGACTCCCCGCGACTGCCGGGGTGGGGTGGAGTCGCTGCACCAAGTCGAGCACGTGGAGGTTGGTGCGAAGGCGCGCTTCGACGGGCGTGCTCAGGTGTGCGACTCGACGCAGTGTTCTCAGTACCGGCGCTGACGGGGACGTGACCGAGCTGCACACAGGGTCGAGTGCGGCGCGAATCGCGCGAACCACGAAGGCATGCTCACTGCGGTCCTTCGCGCTGACCAACAGCCGGTCAGCATCCAGATCAGGGGCGAGGCGGATCGAGCCGGCGAGCGCCTCGGAGGTGACCTGCAGCCCCTCTCGACGGACCAGTCGCTCGGGACTGGCCCCGAGAAAACAGCAGTTTGTGTCGTCGATGGCGAAGATGGCGGCGGTGGGCGATTCGTCCACCAGACGGCCCAGGATCTGCGCGGGATCGGGCGCCCGATCGCACGAGACGATCTGCCGATCGGCCACGACGACCTTGTCGAGCGCGCCCGTCTCGGTCGCCGCTACTGCCGCCTCGAGCCGTTGGTGGAGTTCGGGCGAACAGGTTCCCCGTGTCGGCGGAGGGGGACGCGGCATCCCCGTGGGCGCTGCAGGTGAGTGGAGCGTGTCACGCCAGGCCAGCAGCTCTCCGACCTGACGAACCAAGGAAGGTGCATTTGCAGTTTCCCGCGATACCACCAGACCCACCTGTGCCCGCTGGGAGTGGTGGCGATAGACGAGGCGGGGCAGTACGAATCGCGCGTCGCCGAGTGACGACCATGGTGTCTCCTGGGCCTCGCCGGGATGGAAGGCGAAGCCGCCATAGAAGCGGGGATCGAGCGGGGCCGCTCCCTCCACCGCGTCGATGGTGAGGGACGCGTAGGCACTGGCAATGTGGGAGCGAACTTGCTCGAATCGTTCGGCACCGTGTCCCCGGACCTCGAGCGTGACGCCGCCGCCGATGGTCGTTGTCCCGTCGGCTGTCATCCACGCGGTTCGGTGGGGTAGGGGGATCCGAGAGAAGACGACTTCGCCTGGCGCCACCACTGCCGGGATCCAGATTGCGGCGATCTGTGACTGTTCGAGCCGATAGGACAGCAGGCGCACCAATTGGTCGACCGAGGCGGCACCTTGGCGAGGCAGGGTCGGAGCGGCGACAGGTGGGGTCATTCGGGTCGGGTCGCGACGTAGAGATGCACCGCTCCGAAGGTGAGGGCGTGCGGGGGTGCGGGGTCGAGGCCAGCCCGAGAGAGCATCGCGGCAAACTCCTCCGGCGGGGGAAATGTGGCGATCGATCGCTGCAGGTAGCGGTACTCGTGGGCACCGCTGAGCAGCGCGCCAAGCCACGGAACGACCGTGTGAACGTGGAACCGGGCGAGGGAAGCCAGCAGTCCTGAACCGGGTTCGGAAAGCTCGAGGATCGCGATGCGCCCGCCCGGCCTCACGACTCGCCGCAATTCGCGCAGCGCTGCGGGCCGATCGGGGATGTTCCTGATTCCGAAGGCCATGCAGGCAGCATCGAAGGAGCCGTCATCGAACCGCAGTTCCTCTCCCGAACCGGCGTGCAGCTGCACCCTACTGGCGAGGTTGGCGGTTTCGACCTTCCGTCTTCCAATCTGCAGCATCGCCTCGGAAGGATCGACTCCGATCACGTCGGCGCCAGTGTGGCGAGCCACCTCCAGCGCTAGGTCGGCAGTACCGGTGGCGATGTCCAAGACCCGTTGACCGGCGGAAACCTCCAGCGCGCGCGCCGTACAGCGCCGCCAGCCGCGATCGATGCCGAGAGAGATGATTCGGTTGAGCAGATCGTAGCGTGGTGCGATCCGGTCGAACATCGCTCCGGAGCCATCGTGAGGCCGGTCCTGGGCAGGGGTCTCGGGGAAGGTCGTCACGTTGGTCTCAGCAGTCATGTGAGCCATCGAGCACGGCACGAATTGCGTCCGGGCTGACGGCGTCTCCGGCGTCCAGTGAAGCGAGGAGCGTTTCTCCCACCTTCGCCAGGCGGCGCAAGGTCTCGATACGCGTTCGCTTGAAGTCCCGGGCCTCCTCACCCTGGTCCGGCTCCACATCGAGGCGCTCGAGCGCTTGTTCGAGCGTCGTCCCGACCTCTCGGACCAGGGCCAGCTCACGTTCCCGCAGGACCCGACTGACCAGTTTCCAGATACTGGTCTCACACTCGTAGAAATCTCGCCTCTCGCCTGGTTTCCACGTCTTCTTGATCGCTCCCCACTTGAGAAGCTCGTTGAGGTTCATGCTGATCGACCCGGCACTCATCTTCAGCCGCGAGCCCAGGTCGGCGGCGCCGAGTGGGGTAGGGGACAGGTAGAGGACTGTCCAGATCCGCCCCATTGGGCGCTTGAACCCCCAGAATTGCATGAGCTGGCCGATGGTCTCGGCGACCGCGAGATCTGGCTGACCAGTGTGACTGTCTGATGCTGTGGACACGGACCCCGGAGCGCGTAGGGACTTTCAATGATTATTGAAGGTTCTATTGCTCCCGCAGCCGGAGTCAAGGACCCAGATTGTGACCGGTCAATCGACCCAGGCGATGCGCTGAATGGCTCGTGCCAGCTCCGCGTCCTTGGCGGTCACCTGGTTGCCAGCGTCGTGAGTGCGGAGAGTGAACGCGACGGTGGAGTATTCGTTCGTCAGGTGCGGATGGTGGTCGAGCGCCTCCGCCTCGAAAGCAACGCGGAAGATGAAGCTCATGGCTTCCCGAAAGGAGCCGAACTGGAACGTCCGGGTCAGCCCGTTTCCAGCGTGGCTCCAGCCCGGCAAGTCGCGAAGAGTGGCCTCGATTTCTGTCTCGGTGAGCGTTGTCATGTTCAAACCTCCAGTGCTTGCCGAGACATAGGGGTGGAAGGCGGACGCCGCCACCGGCTGCTCCCAATCAGCCGCAAGGTTGGCAGGTGGGCCCAGCCAGCGAGGCATGATGGGGTCAAGGCTTGCGACTCCCTCCAGCCTTCTTCTTCTTCAGGGCCGTCTTCGCCTGCTGGCTGCTGCTGCGGCTCGAGCGCGCCTTCTTGGCAGGCTTCGCCGTGGCTGCCTTCCGCGGCTTGGTTCGGGCAGCCTGGCCGTCCTCGTCCACCCCACGAACGCGGGCCTCGGCAGCCTGAGCCGCGGCAAGTGCGCGAGCCGACTCGCCGCGCATCTCCAGAACGAATCGACTGGGAATCGCGGGCTGCGGCTTGCCCCACTTCATCCGTGCCTTCGCCATGGTGAGCGTTAGTGATTCCTTCGCGCGAGTGACTCCCACGTAGCAGAGGCGGCGCTCCTCGGCGATTTGTCCCGGCCCGTCGGCGATCGAGCGGTGGTGCGGCAGAAGGCCCTCCTCCATTCCTACCAAGTACACATGCGGAAACTCGAGCCCCTTGGCACTGTGGAGGGTCATCAGGGTGACCGCGTGTTCCTGGCGCTTCTCTGAGCCATCCTCGTTGCGATTGTCTTCGCGTCCCGACAGCGCAATCTCTTCCAGCCAGCCGGCGAGCGTTGGCTGGTTCACGCGGCTCTCGTACTGAGCCACGGCGTTGATCAGTTCTTCGATCGACTTCCAGCGGGACTCGGCGTCCACGGGGCGCGGATACAGGCGCTGTAGTTCGTTGCGATAGCCGATCCCCTCGACCAGGTCGGCAAGCATTCCGGCGAGGTCGCCGCTGGTTGAGCGGCGGCGATAGTTCTCGATGAGTCCACAGAAGCCCTCGACCCGCTGCACAACCGGCGGGGGGAGCGCGCCACTGTTCACCGTGGCGGGGATTGCGTTCCACATGGGCTCTCCTCGCCGCACAGCCTGATCCATGATCGTTTGGATTGAGCCGGCACCGATTCCCCTTGCCGGGACGTTGATCACCCGGAGCAGCGCGACCTCGTCTGCCGGATTGGCCAGGACCTTCAGGTAGGAGACGATGTCTCTCACCTCGCGGCGGTCGTAGAAGGACTGTCCACCAACGAGGATGTAGGGAATGCGCTCTCGACGCAGCTCCATCTCGAAGGCACGGGGCTGCTCGTTGGTGCGAAACAGGATCGCGAAATCACTGGCGGTGACCCGGTCCAGTCCTTCGGCGTCCAGTCGCCGACGGATTTCGCGCACCACGGACTCGGCCTCGGCGGTTTCGTCATCGAAGCGCGCAAACCGCGGGACCTCGCCACCACGCTTGTGGGCGCGCAGGACCTTGTCGTGGCGCGTGCTGTTGTGCCGGATCAGCGTGTTGGCCATCGCGATGATGGGCGCCTGGCAGCGGTAGTTCTCCTCCAGCTTGACGACCGTGGCGTCTGGCCAGTCCTTGTGGAAGCTGAGGATGTGCTCGACCTCGGCGCCTCGCCAGCCGTAGATGGACTGATCGTCGTCCCCGACCACGCAGAGGTTGCGATGGCGACGCGCGAGGTGCAAGACGATGCGGTACTGTAGCGCGTTGGTGTCCTGGTACTCATCGATCAGCAGGTGGTCGAAGCGAGTGGCCTCGGCGTACCGCGCCTCGGGAAACTCTTCAAAGAGCTGCTCGGTGAGGAGAAGCAAGTCGTCGAAGTCGACTGCGCCGGCTGCTTTCAGTGCGGTCTGGTACCGCTGATAGGCGGTCGCGGCGATCGCCGTTCGATCCCCTTCAGCGACCTCGGCGGCCCGGTCAGCGCGCAGCGACTGCGACTTCCAGGAGCCGATCTGTTGCAGTAGTTCGCTGGGGCTCAGCTGGTCGGTGCCGATCCGACTTTCGCGCAGGGCATTGCGCGCCACCGTCTCCTGGTCGCCTCGGTCATAGATTACGAACTGCTCTGGGTAGCCGAGCTTGGTCGCGTGGCGACGGAGGACGCGGACGCACAGCGAGTGGAAGGTCGAGATTTCTGGCTGCCGTGCGTTCTTCCGCCGCTTGCCCAGGAGTTCGAGGGCACGTTGTCGCATCTCCCGGGCCGCCTTGTTGGTGAAGGTGACGGCAAGAATTCGATCGGGGCGCACTCCCGAACGAATCAACGCAGCGATGCGATAGGTGATCACGCGTGTCTTCCCCGTTCCAGCCCCTGCCAGTACGAGCAGGGGTCCGGACAGCGTATCGACCGCGATCCGTTGGGCTGCGTTGAGGGCGGGCTCGGCCATGGCAGATCGACGGTGGGAGCGTGGACCAGGAACCGATTCAGATGGTGGCGTCTGCGCGCAGGGCGTAGAGCTGGAATGCGGCAAGGACCAGGGAGTGGGTGATCGTTCCCTCCTGCATCAGGCGAGGAACGGTTGCCAGCGGGTGAGTGGTGACAGACACGAACTCGTCGTCATCTGGGCTGGGAAGACGAGACCGCACGGCGTGCCGGGCCAACAGCGTCCAGCAACGATTGTCCTGCAACGCCGGGTTGGGCTCGACATATCCCAACTCTTGCCACTCGGGGGCGGTGAAGCCGGTCTCTTCACGGAGCTCCCGCTGCGCGGCGGCGAGAGGGGTTTCGTCGGGATCCACGACTCCCCCCGGTAACTCGAGGGTGATGCGCCTCACCCCGGGCCTATACTGGCGAACCAATACGACGTGCTGTTCTGGGGTGACCGCTAGCACGTTGACCCAGTTCGGGCAGTGAATGACGCTGAACTGACGCTCAAGTCCCGATGGAGGGTGGGTGGACCGCTCGCGGCTGACCCGGAACACACCGAAGTCCGCGGCGACGTCGGTCTCCAGGACGCGCCACGCCAGTTCTTCGTCGGCAGGCATGGCAATCCCCTAACGCACCTCGCCGGGCTCGGCGACCCTCGGAGAGTGCCCCGACATGTGTTGTTGACACGTCACCATAGATGGCACTATATGTCATGCAGGATATACCTATGGCAGGGCCGTCCTGCCGTTCGGTTCCGGGAGGACTCATGGCCGCTAGGAAGAAGAGCGCAAAGGTTGCCAAGAAGGCTGCCCCCAAGAAGGCAGCAAAGAAGGTTGCCAAGAAGGCTGCCCCCAAGAAGGCAGCAAAGAAGGTTGCCAAGAAGGCTGCCC
>JBNLDK010000216.1:0-33758 GCA_050304295.1 Polyangiaceae bacterium
TGCCGCCCATGCCGCCCATGTCGCCCATGCCGCCCATGCCGCCCATGCCGCCCATGCCGCCCATGCCGCCCATGCCGCCCATGCCGCCCATATCGGGGGCGCCCCCGGCGGCTGCCGGCGGCTGCGGCTTGTCGGCCACGACCGCTTCAGTGGTCAGCATGATCCCCGCCACGCTGACCGCGTTCTCGAGCGCCGTGCGGACCACCTTCGTTGGATCGATGATGCCCGCATCGACGAGGTTGATGTAGCTGCCCGTGCGAGCGTCGAAGCCTTGGGCGCCGCGCTGAGCACGGACCTTCTCGACCACGACGCGGGGTTCCTCGCCGGCATTGGCGGAGATCTGTGCTAGCGGCGCTGCCGCGGCGCTCGCCACCAGTTGGGCACCGCGCAGCTGGTCGTCGTTCAATCCCTCGAGAGAAGCGACACACTCGGCTGCGCGGAGCAGCGCGACTCCCCCACCCGGCACGCACCCCTCGGCGACGGCCGCTCGCGTAGCCGCGAGAGCGTCGTCGTAGCGTGCCTTGCGCTCCTTCATCTCCGGTTCGGTGGCAGCACCCACACGGATGACGGCAACGCCACCGGACAGTTTTGCGAGGCGCTCCTGCAGCTTCTCACGGTCGTAGTCGCTGCTAGCGTCCTCGATCTGGGCCTTGATCGCCTCGATCCGCCCCTTGATCTCCGCCTTCTTGCCGGCTCCCTGGACAATCGTCGTGTTGTCCTTGTCGATCTCGATCCGTCCCGCCTTGCCGAGGTCTTGCAGCGTTGCGGATTCGATCGACCGACCGAGATCCTCCATGAACGGAGTCGCGCCGGTCAGGACGGCAATGTCCTTGAGCATCTCCTTGCGCCGATCGCCGTATCCCGGCGCTTTCACCGCGGCGACCTTGAGCACGCCGCGCAGCTTGTTCACGACCAGCGTGGCCAGCGCTTCACCATCGACGTCTTCCGCGATGATGAGCAACGGCGCGCCGGCCTGGTTGGTCGCCTCGAGCACCGGAAGCAAGTCAGCCATGGCGCTGACCTTCTTCTCGCTGACGAGCACGTAGCAGTCCTCTAGTTCCACGGTCTGCGCTTGCTGGTCGGTCACGAAGTACGGGGAGAGATAGCCCCGGTCGAACTGCATTCCTTCCACGAGGTCGACCTCGGTCTCCATGCCACGCGCCTCGTCGATGGTGATCACGCCGTCACGTGAGACCTTGTCCATCGCGTCGGCGAGGGTGGCACCTATCTGCTCGTCCCAGTTGGCGCTCACTGTTGCAACATGCTCGATGTCCTCGCGACCCTTGACCTTCTTCGACTGCTTCTTCAACTCCGCCACCATGGCGGCACAGGCGGCATCCATGCCGCGCTTCACGTCCATTGCTGCGGCACCCGCTTCCACGAGCTTCAGCCCCTCGTTGAACAATGCCTGGGTCAGCACCGTGGCGGTCGTTGTTCCGTCACCAGTGTCGTCGTTGGTGCGCGACGCCACCTCCCGCACCAGCTGGGCGCCCATGTTCTCGACCTTTCCGTCGAGCTCGATTTCCTTGGCGACCGTGACCCCGTCCTTGGTGATGTTGGGTGCGCCCCAGGCCTTGTCGATGCCGACGTTGCGGCCCTTGGGTCCGAGCGTGACACGGACGGCGTTGGCCAGCGCGTCGACGCCTGCCTTGAGACCCTTCCGCGCCTTGCGGTCGAAAACGATTTCCTTGCTGCTCATCGCAAATGTTCCTCGTGGAAATGGAGTCCTCGGGTCCCCTCGCGGCACTGCTCGCAGCCCAATTTGGCGAGGCTGCCGACGGGGCCAGCTGACGGACCGGTGGCCGGAAGTTAGATCCTGGTTCAGCCCGGTCAACCCCCTGCCCCAACGTTTCCCATCTCGCGCGAGAACAAACTCAAGGGCTTGCTTTTGATGGCCAATGGCGGTAGGTACGCCGGCCCACAAGGCCCGGGCTGGCAGAAACGCCTGGCTAAGGGGCTTGAACGTCCCGCCACCAGGTACTAGAATGCGCGGCCCTCTAGGTGACCCGTGAGGGAATCCCCTTGGGGAATCGTCTAATGGTAGGACGCAAGATTCTGGTTCTTGTTATCTAGGTTCGAATCCTGGTTCCCCAGCTTCCCGATCTCGGTCACCAGAACCGAGATCACCGGCCCCATCGTCTAGCGGTTCAGGACACCGGCCTCTCACGCCGGTAACACGAGTTCAAATCTCGTTGGGGTCACTTCAAGGCTTCGCGTCCCGCGGGGCCTTGTTCCATTTTGTGCCCGAGGCGCCTCCGGTCGGCGAATCGGAACGATCTGCTACACTGCGCGGCGAGGGAGGAGATGCCCCGGCGAAACCTGGTCCGACTTCGTGTCGCGCCGCTGCTGGCCCTGGTAGCGGTCGTTGGCGGGCTGAGAGCCTGCGGCGGAGGCCGATTCTCCACCGTCGCGGGCGGTGCCGGCGCCGGCGCGGCCGATTCGCGCTGCGAGAGTCCCGCGGACTGTGACGACGGGGACCCCTGCACGGTCGATTCGTGCGGAGTCGACGGCGCGTGCGCCACAAGCCCACGGTGCGGCAACGACCTGCAGTGCTGCAGTGGTCTGTGCGGTGAATGCTGCGGCAACGCCGAGTGCGACGACGGCGTTCCGTGCACCGAGGACGCCTGCGTGGCGGGGTTCTGCTCCAGCGCGCCGGGGGCCTGTGGCGAGGACGAGTACTGCTCGATTCCCCGTGGAGGCTGCGTTCGACTCGAGTCCTGCGGGACGGGGCAGACCTGCGACGATGGGGACCCCTGCACGGAGGACTCCTGTGATGGGGCGTTCTGCACGCACGCCTTCTGTCCGTCTGGCGGTAAGTGCTGCGAGGGACGTCCGGACCTGGGCTGCAGCTCCTGCTGCAGCAATCCGGAGTGCGACGACGACGATCTCTGCACGGATGATGTCTGCACGGTGGATGGGTGTCGCCACACGCCGCGTGAGTGCCCGGACGGAGCCGCCTGCTGCCCGGGCACGGGACACTGCGGGACCTGCTGCGCTGCGGCCGACTGCGACGATTCGATCGACTGCACCGACGACGCTTGCGTCGGTGGTGTGTGTCAGAACGTGCCAGATCACGAACGGTGCGACCCGGGGCAGATCTGCGCCGGCGCGCCTGCCGATGGATGTCGCGACGCCACCGAGTGCGCGACGGCGGATGACTGCCCAGACGCCGGTCCCTGCGAGACCTTCGAGTGCGTCGCCGGGCAGTGCCGCTCGACTCCCCGGGTCTGTGCCGCGGCGGGAACACACTGCTGTCCAGACTCCCCCGCCGAGGAGGATCCCTGTCGGGCATGCTGCTCCGACGCCGAATGCGACGGGCCTGCCTGCGCCCAGCTGGCCTGCGTGGAAGGTCGCTGTCTCCCCGACCCGGACGATCGACTCTGCCGGGACGCGACGGGGGTGGGCATTGCCGACCGCTGCGATCCGGAACGCGGCTGTATCGAGTGCTTGACGGCTGCAGACTGCGGCGAACACCCCTGCTTCGCCTTCGAATGCAGGAGCAACGAGTGCACCGCTCTGGCGCCGCGGGAGTGCCCCGACACGGGCGCTCTCTGCCAGGAGTGCTGCGTCGACGCCGACTGTCCTTCCCCCGAGGGCGTGTCCCGTTCGTGTTGCCTGGGGCGCTGCTGTGCGGGCGCCTGCGATGCGACCAACGGCGAGTGTGGCGGACAGGCCCGTGATCCGTGAGCTCCCCTGCCCCCCTTCAGCGACTGCCTATGGTGTCGGGGCGGGGGGAACGACAGCGGGATCGACCACCCACGTCTGGTCTCCCGAGGTCCGGCGGTGCTCGGTCAACCATTCGATGACCCGTCTTGCCCATTCCTCGCGAGCGGCCATGGTGGGGTGGATCTTGTCGGACACTCGTGGCATGTCCTCGTAGAGGGCGTCCGTGTCCATGTACCCGCAGGGGGCACAGTTGGCGCGAATGATCTCCCGTAGGCCGTTGTCCCCTGCTTCCAGATGGGGCGGGGCGACCCACACGCAGGGGCGCCCCTCGAGTCGCCCCACCAGTCGCTGGATCGTCTTGGCTCGGCGCTCGGGTTCGGAGATCTGCAGTTCGTTGGTGCCAAGCGAGATGAGGACCAGGTCTGGGTCGTGCTGCGCGAGAAAGACCGGGAGCTGCTTGCTGGACGCCCAGGTAGGTATGTAGCTCGCTGTCTCGTAGCGAAGCTTCCCGACGACGCCGTGCTCCTCGAGTTGACGGTTCAGAGCGATCCCGAGCGCCCCCGCCATCGAGTCCCCGATGTGGAGGACCCGGCTCCCTTCGGGGAGTGGCAGTGGCTCTCGCTCGGCGGAGCCGGCTCCCTCTGGCACTGCGACCTGGCGTGAGCCAGTTCCCGGCCCCGGAGGGGCCAGGGCGCTCTCGCTGGCGTTCGGTGTGGTGGCCGGTGCCGCCGCTGGCGACTCCGGCTCGGCCGGGGGTTGGGGTGCGGTCGCCGGAGCGGGCGCTGGACCGCAACTGACGGTGATCAGGACGAGGCCAAGGGCAGAGAGGATCCGATGAATCATGGGCAACAGCACGAGTTCCATCCAACCCCGACATCGCGGTTGGAGCAGCCGGCCTGGCGGCTTACCACGTTCCGCGCGTGGTGGGTCCCCCCCGCGTAGCGATAGGCATGGGGGCGACCCGGATAGTGCTGGTCGCAGTCGGCGTCGAACTGGGCGCTTCGCGACCGTGTGACCCCGGAGAGATCCACCTCCGCCGCCTTGCCGTGCACTTCGACCGAGAGCACACAACCGTGTCCCGGCTTCTCCTCGCGTCCGGCCGGACAGCGCGGAGCGCCGGCGGCGGCGCAGCGCACGCCGTTCCACGGCTCGAGACGCGGGCAGTCGATCTGGGTCACGCCGTGCGAGCATCCGGACTGCTCAGCCTGACGGCCGAACGGGCAGCGAGTCTCGGGCAGAGTGAGAGCGCACCGAAAGCCCAGATGCGAGCCCCACTCGTCGGGTCGCCAGCGATTGCGCAGGCGAGGACGCATCCACTTGACGAACCGGCGGCTCCAGCTGCCGCCGCGGTATACCTTGTGACGTGCGTGCACCGGCGGCCACGGGTACGGGCCGTACCAGGTATCGGTCCATTCCCAGACGTTGCCCGTGATGTCGTGGAGTCCGAAGGCGCCTGGCTCGAACTGGGCGACTGGGCAAGACCCTCCTGGGTGGTCCCAGCAGGTGTGCCCGTCTGGGTGAGCGTCACCCCAGGGGTACTTGCGGTACTCGGCTCCCCCCCGTGCAGCGTATTCCCACTCGAATTCGGTCGGTAGGCGAGCCCCCCGCGAGCGGCAGTAGGCGTCCGCCTGGTGCCAGTCAACGCAGTTGATCGGATGCTGGTCCCGGTCCTTCCAGTTGACGTTGCAGAAGCGGCGTCCGTCGTGCGCTGGTTGGCACTTCCCCTGCCGAACGCAACCCAGGTACGCCGCCACCGTCACCTCGGTGCGGTCGATGCACAATGGTGCGATCTCGGTCTCGAAGCGTGGGCTTTCTTCGCCGGTACCACCGGTGTTCGCCGATCCAACCCAGAATTTTCCACCCGGTACCGGCAGCATCCCGACGGGGCACGAGCTCGCCGCCGGGATGGTGCTCGGCGCGGTTCCAGCGCTGGCTCCCGGGGCTGGAGCCGAAGCCCGGGAGGGGGTCCGCGACTCGGTCGCGGATGCCGTCGAGACCGCAGTGTCGGCGGGGGCGGGCTCCTCCCCCGCTCCCACCGACCGCTGACAGGCGACCAGACTCGTGACCAGGAGCATCAGGGGGAACGGCCGGAAAAAACACGGGAACATCGCGGGGGGACCATATCACCAAACTGTGGGCTCTCGCGCCCCGCGAGGGCTGGTATGGGAACTCCCCTATGGCGGCTGAAGTTCGCTTGCGGGGGCTGACTCGGCATTTCCCCGGTGCGCCTCGACCGGCGCTGACCGATCTCGATCTGGACGTGGCACGGGGCGAGGTCGTGGCCCTCGTGGGCCCATCTGGATGCGGCAAGAGCACCACCTTGCGCCTCGTTGCTGGCCTCGACCGTCCCGATCGAGGCAGCATCCGAATTGGGGAACGCGATGTGGCCCGCGTGCCCCCTCAAGATCGCGACGTGGCGATGGTCTTCCAGGGGTTTGCGCTGTATCCCCACCTGAAGGTGCGCGACATCCTCGCGTTTCCTCTGCGGATGCGCCGGGTGGCACGCGCCGAGCGCGAGCGCCGCGTGCTGGAAACAGCGCGCCTACTCGACATCGAGCGGCTCCTGGAACGTCGCCCAGGCCAGTTGAGCGGCGGTGAGCAACAGCGTGTGGCGATGGGGCGTGCGATCATTCGGCAGCCGCAGGTCTTTCTCTTCGATGAGCCGCTCTCCAATCTGGACGCATCGCTGCGTGCCACACTGCGGGTGGAGCTCGGCAAGCTCCTCCGGCGCCTCGGGGCGACGGCCTTGTACGTGACGCACGACCAGGCCGAGGCGATGACGCTTGGTCACCGGATCGCCGTCTTGCGGGAAGGGCGGCTGGAACAGCTGGATCCACCAAACGCCATCTACGAGAAGCCGGCAACGACCTTCGTCGCCGGCTTCTTCGGTGCTCCTCCGATGAACCTCGTACCGGTCTCCGCCGAGGATGCCGCGGTGCATTTCGGGGAGATCCGCTTGCCCGCACCGCCCGGAGCGCCGCGCCGGCTGGTGCTCGGGATACGGCCCGAACAGTTACAACTGGTGGGTGACCGTGATGCCCCAGCCGTTTCCTGGCGTGGCGAGGTCACCGCTGTGGAGCCCCATGGCGCCGAGACCCAGGTGGAGGTCCAAGTGGAGGGGGCTACGTTGCGCGTTCGCGTGGCAGGGTTCGGTGGTCCACCGGTGGGAGAGCCCGTGGCCCTCGGGTTCGACCCACAGGACGTGCACTGGTTTGACGCGGAAACTGGAGCTGCCCTGTGATCGGGAGACGGTCCTTCCTCGCCGGGATGTCCGCGAGCGTCGGGTTGTCCATTGCCGGTTGCCGAAGGGGAAATGGGCGCGAACGATCGACCGCGTCGCTGTGGTTCACCTACGGTGGACGCAATCGCGAGGTGCTGGAAGCGCTCGTCGAGCGGTTCAATCGAACGCACAGCGGGCAAGCGGTGCATGCTGTCTTTCAAGGCGACTACTTCGAAGGACTGGCAAAGCTGCGCACGGCCATCGCGGCCCGCGCCGGGCCGACCTTCAGCCACGTGATCGGCGAGGTGGTCCCCTATCTCGAGCGAGCCGGGGTACTGGAGCCGTTGGGCGACTACCCTGGCGCTGGCGACCTCGATCTGGTTGCCGAGCTGGCGCAAGCGGGCTCCTGGGTTACGGGGAGCGACCGGCCGCTCGTTTGTTTGCCGTTCAACCGATCCACGCCGATCGCCTACATCAACAGAGATCACCTAGCAGAGGCTGGGGCGAAGCCCCCCACCACCTGGAACGAGCACCGCGACCTGGCCCGTGCCCTGTCGCGACGACGCCGCGATGGGACCCGACGCTACGGGTTTGGATGCCCGATCAGCTGGTGGTTCTGGGTGGCGCTGACGGGGCAAGCCGGGGGGAATATCGTCGAGCCCGACGGACGGGTTTCGCTGGGAGATGAAGCGGGGATCGAGGCCGTCGAGTGGTGGCAAACACTGGTGCATCGCGACCAGTCGATGAAGCGCCCCCCGGGGCGCGACTACAACGCCTGGGAGGCAACCAATCAGGACTTCCTGGCGGGTCGCACCTCGATGATCTGGACGTCCACGGCGTTCCTCAAGTACCTCGAAGAGAACGCACGTTTCCCGGTGCTCGCGGCGCCCTTGCCGACCCATCGTCGCGCTGCCGTGCCCACCGGGGGAACCCACTGGGTGGTGATGCGCAATGCGCCCCGCGCGGCGAAAGAGACCGCGTGGGCGTTTCTGCGGTGGATGCTGGAGCCCGCGCAGGTGGTCGAGTGGGCGACGTCGACCGGCTACATGCCCGTTGCTCGGTCCGCAGTGGACCAGCTCGAACGCACGGGATACTACTCCCGGCACCCCAACGACCGGGTGGCATACGAGCAACTCGCGGTGGCGCTGCCGTGGCCCTGGTCCCCGTGGCTGTTCCGCATCCAGCGGGAGGTGGTCCAGCCGCGACTCGAGCGCGCGGTCCTGTCGCAGGGAGCAGCGCGGGATCTGCTCGACGAAGCCCGACGGATCGCGCAGCAGGGGGTGGTTCGGTGACTCCGCGGCGCCCCGTGGATCCGTACCTGATGCTCGCGCCCACGCTGGCCCTGTTGGCGGTCTTCTTCTTCTATCCCCTGGGCTACGCCGCCTACACGAGCCTGTTCGAGTGGGATCTGCTGACGCCTCCTCGCTTCGTCGGGGTCGAACACTACGCGATATTGCTCGCCAGCGGCGAGCTCCTACGAGCGCTGGTCACGACGCTGACCTACAGCCTGGTGGTGGTCGTCGGCTCGATGACGGTCGGCCTCGCGCTCGCGGTGGCGCTGGATCGACCTGGGCACTTCGCCGCTTTCGTGAGGGGCGCGATCTTCAGCGCCTACGTCGTGTCGTGGGTCAGCGTGGCGCTGCTCTGGCTGTGGGTGCTGGATGCCGAGAACGGCGTACTGACCGCCATCGTGCGCCGGCTCGGAGGCGCTCCGCTCGACTGGCTAGGGGACCCAGCGGTGGCTCTCTATACGGTCGCTGCGGTCACGATCTGGAAGATCGCAGGCTACTCGATGGTGATCTTCATCACTGGGCTCCAGGACATCCCGCCCGCGCTGTACGACGCGGCGGCGCTCGATGGCGCGTCGCGCTGGCGGCGCTTCACCGATGTGACGTGGCCCTTGCTGCGTCCCACGGCAGCATTCGTCGCAACGACCAGCTTGATTCTCAGCTTCCAGGTGTTCGACGTGGTGCGGGTCATGACCCAGGGAGGTCCGGTGCATGCCACCACCGTCTTCGTCTACGCTATCTACGAGCAGATCTTCATGAATCTTCGCGTCGGGCGCGCCAGCGCCGAGGTCGTGGTGTTCTTCTTGCTGTTGCTGGTCCTGACGGGTTTGCAGCTGGGGGTCTGGCGCCGGAGAACTCTCTCATGAGTGACCGACACGGACACGCGGGCTCCGCCGCGAGCGATCTGGGTCGCGTGCTGCTCCAGATCGGTCTTGCCTTGCTGGCACTGCTCTGGCTCGCCCCGTACGCATGGATGCTGGTGACGAGCCTCAAGACGCTCCCCGAGATCGTGCGGGCTCCCACCTATCCCCTGCCCTCGGGGCTGACCTGGGCTGCGTACGAGGCTGTCTGGGACACGATGCCGGTGGCTCGGTACTTCTGGAATACGACGGTCATGGCGCTGACCATCGCGGCGGTCCAGATCCTCGTCGCCCTGCCGGCAGGCTACGCGGTCGCCAAGCTGCATTTTTTCGGGCGACAGGTCGCGTTCGCGCTGGTCGTCGCGACGCTGCTGATCCCTGCCCAGGTGCGTTTTGTGCCGGTATTCGCGATGTTCGCCAACGTGGGGCTGGTCAACACGATGACCGCACTGGTGTTGCCCTTTGGGGTCAGCGCCTTCGGCACGTTCCTGATTCGTCAGGCGCTGCTCAGCGTTCCGGACGCTTTGATCGAGGCGGCGCGCATGGACGGAGCTAGCGAGACCTACATCGTCTACGGACTGCTGGCGCCGCTCTTGGCGCCGACCCTCGCCTCCTTCTTCCTGTTCAGCTTCGTGTATCACTGGAACGACTATTTCTGGCCACTCGTCATGACGACCGACGACGCCGTCCGGACCCTGCCGCTGGGGATCGCGCTGCTCCGCGAGCAGGGAACCGGGATCCGCTGGCACATCGTCATGGCCGGAAACGTGCTGCTCAGTGCGCCGGTGCTCATCGTGTTCGCGATGACGCAGAAGTACCTGCTCCGCGCTGTGTCACGGGGCGCGTGACGGTGGCAGGCCGCCCCAACCCAACCAATTTGTTGTACCCTGTGTTGGATGTACCGGTGGCGAGGCACGAGCCGCGGCCCGGCCGGAACCTTGCGGGTTGCCGCCTGGGTCGTTGGGGGGGCGCTGGGGTTGGCGATGAGCTGCAAGACGTCTCGGCAGACGCCAGAGCCGGAGGTCACCCAGGAACCCGAGGCGCCACCACGGGTGTCCGCTATTCGGGCCCCCGCTCCCCTCCCCCAGCGTCCGAGCGTATCCCCGCCCCCCTCAGTGGTCTCGGCCGCACCGCCCCCCCCGGTGGCGTGCGTGCGGCCGGGGTTGATCGCGGACTTCGAGGACGACAACCCCACTGTCTGCCGCGAGGCTGGGCGTGGGGGTCGCCTCGTGATCTACTCCGATGGTACGGGAGCTGTGTCCCCAGGCCCGGGCAACGTAGTCGCGACCGACATCCTCGCCCCCCCCCGCGGGACGAGCCGGGGAGCGCTGCGCGTTTCCGGGAAGGACCATCGCGTCTACGGGGTCGGAGTGGCGGTGCATCTCGCCAGCGGGATGCTCGTGGATGTCTCCACCTACACCGGCGTGCAGGTCTGGCTCCGATCCGCGCAGCCGCTGGGCGTCCACCTGAAGTTGGCCACGCGCCAGACCATGTCCGCCGCGTACGGAGGAGACTGCACACCCACGCCTGACCACTCCTGCAACGACCACCATGGTGTGGCACGCCGCGTCGGCCCGACCTGGCAACTGGTGAAGGTGCCCATCGTCGAACTGAAGCAACTCGAGGATGGGTTCCGCACCCCTTTCGATCCGACACAGGTGGTGGAATTCCACGTGCGAGTGCCGAAGCCCGGCGGACAGCAGTCGCTGTCCTTCGAGCTCTGGATAGACGACATCTCGTTCTACTGATCGGCAGCTCGGTTGCCCGCTGGACTACAGCTCCACGCCGCAGCGCCGCGCCCGGTCTCGCGTCCCCTGCTGTCGAGCCTGGCTGGACGCATTGTCGATCTCCCAGCGACGGTAGACGCGGGTGGCAGTCGTCGCGTCCCCGAGGGCGCAGGCGACCAGCAGGCGTATCCGCAGCGCTTCGTCTCGTACCCGAGGCAGGTCGAAGTGACGTGCGAGCGCCCGGTCCAGGTGATCCGCGGCCAGCTCCCAGCGTCCCTGCTGGTAGAAGTTGCGGCCGAGCAGGTAGTCGGGGGTCCCGTCGTCCGGGTCGAGCGCGGACCAGCGGCCCAGGAGAGCTGCTGCGGCGCCCCAGTTGGGAGCATGGGGAGGCGCACCAATGAGTAGCTCGACCAGTGATTGCCGTGCCAGGGGGTTGCCCGCGCCGGCGCGCTTCAGATCGAGGGTCCGCAGCACGTCTTCGGCGAGTGTCAGCGCGGCGACTCCTGCATAAGCGTCCCGCGCCCGGGTTGCGTCCCCGAGCGCCAGATCCAGGTCGGCCAGGTCTTCCGCCGCGCGCGCGCGTTGCAGGCCCGTGAGGCGGTCATCGTTGCTGATGGCGGTGAGCCAGTCGCGGGCCTCGGCGGTGTTGCCCGCGCGTACCGCGCAGGTTCCCCACCCGAGTCGTGCGCGCAGCTGGCCTGGATCGAGGTCGAGCACCTGCTCGTAGTGCTCGCGGGCGGCTCGGAAGTCACCGTGAGTGAGGGCGGCGGCTGCCGCCGCAGACAGTTCGTCCACGCGCCGCGGGCAGCGCCGGCCAAAGATCGCGGGACGATCGAAACGCCACCGGGCCGCGTGCAGTGCCGCGGGGGAGATCCCGACCTGGTCGAGCGACTCGAGCCACTCCCGCTCCAGGTCCTGGAGTGACTTGCCGTCAGTTGCCTCCTGAAGATCCATGCCGCCATACCATTGACGAATGACGGCCGGGCCATAGCGGGAGTGGAGCCAGTCGACGAACGCGCCAGCCACGGTGTAGGCAGTGGATCCGTTGTGGGCGAGGAATGTCAGGCGAAACACACTGGCGAGGGGTGGCAGTTGTTCGAGATCGCGCATGGCGCGCGCCCACTGTTGCAGCGTCAGGTCCGCGTCTTCGTCCGGTGCCGCCGCCTCGGCCACCCCCTCGATCCGCCCTGGATCGGGGATGATTCCCCGGATTGGTCCACCCACTGCGAAGGGGCCCTGACCGAAGGAGCCAGCGACCACGTGGGCCAACTCGTGGCGGAGCACGGGATGTGGGAAGGGGGCGTACTGGATGTAGATCTCGTGGCGCCAGGGCTTGGCGATCTGGGTTCGGGAAGCGCCCATCAGGCGCGCCTTCTGCGCCGCGTCGTCGAAGAGAAAGACCGTGATCCGGGCTGGGGCGCTGGTCTCGAAGTAGGTCTCCAGCTCGGCGACGTGTCGATCGCAGTCTCCGGCCAGTAGCGCGGCCTCGCGCTCCGGGACCGAGGGGGACGACCAAACCGTGCACCGCTCCCCCCGCGTCTCGCGCCCCAGAGCGCGCTGGACGACCGCTGCAGTGGACCAGTGCCCGAAACGTCCGCCATACGCGGTCATCGAGAAGCTCACCAGGGCGGCGCCAACCCCGAACCAACTCCACGCGGCAGGCGGCAGCCAGCGCCAGTCGAGCCCGCCGGAAGACCACCGCCAGTGTCGGAGAAGCGCCGCCCCGGCCAACAGACTGCAGGCCGTTCCGGCACGCCACCACGCCAGCCGCGCGAGGCCAAAGACCACGGTGTCGTAGAGCGGTCCCGCGAAGTAGCCGAAGAAGGGGTCGAAGGCGAACACCATGGGCGTCGTGTAGAAGCGGAGCAAGCTGACGCAGACACCCGTTGCGGGCCCCAGGAAGGCGAGCAGTATCGCCGTCCCGGTCCGGCGCCGTCGCCTGGTGCTCGCCAGCAATCCGGCGATGGCACCCCACGCGCCCCCCACCAGGGACCCGGCGCCCCCGCCCAGCCAGTAGTACAGCGAGCCCCCCCAGGGATCACAGAACCCAACTCGAACGCCGTGCAGGAGTGCAATGAGGTAGCCGATCAGGGCCAGGACGGTTCCGGTGGTGATCCCGCGAACGTAGACGCGAAGGGGGAGCTCCCGACGCCGGGCCGCCTCCACTGCCGTCACCATGGCGGCTGCGGTGGGGAGGATCAGTCCCGCCGCCAGGGCTGCTTCGTAGCCGGGGCCGGCAAATAGGGGGAGAAACCCTATCGCCCCGAGCAGAAGTCCCGAGACCAGCGCCGCCCAGCGGTGTGGCGTCGAGATCAGGATTGGTTGCAGCGCAGGCGGGACTGGGTCGGCCATCGCACCAGTCGCTCCGGGTTGGGGCGCCGACTACACCCTTGCCTGACTGGGTGACGAAGGGCGGGTGGTGGCGGGATCTTCCGGAGGCGCGAGCACTTTCTCGAGCACCTCGTCGACACGCGACACGTAGTGGACGACCAGATCCGACCGCACTTCATCGGGGATCTCCTCGTACTCGCGGAGATTGCGGGCCGGCAGCACGATCTCGCGCACCCCCCCTCGATGGGCCGCGAGCACCTTGCCCTTGATCCCACCGATGGGCAGTACGCTTCCCCGCAGTGTCAGCTCACCGATGACCGCGACCTCGGGTCGGGTGGCCACCCCCAGAAGTAGCGAGGTGACTGCAACGAACATCGTCAAGCCGAGGCTGGCGGCATCTTCGGCAGCGCCGGCTCGAGGCACGTGCACGTGGAGATCCATCTTGCGCAGCCACTCCGGGTCGAGCGTCAGGCGCTCCGCACGCGACCGCACGAAAGAGACAGCGGTCGCCGCGGACTCCTTCATGACCGAGCCCATCCTGCCCGTCACGCGGATTTCGCCCTTTCCGGGCATGCGCGTGGCCTCGACGAACACGATGTCGCCACCCACGGCGGTCATCACCAGGCCGGTCGCGACGCCGGGAGCCATCCGGCGCTCGGCCACCTCGGGTCGATACTTGTGCGTGCCCAGGACCTGCTCCACGTATGGCCGGTCGACCACGATGCCCTGGACGACCTGGCCTTCGGCTAGCTTGACCGCCGCGTCGCGGCAGATTGAGGCGATTTCCCGCTCCAGGCCCCGAACTCCCGGCTCACGCGTGTAGCAATCGATGATCGACTCGATACCCTCACGCACGAACTTGATGTGCTCTTCGGTGAAAGCGTGCTCGGCAAGCTGCTTGGGAACGAGGAATTGCTCTGCGATGGCGATCTTTTCGGCCCGAGGATACCCGGGCACATCAATGACTTCCATGCGATCCATCAGCGCTTCGGGGATGGTCGCCCGGTAGTTGGCGGTGGCCAGAAAGGTGACCTGGGAGAGGTCGAAGGGCAGGTCGATATAGTGGTCCGCGAACGTGTCGTTCTGCGCCGGGTCCAGCACCTCTAGCAGCGCTGCCGCCGGATCTCCGCGCAGGTCTTGTCCCAGCTTGTCGACCTCGTCCAACACGAGCACCGGGTTGCGCGTTCCAACCTTCTTCAGCGCCTGAATGATCCGGCCTGGCAGGGCGCCCACGTAGGTGCGGCGATGGCCGCGAACCTCCGCCTCGTCGCGCACGCCACCGAGCGCGATCCTCCCGTAGCGTCGGCCCATGGCCCGAGCGATCGACTTCCCGAGGGATGTCTTCCCTACCCCCGGCGGCCCAATGAACAGCAGGATGGGGCCCTTCTTGTCCTTCCGCAGTTGCCGAATCGCGCTGTACTCGACAATCCGGCGCTTCACCTTCTCCAGACCGTAGTGGTCCTCGTCCAAGCAGCGGCGGACGGCGCGCACGTCGAAGCGGTCGGGCGTGGTCCGATTCCAGGGCAGATCTACCAGCCACTCGACGTAATTGCGGGTGACCTGGTACTCCGCCGACTGCGGCTGCATGGCGCCCAGCCGTCCGAGCTGGCGGCGCGCCGCCTTCTCGGCTTCCGGTGGCATCTCGGCCAGCGCGATGCGTTCGCGCAGCTGCTCGACCTCGTCATCGTCCCCCCCCTCGCCGAGCTCGTCGCGGATATCGCGCATCTGTTGCCGCAGGACGTAGTCGCGCTGAGAGCGACTCATTTCCTCTTCCACGAGCGTCGAGATCTCGTCCTTGACGCGAAGTACCTCGAGCTGCCGATCGACCATCTCGTGCACGAGACGGACCCGGCGGCGGATGTCGAACGCTTCGAGGATACTCTGGCGAACGGGGATGCTTGCGTGCTCTTCCGGGATGTTCGAGGCGATCAGATCAGCCAGCGAGCCCGGTTCCTGCACGTTGTCCAGGATGACCGAGGTTTCACGCGGGAGGTTCGGCAGCAGCCCGAGCACTCGTCGGGTATTCTCGCGAAGCGTCTCTGCGAGCCGAATCGCCATCTCATCGGCAGCGGGTTCCTCAATCCGCTCGATCTCTGCCCGCATGAAAGGCTCCAGTCCGGTCGGCTCGACGATGCGAAACCGTCCCAGACCGCTGAGCACGACGCTGTAGTTGCCCGGTCCCAGGCGGATCACCTTCACGACGCGCGCGAGTGTGCCCACGGCGAACAGGTCGTCGAAGGTGGGCTCCTTGGTTTCGGGGCTGCGCTGTGTGGCCACGCCCACCTCTGCGCCCTCGCGGCCGAGCAACTCCTCGACCAGGCGCACGCTGCGCGGGCGCCCGACGTTGATGGGCACCACCGAACGGGGGAACAGCACGGAGTTGCGCAGTGGCAGGATGGCTGCCCGGGAATACGGCGGCGGCGGGCCCATATCGGTGCACAGTAGTACGGCTGCGCAGGACGTCCAGTCGACCCCCCAGCGCTGACTGGTCGCCCTCCTGGCGCCACTGTGGTAACGCACGATTTCGTGCTGTCCCGCCACCCAATTCCTGGCCGTCTCTCGTTGGATCGCGCCGCTCTGCGCGGCCTCGGCTTGGCCGCGGTTGCCATTGCCGTCGGGGTCGGCTGCGCGGGCGCCCCAGCGGCTGCCCCTCGTGACCCCGGGGATGTGCTGTCGGCCTATGCGGCGGCGCTCGAGGCCGGGCAGGTGGAAGAGGCGTACGAACTGCTCAGCGCCGAAGCCCAGAAGAGCATCCCGTTCGACGCCTTCACCCGGATGGTCAGCGAGAATCCCGACGAGGTGCGTGACGTCGCGGCCGCGCTTGCGGGGCCTGCCGGCGCGCCCGTCGTGACCGCCACGGTGACGACGCCGGACGGCGAAACGCTCTTGCTCGTGCTCGAAAACGGTGAGTGGCGGGTCGATGGCTCCGCCGTCGATCTCTACAGCCAGGCCACTCCAGAGGCCGCAGTGCACGCTTTCCTGCGCGCCTACGCGAACCGCCGCTACGACATTCTGATGCGGTTCGTGCCCGACCGCCAGACCGAGGGGCTCGACGCGGCCAAGCTCAAGAAGGCCTGGGAAGGCGACCAGAAGGAAGAGATGGATCGCCTGACCCAGGCGCTGGAGGCGGCTCTCCCCACGGCCCGCTTCGAGCTACTGGGGGACCGGGCCACGATGGCCTATGGAGCTGGCGGAACGGTGGAACTGGTTCGCGAGGCTGGCGCCTGGAAAATCGAGGACTTCAAGTGATGACACGGCAGGCCACCGTCAAGCGGGTCACGAAGGAGACGCACATCGAGGTCGAGGTGGATCTTGATGGAACCGGCCAAGCGACGATCGACACACCGGTGCCCTTCCTGACCCACATGGTCGAGCAGATCGCCCGCCACGGAGCGTTGGATCTCGTCGTGCGGGCGCGCGGCGACGTCGAGATCGACGGTCACCACACCACGGAGGATCTGGGCATCGTTCTGGGCAGTGCGGTTCTCCAGGCGCTGGGGGATCGAAGCGGGATCCAGCGCTACGGTTGCGCCACCCTGCCGATGGACGAAGCCCTTGCGACGGTGGCGCTCGATCTCTCCGGTCGCTCATTCTTCGTCTGGCGGGTCCCGCTCCCGAAGGCGAAGATTGGCACCTGGGACACCGAGTTGGCGGAGGTGTTCTTCGAGGCATTTGCCCGCAGTGCGCAGGCCAACCTCCACGCTCACCTGCTCGCGGGCGACAACCTGCATCACATCACCGAAGTGTGCTTCAAGGCCTTTGCGCGAGCGCTGCGCCAGGCCGTGCAACTCGACCCTCGCGCAGGCGGCATTCCGTCCACCAAAGGGGTCCTCGTCTAGCCCGTTTCGGGCATCGCTGGGGGACGAGCGAAATGGGCGACGCGAACGACAACCTCCCCGAGGACGACCAGCCTCCCGACTCCGCCCCCACTTCGACCAATTTTGACGGGGAGGACTTCCTCTTCCACCTCTATCGCGGCAGCGAGTTGCTCCAGGACAACTGCATCGCGGAGGCCAAGGAAGAACTCGAGCGCGCACTGGGGATGCAGCCCAAGGACGCCGAGGGGCAGGCACTGCTCGGCGTCGTCTACTTTCGCCTCGGGCTCTACCCGCGGGCCATCGGGATCTACGAGGAGCTGTTGCGCTCCTTTCCCACGGAGCTCACCCCCCGGATGAACCTGGCCGTGTGCTACCTGAAGACGGGTCAGTACGCGGAAGCGCGGCAAATGCTCGAAGAGGTGGTGCGCCGGGATCCAGATCACCGCCGCGCCTGGGGTTATCTGGGGCTGGTGTTCGAGCGCGCCAGCGACTTCGGCAAGGCCAAGGCGGCCTTCGAGCGCGCTGGTCAGACCGCAATGGCCTTGCGGATGGACCGCCAACTGCCCCAGGAGCAGCCACTCGATCCCGACCGCGCCCATTTGCGGCAGGCGGCGGCAGATGCGGTGCGCGAGATCGAGCTCGATCCCACTCCTTTCACTCACGCTCAGCCAAGCGTTGCGCTGGCGTCTGCGCCGACTGGTTCCTGGCAGGCCCGGGAGCCGGGGCGAGCTCCCGCAGGGCAGCTCACGCCTCGCCCCGCGACCGCTGCAGCACATGTCAGCAGTCCCACCCCGATGGAAATGGCAGAGCGGATCGCCCTTCCCGCTCCACCCCAGGGGGTCGAACTGTGTGGCGAACGGCTCGTGGTGGTGCGGGTTCGGGAGGAGCTGACGGTGCGGTCCAGCTCGGTGCGGGCGCTGATCCCAGATGGCGACGGATTCCGGACTGCGCCAGCCTACCGTCGAGCTCGGGGACGCCAGCTCGATGAACCGCTCGGAGGGCTCGATTCGGCCCTGGCTCGTCTCGAGGGCGCGGGCCAGGTCGTGCTGGGCGCCAGCGAACCCGGCTCTCACCTGCTTGCCTTGCGGCTGGTGGCGGGGGAGTTGCTCTACCTCCGCGAGGACTTCCTAGTGGGTTTCGAAGGCGGACTTCGCCACGAGAGTGGACGCCTCGCGCGCGGGGAGTCGGGCCAGTACCCGATGGTGCAGTTTGGCGGAGAGGGGATTGTCATCATCGAGACCGCCACTGCCTTGCGGTCCCTCGTCATCGGCTCCGGGGGGCCGGTGATGGTTACCGACGCCTGCATCGTGGGCTGGACGGGTCGCTTGCTCCCCCAGTCTCCTCCGGCTGACGCGCTCGCCGGGGGGCGAGGGTATCTGGGATTCACAGGCACCGGATCGCTCTTTCTGCTTCTCGATTGATCGTGACCATGTCGTCCCTGAAACAAGAGGTCCTCAACACCCCCAATCTGCTGACCATTGGTCGGGTGGCGATCATTCCCCTCGTCATCGTGTTGCTCGATCGCGGCACGCCGGGCGACTGCGTGTGGGCCGCGCTGGTCTACTCGGCAGCTGCACTGACCGATCTCGTCGATGGGTACCTCGCGCGGCGCTGGAACATCGTGACCGTGCTCGGCAAGTTTCTCGACCCCCTCGCTGACAAGCTGTTGGTGATGGCAACCCTCGTCTGGATGGTCCCCATGGGGCGGATCCCCGGATGGACGGTGGTCCTGCTCCTGGCCCGAGAGATCTCCATCACGGCCCTCCGGAGCATCGCCAGCTCGGAAGGGGTGATCATCGCGGCCGGTGGAGGTGGCAAGGCGAAGACGGCCTTGCAGATGGTCGGGATCCTCTTCTTGATCATCGGCTACCCGTACACGCTCACCGTCGGCCCGATCTCCCTGGGAGAGGTCGATCTGGTCACGGTGGGGCGCGCGTTCGTGTATCTCTCGCTCATCTTCAGCGCCGTCAGCGCATTCCAGTACGTCGCGCTGTTCCTCCGCGCGCTCGACGAGAAGGAGGTCGGCTCTGCCCGCGGCCGCTGACAGGGCGAGTCAGGTGGGGCGCCGGCGCCGGTCGCCGGCGCGTCTCGGGAACGCGGATCGGAACGCGGGGATTGGCGGCGGCAGTCCCGCCGCAACGGTGTAAGGTTGGAGCGCACTCAGCATGGATCTCCGTGAATCACCAGGCAGAACGGCCACTCGCCATCCGTGGGAGATCGCCCGAGCCGCATTCTTCTGCCAGGTGGTCGCGGCTGGCCAGTCCACCCCCCTGCGGGTTCTCGACGTGGGTGCGGGCGACGGATACTTCGCCGAATGCCTCCTCACGCATCTGCCCGCGGGCAGCGAGGTGGTAGGTTGCGACTCGGCCTACACCGACGCCTGGCTGGCACAGAACGCACCGCAGCCGGGACTTCGCTTCACTCGCGATCTGCCGGACGAGAGATTCGACTGCGTCGTCCTTCTCGACGTGCTGGAGCACGTGTCTGACGACTCTGCGCTGCTCACCGACGTGGTCCGCAACCACCTGCAGACATCTGGCCGCACGGTGGTGTCCGTTCCCGCGTGGGGCGCCTTGTTCACCCAGCACGACACTTCCCTGGGACACCTGCGACGCTACACGCACGCGCAGCTGACCCAGGTGCTCGAGAACGCGGGACTGACCGCCTCCGTGAGCGGTGGGCTGTTCGCCTCACTGCTCCTGCCCCGGGCCCTCGGCAAGCTCGCCGAACTCGCACGCGGTCACCATGCTGCTCCACCCGTGGGCGATCTGGAGGCGCAGGTCATCACCGAAGCCGCTACCTGGAGCGGGGGCGAACGCCTCACCCGGATCGTAGCGGCCGCCTTGAAGCTCGACGCCTCACTGTGCTTCGCTGCAGCGTCACGATCGCTACGGATCCCGGGGCTGAGCGTTTGGGCATTGGGTCAGAAGCCATGACCGAGAACAGGGTGCGCACGGGCATCGTCATCCCCTGCTACAACGAGGAGCAGCGACTGGACGCTGAGCGCATCCTCGGGTTGCCGCAAGCTGATCCCCAGCTGCACCTGTTCCTCGTTGACGACGGATCGCGAGATGGAACGCGCCAGCTACTCCACCGCATCCGCGACCAACTCCCCGCTCAGGTTCACGTCGTTGCTCTCGATGTAAACGGCGGCAAGGGTGAGGCCGTGCGCCAGGGCCTGCTGAACGCTCTCGGTTCCGGATGCGAGATCGTCGCGTATCTCGATGCGGATCTATCGACCCCCCCCGAGGAACTGCTGCGCCTGTTGGCCGTGCGGCAGCAGGAAGACTGCTCGGTCCTCATCGCCGCTCGGGTCGGATTGCTGGGTCGAGGGATCGAGCGAACCACATTGCGTCACTACCTGGGTCGCCTGTTCGCCACTGCCGCGAGTCTGGCGCTCGGGCTCAGCGTCTACGACACACAATGCGGCGCCAAGCTTTTTCGCCGCACTCCTGCGCTCGAGCGAGCTCTGACTCAGCCTTTTCACTCGCGGTGGGCGTTCGACGTCGAGCTACTGGCCCGCCTCACCCGGGGGTCCGACGCGCTACCTGTAGACTCCATCTGGGAGGAGCCGCTCATGGTTTGGCGTGATGTGCCGGGAAGCAAGCTGACGCCACGCCACATGGTCCGAGCCGGACTGGACCTCAGCGAGATCGCCTGGCGCGTTCGGCATCCGAAGCGAAAATTGCGCTGATTCTGCGTCGATTATCCAGTTCATGGACGGGCGCAGCGCCCCCGGGCCGGGACCGAAAAAGGGGTTCGTTGGGCTCGGGTTGTTGAGGTAGCGTCGGGGCCCCATGCGACTGCCGTACTCACTCGCGCGGCTCCCTCGGCGAATCGCCGAACTCGTGCCTGCCCTCATCCTGCTGACCGTCTTGGGGGCCTCTTTGGCGCTCGCGTCGTGGGCAGTCCGCTTCTGGGACGACCTGCCAGCGTATGCGATCTCCAACACCTTGGAACCGGACGCTCGTGCCGAGCTCCTGAAACGGATGGCTCTCGGGGGCGTCCTCGCGATGCTCGGTGGGCTGGGCATCGGCTTCGTTGGAGGTCACTTCGAGGGGTTCCGAGTTCAGCGTTTCGCCGCGCGCGTCGGGCCACTCTGCCTGGCTGCTCCGGTCCCGTTCCTGTTTCACTGGGAGCTCTGGAAGGGACATGACCTGACGTTCCTCGCCATGCTGGCGCTGCTCGGTGTGGCCCTGCAGGGACTACTGCGCCAGGCATTGGACTCGAAACCCGTTCTCGCCGGCGTGCGCTGGCTCCCCTCCGTCGACTCCGAAGCCCAATGGTGGCCGCAGAATCCGCCGCTGCAGCGTTCCTGGTTGCCATTCCTGGTCGTCGTCGGGGGGACCATCGCCTACGCGATCTACTTCTCGAAGATCACCATCGACGCGCACTACCGACTCGAGACGGCGGCCATGGACCTGGGCGTCTGGAACAACCTGCACTGGAATGCGGTGCATGGGGGAGCGCTCTTCAAGACCTCCCCGCTCGGTGGCCCGACGTCGACCCACTCGGGGCATCACCAAACCTACTTCGCCTACGTCATTGCGCTCGTGTACTACTTCGCGCAGGGGCCCGAGACCTTGCTGGTGGTCCAGTCCGTGCTCCTTGGGGCCGGCGCGATCCCACTGTACCTGCTCGCCCGACATCGCGTCGGCCCGTGGACAGGAGTCGCCCTCGCCGCGGCATACCTGCTCTACCCGGCCCTGCACGGACCCAATCTGTACGAGTTTCACTTCCTGGCGCTCGCTCCGTTCTTCCTCATGATGACGCTCTACTGCGTCGATACCCGGCGCACGGCGATGGCGGTGGTCTTTGGGTTGCTGACGCTATCGCTGCGGGAAGACGTGTCGGCCTTGTTTGCCGTCCTTGGACTCTTCGTGCTCCTCGAGCGGCGTCACCCGCTGGCAGGGGTAGTGATGATGCTGGCCGGCTCCGCGTGCTTCGTGGCGCTCAAGCTCATTGTCATGCCCCGATACACCGGTGGCGCTTCGACGTTCCTCGATACCTTCGAGGGCCTCTTGCCTGCGGGAGAGACGAGTTTCACCGGAGTCATCAAGACGATCGTGGGCAACCCGGTCTTCGCGTTCAACAGCGTGTTGACCCATGACAAGCTCGTCTATCTGCTGCAAATCCTCGGGCCGCTGGCTCTGCTGGTGTGGCGCCGACCCCTCGGATTCGTGCTGTCCATCCCCGGATTTCTGTTCACCATTCTCTCGACCGGCTACAAGCCGCTGATCGAGATCTACTTCCAGTACGCGAGTTACTGGACTGGATTCATGTTCATTGCCGTGGTTGCCAACCTGGGCTGGATGCGGCAGCAGGAACGCGAGCATCGCCTGCCAGCCGCGGCGCGTTGGGCCTGGGTCGTTGCTGTACTGGTGACTTCTGTCATTGGTAGCCATCAGTACGGGGCGGTGCTCCAGGGCGAGAACATGCGAGGGGGGTTCCGGAGGTTCACCTACGGTATCTCCCACGAGGACCACGAACGACATCGGCGGCTCTACGAGCTCATCGCGATGGTTCCTGCAGACGCCAAGATCTGCTCGTCGGAGCGCATTGTTCCCCACGTCTCCAACCGGCGTGACTCCTACACCCTCCGCACTGGGATCTACGACGCCGAGTACTTGCTGCTCTGGATGCCTCCCAGTGGCCTCGAGCGGCACCACTTCGAGGCTGCGTTCCGCCACGGCACCTTTGGCGTAATCGCCAAACGGGGGGAGTTCGTGCTCGCCAAGCGCGGCGCGGATCCATCGAACAACGCGGCCAGTATCGGCGTCGTGCGATGAGCTGGTCCGCGGACTCGCCGCGCGGTTTACGGACTTGTTGCCAGCCAGCAGCATTTGCTGCACCGTTCAGCACCTCGTGACTACCGCCCCCGCGATGCCCGCTGACCCAAGTCCGCTGCGCGCGATCGCGCCAGCAGCCGTCGGCAGCGCGGACGAGGATCTGCCGGCGTTCTCCGCGCTCGCACGTGCACTTGCTCTGCTGGGAGTCGAGGGAGCGTCGTTGGGGCTCGCCGCCTGGCTCCTAGCGCTCGGCGAAGATCTACCCAGCTTCGTCCGCGACAACGTGATGAGCGACACTCCAACCATGCACCCCATTCGGGCTCTGGCCTACGGAGTCGGTCTCCTGGTCACGCTGGGGGGTGGTCTGTTGGCCACACGCCGGTGGAGCTCGCATCGGCTCCATGGACTGGCGCTGCTACTCCTTCCCGCCAGTCTCGCGGCCTTCGTGCCCCTCTGCTTCAGCTGGGAACTCTGGGTAGGGCGCGAGTTGACCGGCCTGGTGCTCATGCTGCTGGTGGCGCTCGGATTGGAGCGCTCCTTGCGCGTCTCGGCCCGGCAACTCGCTCCTCCTCCGTTCCCGTGGTGTTGGTCACCCCGGTTGCAGCTCGTGCTCTTTCTCGGAGTGGTGGTTCTGGCTGCCGCGGGCTACGCGGCCTACTTCAGCCACCACACGATCGCGTATCACCTAAACGGCCACACCAGCACCTATGACCTGGGGATCGAGGAGAACATCGTGTGGCACACGCTGCACGGGGGGCCCCTCTTTCGCAGCACACCGATCTACGGCCCCTCCAGCACCACTCACTTCAGCCGCCACGCGACCTTCATCGCCTTCCTCGTCGCGCAGGTCTACCGCTTCCACCAACATCCCGAGACGCTGCTCGTCTTGCAGTCAATCCTCTGCGCTGCAGCGGCAGTTCCACTGTTTCTGCTCGCCCGTCGTCAGCTGGGCGCTCCTTCCGCCTGCGTGCTCGCGCTGGCCTATCTCCTGTACGCGCCGCTGCACGGGGCACACCTCTACGATTTTCATTTCCTGACGCTGGCCCCGTTGTTCGTGTGGACGACGATCTACGCCTTGCTGTCCCGACGCGACGGTCTGGCCATGGTGTTCATCGTTCTGACGCTTTCGGTACGCGAGGACGTGTCGCTGGGGCTCGGGGCGTTTGGCGCCTATCTGCTTCTCTCGGGGGTGCGACCTCGGGTCGGAGCGATGCTCGTGGCGCTCTGCGCGGTCTACTTCGCAGTCATGAAGTTCGTTGTCATGCCACCCGAAGGCGGCCGGTCCAGCTTCGTCTTCTTCTACGAGGGGCTGCTGGCCAGTGGCACCGAAGACTTCGAGGGGGTGCTGCAGACGCTGCTGACGAACCCGGGCTTCGTGCTCAAGACGCTGCTCTTCGAGAAGAAGCTGATCTACGTCTTGCAGATCTTCGTTCCGCTGCTGCTCCTGCCTCTGCGGCGTCCCTTGAACTGGTTGCTGTTAGCCCCAGCGTTCGTGTTGACGCTGCTGGCTCAGCTCAAGAACGGTCCGGCGGTCGCCCTGGTCAGTATCTCGTTTCAGTACACGGCGCAGTGGACGCCCTACGTGTTCGTCGGCACCATTCTCGCCCTCGCCCATCTCGGCCGTCCCCTGCACCTTGGGGACAGGCTCGGACCGAGCCGTCGCTTCGCCGCGCTGGCGGCGCTCGCCTTCGCCTCCCTCGCGGTCAGCTACCAGTTTGGAGCCATTCTGCAGCAGAACACCGCGCGAGCTGGTTTCGACGACTTCGTCTTTGGCACGACGGAGGAAGACCTGGCTCGCCGGACCGCTCGCCAGGCACTCATCGCCCAGATCCCGGCAGACGCCCGCGTCTCGGCGTCCGAGCGCGAGCTTCCCCACGTAGCCAATCGTGCCCTGGCCTACACCCTGCGGTCCGGGATCTACGACGCGGACTATATCCTGTTCGCCTTCGGCTTGTCCTGGACCCGCCCGGACGACATGGCGCCAGTAAAGCAGGTTCTCACCGACAAATCGTTTGGCGTCGTCGACATTCGGCAGCCCTTCGTGCTGTTGCGCCGCGGCGCACCACCAGAGCGCAATGCGGAGCTTCTGCGCCAGATCAGCGGCCACCGATCCGGACGCTGAGGCCCTTCTCATCCAGCGCGGTGGCAGCGCCAGCCCCCCAAAGCACTGGCCGTGCGTCCGCACCGGCCGGCAAGAGCTGGCGGCACTGGTGTTCCAGCGAGGCCCCTGCTAGGACTCTGCCGCCCATGTTGCTCCGCACAATTGCCCGTATCGCCCCCGTTTTCTTCATCGTTGGTGCACTCGTCAGCAGCTGCTCCAAGCAGTCCGAGGGGGACCGCTGTGACGTCTTGAACAATGACGAGGACTGCGATGGTGGGCTCGAGTGTGTCGCCGCGTCGGAGCTCCTCAACAGCGAGGCCGATCGCTGCTGCCCCCCGGAGGGAGATCGCGTCAGCGACAGCAGCTGCCGCCGGCGCACGGGAAGCGTCGGCGCGACCGGAGGCGCTGGCGGCGCGGACGCGACTGGAGGCAGCGCCGGTGCGATGGCCGGTGCTGCCGGAAGTCTCACTGGTGGTATGGGTGGCGAAGGTCAGACAGTGACGTGCCGCTACCGGAGCGACTGCCCGGAGGGCCAAGATTGCGGGCCTGACGGCCACTGCCAGCCGCAATGTCAGTCCGATCGGGATTGTTTCCCAGGACAGCTCTGCAACGACACCGGCGCTTGCGTCACGGCGACGATCGGTTCGGGTGGGGGCGGCGCGGGCGTTGCCGGAGCGTTCGCTGAGGGTGGAGGCGGCACCGTCGGACAGGCGGGAGCTCGCAGCGGTGCGGGGGGAGGATGAGTCCGTGGCACCGGTCGGCGAGCTGACGACCCTGGCCCAGGAAGCCTTGCTGCTAGGCCTCGCAGTCTCGCTTCCCATCGTTGGGGTGGCGGCGGTGGCAGGGCTCATCGTGGCCGTCTTTCAGGCGGCGACCCAGGTGCAGGATTTCACTCTCGCGCACCTGCCTCGCCTCGTCGTTGTGGCCGTGACGCTGGCCGTAGCCGGGCCCTGGATGGGGGCGCAGGTGGCGGCGTTTGCCGTTCACGCCTTCACGGGTGGATGATCCGGTCTCCGTCGGACCTGCTGCCGCTTCCACCGCGGAGCACGCCTGGACGACTGCAGGTCGGGGGGCGAGTCGCAGCCGTGGAGGGACGGCGACTCGTCCTCGCCGACGCGATCGGCTCGATCCCCGTGGGGCTCGAGGCCCCAGCGCGCGTGACCCCGGGGGATCTGCTCGTCGTCGAGGGTGGCGTGGGTCCGGCGGGACTGACCGAGGTGGTGGTCGTCGAGCGCTACCCTGCGTCTCAGCCCCCCGCGGGTGGGGAGTTCGCGCGCCTCGCCTGGGCCGGCGTGGGACCCAGACTGGTGGCGCGCAGCCGCGCGTTCTCGGCGGTTCGCTCCTACTTCGCCAAGGAGCGCTTCGTCGAGGTGGACACGCCAGTGCGGGTCCGAACTCCTGGTCTCGACGCCCACGTCAACGCCCTCCGGGCGCACCGCGGCTGGCTGGTGACCTCACCCGAGTTTCACATGAAGCGTCTGCTCGTGGGGGGCGTACCGCGCCTGTTTCAGATCTGCCATTGCAGTCGCGCGGACGAGCAAGGTGACTGGCACCAACCCGAGTTCGCGATGCTCGAATGGTACCGCGCCTTCGCTGGATTCGAAGCGGTGATCCACGACACGGAAGCTGTCGTGGCCGCCATTGTTCGGGAACTGCGCGGGTCGCTCGAGATCGCCGCCCCAAGCGGTGTCATGCTCGACGTCACTCCCCCCTTCGACCGGATCACGGTTCGGCAAGCGTTCGACGAGCACGGCGGCGGCCATGATCCGGTTGAGCTAGCCGACCGTGACCCTGACGAGTACTTCCGCGTGCTGGTCGAGGCAGTGGAGCCCGCCCTGACCCGGTACCCCCGACCCGTCTTTCTCGTCGACTACCCGATCAGTGAGGCGGCGCTAGCGCGCCCGCGGCCCGGCGACCCGAGTGTGGCCGAGCGTTTCGAACTCTATGCGGGAGGGATCGAGCTCTGCAACGGCTATGGGGAGCTCACGGACGCGGCGGAGCAGCGCCGTCGCTTTGTCGCTGAGCGCCAACGTCGTCGGGAGGCGGGGCAGCCGGTCTATTCCCTGGATCGCCGACTGCTGAGCGCGCTGCGCGAGGGGATGCCTCCCAGCGCGGGCAACGCCCTCGGCCTCGACCGGGTCATCGCCCTGGCGCTGGAGGCGCCGCAGATCGCCGCAGTGCAGGCCTTTCCCGCCGATCGCGTTTGAACCCGCTTGCGCCGGCACTCCAGAAAGTGCCGGTGACGGTGGAGATCGGGTGTCAGCGGTTGCCTCCGCCGCCCCCGTCCACGAACAGGGGATCAGCGCCCGACCTGAGGAACCTGGCCCGCAGCCGCCATCGCCAGGAACCGCGCGGCGTCACTGTTGGCAGCGGCGACGTCGAAGACGACGAAATGGCCGTCGCGACCCGTCGGCGGGCCATACTGACGCAAGATCAAAGTGACGTCGCTCCCGTCCACCGTGACGTTGCCTCCGGCAGGAACCGGCAGCGGGTCCGTCCCGTAGTTGATGGCCAAGTCGTCGGGCTGGCTGGCGGAAGAATGCGCCTCGGCCTCGTCGAATCCGCCCGCAACGGCGTACACCCGCATGGTCTTCGATGGGCTGTAGGAGTCACCGAGCCCGTAGGTCATGAACACGTGCTTGGGGGACTGACCTTCGTCGGGGGACTTGCCCACGACTGACGCGAAGTGGAGCGGGTCGGCGGGGTCGATCCACTGACTGAGCAACGTCAGTCCCGGATGGTCCTGCCCTCCCGCGAGGCGCATCGCCGGCGGATCACCGCCAAGCTGCGGGTCGCCGAGGGCAAACGGCACGATGGCAGCGATGTCGACGGGGCTCGTCTTCGTCAACAGCGCGTCCTTGATCGACGCGCCGTTCCCGCTCAGTACGGCCCCCGAGAAGACGCTGCTGTACGGCAGCGCCAGGCTGCCATGCGTCGAACCCTGCGAATGGCCAAAGAAGACGATCGCGTCCGAGTCGATGCGGATCGCATCTCCGCCGGTCGTCCTGGCGTTGACATTCAATGTTTCCGCCAAGCGACCGAGTGCGATCTGATCAGCGGCCCCCTGCATCGGGTTGCCACGAGCGGCGTCGGGGTTGGTGAAGTTGAAGAACAGCGTGTCGGGGGAGTCGGTGGAGTTGCCACGCCGGGGCCCGTGCTGGACCTGATCGATGCCCAGGACGGCGAAATGCACCGGGTCCCCGCCAGGGATGCTCACGTTCGCAAGAGTGCCCGCGACCGCGTCACGAACGTGGGAGCGGAACGAGCCCCCGGTCCCGTGAGCATAGACGACGAGAGGCCAGCCCGTGGGCGGCATCGTGGCGTTCTTCGGGACCGTGAGGGCCAAACACACCTGCTCGTCGCGCACCGGGCTGGCCGCGATCGCGCCGCCTGCGTCCAGATAGGGTGGCGTTCCGCGCTGGAAGATCGGCAGGGTGACGAGTGCGTGGTACTCGTCGTAGGCAGCTGCCGATCCATCTCCACAGGCTCGCTCGCCGTCGGCCTGGGGACATGGGCTCGACGTGGCTCCATCGCACAGCACCCAGTCGGTCACCTCTGGTGTCGGCTGGGCTTCCACGGCAGCCGCGAGGTCCTGCATCGGGTCCCGAATGTCATCCACGGTGATCACCGTCGCGTTCAGGATCCGGTCGGCCTGCGGCGCCGCCATCCAGCTGTCCTTGGGCATGGCGATGTAGTCGCGGAAGGGCTCGAAGGTCTGCCACGCCGCCACCAGATTGGGGTCGGAAGGGCGTGCGCTCGCGAGCATGGCCTCGAGGTGTGGGGAGCGCTCGATGGGACTCCCGTCCTCCGCCACGGCGATCATGTTGTCCGGATCCTCGTGGTCGAACTCAATCCAGACGGCATAGGTATGGCCAGGAACCAGCGGCGATCCGGGGAAACGCCGAACAGCCATCCAGTTGTGACAGACGGCGTTGGTTCGACCGCCGTGGAAGCTCACCTGCAGCCCCGCGTTGGCTGCGTAGCCTTCAGCGACGCTGATGCCCGGGGTGATGTCGATCCAGCTGAATGGGACCGACTGGGCAAAGGAGTCCCAGTCGATGGCACCGGAGAACCTGAAGATCGCGACTGGATTGGCGCCCCATCCGCGCGAGCTGGACTCGACGGCGTCCACGTAGCGCTGCAGTGGGTCAAAGCCGAGCAGAGCCGCGCCCGGCGTGGGGAACCCGTCCAGGTCAGGGCGCCCGTCGACCAGACGCACATCGTTGGGGAACGGGAGGGCGAAGAAGTCACTGGCCACCCCGCCGCGAGCCCCGGGCACTTCGAACAGAGCACGGACCGTCTCCCCTTGCTCGACGGGAGCGTCGCAGTCCGCCTGGTCGAACGAAGGTGTGACGGCGATCGGCAGCCCCAGGGGGTTCACCGCGCAGGAGGCCTCCACGCAGGTCAAGCCAGCAAAACAGTCCGCACCGGCCTCACATGTCTTTCCGACGTCGGTGCCTCCCTCGGCAACGCAAACAGCGGCCGCTCCGCGGAGCGCGCAGCGGAGCCCCCCTCCGCAGTCGGCGTCGGTCTCGCAAGCATCTCCCTCGGCTGCCGTGCCCGCCGCCACACAGGTTCCGCCGAGACACTGCGAGTCGGCCACGCATTCGGCACCGATGACGCAGGCGTCACCGCGAGCGGTCGTCCCTGCCGGCTCACAGACGTCACTGCTGCAGGTCAGACCACTTCGACAGGGCTGGGCCGAGGAACACGCCTCCCCCACTCCGGCACCTGGGGGAACCGTGACACCACCCGCCCCCCCCGTGCCGGTCTGGGAAGCTCCAGCGGTCCCGCCCGTGGCCGGGAACGCGCCCCCACCCGGCAGTGTGACGGGCGAGCCTCCGCCGCAGCCCCAGGCGGCCCACCCAGCCACAGTCAGTCCTACGAGTCCCAGTTGCAAGCTTCGCATCATGATTCCCTTACCGCTAGCGCTACCCCTGTTGGGAAAGAGGCTAGCGAAACCGAATCGAGCGTCCAGTCCCGTGTGCGATGGCCCCACATTGACGGCCTGGTCGGGCGGATCAGTACTGGATCAGCGAGAGAACCGGCGTGGGCCCGAGGCGGGCCCTCCCGCCGAGGAAGGTGAGCTCGACCACGAAGGCGTGCACGACCACCTCGCCGCCCTGGTTCTCGACCAATTGGGCGGTAGCTTCAGCCGTCCCTCCAGTTGCCAGCAGGTCATCCAGGATGACGACCCGGGCACCGGGTGCGATGGCATCGCGATGGATCTCGAGCTCGGCGTTCCCGTACTCGAGTTCATAGGCGACGCGGTCGGTTCGGTAGGGAAGCTTTCCGGGCTTGCGGACAGGAACGAACCCGGCGTTGAGACGGGACGCTAGCGCTCCCCCGAAGATGAAGCCTCGGGATTCCATCGCCACGACAAGGTCGATGCGCTGCCCCATGAGGCGCTGCGCCAGCGCGTCGATGACGATCTGGAAGCCGCAGGGATCGGCGATTAGTGTAGTGATGTCGTAGAAGAGGATGCCCTTCTTCGGGAAGTCCTTGATCTCGCGGATCAGGCTCCGGGCGTGCTCCAGCGGGTCTCCCTGCAGAACATCGAGAGGCTCGACCTTCTTGCGCCGACTCTCGCCCCGCTTGCTGTCCGCCCGCTTGCTCTCGCCCCGCTTGGTCTCCGCCTTCTTGGCCGCGGCCTTCTTGGTGGGCTTGTCGTGGCCGACCCCGCGCGGAGTGGGGGCCCGACGGGGAGGGACGGGCTTCGTGGACTTCCTCGCAGTTCGCTTTCTGGCAGCCATTGCGCGGACGTCCTACCACGACTGGAGTCGGGGCTGCACAGCGAACGTGCTGACGTGTATCCTCGGACGGGCGTGGAAACGCTCGACCCACACCAGGCGGGGGACCTCGCACGCCACGTGCGAGAAGCACTGACGCGGTTCGGTGCTGCTGGCCAGGTTTCGATCGAGGGAGACGTCGTCGCGCTGTCCTCGCCCGCCGGCCGCTTCGAGACCCCACTGGGACTCGTCGCGCGGGACTGGGTTGACCTGTCACCGGAAGAACGCCGTCGGGCGGCGACGGACCTCGCCCGGCGGCTGAACGCCCAACGACTCCCATCAGTCCCGCTCACCAGAACTTCGACCAGCATCGCACCCTATGCGTTGACCATCCTGTTGCTCCTTGCGCTGGTCGCCGCCCTCGCGGCGTATCCGTTCCTGGCGCGTCCCACCCCACCCGTGGCCTCTGCCTCGGTACCCAGCGCGGACCCGAGTGGCGAGGATCGCCCTCGCCTGGCTTGCGAGCAGTCACGGGCTCGGGTTCTTCGCGGGGGCACGCTGGGTCCTCTCGACGTGGATGGCTGGGTCGTGCAGATCTCCCTGCTGCGGCCCGGAAGCACGATCCCGCTGATGCGCGATCCCGGGCTCGACGCCTTCTTCGACCGGACGCCGGAGGGAAGCCGCCTCGTCTGGACGGGAACTCCCGAGTTGGCTGAGCTGGATAGTCCGACGACCGGAGTCGAGGTCGAGGAACTGCGCTATCCGGCACAGGGCGTGGCCGAGTGGCGTGAGCTCCTCGTGAGCTTCCGGGGACGCTTCGTGGATCGGTACTTTCGCGAGGCCGAGCGTGCCCAGTTCTTCACCCTCGCCGATGGTCTGACGGTCCGACTGGGGGGCACGTATTCCGCTGTCTACGCCCGTTGCGCCCACCGACTGGACGACGCCATGGTGGGCACCTGGATTCGTGGCCCCGACGTTCCAGCAGTCGCTGCCGCGCTCGTCTACTACATGGATGTGCGGTCAGCCGCATCCCACGTGGATCCGCAGCGACTGAAGTCAGTGCCGGCGGAATCGCCAGGCGCAATCCTTCAGATCGAGACGACAGCGGAGGATCTCGACCGACGTGGTCTCGCCGCCATCCTGGCGGATACCGGCGGGATGATTGCCGGTGCTCCAGAAGGGCCGATTACCGTGATGTTCCCCTTCCGGGACTTCAGCCGCTCGTCCCGCGCTAGCCACAAGCTGGCCCGTCGCTTGAACCTCGCCCGCTAGGCACCGCTCCCGCTAGGCCCCGCTGAGAACTCGGCGTGGGTCACTTCGCCACGCGGGGTTGCTACGCCACGGCAGCGATGTCGTTTTCGAGTTCCGCTGTCGCTGGACCATGGGTGGCGTCGCGTTCCGATGCCACCAGACGCAACAGCTCGGGCTGACTGGCGACTCCGGTTTCGAGGAGCACACGCATGTAGCCGTCGATATAGCCGTGCGCGCGGGCGAGCTTCGCGTAGGCGACTCCGCTCTCCCTCAGTTGGAGCGCCTCGCGCAGCATCAGCCGCAGACTGTCCAGCAATTCCTGCTTGGTGGGTGTAGCCATCTCGTCCTCCGACCGGCGGTGGGAACCGTCGCGGTTCAATACCCCTACCGGCTGGCCGCTACAGCGGCCAACTTCCTGCACTACAAACCCTCACGAAACGGAATCCGCTCCCGTTCGTCGGCAACAGGAGCCCCCGCGAAAGGTTGAACGGAGTCCAGTCCGGACCTATCTTTCGAGGCGTCCGACAGGTGGACCCGCAGTATCGAGGGCCGCCATGGCGAGACCCAAAGCAGGAAATGAAGCTCAACATCTTCAAGTCGAAAATCCACCGCGCCCAGGTGACGCATGCTGATCTCGAGTACGAAGGCAGCGTGACCATCGACGCCGCACTGTTGGATGCGGCAGAAATCCTCCCCTACGAGGCGGTTCACGTGTGGAATGTCACTCGCGGCACTCGCCTCGTCACCTACGCGCTCGCGGGGCCTCGGGGTTCGGGGGTGGTGTGTGCCAACGGTGCGGCAGCTCACCTCAACGACCCGGGCGACCGAGTCATTCTGGCCACCTTCGCTGAGATGACCCCCGAAGAAGCGCGGGACCATCGACCCACGGTGGTCCTAGTCGATGACCAGAATCGCCCAACGACCAGCCAGCACATCGAGACTCCAGGCCCGACATTGAACTCGCTGGCCGGAGCTGCTGCGATTTCCTGACCCAGCCAGCGGCGGTCCTGACGGCGAATGGTGGCGGAACGAGCGGCGTTCGGATAAGGCGTCAGAAGCACTCAGATGACCGTTGATGCTTCCAGCCAGCCTCCGACTCGCGTTTCCGACAGTAGTTCGCCCCCAGCGAGCGGCAGCGCCTCGACCGCGAACGCCAGCAGCGTGTCCCTGCGGGGCGAGCTCCGCCGTGCTCCGCGCTCGGCATTCTGGACGTTCGTGCTCGGCATCACCGGACTTCTGGCGCTGGGCCACCTCTTCGCCTTGGTGGCGCGCTTGACGCTAGGGATCCGGCGCCCCGCCAACATCGAGATCACCGCTGGAGGTATTCGATTCGAGCAGCGCACGGTGCTCCTCGGTCGCGTGATTCGGGACCGGAGGACGATCGTACCCCTCGACGCCTTGCTCCGCATCACCCGCGAGGTGCGCTTTGCACGTAGCGGGCTCTACGCCGGCCTCGCGATGTTGACGCTGGGCACGTACTTCGGCGTGGGCCTGTTCGTGGACGGGCTACGTGCCGCGGGTGGCTCGCCTTCGCTGCTCGTGATGGGGGTACTGGTGATGCTCGCGGGTCTCGTCCTCGATTTTGGACTCTCCACACTGACGGACACGGCGCGCGGGCGCTGCCAGATCACCGTCGTGCCAGTGCGGGGAAGAACGCTCTGCGTGGGAGCTCTGGAACCGCAGCAGGCGGACGCGACACTCCGGTCGGTGGCAACACTGCTCGGCATCGACCCCGAATCCCCCGAGCCCGGTCCCGGGCAACTGCTTGCCCCGCTGGCAGGCCTCGCTCGACGATCCGACGCTCCCACGGACGACGGACTCGCGGTGACCGACCGCGGCGCGGACACCAACCGCGACAGCGGCGCCGATACCAACCGCGACAGCGGCGCCGATACCAACCGCGACAGCGGCGCCGATACCAACCGCGACAGCGGCGCCGATACCAACCGCGACAGCGGCGCCGATACCAACCGCGAC
>JBNLDK010000217.1:0-15811 GCA_050304295.1 Polyangiaceae bacterium
GGACTCGTCTTCCTCGGACTCGTCTTCCTCGGACTCGTCTTCCTCGGACTCGTCTTCCTCGGACTCGTCTTCCTCGGACTCGTCTTCCTCGGACTCGTCTTCCTCGGACTCGTCCTCCTCGGACTCGTCCTCCTCGGACTCGTCCTCCACCTTCGCGCTTTCGGTCAGCCCTTCGGCACGCTCACGACGCCGGGCACGACGGGACCGTCTCGTTGCTTTCTTCTCAACCACCGGCGCCTCTTTACCAGATCTTCCCCAATCGGCGAGTCCTTCGCAGTGCTTGTTCGTCAATCTGCATCTGCGTCCGCCGAGTCCCCGTGGTCCCCATCCGAAGGAAGCCAGGGCTCCGGTTCTGGCGGTGGGAGCTCGTCGGCGAGCGGCACCACCGCCACACCAGCCACTTCTATGCCTCGCTCGGCGTACACCACCAGTCGCTGCCCCCGTCCAGCCCGAGCCTTCAGGGAGGGGGGCAGAACCCCGTGCACCTCCACCAGCCCGCGGCCCGGGGGAACGGGAAGTCCGATCGACCTCTTGAGGTCGATTTTCGGAACCTTTCTCGACTTCTTCAGCATACCTTTCGCGTCAAACTCGAGAGGATCACCGCGTGCCCCAACGTGCACCGAAGCCAAACTCGGGCCCTCGTTGCGGGCGCGAACCAGCACACGGACACCGGTACCGTTGCCACCCCGCGGCACAGCCACCGTGATTTCCGCGCCAATCTCGGCGTTTCTGCGCAGTCGGGCCAGCTGCTTGTCGTCAGGTCCGCCCACCATTTCGAGGATCCCGGCTTCCAACGCAAATCCGACCCCGCCGGGGAGAGGGTCAGGAACGCCGAGAAAGCGCACCAGCGGGGCGGCCAACTCGCCCTCTGCCCCCAGGGCCACCAGAGCCTCACCGATGGCCACCCGAGCGCTCTGGTAGCGCTCCTCGGCCAGGGCGCGGGCCAGTGGTCCACGAGCCACTTCCTCCCCGATCGCCGCCAGCGAAGCGGCGATGTACGGTCGGAGGCGAACATCGTCGAGGGACTGAACGAGGGGCCAAACTGCCTCCTCGGTGCGAACGCGGCTGAACGCTGCAAGAAGTTCGCGGGAACGCGAGTAGTCTCGCGCCTTCCCGTCTTGCCACCAGGCCACGAGCAACTGCTCCCCGCTTGGGTCCCCCGACTCCGCCAGCGACAGCGCGGCCAGTCGTCGCCACTGCAGATCGCCGCTCTCGAGGATCTCGGTCGCCAGCGGCGCCCCCTGCCCCATGCGCGTGAGGGCCAGGGCACACCAGCGGCGCACGGTCTCGTCCTCGTCGCGCGAGAGCGCCAGGCGAAGCGCGGAGGCCGTGGATTCTCGCCGCAGGTCGAACAGGACAGCGGCCGCCTTTCGCCGAATGGCGCGATCCGCATCGTCGAGCAGCGCCGCGACGTCCTCTGCCGCGTCGCCATCGCCAGAGACACCACGCAAGATGGCCGGGGGCCAGCCCTTCCCTTCGGCTCGCAAGCCCCGCTCTTCGTAGAGCCCGTGCGAGGCGCTGAGCTGCTGCACCCGGTGCCGCAGCTCAGCAAACTCGCGGGAATGCTCCTGGGCGACGTTCTTTTGTTGTCCCGGGTCCAGCTGCACGTCGAAGAGCTCGCAGGCACCGATCTTCCGCGCGCACACGAGCCGCAACGCCCCTTCCGCCAGCATCACGTACTCCTCGGTCTCGGCGAGGGCCACCCCCTCCCCTTCGTCGCGAGCACCGGTGAGCAGATCGCTCAGGTCGCGCCCACGGATACGCGGCGGTCGCGGGATCTTGAGTCCGGCGAGAACCGTGGGGAGCAAATCCACCGTCTGGACGGTCTCCTCCACGACCCGCGCATCGAGCAGATCTGGAGCATTGACGACCAGTGGGACGCGGACCTGCTCCTCATACACCGTCGTCCCGTGATAGCGGCCCCCGTGGTCGCCAAACTCCTCGCCGTGGTCCGAGCTGACGATGACCATGGACCCGGGCCGCTGCTCGCGGAACAGGCGGACGAGCTTTCCCACCGTCGCATCCGCAGCGGCAATCTCGGAATCGTACCGATCGACGTCCCGCGAGCCGAATTCGTGCGCCACATGGGCTTCGTAGGGCTCGTGGGGACCAAACAGGTGCACCCAGACGAACACCCGTTGGCCCCGGTCCTCCCCCTTGAGATACTTCTCGACCTGGGTGACCCGCGGCTGCCCCTCGAGGAACTCGAACTTGCGGTACTCGAAGTCGAGAAAGCGGTCCCGGAAGTCGGTGAACAGACGCTCGTCGATGAAGAAGACTGCCGGTGGGTAGAAGCCCGCGGTTCGATAACCGTATTTGCGCAGGATCCCCGCCCAGGTATCGGTGTCCGCCCCCGCCCCTTGCAGCAGCAGGGGGCGCATGTACTTCCCCGTCATCAGCGAGGTGACCGAGTACGAGGTGTGAGGGGTAGCGCAGTACGCGTACTCGAAGCGCACGCCAGTCGCCGCGAGTTGGTCGATGTGGGGCGTCGTGGGGCGTTCGTACCCGTAGGCCCCCACGTGGTCCGCTCGCACGGCATCGATGGTGACCAGCAGCAGATCGCGGCCCCGAAGATCGAGCGATCCCTCGCCGCCCGCGGCCCCGCAGCCGCCAGGTTCGAGACAGGTCTCATCCACGGTTGTCAGCGGCGCCGGAGGAGCCATCCAGGCAGCCAGTCGCACCACTTGGCCCCCGAGCGGCGCCTGATCAACGACGAAGAGTCGGAAGTTGTCGAAGTACGCCAGCTGAGCCGCGGCGGATCGCGCCCCGACCAGGGCACCGAGCGAGAGCACTGCCGTGATTCCTAGCGCGATGCGCCAGAACCGCCCGCCGCGGTGACCGGAAACCGGAACCCCCACCAGGATGGCGGGAGCCAGCACCAGCGCGGCCACAGCAAGACCGAGGTGAAAGGCGGGGTAGAGCCGGACCAGGACGAAGCGATTGGTGACCTCGGCGAGCGCGATGGCCACCACCGCACCCAGCGACACCAGCCGGGGCCGCTCCCGGATCCAGCGGGCCAAGTGGCGCGAAAGGAGCCAGGCCCCGCTGCCGCACACGACGGCGACCACGGCGGCAAACCCGCCCCGGGTGGGGAGAGTAGCGAGGTGACGTCCGCCACCCACTCCCCAGGCCACAGCGGCGCCGAATACCGCCACCCCGAGCGCGACGAATGCTCTCGGGGTCGTGCGGTCTCCCCGTTCCGCCAGAGCCACCAGAACCACTCCGAGGGAACCCAGCACCAGCGCCACTGCCAGCGCTGTCGGCGAAAGCCAGAGACTCCCCCACTGTAGCTCCCAGATGCTCGCAACACCGCGGTGACCGAGCATCGCCACTGCGACCAACTCGACCAGCAGAACGGCCCCGGTCGCCCACACGCCGCGTGCCCACCGACGCGCCCCCACCTCCACGGGCGATGGGCGCGTCGCGCTGTCCGCTGCGGAACTCGGCTCCCTGCCTGCGGGCATCGGACGCTCCGGACGGTCAGCGGTAATCGACGCCGGAAATCTCGTAGTTGCGCAGTCCGCCGGGCAGCTTGACCGAAATCTCGTCGCCCAGGCTCTTGCCAATGAGAGCCCGGGCCAGCGGCGACGACACGGAGATCGTTCCCTGATCGATGTCCGCCTCGTCCGCTCCCACGATCTGGTAGGTGCTCTCGTCGTCGGTGTCGAGGTTGGTCAGGGTCACGGTAGCGCCGAAGCGGACACGATCACCGCTCAGCTTGCTGGGATCGATGACCTCCGCTCGGGAAAGCTTGTCCTCGGCGTCCTTGATCATGGCCTCGATCATCCCCTGGCGCTCCTTGGCCGCGTGGTACTCGGCGTTCTCGCTCAGGTCGCCGTGCTCGCGGGCCACCTCGATGTCGCGAGAGATCTTCGGGCGCTCCTCCTTGAGGCGCTTCAGCTCGGCCCGAAGCTTCTGGGCTCCAGCGGGGGTCATGGGGACTTTCTCGACGGGCATCGCTCGGGCGTTCTAGCCCAGCCCCGGACCCGATCAAGCGGAAAAACCGCGGCGTTCTCTCTCCCGCAAGGGCGTTCTCTTGCGCTTCGAGGGCCAAGCGGCTAGGAGGCCAGCTGGCCATGCGCTTCCTGCCCGCTCTGCTCGCGTGCTTCGTCGCCCTCGCGGCCTGCGAGCCCAAACCGCCTCCTGCGCGCACGGCGCTCGAATACACGCAGAACGCCAAGCGCGAGTACGAGCGAGCGCTGGACAAGTACTTCGATCGAGACTGGGAAGAGGCGGTCGAGCGTTTCACGGAGGTCAAGCGCAACTACGGCTACACCCGCTACGCGCGTCTGGCCGAACTGCGGATCGCGGACGCGAAGTACCGCCAGAAGGAATACGCCGAGGCGGTATCTGCCTATCGCGACTTCGTCCACGACCACCCGAACGACCCCGAGGTCCCCTACGCGCGCTACAAGATCGCGAAGGCGCTGTATCAGGACACGGAGCCCCAGATACTCCTCGCTCCCCTGGAGGAGCGGGATCTGGTCAACGTGCTCGATGCCTACGATTCGCTCCGCGAGATGATTGCGGACTATCCGGGCTACAAGCGGAGGTCGGAGCTCGACTTCATGCTCGAGGTCGTCACCGGCACACTCGCCCGACACGACCTGTACGTGGCCCGTTTCTACCTCCGCGAGCACCGCTACGAGGCCGTCGTGGCACGGATCGAGTCCGCGTTGACCCGCTACGAGGACTCGGGTCTGGAGGCGGAGGCGCTCACCCTCCTCGGTGAGACCTTCCTGCGCATGAAGGAGCCCGGCAAGGCCCGCGCCGCATTCGAGCGCGTCGTCCGCGACTACCCCACCACACCGTTCACGGTGCCCGCCCAGAACTTCCTGGACCGGATGGGAGGCAGCTAACACTCGCCATTGTCTTCTCCCTCTGCCCTTGGCACGCTCAGCGAAAGGATGGGAACGGACATGAACCAGCCGGGGGACGTCGGCGCGACCGTCCTGGTCGTCGACGACGAGCGGAACATCCGGCGCACACTGCACATGGTGCTGGCCGGCGAGGGCTACCCAGTGCTGGAAGCGGAGTCGGCAGAGATTGCGCTCGATGTGCTGCGCCGCTCGCAGCAACCTGTCGACGTCGTCCTGCTCGACCTGAAGCTGCCCGGCATGACGGGCCTGGAGGCGCTCGAGAAGATCCGGGCCGACGAGACCACGCGCGACCTTCCCGTGATCGTCATCAGTGGCCACGCGACGGTCGACGATGCGGTCAGTGCCATCAAGCTGGGCGCCACGGATTTCTTCGAAAAGCCCCTGAATCGCGAGCGCGTCTTGGTCAGCGTGCGCAACTGCGTCCGCACCGCGCGCCTCTCCCGCAGCGTGGCCCATCTCCGCGGAGAACTCGAGGCGCGCTACGAGATGATCGGCACCAGCGCCCCCATGCAGAAGCTGTACGGGGACATCGACAAGGTAGCGCCGACCAAGGCCAGCGTTCTCGTGACAGGGGAAAGTGGGACCGGCAAGGAACTCGTCTGTCGCGCCATCCACCGTCTGGGCCCCCGCAAGGATGCGCCTTTCATCAAGGTGAACTGTGCGGCGATCCCCCGGGAGCTGATCGAGAGCGAGCTCTTCGGCCACGAGAAGGGCTCCTTCACGGGTGCCCAGGGTCGCAAGCGTGGTTTCTTCGAGCAGGCTCACGGCGGCACTCTGCTGTTGGACGAGATCGGAGACATGGCGCCCGCAGCCCAGGCCAAGGTCCTGCGGGCGCTGCAGAGCGGCGAGATCATCCGCGTCGGGTCCGAGCACGTGATCCACGTCGATGTGCGCGTGCTTGCCGCGACCAACAAGGACCTCGCCAAGCACGTGGCGAGCGGGGACTTCCGTGAAGATCTCTTCTACCGCCTGGACGTGTTCCCGATCCGGGCGCCCGCGCTACGGGAACGCCTGGACGACATCCGGCAACTCGCGGACGCGTTCGTCGCCGGGTTCTGCAAGGAAAACGGACTCCGCCTCAAGCCCATCGACGAGCCGGTCCACGAGGCGCTGACGCGACGCGCCTGGCCGGGAAACGTGCGCGAGCTGAAGAACGTGGTCGAGCGTGCCGCCATTCTATCGGGGGAGCGGATCACCATCGCCGACTTGCCCGAGGATCCGCACGCCAGCCCCTTCGACGATGACGACGGAGGCCGCGCCAGTCGCCCCCCCGAACTGCCCGACATGGGCGAAGGACAGGACCGCCTGACGCTGCGTGCGTACCGAGAGTCGGCCGAGCGCTCGTACATTTTGCAGACTCTCCGCGACTTCGACTGGAACATCTCCAAGTCGGCCGTGGCGCTGGGTGTGGAGCGAACCAACCTGCACAAGAAGATCCGCGCGTTTGGGATCAAGCGTGGCGACTGAGGGGACTCCGCCCTCCCCCTGAGGTGGCGATGGTGGCTGCAGGCGCCGGATGAGGTTCCGCGAGGGCCGCTCGCCGCAGTTCCCCCGCCGCAGCCGGGGGCGGTGCTACGGGCTACCTCTTCTCGGGGGGCGGCCCCCCCAGCTGGGGGGCCGGCGTCGCTGGTACGTCGCGGTCCATCGTCGGGGTGTCCCACGCGGGTTCGAGCAGATCCCGCACGATCGGGCCGAGCAGGGTGACGTGGGCGCAGTGAGCCTCCTCGTAGCGCCCGGCATATCCCCGGACATGAACCCCCCGGTGGTCCACCGTGGTCTGCTGGTCGAGCAGGCCCACGCGACGCGAATCGCTCACTCGCTCCAGCTGCAGCTCCCGGAGCAAGAGATCGGCGCTACGTCGGACGCTCGCGTAGCCAGTGGGGATCACCTGAGAGTGCGTCAGGACGAAGATCTTCTCGCCCCGGGCCGCGCGCTTCGCGAAGTCGAAGAGGGACTGAATGGACCCGCTGCTCAGCGATTCCAACGTCCCGTCAGCCACGGGCCAGCGGAAGTTCCGGCCCGCGTGCATGGAGTCGAGCAACACGACCGCGTCGACGCCATCGTCACCGTGGGTCTTCAGGATCTTCTCGATCGCTCCGTACCCCGCGCTCCAAGCCGAGAGCGCCAGGTGGCGGATGTGAGCGCGCTCGTCCCCCAGGTGAGCGCGCAGGGCCGTCGCGATTTCCCTCTGCAACTGGGGCCACCGACGGTCGTCCACGAATGCGCGCTCGTAGGCGCCGCTGCCCACCCCCAGATCGACGGCGACAAACACCGCACCTCGGGTCACCTGCACGAACTGCTTCCGCACGGGATCGCCCCCATGGAAATGCACGACCACATCGAAGCCCCCATCCTCGGTGTGGCCGCCGCGCTGGGGGATCGCGACCCTGCCCAGGATCCGACCTCGCGTCTTGCGGTACGGCGCATAGGGACCCAGCCCCAGCGGATCCGGAAGATAGCATTCGTTGAACCCGAGCCGGCGCTGCTCCTCGGTCAGCGGCGCGGCTTCGAGCGGTGGCGACACGGTCACCGCCACCTCGTCCAGCTCGATCGGGCGCGGCAACGTCGCCACGGGTTCGGAGACCACACGTACCTCGGGGAATCGGGGCGTAGACAACGCCCCGACCAGTGCCCCTCCTGCAAGCAACGCGACGCACAGCGCCGTAGCCCGCCAGGGAGCAACCCGCGCAGCTCGCACCTCTCCTACCACTCGCTGTGGTCACCAATGCACGAACCCTGCGCCGGGGCCAAGAAAACGGCCGACTTCTCCTCGGTGACGAGAGGCAGACCCGCCGGTGCTCGCGTCAGCCGGTGGAGCCGTAGCCCCCGGCCCCGCGCTCCGTCTGGTCCAGCGCCGCGACGACCACCACCTGTGCCTGAGCCACCGGGGCCACCACCAGCTGCGCGATGCGCATCAGTGGCTGCACCTCGAAGGGCTCCGTGCCGTGGTTGATCAGCACAATGCCAACTTCACCGCGGAAGTCGGCATCGATGGTACCGGGACTGTTCACGATGCTGATCCCGTGCCGCAGAGCGAGGCCCGAGCGGGGGCGAACCTGCCCCTCGTAGCCCACCGGAATGGCCAGACGCAGACCGGTGGGTACCAGTTGCCGCTCTCCGGGTGGAATGACGACCGGCTCGGGCAGCGCCGCGCACAGATCGAGCCCGGCGCTGCCCGCGGTCTGGTACGCGGGCAGCGGCACATCCACGGATCCGGTCCGGGTGACGCGCAGTTGGACGGGGACAGTCGTCACAGCTGAGCAAACCTTCCGCTCTTCAGCGAAGCGTCGAGCAGCTGGGCGACCCGCTGCTCGAGCTGGCGAGCACGATCGTCAGGGATCTGGGCGAGGGCCGTCTTGATTTCTCCCAACGCCTTCAGCTGACTGAAGAGCTGGAGGTCGCTGGGGGGAGCCGCTCCCGTCAGGATCTGGCGGATACGATCAACCTCCGCCCCCAGCGCTTCGACGCCGACGCCAACGGCCCCTACCCTCCTCTGCCCAGGGTTCTCTCGATAGTACGTCTCGAGCACCGGTTGCACGATCCCCTCCAGGATTGGAGCTTGATCCTCGGAGTTCCAGACATGCTTGAGCACGAAGAAATCGCTGGAGTCGACCGCCGCCCGACCATCCACGTAGGCACTCGCGGCGAAGAGCTTCAGCATCTTGACCGCCCGGCGATCGCTGAGGGTGACGCCCTCGGCCCGGATCTGGAACACGAGCCCCTTGTAGGTAGTCAGAAACTCCTCGGGGAACTGCAACCGCTCAGCCAGTTCCTGGCCCATCGCGTGCAACTCCGCCGCACTGATCAGGGGTTTGGCCCGACTGCCGCGGAGCTTGCGAACCTCGTGGTCCACACCAATCTGGAGCAGATCGTTGAAGTGGTATGCGTCGAGGTTGTCGGAGCGGATGCGCAACAGGAAGCGGTCGAACAGCGCATTCAGGGTTTCGTCGGCAGGCACCTCGTTGCTGGCCCCGAAGACGCTGATGAGCGGGCACTCCAGCACCTGCCCGCCCGAGGTGAAGCGGCGCTCGTTGAGCAGGCTCAGCAGCGCGTTGAGGATGGCGCTGTTGCTCTTGAACACCTCGTCCAGGAAGACGATCTCTGCCTCCGGCAGCATTCCGGCAGTCCGTCGCCGGTACGTCCCTTCGCGGAACGCCACGATGTCGACCGGTCCAAAAATTTCGTTGGGCTCCGTGAAGCGGGTCAGGAGATACTCGAAGTAGCGAGCATCGAGGAGACCCGAGAGCGTGCGGAGCAGCGCGCTCTTGGCAGTTCCTGGGGGGCCGATCAACACCGCGTGCTCGCGAGCCACGACCGCGATCAGCAGCAGTCTGACAATCTCGCTCTTGCCGAGGAACTGGCGGTCCACCGCCTCCGCAACGCCGCGCAGGCGGGTGGTCAAGTCGCTGGCTGCTCCCATCGTCGTCTACTGCTCCCCTGCCCGGCTCAGCGAGCTGCGAGTTCTTCCCGACGCTTCGCGAAGATCTCCTCGGCCATCCGGTCCAGCTTGGCGGCTTTTTCCTGGATCTCCGTGTTGCCCTTCAGCTCGTCACTGCCCCGCGCGTACTGCGCAAAGGCCTTGTAGCTCTTGGCTACCTCGATCTCGTTGCCCATTTCCTTGCACAGCTGGATCGAGCGCATGAAGTACTCCACCGCCTTCTCCCGGTACCGGTTACCCCACGCGCCGGCCGCGGTGATCTCCGCCAGTGTGCGTACCGCCGCCGCCAGGTGCGGCTTGCTCCGCGCCTGACCAAACAGGTGAACCGAGCGCTTGATCGCTTCGCGAGCCAGACGCAACTCCCCCTGTTTCAAATGGACCTTCGCCAGCCCGCGCTCGGCATCCGCCCGGTAGAGGTTGTTGCCGAGCTCGTCGCACAGCTGCTGCGCCTCCGTCAGCACCTTGACGGCCTGCTCCGCGTCGCCCAAGCGTTCGTGCGTCTCGCCGATCAGCGTCTGCACCATCGCCATGCGATTGCGCTCGCCGACCTCGGCCGCCAGCCCATACGCCTCCCGGAGCAGGCTCAGCGCCTGACGGTGATCGTCTTGGTCCCGCGCGAGTCGCCCCAGATCGACCAGGCTGTCCACGATCCCGAGGGTGTCCTCGATCTCACGGCGGATCGTCAACCCCGCCTCCAGCACCTCGCGTGCCTGCTGCGCGAGACCGTAGTCGAGCATGGTACGACCCAGATTGCTGAGGCTCAGCGCGATGCTGCGCCGGTCGCCCAGTGCCTTGCGCAGTTCCAGCGCCGTCTTCAGCTCTTCCAGCGCCTTCGGGTAGTCCCCCATCATCCAGAGCAGCTTGCCGATGTCGTCGTGAGCGGCGGCCACTCCGCGCCGATCCTCGACCGCCTCGAACAGTGCCAGCGCCGTGTCGAGATGCTGGCGGGCCTCCTTCAGCGCTCCCCCATCACGAAGCAACCGCCCCATTCGGTCGTGAGCCGCCCCTCCCTTCGACTCCAGCCCCAAGCGATAGGCGGCCTTCAGCATCTCCCGGAACGCGACCAGCGCCTCGTCGCGCCGCCCCAACAGGAGCAGCACATCGCCATGGTTGTGGAGCGCATCGATGCGTCGCCGCGGGTCCTCCTCACCGAGGAGCTCCAGGCCCTTCTGGTAGTACTCCGCCGACTTGCGAGCGCGAAAGTTCTTGCGCGCGATGTCCCCGGCATCCAAAAACGCGAGTCCAGCCCGACTGTGACCGCCTGCCGCCTCGAGATGCTCCGCGAGCATCGCGCAGTGTTCCTCTTCCGCTTGGACCCCTCCTTGCCCACCCAGCCACGCAGCGATCCCCTCGTGGTGCTGGCGGGACGCGGCGGCGCTCGTCAACTTGAGCACCAGCTCGCGCTCCAGGTTGTGTCGGAACACGAACTCCTTGTCACCAGGGAACGTCGAGTCGGGCAACTCGAGAAAGTGGTCCTGCTGCACAAGGCTTTCCAGGGCAGCGTCGAGGTCGCGATGTCCCTGCCCGGGGCGCCAGAACTCCGGCGGCTCCCCTTCCATTCGCTCCAGTGCGACGAGCCCACCGAGCCAGAAGACTCGACCCATCGCCGCCGCCCACTCCATCACCTGGCGCTCCTTGGGCGAGAGCGCCCCGATTCGTGCCTCGACTGCTTCGTCGACGGTGAGGGGGTGGCGAGCACTCTCCAGCTTGTCCGGATGCACCTTCCAGGTGGGATCGGGACCAGCACCGCCGACCTCTTCGAGGACCCCGTTCGCGTGGAAGACGCGCACCATCTGCTCGAGGAGCCCGGGGGTCCCCCCGGCCAGGGAGGTCGCGACCTCGATCAGCGAGCCGGGCGCCCCCCCCGCACAGGGGCTGAGCAACTCGGTCATGATCTGCTCAGCGGCCCGCTCATCCACCGGCTGGAGATCGATGCGCTGGCAGCGCGCATCGCCACCCCCGAACCAGCTCTCGCGGTTGGTCAGGAACTCCGGACGTGCGGTCCAGATGATCAGCACCGGCCCTTGCAGCGCGTCCGTGAGGTGACGCAGAAGACCCAGCGACTCGTCGTCTGCGAGCTGGAGATCCTCGAACACCAGGATGAGCGGGGTCTGGGCGGCATCGGCCTCGAGGAAGCTCTTCACGATCGCATGACCCAGGTGTCCCACCTGACTGGGGTCATCCCCCACCGCCTTGGTCAGAGGACTGTCGAAGAACTTCAAGTCCATCATCTGCCCCAGGAAGAAGCAGACGTCTCCTACCCGACGGTCATCCAGAACATCGGCGACCTGGGAACGCACCTGGCTCTTGGCCGCCTCCGTGTCCATCCCCTCGGCAATCCCGAAGCGCGAACGTAGCAGGCGACCGAACAGACCGTACCCGCGCAGCGACGTGCGAGCCGATCCGCGGACGACGCGGGGCTTGACGTCCGCCGCCGTGGCCCGTCGGGTCAGCAACTCGTCCACGAGCCGCGTCTTGCCGACACCGCCGACTCCGACGATCCCGACGACTCGCGCCTCGCCGCCGTGCGCCGCCGCAGCGGCCTTCTGGAGCTTGTCGACCTCGGCGTCGCGACCGAGGAGCGGGGCTCGCAAGCTGAGGCTCGGCGCTCCCAACCCTTTGCTGGCTTCCATGGCAGAGCGCATCTTCGCGTCGGGGCAGCTCGAATATCAAGGGAGCGCATGCTTGCGGCGGAGTTCTCGGAATGCCTGCTAGTCGCAACACACCAGACCGGCCGGCCTACCTTCGCTGTTCCATTCCCAATCGCTGCCTCAACACCACCTCACGACGTTGCAACGACGCCGGTCTTGGTAGAGTCTCCGTCCGCAGTCCGATCCACCAGGAGCCAAGCAAGTCGTGGAGTTGCCCGAGAAAACGCCAGCCCAGGCCTTGGCTGGCGACAAGAAGACGATTGGGAAGGGCGTTTTCCGCAAATGCTCGCGTTGCGGCGCTGTGATCACGGCGGAAGCGATGGCCGAGAACTTCGAGGTGTGCCCCGACTGCGGAAAGCACCATCAGCTCGCGGCGACGGGGTGGCGGCGGCTGCTCCTCGACGACGGTATGCTCGACACGTGGGACGAGCACCTACTCCCCAATGATCCTCTCGGGTTCTTCGATGGCCAGAGCTACCGAGATCGACTCGAGCGTTCGCAGGGCAAGACGAAGCGGACCGAGGCCATCGAGATTGGTCGGGCCACGATCGGAGGCCATCCGGTTGCCTATGGGTGCTTCATCTTCGCCTTCATGGGTGGCAGCATGGGCTCGGTGGTCGGGGAACGCATCACTCGGCTGTTCGAGCGGGCCACGGCCGAACGTTTGCCGGTCGTGCTGCTCCACGCTTCGGGCGGCGCCCGGATGCAGGAAGGCATTCTCAGCCTGATGCAGATGGCGAAGACCTGTGCCGCACTGGACCGCTTTCGGGACGTGAGAAAGCCGTATCTCAGCGTGCTGCTACACCCCACGACCGGTGGTGTTGCCGCCTCGACTGCCCTGCTGGGCGACGTCAACATCGCGGAACCGGAAGCGCTGATTGGCTTCGCTGGTCCGCGCGTGATCGAGAATACGCTGCGGGTCAAACTGCCACCAGGGTTCCAGCGCGCGGAATTCTTGCTCGAACACGGGATGGTGGACACCATCGTTTCGAGACTCGACATGAGGAGCACGCTGAGCCGACTCATCTCGCTGCTCGGAGGTGACGTCGCGTGAGCGAATTCCAGGCCACGCTGCAGCGCCTCTATCGACTGGCGGCCAGACCCAAGGAACTGGGGCTGGACCGAGTGCGGAGCGTTTGCGACCGCCTCGGAAATCCCGAACAGTCGTTCGAGGCCGTGCATGTTGCGGGGACGAACGGCAAGGGAAGCGTCTGCGCCTTCGTGGCGTCGATGGCGAGGGCGGGCGGCAAGAAGGTCGGGATGTACACCTCACCCCACCTGATCCGCCTGGCCGAGCGGATTCAGATCGATGGTACCCCGATCGACGACGAGACGCTGGCGAGGGTGCTGACCCGCGTCCTCGATGCCGGCCCCGAACTGACGTTCTTCGAGGCGATGACCGCCGCGGCCTTCGTCGCGTTCCAGGAGGCTGGAGTCGAGCTCGCGGTCATCGAGGTCGGCCTCGGCGGCCGACTCGATGCGACCAACGTCATTCCGCCGCCACGCATCGCCGCCATCACGCGCGTGGCCTTCGATCACATGCAGGAGCTGGGTGACTCCCTGGCCAAGATCGGCGCGGAAAAGGCGGGGATCATCAAGTCGGGGTCGGCGGTGGTGCTCGGCAAGTTGCACCCCGACGCCAAGGAAGTGGCGATGGCCCGCATCGAGGAGGTCGGGGCTCGTCACGTTCCGCTCGGCAGCCCCGAGCCCATCGCGGGAGCCCCACTCGCCTATCCACGCATGGCGATGATCGGCACCAACCTGGCCGTGGCGGTCACCATCGCGCGCGAGCTGGACGTCCCCCCGGAAGCGATGGCCAACGGCGTGGAGGCCACGGTCTGGCCTGGTCGCAACGAGCTCTTGCACCGCAACGGGCAGGAGCTCACGCTGCTCGACTGCGCCCACAACCCGGATGGAGCGGTGGCGCTGTCGCACGTGATCGACCCAAGCGTACTCGGCGAGATCGAGTCCCGCCGCGACGTCGCCCTGGTGTTCGGGGCGCTGACCACCAAGAACTGGCGCGCGATGCTCCAGCGGCTCGAGCACGTGGCCGGCCATCGCGTCTTCGTTGCTCCGCCCGTTGGTGCCGCGTCCGACCCTCAGGAGATGGCCGCGGCGGTGGGGGGCGAAACCGCCGCCAGCGTGCCGGATGCCCTGGCGCGCGCGCGCGGCCTGGTCGGGCCGCGGGGCGTCGTCGTGGTGACCGGCTCCTCGTTCCTCGTCGGCGCAGCGCGCGCTTCGTTGCTCGGACTCCAGTCCGATCCCCCGATCGACAGCTGAGAGACTTCTCCTGCGCGGCGTTTCCGTGTAGTGGGTCTGCTCGTGGCTGAACGCAGACTATTTGGAACCGACGGCATCCGAGGACGCGCCAACGAGCCGCCCATCACCCCGGAAATCGCGCTCTGCCTCGGCAGGGCTGTCGCTCACACCGCACGCCAGACCGGCAACCGCACCCCGCGCATCGTCATCGGCAAGGACACCCGCGTCAGCGGGTACATGCTCGAGACGTCCCTCGCGGCGGGCGTCTGCGCGATGGGCGGGATCGTCCTCTTGTGCGGACCCATCCCGACCCCGGGCGTCGCCAACCTGACGCTGAGCATGCGAGCGGACGCCGGGATCGTGATCAGCGCGAGCCACAACCCGTTCGAGGACAACGGCATCAAGATCTTCGGCTCGGACGGGTTCAAGCTCCCGGACGCCGTGGAGGCGCAGATCGAGGCGCTGATGGAATCCCCCGAGCTCGCGCAAGCCGGCGTGACGGGCGCCAAGGTCGGCCGCGCCGAGCGCATCGATGACGCGACGGGCCGCTACATCGTGCAGCTCAAGTCGACGTTCCCCGCCGAGCTGGACCTGACGGGTCTGAAGATCGTCGTCGACGCCGCCAACGGCGCCGCCTACCGCGTGGCCCCCGCCGTGTTCTCCGAGCTCGGCGCGGAGGTGATCAGCGTGGCCTGCGAGCCCGACGGGATCAACATCAACAAGAAGTGCGGGGCGCTGCACCCCGAGGCGGTCGCCAAGGAGGTGGTGCGCCGCAAGGCCGACCTCGGCATCGCTCTCGACGGCGACGCCGATCGCCTGATCCTGGTCGACGATCGCGGCAGCCAGGTGGACGGTGACGTCGTCATGGCCCTCTACGCCACGCGGCAGCTGGCGCGGCGCGCCCTCCCGAAGAAGACGGTCGTGGCGACCGTGATGAGCAACCTCGGGCTGGAGAAGGCCCTCGCCGCGGCGGGCGGCAAGCTCAAGCGGACCGCCGTGGGCGACCGCTACGTGGTCGAGGAGATGCGACGACACGGCTACCGCTTCGGCGGCGAGCAGTCCGGGCACCTCCTGTTCCTCGATCACGCGACGACGGGCGACGGCGTGCTGGCCGCGCTGCAGGTGCTGGCGGTGATGGTCCGGGAACAGCGACCGCTCAGCGAGCTCGCCTCGGTGATGGAGCGCTTCCCCCAGCTGCTCAAGAACGCGCGCTATCCAGAAAAGCGCCCGATCGATCAGATGCCGCGGCTGAAGAAGCAGATCGCACTCTCCGAGAAGAAGCTCGGGAGCGACGGCCGCGTCGTCGTGCGCTGGAGCGGCACTGAGCCCAAGCTCCGCGTCATGGTCGAGGGCCCGCAGCTGAAGCTCATCGACCGCATGTGCGACGAGATGCTCGAGGCCGCACGGCGCGACATGGGGGGCTGACCGAACGCTCCTTCCTCCCCTGCAGAAGGCCAAACCTCGACCAGCGGGCGCGCTAGGACGGTCTGGTCTCGAGAAACGTGCCCCGTAGATTCGAGGGCAACGTGGACGAGCGCGCGAGGACGGTGTGCTGGGGCGGCCCTCCGGGCCACCCCACTGCC
>JBNLDK010000218.1:0-16061 GCA_050304295.1 Polyangiaceae bacterium
GGAGGCGGGACCGGAGCCGGGAGCGGAGCCGGAGCCGGGAGCGGGACGGAGGCGGGGGCGGGACCGGAGGCGGGGGCGGGACCGGAGCCGGGAGCGGGACCGGAGCCGGGAGCGGAGCCGGGAGCGGAGCCGGGAGCGGGACCGGGGGCGGGGGCGGAGCCCGATGGCGAAGGCTTGGCTCTGCAGCTGGACCCGGTGTGCCTCGCCCTCGCCGTGCGTGTCGGGTAGGGACCCCGGGTTACCCCGGGGCCCCTCCCACAGAACCGGACTTGTGGGCCACACATCCGGCTCCTCGGGATGTCGGCGTTCCCGACGGCCATCGCCTCGAGGCCACATCCATGGCGCCTCGCGGGTCCAGCGGGCAGGTAGTCCGACACCGGCTTGCGCCCACAGCTATCCCAGTGCGAGCTCGAATTGCACCGGAGCGGCGACGCGCTGACGTTGCAGATGCCGCCACAGTCGCTGCACCCGCTCTAGCCCGAGCTTGTCGAAGTATCTCGAGCTCATGGCCTTGTGTGCGGAATGCGTGATGCTCAACGCCCAAAGTGACCGATGGTCGCCGTAGACATCTCGCATCGCGACGTGGACTGGCACCCGACGTTCACGGATGAGCCAGCGCACGATGTACAGCTTGCGCTTCTTCTGCCTGAAGATAATCGCTCGCAGTCGCCTGCGAATGTGCGAATCCAGAAACTTCAGCCCGAATCGAGCTTCGACGGGGCTGACGATCTTGAAGAAGCCGATCCATCCCTCGAGGTAGTGGTTGATGCGCCCGATCAACGATCCAAGCGATCCACCCCAGTTCCTCGGGGTTAGCTCGACGACCCTTCGACGGATTCGCTTCAAGGAGCGTTCCGAGAGCAACACTGTGATCTTTCCATCTCGCGACTTCTCGAGGCGGAAGCCCACGAAATGCCGCGTTGATGGTCTGGCCACAGCGCTCTTGTCGCGATTCACCCTGAGTCGCATTTGCTTCTCGATGAAGCGACAGATGCTCTCCATCACACGGTGGCCGGCGCGCTCACTCCGTACATAGACGTTGAGATCGTCGGCATACCTGACGAAGTGGTGCCCACGCCGGTCAAGCTCTCGATCGAGCTCGTCCAGCACGATGTTGCTGAGCAACGGAGACAGGGGACCTCCTTGCGGCGTCCCTTCTTCCGTGTTCACCACCACTCCGTTCGGCATCACCACCTTGGCCTTTAGTAGCTGGCGGATGAGTCGGAGGACGCGGCGGTCTTCGACCCCCGCGCTCTCCAACCTGGCCAGAAGTCGATCGTGGTGCACTCGATCGAAGAACTTCTCCAAATCGAGGTCCACGACCCATTCGCAGCCTTCCTCCAACTGCTTGACCGCCGCGGCGACTGCCGTGTGACAACTTCGGTTCGGACGAAACCCGTGACTCGCTTCGTGAAACGTTCGCTCGAAATGCGGGCTGAGCACTTGGTGCACTGCCTGCTGGACGATGCGATCAATCACGTTCGGGATCCCGAGTCCCCGTTCACCTCCTCCAGCCTTTGGAATCCATACCCGGCGAATCATCCCCGGGCGATAGCTTCCTTCGAGCAGGGCTTGGCGCAACTCCGGCAGAAGGTCGGCCAGGCACTCGCGCACCTCGCTGACCCTCTGCCGATCCGGACCTGGAGCGCCCTTGTTGGACGCCACTCGCTGAAACGCTCTTCGCAGGTTGTCCTCGTTTGCTACCTCCTCCATCGTCATCATCACCACGGGCGGATGCCTCCTCTTCTCGGTCCGTGACTTCGGCGCCGCGTAGCGGCGGGCTGCAGGTGCGCCTGCATCCCGACCGTCAGCGTCCCCTTGCGGGCTATCGGCTGTCTCACGGAACAGTCCAAGCTGCTCCACCTCTTCGCTGGCCGTGATCGCCTTCCCTCCCCGAGCTGGCTCGGTTGGGACCACCTTTCGATGGTCTTCCGGTACTACGCGATCATCCGACTCCTCCTGTCCCTTCGTCATCTCGTCGTTTCCTTCTCGACAACTACCGCTCGCATGGCGGAGGCCAGGAGGCCTCCCCAGGTAAGAACGCAGAACTTCGTGCCAACGCCGCCGCCTATACGCCTGCCCAGCGAACGGATATTGGGCCTCGCCGCCGTAGACCGGCTCGACCCCTGGGCCGACGCTTCATCCAGCGATTCGCTTTCGCTCGGTTCGGCACTGCACCTATGGCTTCCACCAGACCTCCCCTCGCGGGTACGGCTGGTGCGGGCATCCCCGTTGCCAGCCGCTGGACCGGTGCTCCGGCCCGACGCCCTTGCCACATCGGTGTGAGGTTCCCTCCGTCAGGGTCCTCGAAGGACTTTGGTCAGCTCGTATCGAACATCTCATCACCTTCAGTTCTGCGCCCATGCTGGGCGCACCAAGGGCAATCTGCCAGAGCAGATGGCCTTTGGCGCGCCAGGCGCAGACGACGCCTGTCTGCCCTGGCTCGGGATACCCCGGGTATCCGCGGGCGGTGTCGGGTATCGCCGGGGAATGCTCCTTCAATACGCGCTTGATCTCGCGGAGCAAGAACGTATTGGACGGGTATCCGCGACGGAGTGGTTGGCACCGATTTGCGATACCCGCGGTATCCAAATTCGGTCGGGCGCATTGATTCTCGATAGCGTGGGTATTCCCAGCGGGTCGCGGCAACGGGTTTTCGATACCGAGGGTATCCCCAGCCGGTATCGACGACCGAAGTCCGATACCGGGGGTATCGCTAGCCGGTACCGCTCATCGCCGATCGATACCCACGGTATTCCAAACTGATGACACACACCGCCGTCGGCTACCTCCGACATCTCGGATCGGTGTCGAACGCCATTGGTCAATGGTCCCGCCATCCCCAAGCACGTCGACCAACCAGTGATCGATAGCGTTGCAGTTTCGCGAGCCTCCCTTCAGCTGAGGTAGCTGATGGCGCGACTCGTCGGGCTGAACGCCCCACCGTGTGCTTCAGTCGTTGCTTCGAAAGATCGACCGCCGGATGCGCTTTCTGAGCAACCGGTTCCGGGGAGCGACCGAGAGACCGGGCAAGCGCGGAATGAACCGCGTTCCAGACCGTCCCGTGAAACGGACACGAAAGGCAATCCCATGACCCTTTCCCATGACCCCAACCTCTCGCTCGAGAGCTCCGCCGCCACCGACGCCAATCCAAGTGGCCCGGCACTCCCGAACGGGAACGAAATGATGCCCACCTCGATCGATCCCTCGGAGTTCGAACGCGCTTTCGCCGCGGTCGAAGACGAGATTCGCGCGGTACCGGCCAACGACCTCATCCACATCACCATCGACGTCAGGCTGGTCGCCGTGAACACGGTCGCCCGGTTGCCACGCATGATGGATCTACGCGACGAGATCGTGAAGGCGCTGCCCGAGTTCGAGATCGGAGCGCTCGACGGATTGAAGACGTATGCACTTGCCGCAGCCCATGCCTACTTCCTCAACCAGATGTCGATCGCGACGCCCGCCGAGGTGGCCGATCTCGCGGAGCGAGCGGCTGCTCGTCGCGCGGTGCTGCTAGCCGACGTGAAGGCGCTGGTGGCGCACGGCCTCATTGACGGCGCACCACTGGAAGGCCTGGCGGGAGCCGTCGGGCATCGAAACATCGCCTACGACGTCATCCTCCTCCGGAACTTGCTGGTCGATGCGTGGCCGAAAATCTCGGGGAGGACGGTGCTCACCACCGACGCGCTCGAGTCGGACGCTGCCGTCGCCAGCCGCCTTCTGATGGCCGCGGGACAGCGCAGCGTCAGCGCACCGACGCCAACCGAAGCAGCGCTCCTGCGTGATCAGGCGTTCACACTGTTCTCTCGCAAGTACGATCAGGTGCGGCGTGCCACCGCCTACGTGCGGTGGAACGAGGACGACGCCAACGAGTACGCGCCATCGCTCTATGCCGGGCGTCGCTCGCGCAAGCGCGAAGCATCAGCGAATGCTGTGGACCCTGGCGACGACGGTCGGCCGACGACCGACACGCCCGTCACGGCTGCCACAGCACCCCAGACGAGCGCGAGCTCTGCAAGCGCCCCATCCGCGACGGCGAGCGCCGGGGTCACGACCCCGTTCGTTCCGTGAGCGGGCAGCGCCCTCGGGGCGCTGCCGCGTCAGGAGGCAGCGTCCCGAGGCCGGTTCGAGCACCCTTCGTCCCCAGGCGAAGCGAGCTCATCATGCCGGCGTAACGACCCTTGCAGACTCGCGCGCATATGATGTGGCCGCCGCGGTCCCAACCCGTCCCCCGGTGAAGCCGAGCGGGTCGATACTTTCCCTAGGCAGGTCGCTGGGATCGTAGGCGGTGAGAAACAGCGACGAGAGCATGGCTACCGCCCCTTCCCCCAGGCGTTGGCGATCTGACGCTCGGCCTGGGCGGATGCATCCATGTCAGCAGACACCATCCGGATGGTAGCGATCTCACTGTCCGTCACTCGGCGGTCTGCCTTGGCCGTCTTGATCATCAGTTTGATGAGAGTCGTCTTCGCGCGAGCGGGCAGGGATCGGCCCAGCTCAATCAAGCGCGTCATTTCCGCGTCGTGCTGCTCGTCCGTCATTGCGTCGAGCTTCGAGAGCATCTCGTCGGCAAGTTCGACCGGTCGCAACTGGCTCTCCACGAAGCAGCGTTCTGCCGGTGTGAGCTTGCCGTCCGCAGCGACTACAGTGGTCATGCACGCATACTTGATGGCCAGGTACTCGAGCTCGGAAACCGAGCTCTCGGCGGGCTCGCCAGCCTTGGGCGGAACTTCCGCCACGGGGCGCGTGAGCTTGGAAGCCGCGTTTCTCGTCGTCGCGCTTGGCAGCCTGTCCAGCGGTAGCAGACGCGGGAGCAACTGATCGAACCCCGACATCTTGCGAGTTGCGGGTCCCTTGCCGGTGACGTCTCGAAACACGTCCGACTCGGCAAAGTACTCGAGCGCGAGCACGCGCAACGGTTCTAGGGGATGCGTCCGCTCCCAGTCACCATCATCAAAAAGATCCTCTCGACTCACCAGCTCCCGCGCCTGCTCAAGGTATGTGGCAGCAAGGTAGTCTCCGAACCGATCTGCCGGCCCGGCGCTCAGAACCATCGCGCCCTTGACCGCTCCATCGAAGGAAGAGCCGCTAAGTAGCCCCGCGCGGTCAGCGTTCAGCTCCGCCGCCTGCGAGAGCAACATGCAGAGCCGCACGACTTCTTCGTATCCCTTGCTTCGCGCCAGTCGTCGAAGCTCCTTGGCGTCATCCTTCGCCAGGCGAAATCCAGACTGAGACTCGAGGATTCGAGAATCCAGCTCAACCACGTCGCCGTAGACGTGGTCGGAAAGGTGACCGTGTCCGAAGTGCCCCAATTCGTGCCCGATGACGCTCAACAGACTGTCGTCGTCTGAAAGACTGTCGAGAATCCCCGAGTGAAACGAAATCAACACATTGTCGTCGTGCGACAGGATGGTGGCGTTCTCTAGCCCTCCAGGCTCATTGACCTTGAAGACTCTTGCTGTCACGACCACGCCGAGGCGCTGCTCAGCCGAGTCGAGCAGAGCAAACAACGATCCATGGCTGGCAGGTGTGATCTCGGCAGCCTCGCGTAGATACTTACGGAGAACCAGATCGTAGCCGACTCCCGCATCTTCCCCACCATCACGCCGGAACAGCGGTCTGACTTCTTTCCGATAGAACGCATGCTCCGCCAGCCGTTCCCGCAGCTCGTCTTCCAGCCCAATCTTCGTCGCCTTCAGAACATCACTCATCGTCGCTTCCTCCACTCGCGGGTTTCGCCACCACCCAATCCCCCTCCAACTTCGCCCCCGCGTTGAACGCCATCCAGCCGAGGTCGCTGCGGGGCGGGCGCGCTCCGTAGATCGCTTCGATGCGGGTCTGCACGGCCTCGATGGTGACGCGACCACCACCCTCTTCGAGGCTCTTCTTGAAGAGCTCGACGCGCGTCGGCACGTTCACGGTGTCCCACTCGGACAGGCCAACGTTGCCGGAGCGAGAAAGGCGGAACGTGGGATCGCCGCGGATCACGCTGAGGCACATGTCCTGGGTCCACTGGGTGTGGGCAGCGCTGAGGGTGGCGACTTCCGACCTGACTTGGTGGGCGGTCAAACCGCGACCTCGGCGTTGCAGGACGGCTTCGAGTTGTTCGGTCGCCTCGGCGATGGCGTCGGCGCCACCCGGCAGATCGCGTTCCACCAGGCCGACGGTCTCACTGTCGATGCGCACGAAGGGGGGCTTCATGAGGGATGCGCGGGCGTGAAGGTCCTGGAAATCGATCGACTTCGCAGCCGTCTCGAGCAACTCGTCCGTACCGAGGGGCGCGCCGGCTTCGCGCAGGATCTGGACGAAGTGCTCGCGCACCTTCACGCGGCCACCCTCTTCCGCAACGCCGGGTAAAACCACGCGGAGTCGACCGAGGTATTGCACCTCGGAGCTGCGTCGCAGCAGGCTGGCCAGGTGCCAGTGATTCATCCAGTCGGGAAGCTCAATCGCGTCACGGACATCGTTGATGAGCTCTAGGCACGAGTACTGCCGCTCCGGGTTGGTGGCCTCCATGATGCCCACCGTCACCGGCACCACCTTCGCCTTCCATTCTTCGAAGTCCGGGAAGTGCTGCTCGAGGCCGATCAATCCCCGGTCGAAGTAGAGGACCTCGCTGGGTGGGTGGAAGCGGCCGACCTGGGCCTCAATCTCACCAATGGGTATCGGTGAATCAGAGGCAGCCAGAATGGCCAGAATCTTGGCGTCTTTGCCGGTCCCGAACGCCACGGCCGTAGGCTCACCGTCTGCGGGCGAGTCGACGTGCAGCAGCTCTTGGAGGTGATCCCATAGCGCCTGGGCCAGCCTCGCGCCGACCGTGTCCTCCGCTCTCCGGGCCAGCGCCTCGAAGTGGCTCAACGGCGCCGGGAAATTCTCCTTCGCAGCTGTGCGGCGGAGGTCGCGCCAGATCTCGGTGAGCTGCTGCTTGGTCACTCGCGCGAGATACTCGTCGCCCTCGAACTCGACGACTCGGTACGCCCCGTCGAGCATTCGTTCGCAGAAGTAGTCCAGCGCCGAAGCGCGTGTCTCGAAGCCCGCCCACCAGGGGTCCTCGGCGAGCTCCTCCATGAGCACCGCCCCACCCCGAGCCTCCATCAGCTCCTCGAACCGACCGCGCAGATACTCCAGCCAGGCGCTCTCACTCTGGAACTGCTTGGTGACCTTCACCTCGATCTGACGCACCCGTTCGCGCGTGACACCCAGCGTCTCACCAATGCTTTCGAGCGTCTCTTGTTCGCCGGAAAGCCCCGCACGTCGAGTCACGATCATCCGCGGAATGGTGTCGAGCTCCTGCAACGTGCGTTTCCAGCTCGCGAGCAGTCCCTCGGACCACACTGCCCGCCGCGCTCCGACGTTCTGGACGAAGTCGCGAATCCGCTGCTCCCCGTCCCGGACCGACCCTCGACCCAGATTCTTCGCTTCGGTCAGAGTGCTCTTCGGTACGGCGATGAGATCGGCAAGGCTCTTCAAGCCTTCGCGGCTGCAATAGTTCTTCAGGCGTGTCGGCAGCTTGATTTCCGCAACCGAAATCGCTGCCAGCTCCGAGGGGACGAGTAGCTGGAGCTCCGCCCATCCGCTCAATGCCGGAGTCGAATCCGAACCCTCGTCGTCTTTGACAGCCAACGACCGCCGCACATCCTCCCAGGGCGCCCCGAACCGACGCTCGATGAGCTTGCGGGTCTCCGCCACGCTCTTGCGCCCCAGATTGCGTTCGCTCAGCAGATCGACCGGAGACAACGCGACGAGGTCGCGGACGCTTACCAACTCTTTGCGAGTGCACCAGTTGAGCATTCGCGTCGGGAGTGGCCAACGGTCGGGTGGCTGGGCCAGTAGCGTGTCCCAATCGTCCGAACCCGTCTCGTCCGCGACTGTCTTCTCATCAGCTTCGGCCGCTACTGGCGGAGGGACGATCGCTGGCGGGCGCGCGGACAGACGATCCCGCGCCGTGTCCTTCGCGTCCACCGTCACGAGGAACGGACTCGGCGTACCGTACGAGGTGACGTACAACGCATCCCGCGCGCGACTCGCGGCCACGTAGAGGAGACAGCGTTCACGAACCTCGGCGAGCCGAGCCTGCACGGGATCGTCGTCGTCCACCGCGCTCGAGAGCGGCATGAAACCTTCGGTGACCGAGGTGACGAACACGTGGGGGAACTCGAGCCCCTTGACCCGGTGCATCGTCGCCAGCCGCACGCTGGTCCGCCGCGGGCGCTCTCGCTCCAGGATCTCGTAGTCGATCCCCGCCTTCTCCAGAGCGGGCCCGATGCCACCGCTCAGCATGTTCTTCACTCGCGAGACGATGCAGATGCGATCGGCCGGTGTGCCCTCACCGAGCAATGCCCGAACTTCCTCGACGACGAACTCCCGCTCTTCGGCGACGTTCTCGAAGTGGCGTACGATAGGCTTGTTGCCGCTGCGTAGCGACACGTAGCCGCGACCGTGCACCTTGCCTTCGTCCAGATCGTCGTACTCACCGCTCCCAAGGATGCGGTACGCCCAGCGCGATATCGCCGCGGTGGTGCGGTAGTTGATCCGCAGCTCGTAGGAGCGGCGCCCGCGAATGTTGATGCCCGAGTGGCTGAGCGGCGCCGGACGCCCGTAGATGCGCTGATGGGAATCGCCCACCAGGAACAGATCGTTGGGCCGCTCGGGACCGGCAATCGTCCGGATCAGCCGCAGCGCTTCGGTGCCCATGTCCTGGGTCTCGTCGACCACCACCGACCGATACCGAGGTGGTGCATCGCTTGCCTCGAGCTCCTTGCGGGCGGCTCGCAGGATGTCGACCGCCTCGGCACATCCCTGGCTCTCGAGCGCCGACCGATACTCCTCGAAGACGTCCCATAGCTTGCGGCGATCGGGTCGCGACAGCGGCTTGCCCCGATGCTTGCGGACCGCGCGGGCGTAGGCTCCGACTTCCCGGAGATCTTGCTCCTGGATGACGTGCTCCCACTCAGTTTTGCAGAAGGCTTTGTCGAAGCCTTCCACGCCGTACAGATCGATGGCGCTCCGCCACGCCTTGTCGATCGCCTCGTTGCTGGCCAGCCGCATCGGCTTTCCGCGATCACGAAGATACTGGTTCGCCCAGGCATCGAGATTCCGCACCTCGATCCGAGCCAGCTCATCCGGCTCGAGCAGCTTGGCCAGCTGGTCGCTGATGTCCTGAGCCAGATTGCGCGTGAAGGTGGTGACCAGAACGCGATCGTCGGGGCCCTTGAAAACCTCACGCACGAGGAACGCCGCGCGGTGCATCGCCACCACGGTCTTGCCGGTTCCTGCCCCACCCGTGACGCGCAGGGGCCCCTTCGTTTGCGCACGAACCACCTTGCGCTGCGACGGGTGCAAGTACACGCGCCAGACGTCGAGTGGATAGGTCAGCGCCTTGTCGAGGTCGAAGCTCCCATCTACCAGCTTGAACTCACGCTGGGTGCTCTCGCGCTCGAGCGCCGCCTGGATATCTGAGGTGTCCACCGGCGGCGGCACCGTCTTGGGCTTCGGCTTGGCCTCCGCCGCGGGCGCCGGGGTCGGCTCGGGCCGGTCCAGGATCTCCTGGATGACGGCGTCGTAGTCGAAGCCCGCGGCGAGCCCGGTGAGCAGGTCACGGGCCTCCTGCGGGAGGTGGGGCATCAGGCGGTCGAGATCGCCTTCCGTGTAGAGGGCCCGCACCGCCGGAATGAGCGGGCGCGGCAGTCCACCGGTGAACAGCTGCTCGTCGCTGAAGTCCGAGAAGAGTCGCTTCTCCTCGTACTCGAGGGTCTCGGGAGGCTCGGGTTCTTCAGGTTCCTCGTCGCCCCCGGTGATAGCCCGTGAGGCCGCGTCCACGTCGAACACCTGGATGGTGCCGGTGGACGGGTGCACCTCAATCCGCTTCGATTGCGCCCAGCGATAGGCTTCGTCGTGGTGATCGACCCACAGCAGGAGGAACACGTCGCCCTTCTCGGGCGCGCGAATGATGGCGCGGTAGTCGTCGCCGATGCGCACGCTGCGCAGCTGCCGGTCAGCGGTGGCGTGGAGGGGCTCGTAGTGGATGCTGGCCTGCTTCGGATCCGTGGTGAACTTGCGAATGAACTCGTCGGCCTTGCGCTGGGCCTTGCGCGGTAGCTCGGCGTAGGCGGGGAAGTAGCCCGCGGCGATGGCGACCCGCGCGCTCACCCAGCCGCCTCCAGGGCTGCGATCAGCGCGTCAGCGTCGATCCCCGACTCGATCTTGAAGAGCTTCCACCCCCGTGACTCGAGCAGCCCTGCCGTGTGGCGTTGCTCATCGAGATACGCCCCCACTTTGCGCCCCCCCCACCCGAACTCGATCTGGCCCTCGTTGCCCGGCTCCAGAACCTCGACCGGGACTGCAAAGCCACCGTAGCCAGCACGAAGCGCGGCCCGGACAGCCTCGACGACGTCGTCCCCCAGCTCTGCCAGCTCCAGCTCCTCCAGGGCGCCCCTGTCAGGCTCGGTGAGCCCGGTTTCGCCGACTGCAACGGACGGAGCGACCGATGACTCCACCTCCGGCACGTCCAGCTCCGGCACGCCACCAAGCAGCTGCTCGTCCGTCACCACCCGCACATTCGGCAGGAACTGCAGCAGGTTGTACGCGCGGAGGAACATGCGCCAGCTGCGGAGGTACTCCGGCCGCCTGCGGTGGTCGGCGGAGTCCGCGAGTCGCAGCACGCCGCGCGCCGCAGAAGGATCGCCAAACAACATCCTGGCGCCTTCTTTCGTCGCGCTCAGGAACGCCACCGCCTCCTGATCGACACCAAACGGGATCCGCGTCCAGAGCGAATCCCCCGGGACCGACTCCTTCAGCTTCGGTAGCGGGTGCTCCGCTCCCACGAGCTGACCCAGTTCATACTCGATCTGATCAGCGGGCGCCTGGCGCCCCGAAGCGTGCAGCGCCGCCGCCGTCACGCAGGCTGCTAGCTTCGGCCACGCTAGCGGCTCCACGAGGTATCCGAGCAGCGCCCGCAACGGGTCCGCGGTCGCCACGTTCCCCACCTTCAATCCGAGCTTGTTCACGAGCTGTTCGAGCCCGCGCATCACGTTGCCCTCGAGCCACGGTCCGAGATCGTCAGCCGCGGCGAACGCGTCCACGTCGTGCCACCCGAAGGACCACGTCACGTACCGGTCCGAGCTCACGATGCCAGCGCGCTTCTTGAAGTCGTCGTGAATCCGTCCCCGAGGCTCACTCGGCTGCACGTGATACGCGGCTCCGTCAGCGAAGCCAGCCACCGGCCGCACGCCCTCCTCCTGCCCCTCGGGGTACAGCATGAAGTCGGGGCGACACTGGTGCAGCACCTGGTCTTCACCCAGTGGCACCTGCGGCTGGTAGCGCCAGGTTCGCCCGCCGATCGAGAGTCGCAGCTCCTCGTTGTCGAGCGCCTGCACCTCGAAGCCATCGCGATCGTTCAGTGCCAGGAGCGCGCTCCGGAAGCGCTGCTCTAGCTCGCTCTCCAGAATCGTCTCGATACTCAGTTGCCCGACCGAAGCGATCTGCTTCAGGTCCGAGAACCCCGAGAGCATCTTTTCGATCAGCTCCGCCGCCACGACTCGGTCCAGCAGATGCAGCACCCGTTGCTCGCGGTAGTCGTAGAGGCACTGGTAGCAAGCCTTCACTGCCGGTTGTCGGGAGTTACAGCTACAGCGTCGGATGGCGTCGTGTGCCGCCTCCAGCACCTGCTTCAACTTCGCGCCACGGTCCTCCGTCAGCTCGGCAAGCAGCCCCGTTCCGCCAGGCACGATATCCTGCACGAGCAGATAGTTGCGCCGGGCGTTCTCAGCTTCGCCAGCGGGCTCGTCGTAGGTGTCGACGTTGAGGAACTCCGGGTCACCACCGTAGAACTCGCGCAGCCCGAGCCGCAGCGCCGCCCGCAGGTTGGCGAGCCGCCGTTCCGGATCCGCTGCCGCCACTGGCACCACGAGCCGAATCGCCTCGGAGACGAGCTCCCGGAACAGGTGCACCTCACGGAAGCTCTTTGCCTCGCCGTTCTTGCCCTTCTCGGGGCACGCTCCGCGGTGCTTGGGACGGGGGCGCCGGCGTCGGTTCTGGGCCTCGTTGGGATCGTGCACCTGGCCGCAGTGCTCGCAGACGACAAACGCCACATCGGCCACCTCTCGTCCGCCGAGCTGCCGTGTGTCTGCCCGCGCATCCCGTTTGCCGAAGTTGACGCGCCGGAGGCGAAGTGAGGGCAACAGCTCGAACCCGAACCCCTCGTCCTGGTTCACCCACACGTTTCGGGGAGGCTCGCCCCGGACGTCGTAGAAGTTGTGCGTCTCGTAGTACTCGCGCTGCCGGTCCTCGGTCTCATCGCTGACGACCGCGTCGCGCTGGCGGGTGAACGCGCGGACCTGGCTCATCTTGACCAGCATCCGCCGCCGACCGCTCTCTCCCCAGCCGCTCTCACCACAGGCGGGGCAGTGCTCGGGCACTTGCGCTTCTTGCTCGGCCACGGGCTCCAGGTGGTGGCACTTCGCACAGAACTGCCACTTGCCCTTCGAGCCGCTGCGCATGAGATCGACGTTGTCGATCACGACCTTGTGGCCGCTACCGTAGAACGTGTTGAAGGGCGCGAGCTCCCGGATCGCGGTCGCCGGCGCGCGCACCCACGACAACTCCTTCGAGGGTTGGTCCGTGTCCTGCCGTTCTGAGCGGACGAACGCGCGGAGCCTCACCCCTGCCTCCGGGAACGCGTAGTTGGGCAGCAGGCTCGCGTCGCACAGCCATCCCCAGAATGGCTGATCGAGCAGCGCCCCGAGCTCCGCACTCAGGTAGCCCTTCTCACTCTTCAGATCACGAAGCTCTTCTTCCAGGTTCTCGCTCTTCTTCGCTGCGATCTCGTCGGTCTCGAGCTTCTTGAGCTGCTCCCGGGCGCGACGATGGTACGCCTTGAGCTCCTCGCGCCGCTTCTTCGCCTCATCGACCTCGAACGCGAGCCGCCGCTCCAGATCCGACTGCCCCGGACCGTCCCCTTTGAAGAACGACTGCAACCGCTCTCGAGACTCGCGGCGCAGCACGCGCCGATCGAACAGCTCGAAGAACCCCTGCTCGAGACTCGCTCGTCGCTCGTGCACGAACTGGAAGAACGCCTGAAGAAACCCCTTCGGGTCGTCCGACCCCTGCAGTAGCTCGCGCACGCGGCCCGGCACCTTGCGCCCGTCGCGCGCCCAGGCATCGAAACAGAACGCCAGCGCCTGGCGCTTGAGTACCTCGGGCGCGTCCAGATAGCAGCCGGGCGGACGAATCGCCCCAGCCATGACCGCCTCGGGGTCCTGGAAGAAGTGCAGGTCGTGTTGCTGGGTGCTGGCGAACGTCACAATCAGAGCGTTGCCCGTCGAGCGACCGGCTCGGCCCACCCGTTGCAGGTAGCTGGCCGTGCTGGGTGGCACCGAGCAGAGCATCGTGGCGGAGAGGTCACCGATGTCGATGCCCATCTCCAGCGTGGGGGTGCAACTGAGCATGTTCGCCGCGTCGGGACGCGGCCGCTCTTTGAACTCGACTTCGAGATCTTCGCGCGCTCGCCGTTCGAGCAGTCCCGTATGCTCCTTCGACCAGACCCTGCCGAGCGCCTTGCGCCGGTAGAAGCGCTGATAGTAGCTCTGCGCGCGGGACTCACGTTGTCCAACGCTCGGCTCCAGCGTGCCTTCGCAGCGGTAGCGCGGACAGGGTTGACCGACCGCGTCGCTCGCACTGTCTGCCACTACCGGGAGCTCGAAGCCACACACCCCGCAGACGCGCCATGCGTGACGACGGGAGACCACCAGCGCGTCCGGTCGTAGACTCCAGACCTTGCGCTTGCCACTCTCGTGAACCAACAGCACGCCCGCCTTCACCAGCAGCGGCAACACCTCCTGGTAGATGTCGCGCGCTTCGTGCAGCGGCAGCTCGAGGCCCAGCGCGCGGCGGATCCAGTCCGTGTACCAGTTGCCCCGCTCACGCGGCTCCACGTTGTCGAAGCGCCCCTTGTCGGTATTGGTCAAGAAGAGCGGGCGCGTCGTGTACTGCCCGAACGGCGAGAGCAGTGGTCGTAGCTGCTTGCTGAGACAGTACTGATCGCCGCCGCTGTCTACATAGAGATCCAACAGGTCGTCGTAGATGCCGCCCCGCGTGCGTACCCGAGACAGTAATCCAACCAGAAATCGCTCCCAGGCCCCGGCCCCCACCTCGTTGGCCACGCCGACCCGCTCGGTGACGGTATGTACGACGAGGTCACGCGCCTCGGTGAACCGCTCGGGCTCGAGCGCCACGCTGGCGCAGCCGGACCGCTCCAGGGTACGGCCGATCCGCGCCGCGACGCCCATCTCTCGCGTCGCTTCCCAGCGCATGCGCTGACCGAGATCGCTCAGGAGCCGTTCCGAGGGACGTGGCAAGTCCTCGTCGAAGTCTTCGCCGCGCTCCTCGGCTTCCTTCTTGCGCTTGGCCAGCGCCTCCCAGTCGCGCACGTAGTCCTGGTAGTCGGGCAAGAACTCGAGGTCGTGCGGTAGGAACGACGCGACCATCGCGGCCTCGGGCTGAGCCGTCTCGCCGGGCGAGCGATGCGCGGCCCAGTACTCGAACATCGCCGGTGCCACCTCGCTGAGCGGGATGCTTCCCTCTTCCGGCACCACGGCCAGCATCGCGCTACGAATCGAGAATCGATAGGTGCGACCGGAGAAGAACCCGGCCCGGTGCGAGGCGTCCTGCACCGAGTCGCTGAAGGCCAGGAGCTTGCGATCGGTGTTCAGCGGGGTGGTGTAGAGGTGACCGACGGCGACCGAGGCAAGGCTCGCCGAGCGGGATGCCAGAAACGAAAGGGCGCCGAGTCCGTCGCACACGGGGCAGCGCTGCAGGTCTTTGCGGGGCGTGCCGCTGGAGAGCGCCTGGTGAACGTAGACCTTCAGCTGCGGAGCGCCCGGGTCCGGCTTGGCATCCAGGCGACGGGTTTCTCGGTTGAAATACAGAGAGGTGAGCGGGTTGTCCGGCTCATCGGCGGCGTGGGCGTCGAGGTGCAAGTAGAGCACGTCTTCGCTCCCGACCCGGGCGGCGTTGGCGACCTCGGAGTAGTCGCACTCGACGCGGCTCGAGGTCCCCATGTCGGCGCGCTTCGTGATCCAACCCGAGTGCCCGCACTCGCGGCAGAAGTACATGGGCAGCGCCGGATCGCCATCCGTGTCGGGGTTCTCGTCGCGCCAGACGAAGCGTGGCTCGGCGGTGACCTCACGCAGCAGTCGCCGCACCTCGCGGATCCAGAGCTGCACCTGAACGTGACACAGCGGCATCACTTTCCCCGCCACGGTCCGCTGCGACCAGGAGAGCAGCGTCAACATGCTGGTCACGAGTCGGTCGCGCTCGGTGCGATCACGCTCGGCCAGCCCGGAGAGTCGCTGGCAGAGCGCAGCGTCCAGCTGGTCCGCATCCACGATGCGGCTGGCCGCGGAGCGCACGATGGCGCGCGCCAGCGGGTGGCGCAGCACCTGCTGCCCGAGCGCGGTGCGGAAGGCGTCGGCCGGCCCCGTCAGCAAGCTCTCCGCCTGGGGGAACCACAGACGAATCAGAGCGCGGACGTGGGCTTCGGCGTCCTGCTGAGGCTCGGGATCGAGGTCGAGAAGCTGGGTCGGATACTTCTCGGGGCCCGGCGCGGCGAACAGGGCGAAGAGGTCGTCGGGGCTTCTCCGCGACTCGCCGATGACCGCCTCCTCCTCGAAGGGCTGATCGAAGACCTTGCCTGCGAACTCCAGCAGCTCCTGCTGACCGTCCGTCCCCTCGGAGGCGACCGTCGCCGAAGTGCCCACCGGGCAGATGCTCTCGTGCCCTCCGAGACGCGCGGTCAGGCGCCGGATGAGACACGCCACGTCGGTGCCCTGGGCTCCGTCGTAGGTGTGGAGCTCGTCGAGCACTAGGTAGCGCAGGGTGCCGGCTCGGTTCTGCGCCCACATGGGCTGGTCCTTCGGGCGCAGCAGCAGCAGGTCCAGCATGCGGTAGTTGGTGAGCAGGATGTCCGGTGGGTTCTTCTGCAGCTCCTTCTGGTTGTCGATGACGTTGTCGGCACCCATCTCCCGATGCAGCCCGTCTTCGCTCCCCTCCTCGCCGCCACC
>JBNLDK010000219.1:0-65529 GCA_050304295.1 Polyangiaceae bacterium
GACCAGGAGGCCCCAGAGAATGATGAAGATGACATAGGCGCTGAACTTCATGCGTTCGGCGAAGGCTCCCGAGATGAGCGCGGGAGTGATGACGAAGAACATCATCTGGAACGCGACGAAGACGAGGGTCGGGATCGAGCCGCTGGCCTCCGTTTCGAGACCGTAGAGCCCGAGGAAGTCGAGGCCGCCGACGAAGCCGCCGACATCGGTGCCGAAGGCGAGGGAATAGCCGACGATGACCCACACCACGCTCAAGATGGGAATCGCCGCCATCGAGTGCATGATGGTGCTGAGCACGTTCTTGCGGCGCACCATGCCGCCGTAGAACAGCGCCAAACCGGGGGTCATCAACAGGACGAGGGCCGATGACGTGAGGATCCAGGCGGTGTCGCCAGAGTTCGTTTCCATGACGTTTCTGACTACCTGTTCGTTGTTTCGAAGCTGTTGCCGGACGGGCTCACCTTCTTTTCCAAAGCCACAATGGTCATTGGCCTGCTGGCCGGTGGTCAAGGCGCCCGATGGGGTGCTAGAAGCGACGCCCCCGATCAACGAGGCAAGTAGACGGACGGGTCCGCGCGCTGACCCCCAACGGGGCCCCGGACCGCAATGGAGAGCAAGCTAGATGGCAACGATCGATTTTGGCGGAGTTAAAGAAGAAGTGGTGATGCGGGACGAGTTCCCGATGGCGAAGGCACTCGAGGTGCTGAAGGACGAGGTCATCGCCGTGATCGGCTATGGCGTTCAGGGGCCAGCCCAGGCGTTGAACCTGCGCGACAACGGCTTCAACGTCATTATCGGCCAGTCGAAGAAGTACCCCAAGGACTGGGAGCGAGCGATCGCTGACGGTTGGGAGCCTGGCAAGACGCTGTTCGACATCGAGGAAGCGGCCAAGAAGGGCACGATCGTGAAGATGCTCGTGTCCGACGCTGCTCAGAAGGCGATCTGGCCGATGATCAAGCCGTGCCTGAACGAGGGCGATGCGCTGTACTTCAGTCACGGCTTCTCGATCGTGTACAAGGATCAGACGGGGGTCATTCCCCCCGAGCACGTCGACGTGATCCTGGTGGCCCCGAAGGGTTCAGGGACGAGCGTCCGCCGCAATTTCCTCTCGGGGGCGGGCATCAACTCGAGCTTCGCCGTTGAGCAAGACCGCACTGGTCGCGCCCGCGAGCGCGCGATCGCGCTCGGGATCGGCGTCGGCAGCGGCTATCTCTTCCCGACGACCTTCCGGCAGGAGGTGTTCAGTGACCTCACCGGCGAGCGGGGCATCTTGATGGGGGCCCTGGCGGGCGTGATGGAGGCTCAGTACGAGGTGCTGCGCGCCAACGGCCACAGCCCCAGCGAGGCGTTCAACGAGACCGTCGAGGAGCTGACCGAGAGCCTGATTCGCCTGGTGGGTGAGAACGGGATGGATTGGATGTACGCGAACTGCTCCGCGACTGCTCAGCGTGGCGCCCTCGACTGGCGCCCGCATTTCAAGCAGGCGGTGACTCCGGTGTTCAACTGGCTCTACGATCGCGTGGCTTCCGGCAAGGAGACCGCCCGGGTGCTCGAGTCCACTGGTGGGCCCGACTACCAGGCACAGCTGCAGAAGGAGCTCGACGAGTTGGGCAACTCCGAGATGTGGCTGGCGGGCAAGGCGACTCGCGCCTTGCGCCCGAAGGAGCCCGCCAAGGATGTCGGCGGTGATGTCAAGGGAGTGGGAGGGCGCGGCAGCAACTGACCGACCCCCAAGCCCCGAATGCTCGCGGACGCGCTCGCCTCTTTCACTGAGGCGAGCGCGTTTTCGATCCAACTCCCGGGTGGCGCAGCGTGCTGTGTGCCTCCTCCGCTGGGACCGGGCCAGTGGGTGGAGGGTGTGACGGGCTTGCTCTGGCTCTGTGCTACTGTGTCAGCTGCTCGTGTCGAAGAAGCCGAAACTCTACGTCTGCTATGGATCGGACTGCGCGGACTCGCGCGACGCCCTGCGCGATCTCGAGACCCAACTCGAGGGAGTGGCGAGCATCAAGCCCGTGAAGTGTCAGAAGATCTGCCGGGGACCGGTGGTGGGGGCGGAGGTAGACGGGACTCTCGAGTGGTTCCGCAAGGTGGACACCGAGAAGGCTCGGCGCCGTCTCATCACGCTACTGGAGACAGGGGAGATGAAGAAGGCGCTGGCCAAGCGCCGGGTGAAGGGGCGCAGCGGGAAGAAACGCTGAAACGGCACTGACGAGGTGGGTGCCGTCCGGTCAACGGTGGACGATGTAGGTGGTCGCCGGCTCGAGCTGGGGCTGCCAGCGCAGGCCGTGCCAGCCTTCTGGGACGGTCGGCTCGGTGAACTCGAAGAGCCACTTGCCGTCGATTGGGGAGACGTTCACGCAACCCGCGCTCTTGCGGTTGCCCCAGTCGTCGTGCCAGTAGGCTCCGTGGAGCGCGTGTGGACCAGAGAAGTTCTGCGTCCACGGCACCTCGGAGTGGGTGAAGTCGTGGGGCGCGACCATGGTTGCGGTGGCGAACTTGCCGGTGATCTTGAAGGTGCCCACCGGGGTGGACGCGGTCTCCAGCGGGTCCTTCCCACGCACCGGGGTGCCTCCCCGCCCGGGTGAGACGAGGGTGGCGTACACGGGGCGCGTGCCCTCGTAGGCCAGCAGCCACCCGCCCCAGACGCTCGTCTCGAGCCATGTGGCCCGCCCCCGCGGGGCTTGCCCCGTCGTGTCGGGGTGGCCAACGGGCGCGCCCCAAGGCGTTTCTTGCTGCGGCTCCGGGACCACCGCGTCGCTGGCCTTCGCCCACCGCCCACCCCTAACCTCGAGGTACTCCTCGGCTTGCACCGTCCGCTTCTTGCCCGTCAGCTGGACCCAGGACAGCCTCGCGAACTTCTCGGCCGTGGCGACGGGCTGGCCGTCTTCGAAGGTGAACTGAGGTCGGTCCTCGCCCCGGAAGAAGGCGATCGGCAGCTGGACTTGTTCATCGAGTCGGACCCCCTGGAAGACCACCTGCGGATAGGGAGCGACGCGGTCCTTCGGGACCCAGAGCAGATCCGCCGATAGAAGGAACGAGCGACCCTCGTGGAGCACCTCCCGCGAGTAGGCCACCGTTGACCTGAGCTTCAGCTGTCGGCGCTGCTCGTGCGCGGTGAGTGGGAGGTCTGTGAGTCCGAAGGGGTCGCCCGTGGCGGGAGTCAGACCGACGCCTCGCAGCTGCTCGTGGACGTCTCCCTGGCGAGCGACTGCGACGCGCTCGAGTTGAGTCGCGAGGTCCCACTCCCGGGCGCGTTGCTCCTCGCTGGAGGGCAGCTCGTCGTAGAGTTGAGCCCCGCGGGACTCGCCGTAGTGGTGGGGCCATGGTGAGTCGAGTCGAGGGCCATGCTGGGCCAGCTGTTTCACCACCGGGTCCTGGGCGTCCAGCGTTGCGCGCTGGCCATCGACGCAGACGTAGCCGCGGGGTTCCACGGCGTACCACTTCGAGCACCCCGGACCATAGCGGGGTCGGGTGTCCTTGAGTCGCACGGAGCCCCCGAGCCAGAGGTACCCGATCCACGTCACGTTGCTCGCGGGAGCTTCGCGGATCCACACGAACCGACTCCTGGCGTAGACGCGGGGCTCGTCGCTCGACGCTGGCGTGGGGGGGGCATCTGCCGGGCGGCGGGCGGACGTCGAGGCGTCCGCGGCGGGAGTCGGCTCTGGGGCGGCGCTTGCGGCGCTGCCCGGCACCGGAACCTGTTGGGGGCGGGACTGCTCGTGGTTGGTGCAGGCGGTCAGCAGGTACAGAACGAGCAGCGAACGGCCTGCCGACCACGTGAGGACTTGGGCGGAACCGCGATGCGCGCGGAGGCGCCGACCTGGCGCCGGGGCTGGCCCGCGGGTTCGAAGCATGTTCGGTGATCTAGCTCATCGTGGGGACCCGGGGAAGGAAACGCCCGCGACTGGAACGTCAGGGTATGCTCGAGGCGTGGTGCAGTCGATCGAAGCCCCGTCCAGTGAGGCGCAGTTGCTCGAGCGAGCCCATGCCTTGGCAGGCCGCTCGCTGGGTGAGCTGGCACCTCGTCACGGACTTGACGTCCCCCCCGATCTGCGGCGCGCCAAAGGATTCGTCGGCCAGTTGCTTGAACTCGCTCTTGGTGCTTCGGCGGGCTCCCGGGCGGAACCCGATTTCCCTGGACTCGGTGTCGAGTTGAAGAGCCTCCCGGTCGACCGTCGCGGTCGCCCCGTCGAGTCGACCTTTGTCTGCAGCATTCCCCTGACTGAGATCGGCGAGGTCGAGTGGAGCCATTCGCGGGTGTGGCGCAAGCTCGCGCGGGTGCTATGGGTCCCGGTCGAGGGTGAGCGAACTATCCCCGTTGCGACGCGCCGGGTGGGTCAGGCCCTGCTCTGGAGTCCGGATGCCAACGACGCGGCTGACCTGAGGTTCGACTGGGAGGAGTTGGCGGGGTTGATTGGTCGAGGCGACGTCGAAGCGATCACCGGGCACCTGGGACGCTACCTGCAGGTGCGGCCCAAGGCCGCCCATGGTGGCGTGCGTCGCGTTGGGCATGATCGCGATGGACGTGCCTTCGCGGCGCTGCCTCGCGGATTCTATCTGCGCACGGCGTTCACGGCGCGGATCCTGGACCGACACTACGCGTTGCCCCGCCCGGAGTAGCGGTCCTCTGCGACGAGAGCCGGAGGGGCACGCGCGATGATGGCTGGTCGCAGCAGGTCCGCCCGTCAGTCGCCCGTGCTCCCCCCTTCGGGCCGGGTGCCCCGCTCGAGCCAGGGCGTCGGGAGCAACTCACGGAGCACTTGAGTGGCGTAGGCGCCTGGTGGCAGCGTCACCTCGACGAGCAATCTTCCCGGTTCGTCGCTGCGCGCGGTCATCAGCGGAGGTCGAATCAGTAGGTCGCGGCGCGTCCCGTCGGCGAGGTGCCCGAGCACCTCCTGCTCCGCCGCGCCCAGCCCAAGCCCGGCGATGACCTCGCGCTCGAGCTCCAGGGCGGCACCGGCAGCGGCCCGCATCTTGGGGCCAGGGAGTGGCCCTGTCGGGTGGATGTCTCCCGATTGCAGTCTCCCCAGTTCAGCGTCGGGATCTTCCACCACGAAGACGGAGCGACTCCCCTCGAGCCGGACCACCTCGCCGACGAGGAGGCGGTCGAGACCCGCGCTCCGGCGCGCTGTCAGGTAGCGATTGAAGATCTCGGACTGCACGACGCTGGGGTAGAGCTTGCGATAGAAGCGGGTGCGCTTCCCTCGTGGGGGCGCACCCGCCGCGAGCCAGCGCAGACTCTCTTCGAGATTCCGCCCCGCGTGACCGAAGCGCTGTGCTCCGAAGTAGTTGGGTAGCCCGCGCTCCCTCAGCTGGGCCCCGATCTGCGCGGCTCGCTCCACGGCGTCCGGCGCGGCGCCCACGAGGCGAATCGTGAAGCGGTTGCCTGCCAGATGGCCGGTGCGCAGCTTCGAGCCATGACGTGCGTGGGAAACGATCGTCAGCCCTGCGGGCATCGCCCAGGCCTCTGGGGGCTCGGGACCCACTGGCACGGTCAGCCACTGAGTGGTGACGGCGTGCCGGTCCTTCAGCCCCGCGTGACCGATGTCTCTTTCCTTCACTCGTGCCGCGTGGGCCACGGCGCGGATGGCGTCCGGGGTGGTGATCCCGCGCTTGCGGAGCTCGATCATCCAGTGTTCGCCACTGCCGGTGGGAGGGTAGAGCGGGATTTCGGTGACCTGGAAGTCTTCCGGCTCCGGGCCGATGGCGGTGGCGACGGGCAGTTGCTCCGTGGTCCGCGGTGGTTCGTGCGGGAGTCGGTCCGACATGGCGCTGCACGCTAGACGAACGAGCGCGATTGTCGAGTCTGTCGACGCGGCGGGGCCATGCGCAGCGAGCCTCGGGGCCTCGCCGGTCAACGCGGTAGCGGTTCGCAGCGCCACGCGATGAGATTTTCCAGTACCGGTCCGAACCGCTCCTGTTGGGGGGCGGAGAAGTGGTGCCGTCGGAGGCTCCCGACCGCGTCGAGGAAACGCCCCCAATTCCCTGCACAGGCGACGAGCAGCTGCTGAAAGGAACTCAGATCGGAGCCGTACAGTTTGGCGCCGAGCAGGGTCGCATTGTTGGGCGGGTCGGAGAGCTGCAGTTCCTGCTGGAGTTGGTTGAGTATGGCCCGTTTTTGGTCGAGCTTAGCGGCCGCGTCGAGGGGGCTCGAGTACAGGGTCTCGAGTTCCGAGTAGGCCGCGAGGACGAGGCGCTCGTAACGGCGCTGGCGGCGAACCAGGTCGAGATAGGCTGAAAGCTCGACGGCGTCCGGACCCAGGCGTTGCGCGAGATACTCGGGCGTCATCGTGTCGGCCACGAAGCTGGCGAGGCTCTCGTTGAAGTATGTCTGGCCGTTGATCAGCACGGTCGCGTGCAGCGCTTCGTGAAGCAGCGTGTTGGCGAAGTCACCGACCGCCGCGGGCCCAGTTCGCAGCATCGAGGAGACGACTGGATCGCGGAACCAGCCGCCGGTCGAGTAGGCGACGGCACCGCGACAGGCGGCGTCGAAGCCGTGCCTTTCCAGACGTGCCACGTGGCGAGCGCCGCGCTCTTCGCGGAACCAGCCGACCCCGGCGAAGCTCCCGACGATCGGGAACCAGTAGACCTTGGGTTCGAAGGCGAGGGGGTCGCTGCCGGTGACCAGCCACACGACGTAGTCGCGGTCGAACTCGACGTAACGTTGATAGCTTCGCGAGTGGTGCAATCCGCGCGCGGACCCAAACGCGAGCACCGGCTGGACCTCGCCCAGGAGCGCGGCCACGTGGGGCGGAGTGGCGGGATCCTCGATCGCCTTCTCGAGGCGGGTTCCGGTGGTCATCAGGCGTGCCTGACCCAACGCTGCCTGCGGGAGATATCGCGCGCCCATGCACCCGCTGAGTACGGCTGAGGCCACCACGACGAGGACACAGAGACGCGCGTTCATTCTTCGTTGTGCTCGGCTATGACCGCTTCCAGCAGAGCGTGGTCGTCGTCTGCGGGAAGGTCACCGCCCGCCAGCGCTTCGACCGTCTTGTACACGTCGAGCTCCTCGATGCCCATCAGAAGCAATTCCGGGGCGGAAGCCTGGGCGATACGGGTCGATGCCGCTTGCTGCTCGGCCTGCAGCCTGCGGCGGGCTCGTTCGGACGCCGACAGGGCCTGCAGGCACTCGATGACCACGATCCCGACGTTGTCCCGGCCGCCAGCATCGTCGGCGGCGTTGAGTAGGAGCTGGCAGACGGCGCCGGCTGGTCGCGGATCGCCGAGGCAGGAGGCGATCGTGGAGCTGGGAACGTACCCCCCGAGTCCGTCGGTGCAGAGCAAGTAGCGATCGCCGATCAGGGCGTCGAAGGTCGCGATCGTCGGGCGAACCTTGGCGCCCATGCCCAGCGCCCGCGTCACCACGTTGCGGGGCAGCTGGGCGAGGACGTCGTCAGGTACGTCGGGGCGCTCCTCCAGGACGTCGTTGAGCAACGAGTGGTCCCGCGTCAGCTGCTCCAGATGTCCGCCGCGCAGCCGGTACAGACGGCTGTCGCCGACGTGGGCGACGTGCAGTTGTCCGGTGGCGGGGACGAAGAGCACGACCACCATCGTCGACCCCATCCCGCGGTCCGCGGCGAGCTGTTGGGCGGCAGTGTGGACCTGGCGATTCGCCTCGTGGACAGCGCGGGCGAGGAAGCGCGCGGCGACGGGGATCCCGAAGCGATCGAAGTCTGGTCGGCTCATCCGTTCCGCCGACGTCTCGTCGAGGTAGGTAGCCACTGCGGTGGCCGCCAGCCGGGCTGCCACGTCCCCCGCGTCGTGCCCTCCCGCGCCGTCGCAGACGATGAACAGTTGCTGGTCCTCGCGTAGCAGGACCACGTCTTCGTTGTGCTTCCGGACGCGGCCTGTGTCGGTGGCCCCCACGGCGCGGAGCTGCATCGCGGTGCACTGGGGGGGCGGCTGGGACATCGATTCCAGTATAGTCGGTCTTCCTTCCTGCGGAGACGCGACTCCGAGAAAGGCGGCGGGGGGGTGAGCCGAAACGCGTGTCTGCCGTGACCGACTCACATAGCGAGCAACGCTATCGTTGCTCACCGGCCAACCACAGCACACTCAGTTGAGAGAGGTGGCATTTCTTCCAAGAAAGTTGCCCCTCATCCTGTCGGGGGCGAATCCGGAGGAACTCATCAATGCAACCGACTGGCGCCACGGGCGCCTCACGGTTGTCCTGATGGCGACTCCGTCCTTCTCCTCCCTGGGTGAGGAGTGATGACGGTGGAGAAGGCCCCATCGCAGCTGGGCGCCCTTTCACGTTGGCGATCGTTGCCCGCGACGCGCGTGGCGGACCCGCAGGCGGAGGAAAGTACTCATGATCAAGCTGAGACGGCAGAAGTGGATTCTCGGGATTTTCGTGACCATCACCGCTGTTTCGCTGGGGGCGGGATGTGGCGGCGATGACGCCGACGCAGACCTCGGTTCCGGCGGTGCGAGCACCGGGGGAACCTTGACCGGGACCGGGGGAACCTTGGCTGGGACCGGGGGGGAAAGTTCAACAGGGGGCGGCGGGGTAGGGGCAGCGGACGCGGTGGAACTCGTCAACGAGGCGGGCTGGATCGATGATGTTCAGGGGATCCGCGGCTCCTTCTACGCCTACGGTGACGGCATCACCTGCATGACAGCAGAGGGTAACCCTTGCTCCACTGGAGCGTGTTGCCTGGACTGGACGACCGTGGTCGATGGCACCTTCGTGTCGTGGGGCTGTGGGATCGGGATGGAGTTGAACTCCGACGGCGGTGAGCCGGCGGTGAAATCACCTTACACGGGGACCGAGGTGGTCGGATTTCGGGTCACCGTGACGGGTGACGTGCCGGCGATTCGCCTCGGCTACACCCAGCAGGCGGACACCACCGACACCGTCTCCCCGTTTGCCATCCAGGAGTCGGGATCCGGCACCTACGATGTGCTCTTCAGCGAGACCGTGTGCCCGAGCTGGGGAGCTGCGCAGGGGTGCGTGGACGATGCTGTCGCGACCAGCTCTCATGACCTGCAACTGCAGGTGGTGGGCGGCGAGGTGGCTGGATCTGGTTCGCTGTGCATCACGAGCGTTCAGCCGATCCTGGCTTCCTGAGGGCAACCGGCGCCTCATTGGTCGTCCGGGCCTGGCCTCCGCCTCGAGGGACCCTGCGTCACGTCGGTTCGCCTCGACCGAACGGTGAAGAAGGGGGGCCAGGGTGAACTCCGCTCTGGCTGGCGCCGCGCCCAGAATCTATACTGCGGTGGTCATGAGCATCGACATGTCTGCTGCCCGGGGGCTCGAGCCTGCCAAGCTCGCGGCTCTGATCGAGATGATGTACCTCGCCGCGACAGCGGACGGGGAGTTCCACGAGCAAGAGCGTGCTCAGTTCGACGCCAACGCTGCAGAGTTGGCGGGTGGTGTCATGGACACCGCCCGACTGGAGGAGCTCGTGTCGGCCGCGCAGCGGGCACTCGGAGAGGCAGGTCGGGAGAGTCGCCTCCGGGCGCTGCGGGCAGCACTGCCCGAGCAGGCGCTTCGCAGGTTGGCGATTGGCCTGGCGATTCAGATCACGGCTGCGGACGGGCTCATTCGAACCAGTGAGCGGGAGCTGATTCTCGACACCGCTGAGCTGCTCGAAATCGATCGCGACGAGGCGGCAGATCTGGTTCGGGCGCTCAGCCCGTAGGCAGTCGTCCTTTGCGGTCACGGAGGACTCTGCCTGGCGGCTGCAACGGGATACAGCTAGCGGACCGATTGATGGTAGCGCCGCTCCAGCACGGCGCGGATTACGGCGGCGGCGTGAGAGCGCGCGTAGTCTTTCCAGCCGAGCAAATCTGAAGTCCCCTCGACGATGGCGGGCCAGGGGGCCTTCGACTGCTGCAGCATCTCGACGACCAGCGCGACCCGCTGGGGAGGCATGCTGTCGCGGATTCTGCTGGGGAGCCCGCTGTGCAGCACGCGGGTGGCGCCCAGCAACACCGAGTCTCGCGTCTGTCCGGCTGCCAAGGGCTGGTGGAGTGCTTCGTAGGTTCTCGAGACAAGGTGCGCGACGCGTAGGATTTGCGCTTCGTCCTTGCCGGCCAGTGTCCAGGCGGCCCAGGCGCGAGCGACGGTGGCCTGCTCTTGCGGGGTCGGATCGCCACGGCTGACGATGTCTTGCAGTGCCATGATCATGGCGCGCGCGGCCCGGCTCCACTCCGGAGCAGGCGGCGGCACCGAGGCACGCACTGCCTGCTCGTGGCGCTCGGCCGACGGATCTGACTCGGGCAGCTCACCTTCTCGAGTCAGGGCCACCAGGTCTTGCGACGGCGGGGCAATGGCGGTGACCGCGCCGAGAGGATCGGAGGGGTATTCCCTTCGGGGGCCCTCATCGAACATGGGCCACGTGTTCTCGAAGCTCTTCTTGCTGCTCGATCCGGTCATCGGGCTCCCGACCTGGCGAATCAATCCACATCCTAGTCCAGAGCGGCCGGGAAGTGAAAGCCTCCGCTGCTGGTTCGGATTTCCTTCCTACCGCCGAACGCTCTCGATCTCGGACCAGAAGCGGTGAGACAGCGCTGGGAGCTGGGTGGTGACTTGGTCCCGAACGGCCGCCACTTTGCGAGCGATCACCGCGTCTCGCTGGGCGATTCGCCGGACCGTTTCCGGTTGGGTGAGCAGGAACGAGAACACCTCGGCCTTGTCTTCCTCGAGCGCTGCTGTCGAGTAGACCGAGAGGAAGCCCGGCAGCGTGTTGGTGAGTTCCGAGGCTCCCGGTTCGCGCATTCTTCGGCCGCCCTCTCCGTACGAGAAAGACGGGTCGTTGAGCGCTGCCCACGCGGGATCACGCCGTACCTGATCGTCGTCCGCATAGTCGATGAAGTGGAACAGCTCGTGGTGGATGAGTCGGCGCAGAAACTGTGGGGACCCGGCTACATCGAGCAGCAGCGTCTGCTGATAGTTGGGCAACGATGGAATGACCGTGCCTCCCTCCGCGAGATCCTGGCAGAGCAAGATCCGGCGGAATCGAGCTTGTCGGAGCGCTCCGCCGGGATAGCGGGACAGCTCTTCGACGATGACGGGCGCTGCGCTTGCCTGTGCGGCATGAGAGGCGGGGCGGGCCGTGATGGGGCTCGGATAGAGGGAGAGGCGGAAGGGACGCGTGGCCGAGTACAAAACCACTCCGTGTCGGGCTTCCAGTGCCTGCGCCCACGCTGCGGGAGGTCCCGTGGTGACTCGCTTCCAGCCGTGATCGGCGAAGTCGCGAGTGGCCTCCTCGGTCTGCTGGGTGTGGGCCTCCCGAACTGCCTCCGCGTCGGCATAGCGCTGAGCGAGGTATCCGAAGCCAGGTGGGATGAGTAGCGCGCCTGCCAGCGTCGTCCCCATGAAACCCGGGCGGGCCACCCGGAACCGGCCCATTGGCGGTTTCCTCTTGGGGCGGACACGCATGATGCCAATCTAACGCGTCGTGCAATTCAGGCCACAATCGGCCCATGGGCCGCCTCGTCGCGGGTTTCTTGGGGGCGCGATTCTCCACCTGGCACCATTTCGTTCTCGTGGTTTCCCGACCGATCGCTCTCCTGTCGTTTTCCATCTTGGGCGGCTGCGCCCACTCCGGACTCCCGCTCGCCTACGTGGATCCCGGACCGTACGGCTGGTCTGCAGCTCCGACCCATGCGCCGCAGACCCATGCAGTCCCGACGGAAGCTCTGATGCGTGCCGCTCCACCTCGTCGCGGGGGCAGCGCCGAGCGCTCGGCACCGGTTCTCGCGCCGGCACCCCGCGAACGGGCTCGCCCCACGTTTGCTTCTGGTGCGGAAATCCCTGGTGGGGCCGACTGTCTCGCTCACCTCACCGAGTGGGGCGTCCCCCACGAGCTGCTCGATGCCCGACCGGGCGTCGAGACGCCCATTGCCGTCGAGGTGCCGCTGGGCGGTGTGGAGTACCACACCTGGGGCGATAGCCCGCTGGTGTGCGATTGTCGTTTGGCGGTGGCCCTCGTGGAGCTTGGTCCCGAGTTGCAGCGCGCCGGCGTGACTCGCGTTCGGTACTCAGGCGCCTACGTCTACCGCACCACTCGTTCCGGGAAGCGCCTCAGTCTTCACGCGCATGGACTCGCTATCGACATCCACGAGATGACCGTGCGGGGCGAGAAGCTCTCGGTGAAGCACGACTTTGCGCGCGGCCACTCCTCCTCCAGCGAATGCGCCGAGTTGCCTGCGGTCAACCAGGTGGCCTGCCGAGCCGGGGCGCGTGGTCTGTTCAAGGAGTTGCTGACCCCCGACAGCGACGCCGACCACCACGACCACTTGCACTTCGCCGTCGCCCCGCTCGGCTCCTGACCTGCACTACTTCAGCTTGATGGCCCCGACGTCGTAGTCCTGCCCCTGTTTCATCTTGGAGCAGCAATCGCTGCCCAACGTGATCACCCACTTTCCGCCCGCCGGCTTCACGGCGAATCCGTAGCTGGCAATGGGGACGTCCGGGAGACTGAAGTCTCCGGCGGGTGAGGTCTTCGTGGTCTTCTTGAACTGCCGCTCCTCACAGGGGGTCGTCTTGAACATCATCGAGGGTGAATTACAGAGCTCGAGGTCGGCCTGGGCCGCGGGGCTTCCCCCCTTGAGAACCTTCCCTTTGACGGTGCCGCTGGCGGGGGCCTGGGGCCGGGGCAGCTTCGACGGTCCGGCACCGGTCACCACGATGTGACTGATGTCCCCCGTCACGCCCGGCAGGGTCGCCGGGGGCCAGTGCTCGAGCAGCTTGCCCTTCTCGTCGAGGAGGACCAGTCCGTTGTCCGTGGCGACCCAGAGCCGGTTGGATCCGTCGACGGCCACCTGCTTGATCGAGCTGGCCTTCAGGTTGTTCGTCTTCAGGTCGATCGTGCTCTTCCCCTGCGCGCTCAGCACGTGGATCTTCTTGGTGCCGCTGAGTGCGACGACGGTCCCCGTCGGCCCCACGTCGAGCTCGGTGGTGCCGGAGAAACCGAAGTCGCCTTCGACTCGCTTCCACTTGCCATCCTCGAGCTTGAGTAGTCCGCGACTGACGCTTGCGTAGAGCGTGCCGTCAGGTGCCTTCTCCAGCTGCTTGAAGAAGGGCTTGCCTTGCAGCTCACTCGAGACGTCCACCTCGGTCCACTCGCTGCCACCCTTCTTCTTCTCGTGCAGAGCGTTGCTGGATGCAACCCAGGTGTTCCCGTCCCGGTCGATCTCGACGTCGCGCAATAGGGAGGCACCGATCCGCGACTTCTCTTCGATCGACCAGGTTCCGTTCGCGTAGTGATGCAACCCCCGGTAGTTGACCGCGTATGCCTCCTGGTCCGAGACCACCGCGAGGCCCTGGAATCCGCCGGACTCGTAGACGCGCTTCGATTCCGCTCCCTGGATTCGGTACACGCCCGTAACCTCGCTAACCCAGATCGCGCCGTCGGCGCCGTACACCAGATCCTGGACCGAGTAGCGCAGCGGCTGGACGACCATCGACTTGCCCCCGTCCAACTTGACGATGCCGCTGTTCTTCACTGCGAGGTAGACAGGTCCTGGCCTGAGGTCGCCTTGGGGGATCCCCGTGACGGAGACGCCCGTCGAGCCTTGGGTCTCCGTAGTCTCGGCCGACTCCTCGGGGGCGTCGCCGCTCTCGTCGGAAGAATCGTCACCACCTTGCTTGCAGGCGAACAGGGCAACGATGCACAGGGCCAGGGGAACCGAGGGCGAGGACAAGATGCGCATGATGCCAGGCCTTATCGCGCCTGCCTTCGGACGTCGAGAAGAGACGCGCTCGCGCCCATTTCTTGCGGGTTCGGGTCCTTGTTCACGAGGTCGAGTCCGGGCCGTCGTTGATCATGAACTGTGGACCGCGATGGGCCCGGGCCACGATGACCGCCGCAGTGGCGTCCCCGACGACGTTGGTAGTCGTGCGAAACATGTCGAGGAGTCGGTCCACGCCGAGGACGAGCGCGACACCTTCCGCGGGCACGCCGACTGTGGTCAGCACCATGGTCAGTGTGATCATGCCGGCTCCCGGTACTCCCGCGGCCCCCACCGAGGCGAGCGTGGCGCTGACGACGATGGTCGCCTGCGCGGCTAGCGACAGCTCCATCCCGTAGATCTGCGCGATGAAGATGGCGGCGACCCCTTGGTAGAGAGCTGTTCCGTCCATGTTGACGGTTGCCCCGATTGGGAGCACGAAGCTTGTGATCTCCTCGCTCAGGTGCAGGTTCTGCTCGCAGCTCTGCTTCGTCACGGGGAGCGTCGCCGAAGAGCTGGAGGTGGAGAACGCCAGCGCCAACGCTTCACGGAGGGCGATCAAGAGCCGGAACATCCCCACCTTCGCGTAGAGTGTCAGCATGGGCGAGTAGGCGAGCAGCACATGCAACGCGAGGCCCAGCAGTACGACACCTCCGTAGGCGGCCAGCGCCAGCAGTACGCTCCACCCAGTGCTGCCGACGACCTCGAAGAGCAGTGCGGCTACTCCGAATGGGGCCAGCTTCATCACCAGATGGACGATGGTGACCATCGCCTCGTTGAGCGAATCGAAGACCGCGAGGGCGGGGCGGGCACGGGCAGGCGGCATGAGGGTGAACGCTACCCCGAGGATCGACGCGAAGAAGATCACCGCCAGCATGTCGCCACTCGCGAGTGCGCCAATTGGGTTCGTCGGCACGATGCCGACGAGCTGGTCGACCAGTGACGGCGCCTCGGCGGCGCGGGCGGCGGCAGTGGTCGCGTCGGCGGCGTAGGACGCCAGCAAGACCTGACGCTCGCTCTGGGCAACCAGGTGTCCGGGGCCGATCAGGTTCGCGAGCGTGATGCCAATGACGAGGGCGATGACCGTGGTGAGAGTGAACCAGCCGAGTGTAAGGCCCCCGAGTCGTCCGAGCTTGCGGACGTCCCCCAGGGAGGCCACTCCGACGACGAGGGAGAAGAAGACCAGGGGCACGACGACCATCTTGATCATCGCGAGGAATAGTCGTCCGATCCATTCCGTGGCTTGCACCAGTTGGCGGCCCAGTGGTGCAAAGCGTCGTACCTTCTCGCGGGGAACCCAGCCGCGGTACTCCCGACCGACTTCGACGGCCACTCCGTCGGCGGCGAGCTGCGCGGCGATGCGGGGCGGCAGTGACCAGACGATCTCGACCCACTCCTTTCCGGACTCGTCCGTGTGTGGTGGCGTGCGCGTCACGCGCGCGTCCACTAGTCCGCTCGCCGCAGCCACTCTCCCTGGAATTCCTGGGTCGGTCTGGACCGGGACGGAGGCGGTGATCCGCACCCCGGTCTGGGGCAGCAGCTCGGAGTTTTCGCCCAGGACGAGCCCGAGGAGCGCGCCCACCACCATGCCCACGAGGATCTTCGTGTAGAGCTGCATCTGTGTGCCCTCACGTTAGCGTATCTCTGGAAAGTTGTAGGGAGCACTCTCGCCTGTCGAAAAAGTCCGTCGCGGAGGCGAACTCCCGGGTGGGCAACCGCCGCGTGGCCTCGGATACTCCGCTAGCGATTCGCTCACGAAGACTTGGAGAGGCCTCATGGTGCGCCAATACTCACTCTTGTTCTCTGCCTGGGTTGCGCTGCTGGTTGGCGGCGCGTGTTCCGGAAACGACAGGGCCGACTGCGTCGTCGGCGCCGAGCGCTGCTCCTGCTACCGCAACGGGACTTGCGACACGGGGCTCACGTGCGCGTCGAATCTCTGCGTCGCGCTGGACACTGCGGGCACGGGCGGCGGGCTCCCTGGCAGTGCGGGCGCGAGCGCGGGGGATCCGAGTTCCCAGGGGGGCGCGAGCACTCAGGGGATGGCGCGAGGGCCATGCGTCCAAGTGGGGTTCATCGGTGATGACGTGTCTGACGGAACGCCGACGCCCGAGCAGTTCATCGAGTGGATGGAGGGGGGGGGCGCCACGGTGACGCGGATCGCTGCCACCGCTCCCCTGACCGCCGAGATGCTGGAGCCACTGCACCTCGTGGTCGTGGGGAACATGGCGGGTCGGGCGGATGTTGGCTGGGCCTATTCCGAGGACGATGTCGATCACCTGCGGGCTTGGGTCGAGGGAGGGGGCGGCCTCGTCACTCTGGCAGGCTACAATGCCAACGAGTTGGCGGTGCAACCCGCTGACCTTCTGCTCGAGCCGCTCGGAGTGGGCTATGACTACGTGGGACGCGGGGCGGGGGTGCTGGGGGAGGGTGAACCGCCAGTGGTGACCACTGGCATTGTCGGTGGTGACCATTCGGTCGTCGCCGGGGTGTCGAGCCTCGGTGTCTACTTCGCCTATCCCGTCGTCGGGGACGGCACTGCCCTGGTCGAGGAAGCCGGGTTTGTCCTGGCGATGGCGAAGGAAGTGGGACGGGGCCACGTGTTCGCCTATGGCGACGAGTACTCAACGTTCGCAGGTGAGTGGTCCGATCATCCTGACCTGCAGCACGAGAAGCTGTGGACCAATGTCGTCCGATGGCTCCTCTCCGGAAGTGACTGCTCGTTCCCAGGCTGATGGCCTTGCTTTGGGTTGTTCCCTGAGGCAACTTCTGACGGTGGATATTTGGAGCACCGTGCCAATTGCAGTCTGCCCGGGATGCACTATCCAAATCGCTGGACAAGATCGGGCAGCGACGTCGATCCTTGCCCACACGGCCGGCATTGAAACCTAGCCTTCTCGGGCGCGAGGAGGAGGGGATGTGAACCGTCGACTCGGAAGCGCAGAGCACCCGTCTCTCATCGCCACGGATGAGCCAGCCTTCGTCGATGGAGTCGTCGAGGGAGAGGACGCGACACGTGAGTTCGGCGTCGAGGAGGTGACCGTCGTCGGCGGTGCGCGTGACGTGCACGCCACGACAACCGAGAATGACGAGCCCACCCGCGAGTACCCGCGCGAGGGCGCCGCGCTGCGAGGGCCGCGCGGTGTTGAGCGGTATGTCCGGCTGCGGCTCACGGATGCCCGGATCGCGCGGTTGTGGGTGCGCCGCTTGGCGCCGCTCGACGTGTTGGTCTGGTGGGACGAACGGCAGACGTGGGCTCCCGTGCTGTCGGTGCCCGAGATGCGGTCCGCGATAGCGGCGATGCGGAAGAACGACGGCAAGCAGCGTCGCGATGAGCTGCCCCCGCCACCGACGAGGCCTACCGTTTCGGACGTGCCCCATGGTTCGGTAGAACTTCGGCGCCCCTCGTGGGTGGAGGAGTGGCGTCAGCGGGTGGAGGCGGAGTCTCGGATGACGCCGGCGGTGCGATCGCTGGTGTCGGGTGCGCTGCCCCACTTGGATCCCGCCACCGCTCTGCGGCCCAAGGACCTTCGGCCCCCACCATCGAGCCTGCCCCCGATGGTGGTCGATGTGCCATCGCCTCAGATCCCGCGTCCGCCCCGCGTTCCCTCCCTGGATCAGCGGACCGTTGCCAATCCCGCGCCGCGCACGATTCGGCCCCCTCCGCCCTCGGCGCGGGCGTCTGCGCATGCGGTGGCGCCCCCTCGTCGGGGACTCGGTCGTCTCGAGCGCGCGGCGTGGCTTGCGGCTGCGGCAGTCCTCTCGCTCGTGGTGCTGTTCGGTAGGCGACCGGCAGCGCCCGGTGCCAGTGCTCCGTCCGCGGTTGCCGCCGCGTCGATGGTGATGCCATCCCCCGGCGCCGCCCGTATGGCTGGCGCCTCTCCAAGGGTGGCGCCAGCAATCTCGGAGTCGACCGTCGTGCCATCCCTGTCGGCGTCCAACTCCCCGCCCCGGTCGGGGGCGCACAAGCCGCCAGTTTCGGCCGTCCCGGCTATGCGCCGAGCGGTGCCACCCAGGGCAGCCCTGGCCACTTCCACTCCCGACCGCAAGGTTTCTGCGGCGCGGACGCCGCTTGCCGCCGCGCCCGCGAAGCCGTTGGCTTCCGTCGGGGCACAGCTCGGAGGGTTCGATCGCTCTGCGGCACGTCGTGCGTTGGTCAGTGCTGCCCAGCGAGTGGGATACTGCGCGCAGGGAAGCGTCTCGGGTTCGGTGGTGATCACCTTCTCGACCAGCGGTTTCGTGCAGAGCGCCTCACTGACGAGCCTCCAGGGTGAGAAAGTACGGGCAGACTGTGTCCTGCGCGCATTCCAGGCCGTGCGCATCACTCCATTCGAGGGACGTCCCGTCACCGTGGCCAAGCGCTTTGGGTCCCCGTAGCCTGCAGTCGGTGGCGACGGCTCGCGTTGACCGTTGAACCATCCCGGGACCGACCCTGTCCTGGGGTCAGCCCCGTGATGCCCCGTCCCGGGCAATTGGCTGCCCACTGACGACGAAGGAGTGGTCCCGATACGTGGCGATCGTTGCTCAACGTTGCGCGGGTGGCCCTTCGGTTGCTAAAACGAGGTGTGATGCCCCCAGACGCCTCGTGGGTTCGCGCATGACCGCATCGGAGCTCGTCGCGAAGCTCTCCTGGGCGAACGACAGTGTCGAGCTTCCCGATGGGCAGTACCTCATCGGTCGTAGCGCCAAGTGCGACATCGTGGTCGACGAGCCCCGGGTCTCGAGACGGCACGCCCAGCTCGAAGTGGAGGGGACGGATGTGCACGTCGTTGACCTGCAGAGCCGCAACGGCATCTTCGTCAATGACCGGCCGGTACGCCGGGTACAGGCGTTGGCGGAGGGGGACCTCATCTTGGTCGGCGGGGCAGAGTTCGAGTTGCAGTTCGTGGAGAGTCAGGCGCCGACTCCTGCCCGGCGTCCTCACCAGGTCTACGTGGTTCTCGAGTCCATTGACAGCGCGGAGGACAGAACGGCGGGCAAGGATTGCTTCGCTGCCGCTCCCGTCACGAAGACCTTTGACGATCTCGAGCTGATCGGTCGGGTTGCCGAGCGCGCCCTTTCGGCAGGTCACCCTCAACAGGCCGAGACGCTGGTGGAGAGTCACCTCCAGCGCGTCCTGGACGACTCGTTCCGGCGGCGTGAGGTCTCGCCAGGAACGATTCAGCGCGCGCTCCACATATCCCTGCTACTCGCTGAGTCCACCCATCGTGGGGGCTGGTTCGACTACGCCGTCGACCTACTGCGCGCGCAGCGACTTCTGTGCTCCGATTCCGTGCTAAAACGCCTGGTTCACGTGCAACAACAAGTGGATCGCGTCGACCAGGACCGGATTCGCAAGTACGTCGACACCTTGCGGGCTGAGAATCCGACCATGGATGAGTTGCGGATGGCCCAGCGGATTCTCGTCGCATTGGTGCGGCACGGCTGAGTCGGCGCTACAGGGGCTCGAGCAGGTCGTAGTAGTTGATGAGCACGAACCGAAGATCGTCGCTCTCGTAGCGCTCGGCCTCAAGCAACTGTCGCAGACGCGCGTTGACCGCGTCGGACCACGCGGGAGGGGCGAGCGCGGAAAGTGCGGGCGCGAGGACGTGCGCGTTCTCGAAGTCCCGCAGCGTAGCGCGAGACAGGGCGTCGTAGTGATCCGCATCGACACCAACCCGGCGCGCTGGAATCGATCCTTTGAGCGGATTGAACGCGCGCTGCCCCGGAATCGACGCCACGGTGCGCAACCAGTCGAGTGCCGCCTCGGGGTTGGCGCTTCCCTCTGGTGCGGCGAAGGTGTCGGCGGTGTACACGAACGTCCCTTCCGTGCCGGGGAACGGCATCTGCCCGAAGTCTTCCCCAGCAACGAGTTCGTAGGGTGGGCTTTGCAGGCTGCCCTTTGCCCAGTCTCCCATGACGATCATGGCGGCCCGGCCAGTGGCGACCTGTTGGACCGCGTTGCCCCAGGACCGCGTCATGACCCGCGAATCGTTGCGTGAGACCATCTCCCAGAGTCGCTCCGTCTCTTCCAGCACCTCGCGCATGCGATCATCGTCGGCATCCAGTGCCCCCTGGAAGTAGTCCAGATAGAACTGCGTTCCGGCGACAGCTGGCAGCATATTCTCGAAGAACAGCAGCGAGACGGTCCATGTTTCCTGACCGCTGACCACCAGGGGAATGATGTGTTCTTCCTCCGCTGCCGCGTTGTGGTTTTCGATGCTCCGGGATACCTCGAACAGGTCGGCGAACGATGCGGGGGGCTCCAGGCCGAGCTTTGCGAAGACGTGTCGGTTGAAGAACAGCGAGTTGATCCGGTGGATGTTGACCGGGACTCCGTAGACCTCGTCGTCGACGCCGAGATGATCGACGACCTGCTGGGGGAACACGTCCGTCCAGGATTCTTCGCCGAGGACGACCGACGCCTCCAGGGGGCGCAGCTTGCTGTCACTGTCGCCTGCGTTGTTGACGACCGCCCAGGTCAGCAGGTCGCGCCCCACATTGGCTTGGTACACGTCAGGGGGCGCCAGACCGAGCATCCGGTCCCGAATCGTGGCGCGGGCGGTCGCCCCGTCCCGCTCGACCAGGTTCACCACCGATACGTTCTGGTGGTTCGCCTCGTGGAGGTCGATGAGCGCCTCCATTGCGTCGCGCTCGCCCCCGTTCCGCCACCAGTTGATCACCTCGACCACCTGGTCCGCTTCGCGGTCGCTATTGCCGCAACTGACCAGGGCGGCCAAAGCGGCCCAGAGCCATGGCGTCCAGCGGGCGGAGATCGCGATTCTGAACACGGTCGGACTCCGGCTGGTCAGTGGCAAGACGGATGGATCGGCCTGGTGGCCAAGGGTTTTCGGACTGGGCTGGACCGAAGTGTTCCCAATTCTATACCAAATCAGTCCGGGCTGGGCTTTGCTCTGCGCTGGGTTCGGATGACTGGAGGGCAGTCGATCGATACGAGGCGCGTGGCAAGCGCGGTGGAGCGCTCGCGGGGGGCGCGTGCCGGCGTGATGGGGAACACAGAGGGGCCCCGCCCTCGGGCAGGGCGGACAAGAAGGCATCCAGCCGCGCTGCTTGCTGGGGCGTTGGGCTGTGCGATGGCCTGCCTGGTGTCGGTGGCCGGTGCCGAGGAATCCTCCGCAGCGGGCGGCGAGGCTGACGCTTTGCAGGGGGAGGGGGGCGCGGATGCGAGCTTGGACGCAACGAATCAGTGCATGGCGCAGCACGAACAGGCTCAGGAGCTGAAGCTGGATCGACGCTTGATCGAGGCGCGAGCTACCCTACGAGCCTGCTCGCGTCCGGCTTGCCCCTCTCCCATTCGGGTGGACTGTGTGACGTGGCTCGACGCAGTCGAGAACAGCATCCCGTCGATTGTCTTCGCAGCTCAATCGGAGCGGGGAGACGAGACGCGCGTGAAGGTCTTCGTGGATCGCGAGCTCGTCACCGAACGGCTCGACGGACGCGCCCGCGAGATGAATCCGGGTGCTCACGAGGTCCGCTTCGAGCTGCCTCCCTATCCCCCGGTCGAGCGATCCGTCGTGGTGCGGGAGGGGCAGCGAAATCGCGTCGTGGCGGCCTCGTTCGTGGCACCCGCGGCTCCGCCGCCGGCCCCTCCAGTGGTCGTCGAGGAGCCAGTGGGGATCCCCACGCTGGCGTTCGTGCTCGGGGGCGTGGCGGTGGCGGGTATGGCGACGGGGACCGGGGTTGGCGTGTCGGCGCTCCGACTGCGCAGCGAGCGACTGGACTCCTGTGCCCCGCTCTGCGCCGAGGAGGACGAGCGCCGGCTGCGAACCCGCGCCCTCATGGCCGATGTAGGGTGGGCGGTGGGACTGCTGGCTGCGGGAGGTACTGCGCTGGTCTGGGTGGGTCACGCGCGGCGCCGGGACGCGCACTCCGTGACCCGCGGTGGTCTGGGCCCGGTGGGGAACGGAGTGGGGGTGCGCCTCCAGGGGGAATTGCGGTGAAGCGAGCTCTTCGCTGGAGTCTCGTCGGGCTGGGTCTCACTTTGGGCGCTTGCCTGGTGGCGGTCGATCCTCAACAGTTGACCGAGGGCTGCGAAGAGGGGTCGAAGGCTTGCGACGGTCGGTGTGTGTCGTTGCGCAACCCCCGGACCGGGTGCGGCAGTGACGACTGCACGCCCTGTAACCTGCGGAATGCGACAGCGCGCTGTGACGTCGACGGCAATTGCGTCGTGGCCACGTGCGTGGGCACCTGGGAAGACTGCGACGGTGATGGGGACGCGCCCGACACAGATGGTTGCGAGACCGACCTCGCGCACGACCCCGAGCACTGCGGTGGCTGCGACATCGTGTGCGCGGGGTTCGAGAACGCTCGCCCTGGCTGTCGCGCAGGGAACTGCTCCATCGATCGCTGTCGATCTGGACATGGCGACTGCGACTACGACGTCGAGAACGGCTGCGAGGTGAATGTGGCCACCGACGTTGCGCACTGTGGCGGATGCTACGAGGCCTGCGACCCCGGCGAGATCTGTGAGGATGGGCGGTGCGCGACCCCCCCGTGAACGGGGGCGAGGCTCTGCTTGCCGCGCGGCCGGATCTGGAGGAGAACGCAGCGGCAAGCTCTCCCGGGGCGACTTCGATCTCCTGCTCGCTCGACCGCAGACAAGGCACGGGTCCCCGTGCTAGACACCGTCTACCCTTACGTAACGGAATATGGCGACTCAAGCTGAAACACCGAGCAAAATCAGGGAGGCGAAGGTGCGCGTCGAGAGGTTCGTCTACGACGACGCGGTCGTTCGCGCGTTTGCGTTCGCCACCATCATCTGGGGATTGGTGGCGACCGCCGCGGGACTCTACCTTGCTGTTGCACTCGTCGTTCCGGACGCCAGCGCCGGCCTGCCCTACCTGACCTTTGGTCGACTCCGACCTCTCCACACCAACGCCGCCATCTTCGCTTTCGCGGGGAATGCGCTCTTCGCAGCGGTGTACCACTCCAGTCAGCGTCTGCTGAAGGCCCGCATGTTTAGCGATGCCCTCAGTTGGTTCCACTTCTGGGGGTGGCAGGTGATCATCGTTGCCGCCGCCCTCACCCTCCCGTTCGGCATCACGCAAGGCAAGGAATACGCAGAGCTCGAATGGCCGATCGATATCTCGATCGCCGTCGTTTGGGTGGCCTTCGCGGTCAACTTCTTCGGAACGATCGCGAAGCGGCGCGAGCGGCATCTGTACGTCGCCATCTGGTTCTACATCGCAACCATCGTGACGGTGGCGATTCTGCACATCTTCAACAACCTGTCCCTGCCTGTTTTCGCCTTCAAGAGCTACTCCGCCTACGCCGGTGTCCAGGACGCGTTCATGCAGTGGTGGTACGGCCACAACGCGGTTGCTTTCTTCCTGACGACCCCGTTCCTCGGTCTGATGTACTACTACGTGCCGAAGGCAGCGAATCGGCCCGTCTTCTCGTACAAGCTGAGCATTCTGCACTTCTGGTCGCTGGTCTTCATCTACATCTGGGCGGGGCCCCACCACCTTCACTACACCGCCTTGCCGGAGTGGGCCTCCACTCTCGGGATGATCTTCAGCGTGATGCTGTGGATGCCCTCCTGGGGAGGAATGATCAACGGCCTCTTCACGTTGCGGGGAGCGTGGCAGAAGGTCGCCGAGGATCCGATCCTGAAGTTCTTCGTCGTCGGTATCACCTTCTACGGGATGGCAACGTTCGAAGGCCCGGCCCTCTCAATCAAGAGTGTCAATGCGCTGTCGCACTACACGGACTGGACGATCGCACACGTCCATTCTGGTGCTCTCGGTTGGAACGGAGCGATGACATTTGGCTTGCTGTACTGGCTGGCCCCGCGGATCTTCCAAGCCAAGCTGTGGTCGAAAAAGCTGGCGGAAGCGCACTTCTGGTTCGCTCTGTTGGGCATCCTGCTCTACATCATCCCGATCTACGCGGCGGGGGTGACGCAGGGACTGATGTGGCGCGCCTTCGACGAGACTGGTCGCTTGGCGTACCCGGACTTCATCGAGACGGTGATTCGACTGGTTCCGATGTACTGGGTGCGTGTCCTCGGGGGTTCGCTCTTCGTAGCGGGGGTGGCGATGGGCCTGGTCAATCTCGTCATGACCTGGGCCGGTCGCCCCAAGCAGTACGCACTGGTCGAGCACGAGGCGCCGGCGCTTACCCCGTACCGGGGGCCCACTCCTCACCTCGAGATCCCCCGGCATCCGACGATGCACGAATGGGGCTATCGGCTGAAGTACCTAGCGGCGGTTGAGTGGCACCGCGTCTGGGAGCGCAGCCCGCTCAAGTTCACGGTTTGGGTCGTGGTGGCGGTCGCGGTCGCGTCGCTGTTCGAGATCATTCCGACGTTCCTGATTCGCCAGAACGTGCCCACCATTGCCTCGGTCACTCCCTACACTCCGCTCGAGCTCTACGGACGTGACATCTACGTTGCCGAGGGCTGCTACAACTGCCACTCGCAAATGGTGCGACCCATTCGCATGGAGACCGAGCGCTACGGGGAGTACAGCAAGCCGGGCGAGTTCGTTTACGACCGACCATTCCAATGGGGGTCGCGGCGGATCGGGCCCGATCTGCATCGCGTGGGCGGAAAGTACAACCACCTGTGGCACGTCGAGCACATGGCGGATCCGCGGAGCACAACACCGCAGTCGATCATGCCGCCCTACCCCTGGTTGCTCGAGCAGGAGACCGACTTTGCATCGATCCAGCAGCGCGTCGACGTGATGGCGATGTTCGGGGTTCCTTACGGTGAAGCCGTGAACAGCGCCGAGTCGATGGCGCGGGAGCAGGCCGCGGGGATCGCGAGGGAGATCGCCACGCTGGGAGGTCCCGCGGATCTCGAGAACAAGAAGATCGTGGCTCTGGTCGCCTACTTGCAGCGACTGGGTACCGACGTTCGGAAGCAGCCGTCTCCGCCCCCCCCCGATCTCAAGGCCGGGGACGCGGACGGCAGTGGGGAGACGACGGCTCTGCCCGGTGCGACCGGAGCGCGCGTGGCCAATCGAGAGGGGCATTGACGTGCTGCGTGACATCATGAGCGCTGCCGGGCTGTCGCTGTTTGCGCAGGTTAGCCTGATCCTGTTCTTCGTCGTCTTCGTGGCACTCCTCTTCTACCTCTTCGCGACGCGTGGCTCGCCTCACTGGGAGCGGGCCCGCTACCTGCCCCTTGATGACGACCACCCTCAGCCTGGCCACGCACCGGATTCGCGCGGCGGAGGAGACAGCTGATGGAACAGGCCTCGACAAAGTCAGCCGCAGACTCGGGGGATCCCGAGCGGGAGCTCCTGCTGGACCACAACTACGATGGTATCCAGGAGTACGACAATCCGATGCCGCGCTGGTGGGTGCTGCTCTTCTGGGGCACGTTTCTCTTCGCGCTGGGGTACTTCTTCCACTACCACCTGTCGCCCAACGGGCGCGGCGTGTACGACGTCTACGAGGCCGAAATGCAGGTGGCGGCGGAGCAGACCGAGAAGCGGGCACTGGCGGAACAGGTCACCGAGGAGTCACTCCGCGAGTTGATGCGGCAGGAGCCCATGGTCCTGGCAGGCCAAGCGGTATTTCAGGAGCGGTGCGTCACCTGTCACGCGGATCGCGGTCAGGGCAAGATCGGTCCCAACCTAACTGACGACTACACTCTCCATGGTGCCCAACTCATGGACATCTACGGAGTCGTCCGGGACGGCGTGATCGAGAAGGGCATGCAGGCGTGGGGCAAGACTCTCAAGCCCATCGAGCTTCGCCAGGTCGTGGCGTATGTGGGTACGCTCCTCGCCACCCATGTAGAGGGCAAAGCTCCGCAGGGTGAGAAGTTCGACATCGCGGCGCTCGGCAAGGGTGCGGCGCCGGCGCCCAGTGCCGCGGCTGCGACCAGCGCCAGCGCGGCGGCTGCGGGGGTACCATCCCCGTCTGGTGGTGTCGGCGGGGATTCGCCCCCGGAGACCGCTAGCTCCGCCGCGCTCCCCGAACCGGCGGTCGCGCCGTTGCCGTCCGCTGAGCCGGGCGTGCCCGCTCAGTCGCCGAAAGGGGCCGGCGAAAGCGGGCAGTAGATGGCCACGGCAGTCCCAGCCCCGGAGCGGGTTCTCCCCACCCTGAATCCGGACGGATCGAGGAACCGCATCCGCCCCAAGGCCTTCAAGGGCAGGTACTACTGGGGTCGGGTCGGCGTGGCCTGGGCACTGCTGGCAGTATTCATCCTGGTTCCCTTCGTCCAGTTCAACGGCAAGCCCGTGGTGTTGCTCGATATCGGCGGGCGTGAGTTCACCATTCTGGGCTACACGTTTCTGTCCACCGACGGCGTGGTTCTGATGCTGGCCGCGCTGGCGTTCTTTGTCTTCATCTTCTTGCTCAGCGCCGTCATGGGCCGAGTCTGGTGCGGTTGGGGGTGTCCCCAGACCGTGTACATGGAGTTCGTTTTTCGGCCCCTCGAGCGACTCTTCGAAGGAAGCCGAGCACAGCAGATGAGACTCGACCGCGAAGGGCCGAACGTGCGGCGGGTACTCAAGATGTGCGTGTTCGCGGTGCTGAGCGTCTTCCTAGCGCACGTCTTCGTGGCCTACTTCTCGGGAATCGAGCGACTGGCTGGGTTCATCACCGGGTCGCCGTTTCGGCATCCGATTGCGTTCTTCGCGATGCTGGTGACGGCCGTCCTCGTGTTCATCGACTTTGCCTACTTCCGCGAGCAGATGTGCACGGTGGTCTGCCCCTACGCGCGACTGCAGTCTGTCCTCCTCGATCGCGATTCCCTGATTGTCGGCTATGACGCGCACCGCGGCGAGCCCCGATCGCGCAAAGCCAAGCAGGGTGGTGGGGACTGTATTGACTGCAACAACTGTGTCGCGACCTGTCCGACTGGGATCGACATCCGGCAGGGGGTTCAGCTCGACTGCATCGCCTGTGCGCAGTGCGCGGACGCATGCGACTGGGTGATGAACAAGCTTGGTCGGACGCGAGGGCTGATCCGCTACGGCTCCCAGAACTCCCTCGAGGAGCGCAAACCGATGCGGTTCCTGCGCCTCCGGGTTGTCCTGTACAGCGTTCTGCTGCTGGTTGCCCTGGCAGCCTTGGTAGGTGTGCGAGTGACGCAGGGGACGGCGGACGTCACGGTGCTGCGGGGGTTGGGAGCACCCTATGTCGTCGATGGCGACTCGGTGCGCAACCTGATCCGGATCAAGATCGAGAATCGCTCCGACGCCCCCCGTCGCTACTCCATCGCGCTCGAAGGAGCGGATGGTGTCCAGCTGGTGGCGCCGGTGAACCCCCTCCCGGTGGAGCCAGGGACACACCAGACCACCACTGTCTTCGTCATCGCGCCGCGCGAGTCGTTCCTGGGCGCCGGTGCACGACCGGTACAGGTGAGGGTGACCGATGGGGCCGACTTCGAGCGCACCTACCCCTACAAGCTGCTGGGTCCTCGGTGGGAGCCCACAGCTGCTCCCGTTGGGTCTGGCCAGCCCACGCCTCGGCACGAGGAGGGTCCGTGACTCGGGAAGCTGACAGCAGTGCAACTGGTTCCCCCCGTGGACGCGCGCGCTTCTGGATGCTGCTGCCGTTCATGTTGCTCGGGGCGACGCTCGTAGGTTGGGGATTCATGGTTGCCGTTGCGCTGGACGACCCGTCGTTCTCCGTGGAGCCCGACTACTACGAGAAGGCGGTCGAGTGGGATCAGCACCAGGCCCAGCAGACCAAGAACGAGGAGCTTGGGTGGCAGATCAAGAGCCAGCTCGAGGCGCGGGGACCGGACATGCAGCTGGCCATCGAACTCAGTGGCCGCCACGGTACTCGTCTCCGGGGGGCGCGGGTCAGCGTTCGTGCGTTCCACGTGGCGCGGGGAGCCGACGTGGTGGAGGCCGTGCTTGGCGAACGCGAGGATGGCACCTATGCGGCCACGCTCCCGATGCGTCGCCCGGGGATCTGGGAGGTTCGCTACCTTGCCGAACGGGCAGGGGAGCGCTTCACGGCGGTCCAGAGGGAGGAGCTGGTGTTGGGAGGGACGCGCTGATGACGGTGGAACTGGTCCTGCCAGTGCTGGGCATGAGCGTGGTGGGTAGCCTGCACTGTGCGGGGATGTGCGGGCCAATCGTGGCGTTCTACGCTGGCGGCGATGAGGCCAAGTGGCGTCAGCGCTGGCAGGCTCACGTGGCCTATCACGGTGGTCGGGGCGTCGGGTACGCGGGGCTCGGCGCGGTCGCCGGTGCCATCGGCGCCGCCGCCGACCTGGCGGGGACGGCCGCCGGCCTCGGTCGGGTGGCGGTGGTCGTCGCGGGTGCGGTCATGGTGATGTGGGGGATCGCGCTGCTCTTCGCGGCCGGCGGCTGGCAGGTGCCCCATGTCGGGCTGCCTGCCAGACTCCAGGAGCGGATCGTGATGATCATGCGACGCCTGCGCGACCGACCGCCCACCGCGAGGGCGCTGCTCATCGGTCTTGCGACGGCCCTGATGCCGTGTGGCTGGCTCTACGGATTTGCGGTCATGGCGGCGGGGACGGGGTCCGTTGCGACGGGAGCGCTGGTGATGACGGCCTTCTGGATCGGGACGGTTCCCGTCCTCCTCGGCATCGGAGTCGGAGTGCAGGCGGTGGTGGGCCGACTCCGGCGTCACGTGCCGGTGCTGGCTGCCATGGTTCTCATCTTGATTGGCCTGTACGCGGTGCTGGGCCGTCTCAACATTCCTTCGTTTGCCGCGCGCGAGGCGAGCCGAGCCCTCTCGGGATCGCCCGTGGAGTCGGCCGACCCGGTCCCCGCACCCTGCTGTCACTGACGTCGATTCGGGTTGAGTCCGCGCCGCTACGCGGCGACTCTAGTGGTGCGGGTCGCAGATCCGTCCCGGATGTGCGCTGGCGCTTCGCCCCTGGGGAAGGCCCGCGGCTACTCGGTGGCAGAGTCATCTGGTTTGTTTTCTCGATTGACATTCAGGTAGAGCAATCTGGAACGAAGTTCTGGGGGGTCCTACGAGGCAGTCACAAGGAGGTGAGGACATGAGCATCCGGTCGGTTTGCTCCGTGGGGGCAATTCTTTTCGTGGCGCTGCTGGCCTGCAAGCAGGGCGGCTCCGAGGAGTCCGACTCCGACGAGTCGGCGGAAGCGGACCAAGAGGAGGAAGAGACGGCGAACAAAGTGAAGGACTGCCCGCGAAACTGGCTCACAGCGATTGGCGATGTTGGCAAGGACGGCGAGCTCGAATGCGAGTGCGAGAAGTCACAGATCAATGGCTCCGTGTGGGGTTCGCAGGTCTACACGTCCGACTCTTCCATCTGCCACGCGGCGGTTCACGCGGGGGCGATTCCACGATCGGGAGGTACGGTGAAGGTGCGAGGGGTCGCTGACTGTGGTGCCTACGAGGGTACGTCAGCCAACGGCGTCAAGACGTCTCGCTGGGGAAACTACGACAAGGGGAGCTTCTACTTTGTTGGACATGGTGACGGGAAGTGCCCAGCTGCGGGGGAGAAGTGTCCGCGCGCATTCAATCAGATCCCTGGGTATAGTCGCGACACCGAGATCACGTGTGAGTGCGCTCCTGCCGCAATGGTCGGCAGCGTCTGGGGATCGGAGATCTACACCGTGGACTCATCGATCTGTGCCGCGGCTCGTCACGTGGGTGCGGTCGAGGCTGGCGGGGGGGTCGTGACCGTCAAGGGGGCCTACGGATGTGGGTCGTACCGAGGCTCGGTTCGCAACGGCGTCCGCACCGCGCGCTGGGGAAAGTACGCGCTATCTTTCTACTTCAAGGATCATGGTGACGGAGTATGCAGGTAGCGGGTACTGCAGCGGTGCAACGCTTGCGTTGATCGGATGGTGGAAGACCGCCCGGCCTGCGCGAAGTCCTTGCCCCTCACTGAGGACGGGCCAGGACGGAGATGTCAATCCGCGCAGGTGGTCGACCTTGCTCGGCTACCATGCGATGGGTTGGCCGTCGCGGAAGAAGCCGCCCGAGGGGCCGTCATCCGGAAGGGTGGCGGCCCATACCAACCCCGAAACGCCTTCTTCCAGGCTACGCGTCGCATCGGGTCCCCCCATGTCCGTGCGTACCCACCCCGGACACACGGAATTGATCTTCACGTTGCCCTCGGCAGCGGCGTGGAACACGCGGGTGACCGCGTTCATGGCAACCTTCGATAGCCGGTAGGCGGGTACTCCGCCGTTCATTTCCGTTAGTCCCCCTGCACCGGACGAGACGTTGACCACGCGACCATAGCCTGCGGCGTTCATCATGGGCAGGGCCTCCTGGAGCATACGGTACGCGCTCAGGGCATTGTTGTTGAAGGCTGTGGCGACAACCTGGCTCTCCACCTTGAACGCGGCGGATGGCTCGAACCCCTCTCCGGCGCGGGGATTCTCGAAGATCGCTCCGGCGTTGTTGATGAGCACGTCGACGCGCCCATGCTCCTTGCGGAACCAGGTGAAAAACTCGCGGACGCCATCGTCCGATGCGACGTCCAACGCGCGCGGCGTGACCGGCAACCCTTCGGCTGTCAGCTTAGATGCGGCGGCGTCTGCAGCCTCTTGAGAGCGCGCCGTCAAGATCACTCGACTGCCGCGTCGGGCCAGTTGCTCCGCGGCGGCGAAACCGAGGCCTCGTCGCGCTCCCGTGATCACGCTCACTCGTCCTTGCATCCCCCAAGCATGGGACCACTCCCGCCAAATCACAACCGAGCAGGGCTTCGGGCCGGGTTCGGCTCGACCGTGCCCGACTCGACCGTGCCCGACTCTGGTGTAGGCTCCCCGCATCGAAGAGCCTACCGCTTCAGTTGCCCCGGAGGCGCCCGTGACGTGTAGCCACTGCGGGCTCTCCGTGCCGCTTGGCCTCGTGCGGCCGGGTGACCCGCATCAGTTCTGCTGCAATGGCTGCCGGACGGTGTGGGCTGTGCTGCACGATGAAGGGCTGGAGCAGTACTACACCTACCGCGAGCGGGCGGGCGCAAGTGGTCGGCCGGTTCGGTCGACGGGCTCCGGCTACGAGTACTGCGACGATCCCGCGTTCATCGCTGCTCACTGCCGTCCCACGCCGGAGGGGCTGCTGGCGATCGACCTCTACCTCGAAGGCGTGCACTGCTCCGCCTGCCTCTGGCTCGTCGAGCGGACGACCGTGCTCGTTCCCGGCGTCGCGGCCGCGACCCTCGATCTGGGTCGTTCCATTGTGCACATCATCTTCGATCCCACTGCGACGACGCTGAGTCGAATTGCCAGCAAGCTGGACGCCCTCGGCTACCCGCCGCACCCGCACCGTGGGGCGGAGCTGCGGGCGCTGCGGCGCCACGAAGACCGCGACCTGCTGGCGCGGATTGCGGTGGCGGGAGCCGCGGCGGGCAACATCATGCTGATCGCTGCGGCGCTCTACGGTGGCTACTTCGAGGGCATGCAGCCGGAGTTCGTGGCGTTCTTCCGCTGGGTCAGCCTGCTCGTGGCCACTCCGGCCGTTCTGTGGTCGGGGGCAGTGTTCTTTCGCGGGGCGTGGGCGGCGCTGGCCACCCGCACGGCTCACATGGACTTGCCGATCACGCTGGGTATTCTCACCGGCTTCCTGTGGGGGGCGGTCAACACGCTGCGGGGGAGCGGCGAAGTCTACTTCGATTCGGTGACGGCGCTCGTGTTCCTGCTGCTCATTGGTCGCTGGTTGCAGCGCATGCAGCAACGTTCGGCAGCCGACGCTGCCGAGCTGTTGACCACGCTGGCTCCCGCGACGGCACGCCTGGTCGAGGACGCGGGGGAGCGACGCGCTGTGCGTGAGGTTCCCGTCGAAGCCATCACCGTGGGATCCCTGGTCGAGGTGCGTTCTGGCGAAAGCGTTCCCGTCGATGGTCGGGTCGTCGAAGGCACGACCGCCGTGGATCTGTCGCTGCTTACGGGGGAGTCCGTGCCGGTCGAGGTGGCGCCCGACGCCGAGGTCCATGCGGGGTGTGTCAACGTCTCGGCACCCATCATCGTCCGGGTGACGGCCAGCGGCGAGGCCACCCGGATCGCGCGCTTGATGCTGACGGTGGAAGAGGCTGCCAGGCGCCGCACCTCGGTCGTCCAGTTGGCAGACCGGGTGTCGGGATACTTCGTCGTCGTCGTCCTCGGGCTGGCCGTCGTCACGCTCGGCCTGTGGCTGGTGTGGGACGCGAGTCACGCCGTCGACCACGTGGTGGCGCTACTCGTCGTGGCTTGTCCTTGTGCGCTCGGACTTGCCACGCCGCTGGCGATCACCGCGGCCCTCGGACAGGCCGCACGGCGGGGGATCCTGGTCAAGGGAGGGGACGCGCTCGAACGACTGGCCCGCCCCGGGCTGGTGTTCTTCGACAAGACGGGGACCCTCACCCAAGGCCGGCTTTCGCTCGTTGCCTGGGATGGGGAAACCTGGGTGAAGCCCCTGGTCCACGCGGCCGAACGTGGCTCGAGCCATCCGGTCGCGCGCGCGCTCGTGGCGGCGACCTCGGGCGGGCCGGACCTGCGGGCGACGAACATCATCCAGGAGCCGGGTTGCGGTCTGGCGGCGACGGTTGCTGGTCACGACCTGCTGGTTGGAGCACCGGCGTATGTTCGGCGGCGGATCGGGGATCTGCCGCCGTGGGTGGCAGATGCCGTGAGTCGTCATGCGGGGGTCGGTGCTACCCCTGTCGTCGTTGCCGTGGACGCTACGGCTCGCGCTGTCGCGGCGCTGGGGGATCCGCTGCGGGAGGATGCCCCGTCGGCTCTGCGGGAGCTGCTCCGCCACGGATACCGACTGGCGGTGCTCTCGGGTGACCACCCCGCGGCCGTGCAGGCTATCGCTGCCGCGCTCGAGGTGCCGCTCGTTGAGTGCCGCGGTGGGGTGAGCCCGGAGGGAAAACTCGCGCGCATCGAGGAGGCAACGGCCGTGGGGTCAGCGATCATGGTCGGAGACGGCGCCAATGACGCGGCGGCGCTATCCGCGGCCACGGTGGGCGTGGCGGTGCACGGCGGCGCCGAGGCGAGCCTGGCGGCTGCAGATGTGTTCACCACCACTCCAGGGGTTGCTCCCGTCGCTCGCCTCATCGTCGGGGCGCGCCGAACCCTTGCCGTGATTCGTCGCAACGTGGCGTTCTCGCTCGCCTACAACCTGGTGGCGGTCGTGCTGGCGATGGCTGGGCTCATCGGTCCGCTCCTGGCGGCGGTGCTGATGCCGCTGAGCTCGATCACCGTCGTGATGAGCTCGTATCGGTCGCGGATATTTCGCTGACGGGTGGGCGACTGTCCTCCGCGTGTTAGATCTGAGCCGTGGCTGTGCTCTATGTCGTGCTTCCGTTGGCCTTGGTCGTTTCCGCCGTGGCGGTGGCGACGTTCCTGTGGGCCTTGCGCCGCGGCCAATTCGATGATCTCGAGTCTCCGGCCCACCGCATCCTCCACGACGACGACGAGCCCCCTCCCGCTCGCCATTGACCGATTTTGCCCGGAATTCCTGCGGGCCGGGAGTTTCGATTCGTTCGCATTGTCCTGTCGGCCGGGGTTGGGGTATTTGCAGCGCCCTATGAAGACATTGAAGGAGTTCTACGGGCGTATCGAAGAGGTTCGCGACGTGCGCGTGCGCATGGTGCAAAGCTACCTGGATGCGGGGCAGGTGAGCGATGCGGATCTGGCCGCGCTCAGGCAGCTCGTGGACGAACTCGAGTCCATCGAGAAGAAGGACGGCAAGTTCCTCCTGCAGCTCGATGCCACGAAGTCAGTTGCCCTCGAGCTGGACTACGAGATCAACGAGACCAAGAAGGATGTGGTCTTCTTCGAGCAGGGCGAGGCGGATTTCGAGCGGTACCTCGCGGGTCTTCATGACGCATTCGAAGAGCACGTCGCGCGCGGCGTCGAGTTGTTGGGTGGGCGTCAGTACCACAACTTCGTGACTGATCGCGATGGCACCATCAGCAACTACTGCGGCCGCTATCGCTCCAGCGTGCAGAGTGCCTACAACGCGATCTACCTCACCCGCTTCAGTCGTGTTCGGGCGGGCAGCGCGACGATCGTCACTTCGGCGCCGCTGGAGAATCCCGGGGTAGCCACCGTCAGCGTGATGCCGGTGGGCGCGTACATCTACGCTGCCTCGAAGGCGCGCGAGTTCATCGACAAGTCTGGGCAACGGCGCACCTTTCCCATCGATCCCGACCAGCAGGCGAAGCTCGACGCTCTCAACCAACGCCTCGCCGCGCTCTGCGAGCAACCCGAATACGAGAAGTTCAGCCTGATCGGTTCGGGGCTGCAGTTCAAGTTCGGTGAGACGACCCTTGCGCGTCAGGACATTGCCAAGGCGATTCCGGAAGACGAGTCAGAGGCACTCCTCGGCGTTGTCGATGGCCTCATGAAGGAGATCGATCCGGAGGGCAGGGACTTCGGCCTGATCGACATGGGGCTCGACATCGAGGTAATCCTGAAGGGGGCCTCGGAGGGAGAGTTCTCGAAGGCGGATGGCCTATTCTTCCTCGACACGGAGCTCGGTCTCGGTCTGGAACAGGGACCGACGCTGATGTGTGGCGACACGAAGGGCGATCTGCCGCTGCTCAAGGCTTGTCTGGAGAAGAGCGCCGACACTTACGCCATGTTCGCAACGAAGGACGAGAAGCTGTCCCAGCAAGTCCACGAGATGTGTCCGCGGGCGATCGTGGTTCCGGAGGTCGACATGCTCGTCACCATCCTGAACCGCGTCGCTCGGGACTGAGCGACGCCCTGGCCCTGGCGCGGACTCGCGCCAGGGCGCAGCGGTGCAAGACGGAAGGTCGCGGGCTACGACGACCGGGCGCGGGGGGGCCCCGGACGCTCATCGGCGCCCTTGGCGTCAGGCTCGGTTGTGCCGGGGCGTCCAGCGTGGTGGTGGGCGATGAACGGCCTACAGGTCGACCTTCACCATCATCGTCTTCTTGGCGATGACGCGTGTCCCGACGGTCTGGGTGCCATACTCCGGGTGGCTGACGACGACCGTGTAGTTCCCGGGTGGAAGGGAGAGTTGCACCGGCGAGTAGCCGTAGCTCTTGCCGTTCACGCGGACCTCCCCCGACGGTGTGCTGCGGATTGAGAGCTGCCCTTTGGCGCCGGCCTCATCGGGATCTGGTGTGGGCGGTGGCTGGCTCCGTGTGGGGCTGACGCGACGTCCCACGTTTTGGGGTGCCTGGGCCGCTGGTTCTGACGCTTCCCCTTCTTCCGTCTCGGCGATGGGCCGGGGTGGGGGCGTGGCCTCGTCCCCAGGCGGTGCGACGCCCGGCTCTCTGGCAACCGGAGTGGGCTCGACGGGAATCGCAGGCTCTTCAGGACTCGCTCCCTCGACGACGGTCTGTGCCGGTTCCGGAGCGCTGCCCCGGCGGCCAGAGACGACCACGACCAGTGTCAGCAGGAGCACAACGGCAATCCCCGCCGTTGCGAAGAACATACCCCGCGTGGGTTGCCAGCTTGACTCCCGCGACAAGCCTGCGGAGCGGCTTCCCGCCACAGATGGTTTCGGGGGTGCCGTCAACTGGTCTGCGCTGGTGGCCAGGGAGGGGGAGGGCAGGTCGATCGGCTCGACCACGCTGATCGGCACCTGGTGCGCGCTGGAGTCATCGCTGCCACCGTGGATGTCGATCGATGGGCTTGCTGGGGAGTGCTCCGTGGGAGCGTCGGGTTCTGGCTGGGACGCGAGCTCGACGTCGGGTTCTGGCTGAGACGCGAGCTCGACGTCGGGGTCCGAGGAGTCGGCGGCCGAAGGCAAGCGCACCTTGGTCGGTGTCGGCGGGTGGGGTGGCGCGGGGTACGATCGGGGGTGTCGGGAGGGGATTGGCGGGGGGGACTGGGTTGCCGGCGACGTTGGCGGGGCTGCAGTCTCGGGGCGCGGTGCACCAGACGACGACCGTCGCGGAGGACTGGGTGGGATGCTCGTGGGACGAATTCTCGCTGCCGGGGTGAGACTGGGCAGTTTGCGCTCCAGGAGCTGAGCGGTCGGGGGTCTCACCGAAGCGCCCGCCTTGGCGATGGCTGCAGCTGGCGGCAGGGCAGCTTCCTCGGCTCCCCAATTCTCATCGATGGCGTTCTCGCCGTCCGCGATTGGTTTCGTCTCGTCAGCCATCCCGCTGCAGGAGGATACCACGTTCGTCTTGTTGGCGGTAACTCGCTGGGGTTCTCCTGACGTCGCTTCCCCGTGGAAGGTGCGATTCGAGCGGGAGTGGATGTGACGGATTACTCGCTCCCCGTTCGGAAGAGTTTGGTGCCGCGATTGCTCCGCTCGTGCTGTGCGGGGGTGACTCAGCGTCACCTTTTACTGGCGGGCAACGAGCTGCGACTCCATGCCCTGGCTGGGTGTGGAGGAGGATGCGGTCCGCCTGGCGCGCGCGGGTGCGCTGGCAGTCCCCGCGAGGCCGGCACGGCGGTCCCCCGCCAGGTCCGATGCTGCTCGACTTGGCGTTTCTCGGGGTTAGCTTGGGTGCATGTCCGAGGTTCAGTGGTTGCGACGGGAGGCGGCGCCAGCGCTCGCGTGGGCATTGCATCGGCCGACGGGTGAGGTCCGCGGCGCTGTGTTGATAATCCATGGCTACAAGGACCACAGCGGCCGTTACCTGCACGTGGTGCAGGAGTGGTTGGGGCGGGGACTGCTGGTGGGACGCCTCGATCTCCGCGGCCATGGCCACAGTGAGGGTAGGCGCGGCGACCTTCGCCAGTTCGACGACTATCTGTGTGACGCCCGCGATGTCCTGACTGCGCTCGAGCGACACCCCGCGTGGCGTGCGGAATCTCCACCGGTAGTCTTCGGGCACAGCGTTGGCGCACTCGTCGCGCTGCAGCTCGTACTGCGGGAGCGAGTGCGGTACCGCGCGTTGGCGTTGAGTTCCCCGTTCCTCGCGCTGGCGCTGCCCGCCCCCGCGTGGAAAGTTGGCCTGGGGAAACTGCTCAGCGGGGTTGCCCCCAGCTTCGCTCTCGATTCTGGGCTGACTGTCGACATGCAGACCAGCTGTCCGGAGATGCAGGAGCGTATCCGCACCGACCGTCTGCGCTTCTCCAAGGCGCGTGCCCGCTGGTTCACCGAGACACTGCGTGCGCAACGCGACGTGGCCCGGAATGTGGACGACCTGGAACTACCAGTCTTCTGCCTGGCGGCGGGTGCGGACCGGATCGCTGATGTCCAGCGGACTCGCGAGGTTCTTGGGCGCATGCCCAACGCCGAGCTTCGGGTTCTGAACGATCACCAGCATGAGATCTTGCATGAGGTGCGTCGCGCCGCGCACGTGGCGACCTTCGGGGAGTGGATCCAGCGGCAGTTCGCCTGTTGAGAGTCCGTGGGTGGGGGGAACAACGGCACTCAGGATCGTCGCGAAAAGAGACCACCATAACTTGGCCCCACCGGGCGAGGTCGAGAGAATCCGCCCCGTGCTTGCCGACCGCCAGAAGCTCGTCGAACGACTGCGTCACCAGGGACCGGCGGTTGCCGGACAGCATTGGGCGGTGCTCACTGCAGAGGCCCATCTGGCGTCCTTCTCCCGACCGTTGCCGTATGTCTTTCCCGGGCTGCTCCGCGACGCGGAAAGGCTGTGCCAGGAAGCGGAGCGCTCCGTGGCGGAGGCGGGTGAGCTCTACGCGCATGCCGGAGCCACCTGGAACCAGCTCTTGGGTCCCAAGCATCGCCAGGCGTCGTAGCTCCGAGTGATGGTTGGGGGTGGACGCCCGATCCTCCCTCCGCGCCTGCAGAGATCGCACTACGCGCGTTCGCGCGCGGCTTGCCAGAGCCAGTCAACTACTTCCGCGTGACTCTGGGCACGTTCCTGCAGTACTGGACCGCAGTGCTCCGCGCCCGCTGGGTGGGTGAACCCGCGAACCCCAATACGGAGCTCGGACTGGCGTTGCAGCTGACCGCACTGCTGACAGCGCCACCGGGTCATGGCGACCGTCTCGGCGTCGGAGTGGCCGCAGCAGCGGTAGCGATAGGCGGGCTTGGAGTTGGGACGGTCCATGATCTTGGTTGCGCCGATTATGAGCCTCCCGTAGCGAGGTGCAAGCGACCGGGTTGGGACCGGTGGGAGCGACCTGCGCGGCGACCGCGGCGCCAGGGGCTTATCGGCGGGTCGCCCGACCCGCACGAGAAAGTGCCACCAATCTGCGGTCTTCGCGCCTTGCCATGGGCCAGTGTCTTCCCCATGTATCCGCACGCCGCGCGCCGGGCGTGGCGACCACGGAGGGAAGTCATGACTGAGACTCGGGAGATCTACGCACCGCCGGCGCGTGTTCGAGACGGAGCGCTGATCGAGAATCAGGCCCAGTACGAGGCGCTCTACCAGGAGAGTGTTGCTGATCCCGACCGCTTCTGGGGTGACCGCGCCCGGCAACACCTGGCCTGGATCCATGACTTCTCGAAGGTGCGTGACAACGATCTCGAGTCGGGCTTGATCGGGTGGTTCCTCGGGGGGCGGCTCAACGCCTGTTACAACTGCGTGGACCGCCACGTCGATACCCGTGGCGACCAGGTGGCGATTCTCTGGGAGGGGGACGAACCCGATCAGGTGCGCCGCATCACGTACCGCGAACTCCAGCGCGAGGTTTGTCGGATGGCGAACGTGTTGCGCCACAATGGGGTGCGCAAGGGGGATCGGGTGGCGATCTACATGCCGATGATTCCCGAGGCGGCCTACGCGATGCTTGCCTGCGCCCGAATTGGCGCCGTCCACAGCGTTGTCTTTGCCGGGTTTAGCGCGGAGTCGCTTCGCGACCGGATTCTCGACGCGCGGTGCGTGGCGGTGATCACGGCTGACGAAGGGGTGAGGGGACGCAAGATCATTCCGCTCAAGCGCACGGTCGACGAAGCCGTGATGGCGTGTCCCACCGTCCGCCACGTCTTCGTCGTGCATCGGACCCACACCAAAGTGCCATTCTACCCTCCCCGGGACATCTGGCTGGACGACGCCATGAAGGGCGAGCGGCCGTACTGTCCCTACGAGCACATGGACAGCGAGGACACGCTGTTCCTGCTCTATACGTCGGGCTCGACAGGCAAACCCAAGGGGATCGCCCACACCACTGCCGGGTATCTCCTGTACGCGGCGCTCACCCACCGGTACGTGTTCGACTACCGAGATGGCGACATCTTCGCTTGCGTTGCGGACATCGGCTGGGTCACCGGGCACAGCTACGTGGTGTATGGCCCTCTGCTCAACGGGGCGACAACGGTAATGTTCGAGAGCGTGCCGACCTACCCCGACGCCGGGCGGTACTGGGACATGGTTCAGCGTCATCGGATCACGCAGTTGTACACTGCGCCGACCGCCATCCGGGCACTGATGCGTGAGGGTGACGAGCCCGTGAAGCGCTACGATCGCTCATCCTTGCGGATTCTCGGGACCGTCGGGGAGCCGATCAACCCGGAGGCGTGGCGCTGGTACCACGACGTTGTTGGTGAGCAGCGGTGTGCTGTGGTCGACACCTGGTGGCAGACCGAAACGGGTGGCATCATGATTACTCCATTGCCGGGCTGCACAGAGACGAAGCCGGGCTCCGCGACGCGGCCGTTCTTCGGGGTCGAACCCGTCGTGCTCGACGACCAGGGCCAGGAGATCCAGGGAAACGGTGTCACGGGTCTATTGGCGGTAAAGAATCCCTGGCCCAGCATGGCGCGTACGATCCAGAACGACCACGAGCGCTTTCTCACGACGTACCTGACGCCCTATCGCGGCTACTACTTCACCGGCGATGGCTGCCGGCGCGACGAAGAAGGCTACTACTGGATCACCGGGCGCGTCGATGACGTCATCAACGTCTCGGGGCACCGCATCGGGACGGCAGAGGTGGAGAGCGCGCTGGTGACGCACCCAGGGTGTGCCGAGGCGGCGGTCGTCGGCTTCCCGCATCCGATCAAGGGTCAGGGCATCTTCGCGTATGTAATACTCCGTGAGGGCTACGACGAGTCGGATGAGCTGGTGGGCGAACTGAAGAACGAGGTGCGCCACCACATCGGTCCCTTCGCGACCCCCGACGCGGTTCTCGTCTCTCCGGGCCTCCCCAAGACGCGGTCGGGGAAGATCATGCGGCGGATTCTGCGCAAGGTGGCGGCGCACGACACGGAGACGCTCGGTGACATCACCACCCTGGCCGACCCCGGAGTTGTCGACCAGTTGATCGAGCGACGGAATCGGCTTGGCTGAGTGATCGGGGCTGGGAGCCCGGCACGTCAGTCGCGTCATCTGGGTCACCCCTCGGGGTGACGGGGAAAGAAACTCTCGACTCGAGACACCTCGGCGTGTTCCGGCGTTCGACCCCACAGGGATAATCAGCCACCCTTACGGGCAAATGGCTCGATCGATGTGTGAGGGAAGGTCGCTTGGCGAGGTGATGGGCAAGGTCGCCGCGCGCCATGTCGATGTGGGGGTTGTCGAAGCTGCACTCCGTGCGGTCGGCGGAGCTGTTCGACGACCTCTGGAGGACCTGCCCGCGCACCAGCGAACACGATTGATCAATCAGTTCGTACGCGCGCTCCGCGGTCCCTCCGTCCACGCTGCGCTTCGCATCGAGAAGGAGCTGCTCGACCAGGCCGACTGCGCCCCCGCGCCCCACTGCGAGTTGATGGCTCGCGACGGACTGAGCACGATCGCGCTTCGCAGTCATGTGCGCTACATCGCCGTGTATGCTGGGCTCGACTGGAACGATGGGATGATGCTCCAGTCCGCGTTCTCCGAGTTGGCCCGGGTGCTGCAGGCGGACGGGGGGGCGGTCTTTCGGTTCGAGGCGACCGACGACTTCAGCGAAGTCGCAGTGGAGGTTGCGGCGGCCAGCGCACCGTCCTCCCAGGTTCGCGAGCTGATTGATACTTGGAAGCAGTCCTTGCCTCCGTGCCTGCGCTGTGTTTCGGATGTGCGGCAGGCGCTGGTGCTCCGCTTGGTGCCCCGGGCGACCGCTGCTTGACGGAGGAGGTGACGATGCCGAAGGTTCTGGACGTACAGGCGCTTCCGCGCACTCATCTGTCCCGCACGCGACGACTGCGCGACGCGCTGGTGGCCGCGCTGGGGGAGGGGCGCGATGACGTGGTCATCCACACGCTCGACTTGGCTCAGGACCACGAGGCGCTTCCGGCCATCGACTCCTGGGACATTAGCGCGAAGTTCGAGGTGGCCTACGGGGAAGGCACGTTGGACGAAGCGCAGGCCGCGCGGTGGGACCGCATCGTGCGACTCACGGACCAGCTCCACTCGGCGCAGCTGGTGCTGATTTCGGCTCCAATGTGGAACCTGACGGTGCCCTGGCACCTCAAGCGGTGGCTGGACTGCGTCATGCAGGCCCGCCTCACCTTCGACTCCACGGCCCGGGGGTTCGAGGGACTTCTGAAGGGTCGTCAGGTCGTTCTCCTGTCCACGCGCGATGCGGACTTCTCGCCGGGATCAGCGATGGAAGCGCTCGACTTCCACCTTCCCTATCTCGAGGCCGTGTGTGGCTTCATGGGGCTTGGACCCGTGCACCGAGTCGTGGCGGAGGGTTTGTTCGACCGGGTCCACCGGGAGGAGCGACTCAGGGCGGCGGAGGACGAGGCTCGGGCCCTCGGACTCAGATTGCGCGAGACAATCTAGCCACGGCGCGAAGTCGGCTCTTGCCGGATCGGTTCCGCGGTGTGAGTGGGTCGCAGGGCCGACTCGACGGGTTGAGTGCCATTGCTGACACTGTTGTCAGCGGTCCGTCTCGCGCACACTGAGGGCTCGACCGCGGGCTATTGCCATGAATACTCAGCTGCTCATCAATGCCGTGGTCCAGCAGACAATGGTCTTCATTGCCCGTCTGGCGACGGCGGGGGGCGTGCGCGCGCCGCTGGCGCACGTCGCGTCTCAGGTGTTCCTGGACCTGACCAGGGAGCTCCAGCACCAGGGGGTGAAGAAGAAGGTCATCGCGGACATGTTTGGCATGGCCCTGCGTACCTACCACCGCCGCGTGCGTGAGCTTGGTGAGAGCCTCACGGACTCTGGCACGACGCTCTGGGAGGCGGTGCTGGCCTACCTACGCGAACACGAACCGGTGTCGGCGGTTCAAGTCCAGCAGCGCTTCAGTCATGACGACCCGGAGCTGCTGTCCGGAGTGCTGAACGATCTCGTCAATTCAGGACTTGCCTACCGCTCCGGCTATGGCGACCGCGCCGTCTACAAGATCGCCGATGCGGCGGACTTCGCGGAACGACCTGGCCAGCGTGACGAAGGGGAACAGTACATCGTCTGGCTTACGGTCTATCGCCACGGACCGCTCACCGCGCAGGAGGTGGCCGAGCACGTGAGTCTGAGTCGGGACTCGTGCGAGGCGGCGCTCGACCAGTTGCTCGACGATGGGCGCCTGCAGAGCATCGAGGGGACGGGTGGCCCACGCTACGAGAGCCGAACCTTCGACGTTCCTTTCGGCAGCACTCAGGGCTGGGAAGCGGCAGTGCTCGACCATTTCCAGGCGCTCGTCTCGGCGATCGACCAGAAGCTATCGCTGGGGCGCAGCCGGACCGACCTGCGGGACGTGGTTGGGGGGTCTACTTGGTCGCTGGACCTGTGGGACGGGCACCCCCTCGAAGAGGAGGTACTGGGCACGCTGGCTCGGGTCCGGGCCGAGGTCGAGGACCTGCGCTCCCGTGTCGACGCGCAGAATGCTACAGCGAGCGCGGAGCCGACGAAACGAGTCGTCTGCTATGTTGGTCAGTACGTGAGGGAGGAATTGGACCCGCGATGACCAACCCGTTGTGCAAGAAGAATGCCGCGCTGGGTACCCTGTTGCTCGCGTCGGCGGTGCTTTCCGGATGTAGTGACAAGCAGATCTCCAGCTCGAGCCACTGGGTCACCTGTGGCGGGCTCGTCGACTGCTATGGCGTTCCCACCGCAGTGGACTGCCTCGATGGCTACTGTGCCGACTCAGTGGGGGCGCGGGTGAGCTCGGGTGAGCCGACGCTTCCCGGGCTGCTGCCGACACTGCTCGAGCCGGTAGGAGGGTGCGCGGTGCCCGCCGAGGCGGAGGCCGCGGATGTGTCGGTTCCGGATCGGGTGATCGGTGATGGGACGCCGGAGAGCTGTACCTCCGCGGCGGTTGTCGCAGCGGTCGCCGATGGCGGCGTCATCACGTTCGACTGCGGCCCCGAGCCCGTCACCATTGTGCTCGAGGAGACGCTCCGCATCTTCAATGACGCAGGTCCGGAGGTCGTCATTGATGGGGGGGGGCTCGTGACCCTAAGCGGAAGCGGCGCGCGCCGGATCCTCTACATGAACACTTGCGATCCGGATCTCACCTGGACCACCGACCACTGCGAAGACCAGGATCACCCGCGCCTGACCGTCCAGCACCTGACGTTCTTTGCTGGCGACTCCAGCGGAGACGAGCCGGATGGTGGTGGAGCGATCTGGGCCCGTGGAGGTCGCCTGAAGGTAGTCGGCTGTCGGTTCTTCGCGAATCACTGCGACTCGGTCGGTCCCGACGTGGCAGGCGGTGCGATTCGGGTATTCGATCAGTCCGCGGACCAGCCCGTGTACGTGGTGGACAGCGTTTTCGGCGGAGCGATGGGCCTCGGGAACGGTTGCTCAAATGGCGGCGGGATCGGCACGATCGGGGTCAGCTACACGGTGCTCAACAGCGCGTTCTCACACAACACCGCGACGGGGCGGGGCGCGGAGCCGCCTCAGGCGGGCACGCCTGGTGGCGGCAACGGGGGAGCGATCTACAACGACGGCAACACCTACACGTTGACGGTGTGCGGGACCCGGATCGAGGACAACCACGCGAACGAAGGGGGGGGGGGGATCTTCTTCGTCAGCAACGACCGGAGTGGCTCGCTCGTCATTCGAGACTCTGCGCTGGCGACCAACCCAAGTGACGGGTTCGAGACCGATGGCTACGCGGGGATCTTCGTTCTAGCGAATGGTGATCCGGAAGTGACCAACTCGACCCTCGAATGATGGTGACCGGAGAAGACGACGATGAAGAAGCTACTGGTGTTGGGATTGAGCTTGGGGTGTCTGGTGGGGGTTGCCGCAGGGTGCAACGGCGGCGAGGAGGGCGACGACGGCGCGGGGGCCAGTAGCAGCGGAGGCAATGGCCACCCCGGCAGTGGAGGGAATGCGAGCCCCGGCAGCGGTGGCGGAGCTCCGGTGGACGTGCACAACCCCCTCGACAACCCCGAGGATGGCCCGCCAGCGGGCAACGCCGACGGCGGCTGCGACATCCCCGGCGAGGCCGGTCTCGAGGACGTCTCGAACCCCACGACCGTGGTCGGGGATGGCACGCCCGACAGCTGTACTGGTCAGGCGGTGGTTGATGCGGTGGCGGGTGGGGGCGTCATCACGTTCGACTGCGGACCCGATCCGGTCTCGATCACGCTGACGGAACCCGCCAAGGTCGTCAACGACGCCGATCACCCCGAGGTCGTCATCGACGGCGGTGGGCTGATAACCCTCAGCGGAGGCGGGACGACGCGTATTCTCTACATGAACACCTGCGACCCCGACCAGAACTGGACCACGTCTCACTGTCAGAATCAGGACCACCCGCGCCTCACCGTCCAGAACATCACCTTCGCCGACGGTAACTCGAAGGGCGAGACCGAGTACGACGGTGGCGGGGCGATCTGGGTGCGGGGAGGGAGGTTCAAGATCGTCAACGCGCGGTTCTTCAACAACGTGTGTGCCGACGACGGGCCCGATCTAGGAGGTGCGGGGGTGCGTGTCTTCAGCCAGTACGAGGGGCAGCCGGTGTACGTCGTGAACAGCACGTTCGGGGGCGCTGAGGGCTACGGCAACACCTGCGCGAACGGCGGAGGAATCAGCAGCATCGGAGTATCATGGACGATCCTCAACAGCGTATTGTCCCACAACTCGGCGATCGGCTGCTGCGGAAACCCGGCGGAGTCCGGTAGCCCCGGCGGGGGCAGCGGCGGGGCCATCTACAACGACGGCAATGAGATGACACTGAGGATCTGTGGCACCGTCATCCAGGACAACACCGTCGAGGCCTACGGGAGTGCCATCTTCTTTGTCAGCAATAACCACACCGGCGAGGTGTACATTGCCGATTCGGAAATCAACGACAATACCGGAGGGGGCTGGGAGCCGACCTACGAGCAGCTCAGCCACCACAGCGATACCCCAATCCACGTGACCAACTCGGAGATTGCTGGGGAGCTGATCAACTAGGGCCGCCTGCGACTCTGGCCTTCGATCTCGGACGGTTCTGCCGCCGGGGGTCTACTACGCCCGCCGTGGCGCTCAGAAGATCCAGGCGGTCAGGATGGCCAGGACGAGGAGCACCGCCAGCGCGAGTCCGAGCGGAAATGGAGCTGACGGCCTGGACGTCGTCTGGCGCGCGTTCGCAGGGTTGGGCTTCGGCGCCTTGCCAAGGGGGGTTTTGGCCTTCCTGGCCTTGCCCTTGCTCTTCTTGGTCTTGCGGGTCCCAAGGGACGGGGCGAGCCCAATCGCCGGCGTCTTTGCTGGGGGAGGAATGGTGTCCATGGCCGGGGGGGGGCCGGAGTCACCCGGGCGGGGGGGTAGCTCGCTCGCGACGCGGTTGGATGCCTCCAGCGGCTTTTCGTCCTCGTCTTCGTCGCTGTCTTCGGCGGCGTCGAGGAGCTCCCCGGCATCGGTGATCGAGTACTGCCGGAGCGCTTCTGGGGTCAGGGCGGGAATGTTCGACCAGGTGATGTTTCCGACCTGCGCCCCTGGGGAGGTCGACCAGGTGAGGCGAGCGAGGTTGGAGTCCAACTCCGCACCTTCCAGATTCGGTGGGGTCTCCTCGCTGGCGAGGATCACGCAGTTGCAGACGGGGGCGAGCAGGTTCACGATGGTCGCGTCCGACAGTCGCTCCAGACGCACCTCTCCGGACTTGCGGCGCAGGAATGTGGCTAGCGCCAGCGGGCCCTCGAGTGTTTCCCTGTTGGGCAACCGCACCTTTGCTCCTGCGATGAGGCCGTCGGCCGCGAAGTCGACCCTTGTCAAGCACGCACTCTCGAAGTGCGACAGGCGTGCAGCCACGCCAGCGCTGGCAATCGCGTGCAGCAGGCGCGCGGGTCCCATCTCCTCGAGTCGGATGGTCAACGACGACTCGTCGGCGAGGCGGCGGGCGAGCCGTCGTTCGTCGCCGGTGGCCGGTTCGACGAGGGAGAGGAGCTGGTCCGCGTCGATGCTGCGCTCGCCCGCCGACCAGAGCTCGCTCAGCGGAAGCTCGACAACTTTGCACCACTTGAGCCGCGACTCCGCTCCTACCTCGTCCAGCAGGCGGCGCGCCATCGACGCCAGGAGGTCCTCCACGATCAGCGCCGACGGATCCAGTTCGGCGATGCGAGAGAGCTCGCCGAGCAGCTCCTCCGCCGAGCAGACAAAGACATCCGCACCCGCTCGGCGCAGGACTGACGTCACAGCATCGGATCGCGCCACGTTGCCGTCGACGAGCACGAGGCGGGATCCGCTCAGCGACTCGGTGGGGACGTACTCAGCGCGCCGTGCGGTGAGCAGTCGCGGCTGCTCGGTGAGCTGGCATGGTGCTGGCTGTGCCTCACTCGCGTTGCGGGCGATGGCCGCCCGGAGTCGCCGGACGTACGTCGCGATGGTCTGCGGCGAGTTGATGACGAGTTCGGCGTCACCTTCCCGCGGGAGGTTGCCCACGCGCGACAGACCCACCCGGATCTCCTGAGAGATGGCTTCCTGGAGCTCCGAGAGGGTGGTCCGGAGTGGCTGATCGAGCGTCGAGCGTTTCTGCTGTTCCGCCTGCAGACAGTCGATGATGGATCCCGCGACCGAATCGACGCTGGGAGTGGGAGTCATCACGTGGCGGGCCCCCAGCGCTCGGGCCACGAATGTCGAGCGGGAACGCATCGTCGTGCCCAGCACGGCGATGGGCACCGCCAGCTCGTGTGCCTTGGCGACCAGCTCTGGCGTTGCGCAGGCAGTCAGGTCCATCACCACCAGGCGAGGCACGTCGTCCTGCATGCGTCCAGCTGCCCGTGCGGGGGAGGTGGCGACGACGCGGAGCCCTTCCTCTTGGAGCCGGGCGAACACGGCCCGCAGCAGGGTGGACGGGCGGGCCGCGAGCATCACATCCGCAGGGCGGATGACCTTGGTGGGCCGGATCGTGGAATGCGCCCCTGGGGGCGTGGACCGCGCCACCGGAGAATTCGAGCCCGAAACAACGCCTCGAGACTGGCCGGCGGACTGACTCGCCATAGGTCCTTCGAATTTCATCTAGTCGCCCAGAGACGCCAGCTCCAGGCGGAAATTCGCCTGGCGCTGCAAAGACAAGCCATGCCCAACGGCTCCCACGGTTCTGGGAACCCGCCCTGCGACCAGGCTCAGTTATAGCTACTCGACCGCTGTTGTCATTGCGGTTTCTAGGCGGATGCCCAGCGCCCGCTCGGCAAGCGAGTCGAGTTTTTCCATATTTCCAACAAAATGAAGAGTCCGGTGGGTGTGCGAGATGCTCTCGCCGGCGCGCAAGAAGGCTGCTGGCGAGCTCGTCTCGATCTCGTAGAAGCCTCCCAGAGCCGGCTTGCCTGGCTCGACGGGGCCGTCGTTGTAGCTGTTCACGACGTCGCCGCCGAATGGCTCCTGCTGCTTCTCCCACATGCTGTTGACATAGTCGGTCGCGTCTTCGGGCCGATCGAAGTGGACGAGCGTCAAGAGCCTTGCGCTGGGGCTGTAGCTGCCCGCGAAGGGGCGGACTCGTCTTGGGCCAATGCCGATCTTGCTCCGGTACTGGCCGTCGCACTGAAACAGGACTGCACCTCGATCCAGCACACGCAGCCGTTCGGCAGGTACCTTGCCGAAGTATCGGTCGTTGACGATCGATCCGGTGCCGGCGGGGTCGAAGGGAATGATCACCCAGGTGTCAGGCGATGGGTTGTACATCGCGAGGATCCAGATGCTGGGTGCGCCCGTCTGGCGTGTCCATGCTTGCCGGCCGGTGTTGGTGATCTCGTTGACGGTCTCGTACGCGACCCAGTCAACGCCCGCGAGGTCGGGCGGGGCGTCACCCAGCAGCTGGGCGATCGAGTCGGCGTTCAGCAAGCGTACCGTGCGTTTCACGGCGAGGTCGAAGGCGGTGCCGCTGTAGTTGGTGACTTGCATCGAGCGCGCGAACGTGACTGCTGTCGCGTCTCGGGAGGCCACGGTCCAGGCGCCCTCCTGGAAGGCGGCCGGTGTTTGCCAGTTGGAGAACTCCTGAGGCTTGCCTGGCGGAAAGTAGAGCGCGAATTGCCCTCCTTCGGGGCCCAGCCAGAAGCGGTCTTCTCCCCCGTAGTTGTCGAACTGCGTTCCCGTCTTTCCCGCAGCGATGAAGTCCCGGTTCAGGTAGCCGAAGCCAGGACGATCGCGCCCCACCGCGCTCGTCATCACGCGTCCCTGATAGGTTGGTGAGAGCGCGACGACGGCTCCCGTTGGTGCTTCCAGGGTGATCACCTCCCCGTGCTGGCTCAGGAGTTCGACGTCGCTGGCAAAGGTCGGAGCGGAGGGCTGAGGCGCGGTCGGGGCAGGGTTGGGGGTCACTGCTTGCATATCGGGGAACGATGCCGCCGGCGCCGGGGATTCGGCGGGTGGCACGGACTCTGGTGACCAAACGGTCCGATTGCAAGCCGTCGTCAATATCGTCCCAACGAGTGCAAGATGCGGCACCAAGATCGTCCTGAGTCGAACAAATAGGGTCCCCACGGGCTTCATGGGGGCACGGTAGCGGGGTTCGACGCGGGCGGCCAGCGTCACGCGCTCTGGGGGTTCTGACGCTGAAAACCCCGGCTGGCGATGATAGGCTGACAAGCCCCGCGGGCCGAGTGGACCGCCTCGGGGGCAGAGGAATCATGGCGAAGAAGGTTGCACTGTTCTGGCCCGGAGACGCGCGCGAGCTCCCCAACGAGCGAGCGATTCCGAGCATCGAGGAAGCCACCCAGCAGCTTGAGCGCGCGCTACGGAAACTGGGACGCGAGCCCTATCGCGTGCCCGGGTTCCTGTCGGCGCCGCACCACGCGATCGACAAGCTGGGTCCGGTGCAGGACCCGATGGTGGGCGTCTGCGTGCACTGGTTCTACGGCCAGCACACGACCGAGGGGGTGGTCGGCAAGGACAACCCGCTGCTGCTTGCGAGCAACTTCAGCGGCGAGTGGCCCGGTCTCGTCGGGCTGCTCAACACCGGCGCCTGCCTGGAGATGGTGGGACGTTCCTTCTCGCGCGCATGGACGAGCGCTCCCGACTGGACGGCGGACGCAGCGTTCATGGAGCGCCTCGACGAGTGGTGCTGCACTGGCCGCATCCAATACCCCGAGGACCAGGTGGCGTATCACGCCCCGGTTTCGGTTCGCGCTGCCGCCATTGCGCAAGAAGTGGCCCAGGCGATCCGCTCGCGACGGATCCTGATGATGATGCTCGGGGACACATCGATGGGCATGATCAACGGCTACTTCGGGCCGCGACTGCTGGCCCCGCACGGCTTCTCCGAGCACAAGGTGGACCAGACCTTCATCATCGAGCGCGGGTGCGGGATCGAACCCGGGCGGATTGAAGCCGCGCTGGCGTATCTGTTGGACAAGGGACTCACCTTCCACTGGCGGGAAGGTGACAACGACGACTTCGACGAGAACGCCACGAAGGAGCAGCTGCGCGACTACCTGACCGTGCTCGATCTGTTGCGTGAGTACCACTGCGACTGCCTCGGTTGGCAGTATCAGCTTGGGCTGATTGGATTGCGCCCGCCGTCGGACCTGTCCGAAGGGCTCCTCAATTCGATCTGTCGCCCCGAGTCCAACGGCGACACGGTCGCGTGCGCTACTGAGGCGGATCAAGGGAACCTGGTTCCAATGGAGCTGATGAAGCGCCTCCTCAAGCGCAAGGGGCTCGATCCCAGCGTCATGTTCCACGATGTCCGCTGGGGTGCTGAGCACGACGGCCGGTTTCTCTGGGTCCTGCTCAACTCCGGGTCCTGTGGCGCCTACGCCTTCAACCACGACCCAAACACGCTGCGAGGGGCGCACTCCTATCGGCAGCCCAAGATGTACTTCCCCGTGCCGGGCGGCACGCTGGCGGGAGAGAGCCTCCCTGGCGTGATGACCTGGGCGCGGACCTACCTGAAAGACGGCGCCCTCTGGATGGATGTGGGTCGGGGCGAGGTCGTGAAGCTGCCGGAGGTTGTCCGCGACCAGTGGTGGAACGGGACCACCCGCGAGTGGCCTTTCATGGCCGCCGATCTTGGTGTCACGCAACAGACTCTGATGGCGCACTACCTGTCGAATCATGTTGCCGTTGCCTACGGCGACATTTTCGAGGAAATGGTAGCGCTGTCTCAGGAGCTGGGCTTCAAGGTGCGCGTCCTTGGCCAGCGCTTGTAGCCGGCACCGCGGAGACGTTGAGGTGCCGGCTACACGCCGCTTCCGCGGACCTGCGAGTCCCGCGTCGCGTTCCCTCGGTTGCGCCCATTTCGAGGCTCACTTGTGTTGAGCTCGTCGCCATGTGGGGCTCAAACAGGGTGATGCCCCGCATGCTCCCTTTCTGGCTCAATGTGTTCGCGGGGTCATCATCTACCGCCCCCGGTTCGGTTCAACACGACCGAACTGGGGGACAGCGCTGGCCGATTCGGGCGCGCCCCCTTTACGCGCGGCGCCCCTCGCCATAGAACGACCGGGTGAACACGCGTCGAGAGTTTCTGGGGGCCCTGGCCATCGCCGTGGCGGTGGGCGGGTGCAGGAAGCAGGCTGCCGCTGGTGGCCAGGTCCGGATCGCTGTGGTCCCGAAGGGGACGACTCACGAGTTTTGGCGGAGCGTGCACGCCGGTGCTGCCAAGGCCTCGCAGGAGCTTGGTGTGGAGATCATTTGGAAGGGGCCCCTCAAGGAGGATGATCTCAAGAGCCAGATCGATCTCGTGGAGACGTTCGCCGCGCAGCGCGTGTCCGGGATCGTCCTGGCGCCACTAGACAGTCGTGGTCTGAAAGGCGCTGTCAAGAACGCCGTGCGCGGTGGGGTGCCCGTTGTCATCTTCGACTCCGCGCTCGACTCCGACGAGCAGGCCAGCTTCGTGGCAACGGACAACCACGCGGCGGGGCGCCTCGCCGGGGAGCAGATGGTGAAGCTCCTGGGTGCGCAGGGAAACGTCGTGGTGCTCCGCTATCAAGAGGGGTCGGCCAGCACGCAGGCCCGCGAAGCGGGCTTCATCGAAGCGGTCGACAAGGTATCTGGCGTGAAGATCGTTAGCGCCAACCAGTACGCGGGCCCTACCACCGAGACGGCGCACAAGGCGAGTGAGAGCTTGCTCATGGCGCAGGGGGCGGGACAGGGCAAGGTGGATGGCGTCTTCACGCCTAACGAGTCGAGCACTTTTGGCATGTTGCTCGCGCTCGATAAGGCGGGGCTCGCCGGGAAGTTGAAGTTCGTCGGTTTCGACGCTTCCGCCAAGCTACTCGACGGCCTGAAGGCGGACAAGATCCACGGTCTCGTGATTCAGAATCCGTTCCAGATGGGCTACCTGAGTGTGAAGACGATGACGGCTCATCTGAGGGGCGAGGTAGTAGAGAAGGTGATCGATACGGGCTCCACCTTCGTCACCCGGGCGAAGCTTGGTGATTCCGAGATCCAGGCTCTGATTCAGCCCGACCTGGCGAAGTGGTTGGGGGAGGGTGGCTGACCCCACTCTCGTCTGGGGCTCCGCGGCGCCGGTTCGGGTGCGACGCCGATGACTGCCCCGTCTCTCGTCGTGCGGGGGCTGACCAAGGCCTTCGGGGGTACCAAGGCGCTGGATGGGGTCGACCTGCAGGTAGGACCGGGGGAGGTGCACGCGGTGCTCGGGGAAAACGGGGCCGGCAAGAGCACCCTGATGAAGATCCTCTCTGGTTCGGTGCGACCAGACGAGGGCCGGATCGAGCTTGTCGGACGCACCCACGCGCCGGCGTCCCCTGACGAGGCTCGGCGTGCCGGTGTCGCGATTGTCCCCCAGGAGCCGGAGCTGGCGCCGCACTTGACCGTTGGAGAAAACGTCGTACTCGGCTGTGAACCGGCGAGGTGGGGCGTCGTGCTTCGAGGTCAGGCGCACGAGATCGCGACGCGCGCACTGGTCCAGGTCGCGCACGATGGCGGGCACATCGATCCGCGCCGGTTGGCCTCGTCGCTGTCGCCGAGCGAGCGGCAGCGGGTGGTCATCGCGCGTGCGCTCGCGGTCGCCGCGCCCCGTGTGCTGATTCTCGACGAGCCGACGAGCAGCCTGACCGCTGCGGACGTCGAGCAGCTGTTCTCGGTGATCGAGAAGCTGCGGGAGAGAGGACTCTCCGTGCTCTACGTGTCGCACTTCCTAGAGGAGGTGCTCCGCATCTCCGATCGCTACACGGTGCTGCGCGATGGTCGTTTCGTAGGCACGGGGGCCATCAGGGGTACAGACAGCGACCAGCTCGTGAGGTTGATGGCTGGAGAGGCAGTGAAGCAGCGCCAACGCACGATCCGCCGAGAAGCCGGCGAGGTGGTCCTGTCCGTCGAGGGGCTCGCAGGGCGTGCGCTCCCCGTCGACGCCTCACTCGAGCTACGGCGCGGGGAAGTGTTGGGCATTGCGGGGCTCGTAGGGGCGGGTCGCAGCGAGCTCTTGCGCGTGGTCTTTGGACTCGACCCGGTGCGGTCCGGTCGGGTCCGGGTCGGCACGCACCTGGGGCCCGCGTCGCCGATGCGCCGGCTCGCGCAGGGCGTCGGGTTGCTCAGCGAGGACCGCAAGGGTGAGGGGCTGGCTGCGGAGTTGACCATCGCAGAGAACCTGATGATGTCGCGTCGGGTGGGCTGGGGCCCGCTGGTGTCGCCCGCTCGGGAACGGGTCGTGACCGAGCAGTTCGTCGCACGGCTGGGGATCCGCTGTCGTGACGTGGCCCAGCGGATGACCGAACTGTCCGGGGGCAACCAGCAGAAGGTCGCCCTCGCGCGGCTACTCCACCACGACGTGGACGTGCTGCTGCTCGACGAGCCGACCCGTGGTATCGACGTGCGGAGCCGTGCGGATGTGCATCACGTCATCGACGAGCTCGTGGGACAGGGCAAGGCGGTGCTAGTCGTGTCGAGCTACTTGCCAGAGCTCTTCGGGGTGTGCGACCGGATCGCGGTCATGTGTCGAGGGCGGCTCGGAGCGGCGCGACGAGTCGCCGACCTCGACGAGCATGCCGTACTGAAGGAGGCAGCGGGAGCATGAGTCCAGAGCGCCAGGTGCCGAGCCAGCAGTCTACGACCCTGCGCCTCCTCCGGGAGCCCTGGGTGGGGCCGCTCGGCGCGGTTATCCTCGTCTACGCGCTGTTCGCCCTCCTCTCTCCCGAGACGTTCCTCGGATGGGTCAACTTCACGACAATGGCCCGACAGACCGTGGTCGTCGGGATCGCCGCGCTCGGCATGACCCTGATCATGGTGCAGGGCGGCATCGATCTCTCGGTGGGGTCTGTGGTGGCTCTCACCACGGTGGTCGTGGCCCGTGCTCTGCAAGCCGGGACCGGTGGAGTGGCGGCCTGTCTGCTGGGAGTGCTCGTGGCTGGTCTCGCCGGGCTCGCCAATGGGGTGCTGGTGGCGGGGCTGCGGATCACCCCGTTCATCGTCACCCTGGGGTCGATGAGCATCCTCCGGGGCCTCGCCAAGGGCCTCGCCCACGAGCAGAAGATCGATGCCCCCGAGGCCGGGCTCGACGAGCTGATGGCGATGCCGCCGATCTCGCGCGGGTGGCAGCTATTGCCCCTCGGCGTTTGGGTCACCCTCGTCTTGGCGGTGGCGGCCGCACTCGTGCTGGCCTACACGCGGTTTGGCCGCCATCTGGTGGCGACCGGATCCAACGTTGCCACGGCGCGCCTGTGCGGGGTCAACGTGCCGCGGATCACGGTGCTCGTGTATCTCGTCGGGGGGGGGCTTGCCGGGATCGCGGGGTTGATGGAGTTCAGCTACCTTACCGTGGGCGATCCAACGGACTCGATCGGACTCGAGCTGGCCGTCATCGCGGCCGTCGTCATTGGAGGCGGATCGCTTTCGGGAGGACAGGGTTCGATCCCGGGCACGCTCCTGGGTGCGCTCCTGATGACGTTCATTGCGGCGGGCTGTACTCATGTCGGGGTGCCCAACTGGGTGCAGGAAATCCTGACGGGGATCATCATCATTGTCGCGGTGGCGATGGACGGGGTGCGGCGGCGCGGGACGTGAGCTCCCGCCAGGATCTGCCCCGCCCCGGTCGCGTCACGTGTAAGAATCCGTTCTCGGAACACCGCTGGAGCCAGGTGTAGGAAATGGTCGCACCCGGTGCTGCGCTCGAATTCCTGGTGCCCCTGTGGAAGACTAGCGGCTGAGCGCCGATGGTTCCGGCGTTGCATCTGTTGGTCGCCCCATGCCTGCCTTACGCCTGCCTCTTGGTTTCGTCCGGCTCATCCCCGTTTCCGCTGTTCTCGTCGCCAGTTGCTCGGCTGGTGGTGACCCGGACGGTCCCGACGCAGCCAGCGGCAGCGGTGGGATGCCACCGATCCTCAGCACGACGGGTGGGGTCTCGCTCGGCGACATCGATCCGGACTTGCCGCCCACCCCCGGGTGCGGCAACGGCGAGCTGACCCAGGACGAAGCCTGTGACGATGGCAACCTCGATGGCGGCGACGGCTGTGCGGCAAACTGTCGCTCGCTGGAGGCCGGCTGGTCCTGCGCCAGTCCGGGGCATGCGTGCATCCGTATCGCGCGGTGCGGTGACGGATTTGCCTCGTTTCCGGAGCTCTGCGACGATGGCAATGCTGTCCCCGGCGACGGTTGTTCAGCGACCTGCAAGGTCGAGGTCGGCTACAAGTGCGACACCACGGTCAGTCCCAGCGTGTGCGTGCCGACGCGGTGTGGTGACGGAGTGCGTGAGGGCGCCGAGAGCTGCGAGGATGACGACGCTGTCCCCTTCGACGGTTGCTCGGCGCTCTGCCAGGCGGAACCCAGCTGTGGGGCGGGCGCGTGCACCTCGGAGTGCGGCGACGGTCTGGTGCTCGGGGAAGAGTGCGACGACGGCAACAACAACGGCGGGGACGGCTGCTCGGCGGACTGTCGCACCGAGCCCGGCTACACCTGCGCCGTGCCGCAGCCAGCCGGCTTCATGACCGTCCCTGCCGTGTTCCGCGACTTTCGAATGTCCCACGCGGACTTCGAACCCAGCATCCTCGGGAGCTACGCGCCGGTGGTGGGCATGGTGGGGGCGACCCTCGATGCGGAGCGCAAGCCGACCTTTGCTGCGGTGGCCGAAGGCCATGTCACCAGCGAGCAGACGTTTGCTGAGTGGTACCGAGATGTTCCTGGCACCAACAGCACCACGGTGGCCACGCTGACGCTCTGGGATCTCGGTGACGGTCGCTTCGTGAATCGGTTCGGGCCGAACGGGGAGACGTTCCAGGACACGGAGGAGGTCCGCTGTCATTGCGGGTCCACAGATCAGCCCGATCATGACGCGGCCGGCAACCCGATCCCATGCACGTCCTGCTACTACGACGAGAACCCGGATACGCCCGAGTGCGATCCGGGACCCGCACCCACCGAGTGCGACCCTGGTGGTCAATGCGAGGGGTACACGGCATGCATTGTCGATGGAAATGCCTATTGGGGACTGATCACCGAGATCCAGGGCGAGTACAACGGCAACCCCGTTTTCTTCCCGGTCGACGGCGATCCCTTCACTCCCGACAGCGAGCGTAGCGTCGCCAAGATCGCCACCTACTACGGTGGCAACTGGGCCGATGAGGTCGGCAAGCCATTGCACAATTTCCACTTCACGAGCGAGATCCGCTACTGGTTCCAGTACCAGGCCGGTCGCGACTACGTGCTCGACTTCACCGGCGACGACGATGTGTGGGTCTTCATCAACAACCGCCTGGCGGTCGACATCGGTGGTATCCACACGGCCGTCAACGGCTACCTGACGATCGACGCCACGGGGGTCGCGCACGTGACCTATGCGCTCACCGAGGGTGACGAGGTCATCGCTCCGCAGACCGTTGACCTCGGGCTCCAGGACGGCGCCGTCTACGAGATTGCTGTCTTTCACGCCGAGCGGCAGACGACCGCGTCGACGTTCCAACTGACGCTGCAGGGCTTCGCCACGGCGCGCAGTGAGTGCACCCCGATCTGCGGCGATGGCATCGTCAGTCTCGGCGAGGAGTGTGACGACGGTCAGAACGACGGCGGCTACGGCGAGTGCGGGGAAGGTTGTGTGCTCGGATCCTTCTGCGGTGACGGAATCGTCGACGGGGACGAGGAATGCGACGACGGCAACAACCTCGACGGCGACGGCTGCGGGAGCGGCTGCCGCAACATCATCCTGTACTGAAGCGCGTGGTAGGGGACCCCCCCATGCATGCGGGGGTCCCCTGGAGACCGACCTGTCGGTGGACCTATCGGTCCGTGCCCGAGCCATGGTAGAAGGCGACTGCTGAGCGCCGCGGTCGCTACGGCCGTGGGCTCGCGTCGTGCGCTTCACGAATCTGCTGGATGCCTCGGTCGCATGTCGCACCCTGCACCAGACCCACTGCGCTCCGTGCTGCTCGCCCCCGTCGACCCGAAGGCGGAGATCGACGCTGTCCTGGAGCGCATGATGGACCGACTCTTCGTCCTCGTCGCGACGCTGGGGGCACTCGCCCTCGCGCTGAGCTCGGTCCGGGCTGCCCTCCGTGGGTGTGACGCCAGCTACTGTGGCGACATCGCGGCTTTCCTCACGCTGCTGGGCGTGCTGGCTTGGCGCAAACGTTTGCCGATTCGCGTCGTGTTCGGCGTGGTGGTTGGTGTGGTCACGCTGCTCGGAGTGGTGAGCCTGGCCTCACTCGGTTTGGCGAGTGCGGGCATGATGATTCTGACGACTGCCTGTGTGGTGGTTGGGGTCTTTGCCAGCTTGCGGACGGCTGTTTGGGCGACCATTGGCGTCTTCCTGGTCGTGAGCCTGGTGGGCGTCCTCCAGGCCGTCGGAGTGCTTCAGTCACCACCCGACGTTGCGGGCTTGATTGTCGCGCCCTCGTCGTGGGCCACGCAGGCGGCCACGTTCCTCGTATACGTGTTGGCGGTTCTGTTCGCTGCCGCTGGTGTTCGGCAGCGGCTCGCGCGCTCGCTCGAGGAGCTGGGGCAAAGAGGGTCCGAGTTGGCGCGAGTGGCCGAACGACTGCGCGAGAGCGAGAGTCGCTATCGCCTGCTTGCCGACAACATCACCGACACCGTGTTCGTGCAGGCACTGGACCTCCGCGTACTGTATCTTAGCCAGTCAGCCGAGCGACTCTTTGGGCGGGACGTTGACGAGTTGCTCCGGATCGGGATGGCGGGCGTACTCACTCCGGAATCGTTGCGCCAAGCTCAGGAAGTCTATCAGCGGTACCTGTCGCGAGCGTTGAGTGGTGAGCCGGTGGAGCCACCGCTACTCGAGTTCGAGTACCTCCGTGCCGATGGGTCAACGTTCTGGGGTGAGATGAGGACCAGCTTTCTCCGCGACTCGGCCGGAGTGCTGATCGGTAGCCAGGGTGTGCTCCGAGACATCAGCGAGCGGCGTCTTGCCGAACAAGAGAGGCTGGCATTGAAAGGACGTCTTCGCGAGGCCGAGAAGCTGCAAGCCATCGGCCAGCTTGCGGGCGGAGTGGCTCATGATTTCAACAACCAGCTCTCGGCGATCATCGGATTTGCAGAGCTGGTGAGAGCGGGTGCTGGCTCTGGCTCCGTTCTCCGCAGTCACGCCGACAACATCTTGCTGGCGGCGCGGCGCTCGGCTGACCTGACCGGGAAGCTTCTGGCCTTCGCTCGTCGCCGGAGGCAAGCAAACGAGCCTGTCGACCTCCACGTGGTCGCGGGCGAGGTGGTGGCCATCTTGGAGCGCACCGTGGATCGGAATATCCGTATCGAAACCCAGTTGGAGGCATCGCGGTCCGTCGTTCTTGGCGACCCAAGTCAGCTCGCCAGCGCCTTACTGAATCTCGGGCTCAATGCCCGCGACGCGATGCCCGAGGGAGGCCGCCTGCTGTTTGCTACGGCCCTGGTCGAAGACTCGGCTGGAACGGCGACCGGTGCAGGTTCACTCGAAGTACGCGTGGCGGACGCTGGAACCGGGATGGACCCTGAGACCATTCAGCACGCTTTCGAACCGTTCTTCACCCGAAAGGAGGTCGGCAAGGGTACCGGACTCGGGTTGGCCGCTGTCTATGGCACCGTGCAAAGTCACAGCGGCAGTATCTCCATCGAGTCGACTCCTGGTGTTGGGACGACGTTCCGCATGCGCTTCCCTCTCCACACCGCTCTGAGCGATCGAGGGGGGGCGCGGTCCGAGCTTGTGCCCGCGCCGGCGCAGCGCGGCGCAATCGTGATGGTAGTGGATGACGAGGAACTCGTCGGGCGCGCGACTAGCCTTGCTTTGGAGCAGGCGGGGCATCGTGTTCGTCTGTTCACTGATCCTACGGCGGCTCTCAGTCACTACCGCGAATTATGGCGCGAGGTCGATCTGGTCATGGTTGATATGGTGATGCCGGAGATGACTGGACAGGAGCTGTTTGCCGAGCTGCGGGCGATCAATCACGACGCGGCCGTCGTGCTCACGTCCGGGCACGTTGCGGCCTCGACCGTTCGCGATATGGTCGCGCGGGGCGCTCGCGGTTTTCTACCGAAGCCCTTCACTTCGAGCGAGCTGCTGGATTCGGTGGAGCGGGTCGTCGGAGTGGCACCCAGGCCGCGAGGGGAGGGACCTCGGGATCGACCAGGTTCACGAGTGTGAGCGCTGCTACTTCCCACAGCGGTTGATGAATGTGCCGCACGTTTCTGGCTCCTCTCCTCCGCGCGGCGACTGCCTGGCTGCTGGGCGTGGTGTCAAGACTACCGACTTCTTGAGCACTTCGCCCTTCCCCACCTCGAACTGGTACTGACGTACCGCGTAGCCGGGCGCCCGGAACATGCAAGCGTGGGACCCTGGATCGAGTCTCAGCCCTCCATCCACCAGGTTCATCCTCTCTCCATCGCACACCACCACTGTCATCCGTTCGCAGGCGGGGGTGCATTCCAGTTGCAGGGTGGGGGCGCCGCTCACTTCAGAGGTGTCGGAGTCCCTGGTATCGCTAGTGTCGCTGGTGTCGGACGAACGGTCGCTGGTGGGCGGGGCCGCGCTGCCTGCTGGCAATTCTGCTCCTGGCGGATCGAGAGTTGCCGTGGCTTGGGGGGCGTTCGAGCTTGGCTTCTTCTCTTCGGACGGGGTCCGAGCTGCAGAGCCCTCCGATTCTTGGTCTGGTATCGCGCTCCGTTCCCCGGCGGCACTCACTGAGTGACGATAGTAGCTGTAGCCCACCACTCCGACTCCGCCCAGTGCGAGGACGAGCAACAGTCCCAGGACAGGAACGAGGATGAAGGCTCTCCCTATCTTCCCGGGGGAGGCCGGTTCGGGAGGCCATTGGGTCAGCACTGCGGGCGGAGGGCTTGACGAGTAGGTGGTTGGCTGCGGTGGGGTCGATGGTGTGGCCGCCGGAGCCGGCCGAATCGCTCCGGCGAGCTGAGGCGGGGCCGACGGGGCGGTGTTTCCCTGGGCCGGAGGCGGTTCTGCCAGATCGAGTTGCGCACCCGCGGTGTCGGAGCTCGGTCCGTAGGAACTCATCAGGGTCTTTATGTGGGTGTGCGTCGGGACTGGCGCGTACTTGTCAGCGATGAAAGTCCCGGGGGGGGCCGATGGCGCTTCGCTCGTGGCCATCATGGTTGTCGAGGGCATGTGCGGGGACGCTTCCGTGGGGGGGGGCGGTTGCCCCTGGCCTTTCAGCGTGGGCACCAGCGATTCCGCTGCTGTTTCGGGGAGGGGTGGCTGTCCTCTGCCCTTGAGGGTTGGCACCAGGGACTGGGTGGCGGTCTCCGGGAGGGGCGGCTGCCCCCGGCCGCGCAGGGTTGGTACCAGGGACTGGGTGGCGGTCTCCGGGAGGGGCGGTCGCCCTTGCCCCTTTTGGGTGGGTACGTGGGATTCTGGCTCTTGCAGAGGTCCGGTTCCCATCAGCGTCGGCGCTCGTGTGGACGGCATCCGCACGAGCGGCATTGGTTCAGTGCGGGATCGGATGGCGGCTTCCAGCTTCGCTTGGAGCTGACTACTGTCTACTGAGCCGAGTCGAACGGTTCCGCCGAGCGGTGGCGGTGCGACGGGCGCCGCCGCGGGAGGTACGGGCGAAGGGGTGAGTCGCTCGCGTTCGACCTCCCCAAGGCCAAACAGGGTGCCTCCCAACTTCTTCTCGTTGCTCACTCGACCTCCTCCACCATCGGCTCGATGGTTGTCATGGCACCCTTGATGGGCGCTGCCAGACTCGTCGATGCGCGTCGCAACAAGAAGCCAAGCGAGATCACCGCGCTGCCCTCCCCGAACCGTGTCACTCCCATCAGAAGCGCCCCTGGTTCCCCTCTCAAACTGGGATCCTCTTGCTGAGGACTAGCACTGGTTCTTTCGACTTGCCACACCTCGACTTCCAGCACTCCAGCAGGCCAGCGCGCGGCTGGCTGTCCGAAGTTGACGGCGGTTCTGTCCACTCCAGTGATGCCCAGCTGGGAAAATAGCCTCTCGAATCCCGGCCACCAGTCGTCCTCTCCGTTGGTCGAAACGGTGAAGGCCAGCGTCGCTCCACCGTCGGGAGACTTGCTCAGCAAGGAGCCATCGCTGCGCGCGTAGATCCACCTGGCGGGCAACTCCACGCTAGCGGATCCGAAAGCTACGTTCTGGTCTCGCTTCGCTTCGCACGCTTCATCGAGTGAAATGCATTCCGGTGCCGTGGGCTGCACACGGGGGATGGCGGGGCGCTGCCCGACCGTGGGTGCCTCGACCTTGGGCGCTGCTGGTGGTGGCGGCGCTGTCGGAGCGCGCTTTGGCCCGCAAGCGGAGATTGCGAGGAGGACGACTCCGGAGAGTGCGTGTGTGAAAGCGGTCTGTCGCATGGCGTCTTCCCTGCACGAAGATCCGTCACGCGACCGGCTTTCGCAAGGGGGGGCCGCCCCGACCTCGTCGCGCGACGTCCGGCCCCCAGGCTTCCACTTGAGCTTGGAATCCCCGTAGCGTACCTCGCGCACTTGTGCCCGTTGGTGCAGCGACCGGTAAACTCGAGGAGCGCGGCGCTCACTCTTCAAGCGACGCGCTTGCTCACCGTGATGTGCTTGCCCCAGAAAGGGGACCCGAGCGTAGCGTATGGCGGCAGCGGCGCAGCCACCGACAGTGGCCGCGGCGCGGAGGTTTGGCGACGAGGGCACGAGCGACGCGTCCGCAAGGGAAAGACCACAGCCGCGGCGCGCCGATGGGGTCTGGCGACACGCGTGGGCGCCACTGCGGGGAGGGGCTGCGATCCGGTGCGACGAGAATCTCCCGCGGTCGGCTGGGGGGCAGGTTTCGACGCTTGGTCCGCGAGTCGAACCTGCTCGGGAACTTTCCTCCAGGTCGTGGTGTCGTCCCAATGTGTCGGTCCAGGAGACGGATCAGGCTTTGGAGTGGGAGCTCGTTGCTCTGCGCCGTCGACGGCGGTGGCTCCCCATGGGGATCCCGGTGGCCGCCGTCCTGCTCCTGCTCTCGATACTCGCCGTGGACCTGTGCGGTCCGCCCCTGCTGGAGTGGCTTCGAGGGGAACGGTCCTGGACCGGCGAGCGACGCTACGTGCCTGCAGTGGCGCCGGACGCCGCAGCGATGGCTCGGATCGACCTCGAGCTTCTGCATGAACGGCTGCTCCCGCGCTGGGGGCTCGGGTTGGGATGGGGCCGGCGCTCGACGGAGGAGCAGCTGGCCTTCGACGCGGCCCTGGCCGAGGCTGGGAAGGACCCGAACCTGGAGTTCCTGCTGACGCAGCTTCGGGAGGCGGCTCAGTCCGATGCGGCGGGCAACAGCCAGCGTATCGAGTACCTGGCATGGGCCTGGAATCACTACCTGGCCGAGTTCGACGCGCCATGGCATGTCGAGTGCACGGTCGAGGTGGGGAGAGGACGCAACCGCGTTATCGTGCAGACATATCGCGTCCGCCACCGAGCGACCGCGGAGTTGGGAAGACAGACTTTCCCGCTGCTTGTCTTGGAACGTGCTGACCACCTCAACGTGGACGATGCTGCGCTGGGGCGCGCGGGGCTCCGGGACGGTGTTGCTCAGGTGCTCGTGGATGGAATCCGCGAGCACGCCGTTCGTCGCGTGTGGCCGCTGCTGCACGAGCTGAGTCAGAATGCTACGGCCACGGACGGTCGATTTGCCAAGGCCGTAGCGGGTGAGGTGCGGCAGCACTTGGATGCACGGGACTACGCGGTCCTCTCACGGGCCGCGCCCGCGTACCGCGCGCTACAGCTGATGCGCGAGTCGATCGAGTTCCGTGCCGAGTGTGGCAGTCGCTTTCGGCTCCGCCCCCCAACCGAGCGCGGCTACTCGCCGGAGCTTCAGGGGCGACTGGCCGCGCTCGCCGAGGTGGAGCAGGAGTTACCGTGCCCGGCCGTGACCCTGTCCGAAGTCGCGACCATCGAGCGCGAGTCGGGGCTGTTGGCGGAGGCGGACGGACTCGATGCAGCGCTGGACGCGCTCACCGAGTACCTGATCCGTGGCGTGGTGGTCCACGAGGCGCGGCACCTCGCCGACCAGGCGAGGGTCGGCGTTTTCACGCGCTCGCTGCGCTGCCCTGAGTGCCCCCCTGAACTGGGGTCGCTCGCTCGCGCTGAGGTGTCCGCCTACCTCGCGAGCTTCGCCGACGAGGTGTCCGGCGTGACCTCCCTCCACCAGGCTTGCCGGGTGGCGCAGGGCCGGCATGTGAACGCGATGGCCCTCGGTTTCCTGCTTCCACGCCTGCTACCCGACGGGTGTAGCGGGGGACCGCCGGCAGATTTGCAGGAGCGTGCGCGACGGCTCGAGCAGGAGCTCTTCGGTCGCTCCCAAGCAGTTCAAATCGACGGTGGACCGCAACCGGGTTGGCCGGACTGAATCCGAACTTGTGGCGGGGCGGAAGGACAGTGGCGATGCGCGAGGTACGGTGGGCGCGGCGCGATCGCCGCCCGGGTGGCTCGCGGGCAGCCGCCCGACGGTCACACTTCGCCCCCCGAGCAAGCGTGCGCCGACATGGACGCACTGCTCCCTCTTCCCGCAGCCCTCGCTGCTTGGGATCGTGCTGCTACTCCAGCGTCACACGGATGCGGTCCGCGCCGGCGCGCCCGGGCAACGTTCGAGCGCGCTCCACACTCGTCGTTCGTCGGTTCGGTCGGGGCTTCGCTGACTCGGCTCTGGGAGTGAAGGCCCGGGGAAGTTGGGGCCTCGCGTCCCCAAGCGCCAGCGACCATCGCATTGGAGACGACATCCCTCGTGCCAAGCCCTAGCGCGCGGCCCAGTAACGCGCCCAGTCGACCTGCAATACGCCATCCCGTGCCGGGTAGTTCGCCAGTCCGCGCCGGTTCCAGTGGCCGGCGGAGTGCCAGAGCTGGAGGCGCAGCTGCACCGGCCGCTGGGGGATCCGAACGCGGTCGGTGAGTGTCCACAGCGGTACCTCCCGACCGTCGAGCACGATGAAGTATGTGATCCGATCGGGGTACCAGTCGAAGCCCAGCTCCCAGAAGCGGGTGCCGGGAAAGTCGGCGACGCGCACGCCAGCAAGGCGTGCCGCGGGCAGCAGCTGCGAGGAGCACAGGCTACTGCGGGGGGAAGCGCGCACCGTGCCCGTCCTCATGTCGACCACTCGCGTCTGCTTGCGGCACTGGACTTGCCCGTCGCGGCGCTCATAGTCGGTCCATACGGTCAGCCACAGGAGGTGCGGCTCGCCGCATAGCAGCTCGATGTCGATCTCCGGGTTGTCGGAGATGCCGTTTTCATTGCGGTCCTCTCCGGGTCGCGCGTAGACGAAGAACGCGCTGACCAGTTCTTCGCTGGCCGAGCAGCTCGCGAACCTCATCCGCGCGCGGTAGCTGCCGAAATGGACGGATTGGATGCTGCGCAGTTCGACGGGCCACTTCACCGGACCGACGCGATCACGGGGATCGGCGTCGGGATTGCCCGGGAAGGTGAGGGCAGTTGCCCACCCGTCGCTCGCCTCGGATGCGCGCGCCACCTGGACTGAGCCATGCGGCGCCTTCTGGTGCCAGCCGTCCAGCGAGAAGAATTGATAGTCGAGAGCAGGGGGCGGAGGCGCGATGTCGAGCAGGGTGGTCAGGGGCAGTGCCAGGAGTGCCCACATACCCGCACAACGCCGTGGCCCCGGGGGGGATTCCCGGGGGCTCATTGGCTGAACCTGTGCGTTGTTTCGGCTGTGAAGCCTGGGCGGCGGAGTCGTGGAGAGGAAGAGGAGCGTTCGACCCGTCGCCTCCTCAAGACCTATCCTCACTCACGGTGATCGGAGACTGACTGCCATCCCGGGGGGGGGCCGACGACCTTCAGGAGGGTCAGGCGACTTGAAAGCTCACTCGCTCCCCCCCTTCCCGCGTTTGAGCCGACGGAGGGCGCGTTCGCGCCCTCCGCTACCTGCCGGCTCAGCCGAAACCGTTGAAGTAGGGAAGCTTCGCTGCCGTCGCGGTGATCGCCGCCTGACCTTCGAGGAGCTCGGCAGTGGAGTCCCAGCGTCCCTCGAGGAACTGTTGGCGGGGACCGGCGGGCATTTCGAACTCGAAGGAGCGGTCGCCCGCGGCAATGGTGCAAGTCTCGAGATCCACCTTGAGCTCGAGGGTGGGGTCCGCCTCGACGGCGTCCATCAGCGCGCTGATCGTTGCCGCGTCCACGGTGGGACAGGGCACCCCGAGGGCGATGCAGTTGCCGTAGAAGATCTCGGCGAAGCTCTCACCCACGATCACGTCGACCCCCCAGCGCACGATCGACTGCGGAGCGTGTTCGCGCGACGAACCGCAACCAAAGTTGTGGTTTACGAGGAGAACCTTAGCCCCGGCGTACCTGGGCTCGTCGAAAGGATGAACCTTGCCCGCCTGCTTGAGCTGGGCGCGGTCGTCTTCAAAGGCGTGCTCCCCGAGCCCGTCGAAGGTGACGGTGCGCAGGTAGCGAGCGGGAATGATGCGATCGGTGTCGATGTCGTTGCCGCGAACCGGAACCGCTCGTCCCTGGATTGCGATGCGTTTCGAGTCTTTCATCTTCACTACCTCCACTCACTGGATCGAGAACAGCTGACGCGCGTCCGTCACTTCGCCGGCGATGGCGGCGGCTGCCACCATCACCGGGCTCATGAGTAGCGTGCGTCCCGTTGGCGAACCCTGCCGGCCCTTGAAGTTGCGGTTCGAGGCCGACGCGCTGACCTCGCGCCCCTGAAGCTTGTCCGGGTTCATGGCCAGGCACATCGAGCAACCGGCCTCGCGAAACTCGAAGCCCGCCGCGGTGAAGATCTGATCGTAGCCGCGCTCGATCATCGCCGCCTTGACGTCCTGGGAACCGGGCACCACGAGTGCTTTGACGTGCTCCTTGACCTTGAAGTTGCGGCCCTCGATGAGTCGGACGACCTCCTCGAAATCGCTCAGGCGACCATTGGTGCAAGACCCGATGAAGGCGACGTCGATCCGAGTGCCTGCGATCGGATCGCCCGCGGCGACCCCCATGTAGTCGTAGGCTTCCCGCACCGAGTCGCGCTCGGTTTCGGCGAAAGCTTCGACCGCAGGGATGTGGCCGCCCACGCTGGTTGATTGGCCGGGGGTGATCCCCCAGGTGACGACCGGCTCGATCTCGCTGGCGTCGATCCTGACGATGTCGTCGTAGGTGGCGTCAGGATCGCTCTTGACCGACTCCCAGTAGGTGACGGCGCGGTCCCAGGCGGCTCCCTTGGGCGCATGCTCGCGGCCTGACAGGTAGTCGTAGGTGGTTTGGTCGGGGTTCACATACCCGCAGCGAGCCCCCCCTTCGATGCTCATGTTGCAGACGGTCATGCGCTCGTCCATCGTCATCCGGTCGAACACATCACCGGCGTACTCGTAGGCGTAGCCGACGCCGCCCTTGACCCCGAGCCTACCGATGATGTGCAAGATGACGTCCTTGGCGTAGACGCCTGGCTGGAGCGCACCGTTCACCTCGATGCGTCGCACTTTGAGCTTGCCCATGCTCAGCGTCTGGGTGGC
>JBNLDK010000220.1:0-58475 GCA_050304295.1 Polyangiaceae bacterium
GGTCTGGTGGAAACCCGGGACGAACTAGCGAACTGCTGTACTAGCCTCGAGTTGGGCGGATTTTGATTGCTGGGCTTCAGGCTCCGGGCTTCGGGCTTCGGCCTTCCTTCGCGAGAACGTCGATCAGTCTCCGCAAACCTCGCAGCAGCTCATTGCACCTTGTGTCGAGGCCAGCAGCCACAGAGGCATGCTGGTTGTTGCTCGGTAGACCCCAATGACCAGTCGTCCGCCTTGGCGAATAGCCACCAGAAGACCGCCCAACTCGAGACTAGCCCTGCTGTTCACGAACCCGGGCCAGGAGGCTGTCCAGGGTGCGGATGAGGACTCCCGCGTCAGAAGGCTTGGTCAGGTAGGCGTCGGCGCCGGCGTCGTAGCCACGCAGCGCGTCGATGCGTTCGTCTTTGCTGGTTACCATCACGATGGGCACGTGGCCGTAGCGGGGGTCCGCTCGCAACGCGCGGGTCAGCTCGTAGCCGTCCATGTTGGGCATCATGACGTCAGTGGACACGGCATCGAACTGTTGTCTTCGGGCATGGGCAAGCGCCTCCTCGCCATCGCGCGCGGCGCACACGTCGAAGCCGGCCTCGATCAGTTCCCGCCGGATGGTCTCGCGGATCACGTCGCTGTCCTCGGCGATCAGGATGCGCGCTTTGGTGCTCGCTTTGGGTCGCGCTCGCGCGGCGAGCGACTGGGTGGCCGCCGGTTGGCGGGAGCGGGTGGCGATCTCGGCCAGGTCGACCACCAGCAGTACCTGGTCTCCCACTAGGGTGGCACCCGCACTGCACGGGGCAGCTGACAGCAGTGGCCCCAGCGACTTGATCACCACGTCGTGGCGCCCGAGGACCTGTTTGACCAGTAGGCCGAGGCGATCCGTTCCGACCTCCACGATCACCACCGCCGCGTCGCGCAGGTCCCCGATGTCGACGTCCGACCCCAGCCCTAGCAGGGTGCTGAGGTCGAGGACCGGGATCAGCTCGTCGCCGACGCGTAGAAATGCGCTCTCTCCCACCGCCTCGAACGCTTCGGGAGCCTGCTGGGCGCTGACCACTGCGTCGAGGGGTAGCGCGACCAGCTCGCTGCCGACGCGGGCGACGAGAATCTGTGTGATGGCCAGCGTGAGCGGCAAGCGGAGCTCCATCGTGGTGCCGTGACCCAGGTCGGAGTCCAGATGGATGGACCCCTTGAGCTTTGCGATCGTGTCGCGCACGACATCCATGCCCACGCCGCGCCCCGAGACATCCGAAACCTGTGCCGCCGTGGAGAATCCGGCGCGGAAGATGAGCGCGAACGCGTCGTGGTCGCTCATTGCCTCACCCTCGGTGGGCGTGATGAGCTCCTTCTCGATCGCCTTGCGCTTCAGCTTCTCGGCGTCCAGGCCGGCTCCGTCGTCGGCGATGGTCACGATGATCTGGCCACCGCGTTGGGCGGCAGTGAGGCGCACCGTCCCGGTCCGTGGCTTGCCCTGGCGGGTGCGCTCTGCCGGGAGCTCGATGCCGTGGTCGACGGAGTTGCGGACGAGATGCAGGAGGGGATCCTCGAGGCGTTCGACGAGAACTTTGTCGAGCTCGGTTTCGGCGCCAACGAGCTCGACCTGGACTTCCTTGTCCAGCTTGTGGCTCAACTCGCGCACGGTTCGCTTGTACTTGGTGAAGAGGCGCGCGATGGGCACCATGCGCAGCTTCATCACGTTGTCACGCAGCTGTCCGACCGCGAGTGTCAGGCCTCCCAGTCCGCTGTCGAGATCGTCGTAGGTTTCGTGAAGAACACGCTCCATCCTCTGGAGATCTTCGAGAACCTGGGCGACGGGGCCGCGGCGATCTGCGTCGCCCACACCGGTGCTCGTCGCAGCGGTCAGACGATTGCGGATCTGTGCCACCTCCCGCAAGAGCCCTCCCTGTGTCTCGACCGCTCCGGCCAGGCGCCCGCGTGCCAGGACCGCCTCTCCCACCAGATTCAGCAACAGGTCGACCTTGCCAAAGTCGATGCGGAGGGTGGCTTGCTGGGCCTGGCTGGTCGCTCCTGGGGGTGAGGAGCGTTGCGGTGCTGATGTGGCGGTGCCGCGACCGGCTCGTGCGGCGTCCGCCAGTGTTGGCGTTGCCGGCGGGACAGCGGGATCGCGCAGGCGACGCAACAGATTGCCAACGTCGACGTCGATTGGTTGCCGGGCGCGGGCACGCTCGAGGATCGCTCGCAGTACATCCAGCGTCTCGAGCAGCACGTCGACCAGGGGGCGGTCGCACGGACGCTTGCCGTCGCGGAGTCCGCCGATCAGGTCCTCGGCCAGATGAGCCACGCGGTTCATCTTCTTCAGCCCCGCAAATGCGCTCGACCCCTTGAGGGTGTGCAGATCTCGAAAGATCTCGTTGACCAGCTCGGGCTCGGGTCCGGCATCTTCGAGTGCCAGGAGACGCTCGGAGAGGCCGTCGAGTCGCTCGACGCATTCGTCGAGAAATGCGGCGACCATGTCTTCTGCGAGACTGGGCACCCAGTGCACTTCGTCGAGGGGCTCGTGTTCGTCGGAGGGGTGTCCAGCGAGAGTGGAGACCACCGGTGCTGTTGCGGATGAAGGCACCGGTGCCAAGCCCCGCGTTGGGGGCGAGAGAGCCGCGCTAGTCAGCGACACGTCGGCGGGCGAGCTCAGAAGGCGCAGCGAGCCCGCGAGCTCCTGGAGACGGGCCTCGTCGACGCGTGCGCCAGAGCTGTCAGCGGGGCCGCTCAGTTCCTCGCAGGCAGCCTCGAGCGCGGCGAGCGCAGCCTCGATCTGGCCTTCCGGTGCGTCGCTGGCTGCGGCTGCCGCGCGCGCCAAGGTGGCGATACCGTCCGCGCCGAGCAAGGCCGCGTCCACAGCCAGCGGAATGAGCGCTGCGGCCAGCTCTCGGTCGCGTTCTGTGGCGTCGGTCAGCTCCCGCGCGCGGTGCGCGGCCCCGAGTCGAGCAGGCGCCAGCGCCAGGAAAAGCTCGTAGACCTCCTCCGAACCCAGCGTCACTGCGCCACGCTACCTCACCGAGCAGTCGTCAGAAAGCGCTTCCTCGCTGGCCCCGCCCCTTGCAACCCGCCAGCTTCGACCTACGTTGTTCGGGTCACAAGCGAGGGTGGTGTGCTGTCATTGCGGTGCACCAGGGTTTCAGCCGACGGTCGGGCCGCCGTCCCAAGATCCCGGACTCACTCCGGGGAGTTGAGGATGACCCGTGGCAGAACCGTCTCATGAGTCGACCCGTCCCGTGCGCCGACAATCGATTTCCCGTGATCCCGAGCCGCTCGGAGCGGGCTGCGCCGTGAGGGTGCTGTGGCTCATCGGGGGGCCCGTGGCGGTGGCGTTTACCGCGGCGGTGCTCGCTCGCCACGAGACGAGCAACGTGTTCGTCGTGGCAGCGGTGTTCTGGGGATCGGTACTGGCGATGCTGGGGCTGCGCTACCTGGATGTCACCCGGCTTGGCGGGCTGACGGCGGACGGCGAGCCGGCGACGCTCGCTCATTTCCGGCGCTACTCGCTTACCGTCGCTGTCACCGCAGTGGCGCTGTTCGGGGCAGCGCTGCTCGTGCGCGGCTGATCTGCTGGGCTGCGTTGATTGAAATCTCCTGATTTGCCCCTCCTGGGTGAAGCGCAAATCCTCCGAAGAGAACCGCCGATATCCTCCGGTCGTCAGCTTGCATTGGCGACCAACGCAAGCGTTGCTCGCTGCAGGCTATCAGTGAGCCGGAGCGTCGCCGGAATCAACACCGACGAGCCGTCCGTCTAGTTGCCGTCGTACTTCTCCGCGGGGGTTCGCCGCAGTGTGACGCGAAGGATCTCGTTGCCGCGCAGAATGGTGAGCTGGACTGGTTCGCCGACTGCCCCGCTCAAACGCTGATGCAAGGTGGCTGCGTCCATGGCGCGAACGTCACGCCCGTCGATGAGCAAGATCTGGTCGCCTGGTTGTAGTCCGGCGTTGCTCGCAGCGAGCCCCTGGGGAGCGTCTCGGATCGTCAGCGTGCCGTTTGGTGACTGTCCGAGCATGGCCCCGATCGTCCCGAGCTTGGGACCGCAGGCGGCGGCCAGCAGCGCCCACACGATCCACCCCGCCGCGCGCATCTACCTGACCCTCAGCTCCGGTAGCCGGCGTTCACGTCTACGTAGCCGTGCCCCAGATCACTGGTCATGTACGAGGCGTGCCCCGCCCCCGCTCCGAGCACCAGCTCGACTCGGTACACCTGACCCTTCATGAGCTCCTGCGCCCGGGCTTCCGCTTCTGAGCCCAGACCGAGACCCCTGGCCACGATCGGAATCCCGCCGATGGAGATTGCGGCCTGATCCGGATCAAAGGCGACGCCGGAGCGCCCTGCAGCGGCCAGCAGGCGGCCCCAGTTTGCGTCGCAGCCGGCCATGGCTGTCTTGACCAGTAGCGAGGAGGCTACCGTCCGTGCCACCACGCGGGCCTCCTCGTCACTGGGGAGCCCCCGGACCTCGATCGTGGCTGCGTGACTCGCCCCCTCGCCGTCCAGGACCATCGACTGGGCGAGGCGGTGGCAGACGTCCGAGAGCGCGAGTGCGACGTCGTCTTGACGGGGCGCCTCCGGGCACCGCCCCGACGCCATGGCCAGCACCGTGTCGTTGGTGCTGGTGTCGCCGTCCACGGTGCAGATGTTGAATGAGTGCTCGCAAGCTTGATTCACCATGGCCTGCAGAGCTGGGTGGTCGACCTTCGCGTCGGTGAAGAGGAACGCCAGCATCGTCGCCTGGGGGGGACCGAGCTCGGGGTGAATCATGCCGGCGCCCTTGGCGATGCCGAGTACGGTGGCGGCACCGACCGGCTGGACCTCGATCTTCGTCCAGCGGTCAGTGGTCAGGATTGCTTGTGCGAAGCGTGTTGCGTCTGGCTCCAGAGCGGCGCGCAGGCGCGGTACAGCGGCGACGATCTTCTCGACGGGCAGAACTTCACCGATGACGCCCGTGGACGCGGGCAGTACCTCGGTCTCTGTGATGCCGAGCGCGCTGGCGAGAGCCTCGCAGCTTCGGGCGGTGGCGCGCGCTCCAGGTTCCCCGGTACAAGCGTTGGCGTTGCCGCTATTGACGAGGATGGCGCGCGCCGAACGGTGCGCCGCCACTCGCCGTTCGCAGACCACGAGCGGTGCTGCACGCACGAGATTGCGGGTGAACGCGCCGGCGACCGTCGTCGGGTCCTCGGCCAGGACGAGCCCCAGATCGAGCCCGCCGCGCTTCTTGATTCCGCATTCGACACCCGAGAAGAGAAAGCCCGGGACGCGGGGTTCTAGCGAGACCATGGTGGTCCCGAGTCTATTCGTTCGGCCCGCGGGTGCCAGCGCCGCGCAGGTGGCACTCACAATCCGCCTTCTTCTCTGGTCGGTCCGGTGCCCGGAGCCCTCTCTAATGGTGGAGGAAGTGAGCTGATCCCCACCCAAGCCTCGGTTTCCGCACTGTTTGCGATCCCTGGGGCCACCTCTTGACTCCAGGTCGCTCCGGCGTATGCTCCGCGGCCTCGTTTCGCCATCTTAGCTCAGTTGGTAGAGCAACGGTTTCGTAAACCGTAGGTCTCCGGTTCAAGTCCGGAAGATGGCTCCAGGAGTCTGGCAGATATCCTTTCTGGTCCACGAACTCCGGTCGATAGTGACTTCGGCTGCCGGAGTCTTTGCCGAGAAGGAGAGCTACCGAGCCTCCGAGGGGCGCATCGGCCCAGCGCCGTCTCTTGCTTCAGGAAGCCGAGGCGACACGACACTCGGTCGCCGTTGGTCGGCGCGACCCGAGCCACGAGCGCCTCGCTCAGGGTCCCGCGCGAACTCTGTCGGGCGTTGCACCGGCTACAGAGTGACCGGTGTCGTTCAACCCGGCTTCTTCGGTCGGAGCCGCACGCCCGTTCGCGGATGCGAGAAGCGTCCGCCATGCCTCAGTGAGTCCAGATCGGTCCCCAGTTTCGCCGTGGATGGGGCCACGGAGCCAGGTCCGGGTGGGACAGTGCTCGGGCGCACATTGTCAGGGACGCGCACGACCTCGACCGTGCCTGGGCGGCTCGAGTAGCGCTGGCCGGATTCCTCTTCTCTCGTGTCGCCGTGGTCGAGCGCTGTGGGCGGACGATGGGTCGCGGGCGGATTGGGCTCGGCCAGGGGCGCGAGCACGGGAGGAAAGTCGTCGAACTCGGGCAGTGGCGGAGCCTTGGGAATCGGTGTGTCCAGCCTGGCAATGGGAATTGAGTCGCGGATATCCGACCACCCACGCCCCTGGGACAGCACCCCCAAGTTGACGAGCGCGACGAGGTCGCGGAGCGTTTCGATCGCGTCGCCGCCGACCTCCTCGATGATCTCGCACACGCGCTTCTCACCGTCGACGTGGAGCAGTAGCGCAAGCTGACTGGGTAGCAGCGGCGTGTGACCTGCCGAGACCTCGGCCTGATGGAGCACGGTATCCAGACTGGGCCCCGTGGCGAGCAGGCGGGTCCACTCACTCGTTCGCGCCTTGCGACGCTGGGCAATATCGTTCGGGGATGCGCTGATCGCGCGGGGGCGATCCACCTCCGTGGACAGCACTTCGAACCGCCCCTCTTCCAGGGCGAGGAGCCGGCACAGTGCCCCCTCGCCCCCCGCGCCCTCGAATTCCGCGTCGAGCAGTTCACCGTTGCGGAACCAAAGATGTCCGGGGCCGTCCTCGGTGAGCAAGCGCACCAGCGCCGTCTTGCGATTGGCTTCCAGCGTGGAGCAGATGCTGAGCAACGGCGTGACCGACAAGCGACCACTGAGCGCGACCGTCGCGTCAGAACGGTGCCGGACCAAGAAGGGTCTTCGGTTGTTGTACGCCAATGCCGTCATTGCCCTGCGCGCTGGCGAATGTCGCGAACCCCTACCTGGAAGTGCGATCGAAGCAGTCTGCTGAGGTGCTGCTCGCTGCTCAGTCCGACTCGCTTGGCCACGATCCGAAGCGGAAGCTTGGTGGTGGCCAGCAGCTCCCGAGCTCGTTCCAGTCGTACCGTGCGGACGGCGTGCATCGGTGACTGGCCGGTGGCGCGTCGGTACTTGCGGCACAGGTGATACCGACCCACTCCTACATGTCGGGCCACGACCTCGAGCGAGATGGGTTCCTCGATGTGCTCCAGCACGTAGGCGCGCAGTCGCTTCTCGAGCACACACATGTCGTCCGTGTTGAGTCGCAACCACTCTCCTGCCAGAAGGCGCAACAGGGTCAGTCGGTACTCTTCGGCACCATCGAACTCGGATCGCAGTTCCATGGTCAACCACTGCGTGATCTCGCGGAGGCGGCCTGCCGCGTCGCGCACCGGTTCCCGGTGCTCGGGCAGCGATACTCCCCATGCAGAGGCAACGACGCAAAGTCGTGTGGGGTTGGCGGAGTGCAGCGCGGTGTCGCCGCACGGCGTTAGCCACATCGCTTCGCCCGCCTCGACTGTGACGTTCAAGCTGTCACTCTCGATCTGCAGACGTCCGTCCAACACCAGGATCAGCTGATGCTGATCCGGGTTGGCCAGCTGTCTGCTACCGAGGAGTGGGCTCTCGTCGACTGTTACTTCCGCCGTTGTGGCAGCAGGGGGTGCCACGTCGGGGATCGCAGCGGGGCGCAGGATCTCGCGGATGTCGCTGACGAAACCCAGCTGATCGGATTCACCTTCCGCGGGCACCATGGTTGGCTCCCTCTCTGCGCGGTTATCCATCCTTCTCACCACGGTTGCATGAATGCTCCTACTGGCCGCGAGAAGCAAGCGGTTTCGGGCTCGAGAAATCCTCCGCTAGCGACAGAATCCGTGAGCTAATACGGCGTGTTGCAAGCCAGCAACGGTGCCTTCTTGGTAGCTTGCATGCAGAACAGCAACGCTCCCATCCTTTCGGGCACATGGGTCCTCAGCGGGCTCCCCGCAAGGCCACCTTGTGACGGTTCTTCTGTCTCGAGCATCTGCTCGTTCGTTGCTCCAGTTGGTCGGATCGCCAATATGGTGCAAGAACTCCGCCCCGGAAGCCGCGACCACTGTCCGAATTCGATTTTTTGGGGGTTGGAGATTGAGGCACGACCGACCCGGCGAAGCGATGGAAGGCGAATCTCAAGCTATTCCCGATACCCTATGGAAACCGCTCGGGCGCCCCCGGTCAGCGTGTGCCCCCAGTGGTGACCAGCTCGTCGTGGTGGGCTGCTCGATCTTTGCCTGCTCGCTTCGCGGCGCGCAGAGCGCGGGCCGCGTGACGAAGCACCCGCTCGATGGGGTAGTCGCCGCCCGGCGTCGCCGTGGTGCAGCCGGCACTTGCCGACACCTTCCGCCGACCGTCCAACCCTCGCAGTCGAATCAGGAACCTCTCGGCCAGCAACTTGGCGCTGTCTCGGGCGGTGTCGGGTAGCACGATGAGGAACTCGTCTCCGCCAAAACGCGCGACCAAATCGGTGACGCGTGCCGTCTCCCGGAGAGCCTGTCCGATCCGTCGCAATGCCGCATCGCCCGCGGCACGCCCCAGTTCATCGTTGAAGGCTTCGAAACCATCCAGGTCCAGGATGATGATCGAGACCCCCTCACGGTGCTGGCGAGACAGCTCTCGCTCAAGCAGGGCAATTCCGTGCCGGCGGTTGAACACCTCGGTGAGCGGGTCGCGAATTGCCTGCTCGCGCAGGTCGTGGTGAGCGCGGGCCACAGCTTCGGCCAAGAAGGCCGACTTGAGCGCGCTGCCCAGCGCCTGTCGCAGTAGGGTGTACGTGAAGCAGTCAGTCTCTGCTCCGCCCAGGATCGCTACGGTGAGTTGGTCGGGCTGGGCGAAGAGCGGCATCACGACGCAGTCGACCTCTGGAAGGAGTAGGCGTCCTGCCCACGGCGGCGGCGACTCGTCTCCCTCCACCGACCACACCGGCCACTCCCAGGACATGTCCCCCTCAGTCTTGATCCCGACGGCCACGGTCGTGTACCCCAGCTCGCGGATTTGCAGAATCGTGGTGTCCGAGAAGGTGGCGAGGTCGGAAGCCGTCGAGATGACCTGCCCGAGGCGCGCCAGGCTGGCGGCGCGCTCCTCAGCGGCGGCACGGCGTCGAGCCTCGACGAGTGCCTCGGCGGACCCCAAGAAGAGCATCGCGCCGTCCAGTGATGCCTCGAGGTCGTGGCGAAGCTCTGGCTGTCCGGCAGTCAAGGAGGGGAGTAGCTGAACGAGTTGAGCCAGCGAATCGCGAAGTGAGTTGAGAGTGGACTCGACCTCCGTCAAGCGTTCGAGCCAGCCATCGAGAACGTCGATCAGCGCCTCTGGGCCTAGGGATGACGAGCGCTCGAGGCCGTCGATGAGCAACTCCGCCCAGTCCTCGGGGAGCTCCGCTGCATGGCGCTGCGTGGCTGTTGCCCGCAGCTGTCCGAGCAGGATTTCGCGCCCTTCTCTGAAGAGCGCCTCGGCGTCAGTGTAGCTCTGGCGCGGCGGGACCGAGCCAACGATCTTGTGTTGACGACGACCACAGCCACACGAGCGGCGGAGCACCAAGCGGGGCTTGGTGACGGCGGTCGACGGCGCGCCGCCGTCCCAGGCTCGCTCGAGCAGCTGCACCGCGTGCTCGAGCTGCGTGGTCTTGTCCTGGCGGACGGTGGTCAGCGGCGGATTGGTCAGGTGCGCAGAGGTCAGGTCGTCGAAGCCGACCACAGCCACCTCTCGCGGCACCGCGACGCCGCGTGCGCGGAGCTCCGCAATGACTGCGATTGCCATGATGTCGTTGGCACAGACGATGGCCTCCGGCGCTCCACCTTCCAGCAACTGGCGGGCTGCTCGATGTCCGGACTCCGGGGTGAAGTCGCCCGGGACCACGCGGTGGTCGCTGGAGGGGATCCCCCGCGTCTTCATTCCGGCGACATAGCCGGCGAGCCGCGCGTCGGCTTCTGCTTGCCCGCGGGGCCCCTCCACGAAGGCAATCTTGCGCAACTGGTGCTCGTCGACGAGGTGATGGACCAGTGCCTGCACCAGGCCAGCGTTCTCGATGATTGCCGAGCTCGTGTTGGGAAGCTCGACGCCCAGGGAGACCGAGGGCACATCACGCCACTGTTGAATCGAGGTCTGCACCGCTTCCCAAAGCGTTGGCACATGGCTCAGGGTGTTGGTCGCTAGGATCACCCCGTCGGGCGGTGGGACGCTCAGCAGTTCCCCAACGATTCGCGCTTGCTCCGCCGGCGAGTCGCCGAGTCCTGCCGCTTCGATCACTGTCAGGCGGTGACCACGGGGCGCGCACGCATCGTGCGCTGCACGGATGAGTTCCACCTGAAACGGGTCGGCTAGCCTCCCCAGAATGAACAAGACGGTTTTGGCCATTCGTTTCAGACGCCTCGATCCTGCTGGATCCCATCCTACCCACGAAGTCAGGCGCGCAGAAGCCCCAGGTTTCGGGCCGGTGTCCGGGCGTCGGCTCCCCTTGGCAAAATGCACCCACAGAAGCCTCCACGGACGCCCGTCTGACGGGCCCGGCTCATCAGTGGGGCCAACTTCAGGCTCCAATGTGGAGTCGAGCGCCTGACCAACACTGCCACCGCCATCTCCCGTGTCTCCGGGAGGTGTCCGGCGAACCTCCGATTTCGGTCGAGTCCCCGTGGTCGCTCATCGAGTCTCGATTCGGCCGAAAGGAATGGTCAATCGCGATCCAACGCTGTTGCCTGCGAGGAAAACGCCCCGACTCTCGTCGAGCTACTGGCCCAGTCCCAGGGCGTCGATCATTGCTTCGCCGTAGCGTTGCCCAATGGTGCGAACCCCGACGGAGTCGAAGTGGTACTGATCCCCGCCATTCAGCCCCGCGGCGGATACGACGAAGGTGTTCGAGATGTTGTCGGGCAACTGGTTGACGAGATCGTTGTGCCCTTGGCAGCACCCGCCATAGAGGAGCTCTCCCGCGATGAACGGCGGCTCGCCGAGGCCGAGATCCGCCCTCAGGTCCTCGACCATCTCCTTGACCTTGTCGATCCACACGGTCTGACCGCTGTCTGATTCGCCCTGGTGGAAGATCATGCCGTCGATCACCCCGCCGGCGGCCTGCGCCAGTTCTGCGCGCTCGATGACCCAGTCGTAGGCGCCGTCCCAGTGGTCGTCCGGTGGAATGACGAACTCGCTACGCCTTGTGGAGATGACACCCTTTCGGAAGAAGTCGATATCGACGCCGGGGATGGCGCAGGGCACAAGTCCGATCGTATCGCCCTCTGGCAGCGCTTCGACGAGCGTCTTTGCGAAGTAGTCGCCGGGACCGATGCCGTTCGACCAGCATGCATGGAGGGGCGGTGCAGCAAGGTCCCACTCGTTGTAGACGCGGCCGGTCTGCGCGCAGTCGTCGTAACCCAGAACCTGGATCCGCTCGTCTTCCAGGTGATCCTGGGGCTCGGTTTGGGCGCCTCCGGCCATGTTCGACTGCCCGATCAGCAGATAGACACGGAAGGTGTTGCTGCCGCCCCCCGTCCCTGCGCCGCCGGTCTCGGTGCCGCCGGTCCCCGCGCCACCAGCACCGACACCTCCAGTGGCGGCGCCGCTGGCGCCGCCCGTCGGCGGAACGCCACCGGTAATGGGCGCGCCGCCTGTGGGAGGCAAGCCGCCCGTGGGGGGCAAGCCGCCTGTGGGAGGCAAGCCGCCTGTGGGAGGCAAGCCGCCCGTGGCGATCCCGCCGGCTGGAGCTCCACCGGTGGTGGGGAGGCCGCCCACGCCGGAGCCTCCGGTGCTGGGAATACCGCCCGTAGCGCCACCGCCGAGACCCACACCGCCGGTGGCGGCTCCGCTGCCGCCGACCCCGCTACCTCCGGATGCAGTGTTGGGCGGCTCGTTCGGGTCGTCGGCGCAGCCAGCCACACCTAGACAGAACAGAGTCGCGACCGCGACCCAGCGCCGGGTCGCGCTGGGGACGGAGACGTCGGACACTCGGCTGGCACTGGAGCAATGAGGGGGCATGGTCTTCATTCCTTGCGGACCGGAGATCGCGGGAGGTTCCCGACTGCGCTCAGGTGGGCTTGAGCGCCGAGGACTCGTGTGGAGGCGGCGAACTGCTGTGCGTCTGGTTCGCGGGTCGTGGGAGCAGTTTGTGGTGACAGAATTGTTACAGGTGGACGCCAGCGCTGTCGACGCTTCGCCACTACCGTTCGGATTCGTCGTCGATCGCGGGATCGCTGCCCAGCGATCCTGGGACGACTCCTGGACCGTGCCGGCAGCGCTGCAGCGATGGCGGAGTTGGTGGCCGAACACCTGTCCTCCCGTCGACACCGCTCGATCTTTCCAGTCGCGGCAGCCTGGTGTCGGCTTGCGGTGGAGCGCGGTTCTGCAAGGGATCTGCCGACCGAGCCACGAGGCTTCCTCGACTATCGTCGAGGTCCGGTTCGCCTCGGCCGTCGGGCTCGAAGGAATCCGTGCTTCCCGTGACAATCCCCCTCTGCCCACAACAATAAGGATGGGTGAACCTTAGCGGTTCTACCCACCGGCCGTCTGCCCCCGGATGGGCAGCGCGAGCGCTCCGACGCGGTCTCGATCGGAAGACTGCGGGGAGACGAACCGGCCAGGGAACCCGGCGCATGATGATGAACGACTTGAGGGAAACTCTCCTGACAAGATCCGTGAAACTCGGGTTGTGCGCCGGCCGCTGTGGCCGCGGAGGTTGGACGATGAACAGGGCGAGTCTAGTGTGGGTGGTGCTGGGCGTCGTGGCGATGGTTGGCTGCGGTGACGACGGTTCGGAAGGGGGCGACCCGGAGACCGGAGCTACTTCGAGCTTCGGCGGGAGTGGCGCGGCGGCTGCGACCGGTGGCACTGGGGCGGCGACCGGCACCGGTGGCGGTGGTGCTCTTCCCATCACCGGGGGCACCGGTGGCGTACCACCGACCGGCGGCGGCGGTGCCGGTCCAACGGGTGGCACGGGCGCGGCGTCGGGCACGGGTGGCGGCGCCACGGGAGGGTCGGGCGGAGTTCCTCCGACGGGTGGAAGCGGCGCCACTCTCGCAACTGGCGGCGGGGGCGCTACCCTGGCCACGGGCGGAGGGGGAGGCCTCGGCACGGGCGGAGGGGGAGGCACGGACCCGACCGACATCTGCCCTGCGGAGGCGCAGGCTTGCTACTACGTGTCACCGGCGGGGAGCGACACGGCGGCTGGAAGTGCGGCGGATCCTTTCCCAAGCGTCGCCCAAGCCCGCGATGCGGTGCGCGCGATCAACGGCAGCATGACCGGTGATATTCACGTCTACCTCTTCGGTGGTGACCACCGGATCACCAGTCCGATCGTGTTCGGGCCCGAGGACTCGGGGACGAATGACTTTCGCGTCTTCTACGAGGCGTACCCTGGGGAGAGGCCCGTTCTCAACGGAGCGGTTCCGGTATCTGGGTGGACCCAGCACGAGGGCGATATCTATCGCGCTCCGCTCGATCGCGACACGAAGTTGCGGAACCTCTACGTGAACGACACCCGCGCGTTCATGTCGCGGACGCGCGCACAGTCGAACGGGGGATACGGGACGTACTCCGTGACTCAGGGGCAGGCCAGTTGGGCTTGGGAGAGTGGGAGTGGCGCTGACGGCGTTCAATACAGTGTCGACGACGTTCCGGCGATCGCCAACAACCAGGACGACTTGGAGATCGTCAACGGTACCACCTGGAACGAGAACATCGCCTGTGTTCGCGCGGTGGAGACGACCGCGGACAACCACCGAGGGCTCCTCCTCCAGCAGCCCTATGGGGTCATCGCCCAGCAGCCGGGGTGGAACTCCGGCTTCAGCGTCACTGGTACTCACACCATCTTCAATGCCTACGAGTTCTTGAGCGATCCGGGTGACTTCTTCTTCGACAAGACCGCCGGGGTTCTCTACTACATACCGCGGCCCGGCGAGGACATGGCGACGGCTGTCGTGGAAGTCCCCGTTGCTGAGCAACTCCTCGATATCTCCGGGACGTCGCGAACGGATCGCGTCCGGAACATTACCTTTCAGGGCATTACCTTCGCGAACACGGACTACAACCTCTACCAGATCGAGGATTCGCGCGGGAAGGCGTCAGTCCAAGGGGCGACCCTCTGGATCGCCTTCGGTTCGCCGGACTGGCACTCGTTCCGGTACGAGATCAACGACACGATGCCCGCGGCCATCACCGTGAACAGTGCGGAATCCATCGACCTGGTTGGGAACGTGGTCAAGCACAGCGGAAATGAGGGGATCGCGATGCACAACGATGTCGTTGATTCGAACATCGTTGGCAACTACATCACCGATACGGCGGGCAGTGGAATTACCATCGGCCACCCTCAGCATGTCTACCTTGGGGACGAGGGGGAACACGCCCGGTATTCTGCGGATGTTGAAGGGATCTGTACGGGGATCACGATCAACAACAACCTCATTTATGACGTCAGTACCATGCCCGGGTTCGGTGGACACTCGGGCGTCACCGCGTTCTTTACCGACACGCTGACGATCACCCACAACCACATCCACTCGACTGCGTACAACGGGATCAGCCTGGGGTGGGGTTGGCGAAACTTCAAGGACTCGACGACGGCTCGGGACAACACGGTCAGCTACAACAGGTTCACCAACATCATGACCCGGCTCCATGACAGCGGCGCCATCTACACGATTGGTCAGAACCCGGGCACCCAGATCAACGAGAACTACGTCAAGGGGATTCCGCCAGCAACGTCAGGGCCAACGTATGGCCTGCACAACGACGAGGGCAGCGCCTACATTACCGAGAACGACAACGTGCTCGATATCGACCCTGGTGTGACCTACACCATCAACTGCGAGGACTTCGGCGAGAAGCACGACCTGACAATCCTCAGGACCTACGCAACCGTCAACCGGATGGGGATCGATCCCCCCAACAGCCAGATCGATACGCCGATCGTCGTGGCAGATGCGGTGTGGCCGCTCGCGCAATATGGAGTCTGCCTGGTCGCCGGTGTCGAGGAGTCCTTCCGCGACGTCATCCCGCGCGATGTGATGGCGGTTCAGGACTATGTCTTCCCGGCCAGCTGCGAGGCTCCGGTGGGGACCGCTCTCGACATCAGGAGCAGCGGTGACGCGACCAACGTGGTGTGGTTCGCACCGCCCGGTACGACTGAGTTCGTCGAGGGGCAAACAATGACCAGCGCCGCGGGCGACGCGGTTTCGATTGCCGTGCCCGCCAGCGCCGGCACCTATCGGCTCTTCGTTCTGGATTCGTCTGGGCAGACACTGGGCCAGTCGGAGGCGCAGTTGCGCGTGAGCGGAGGCTAGACACAGTGGGGCTTGGGATGCGTCGCTAGAGCGATTGAGCGCGGTCGCAACGATGCTCGCTTCGGGATGTGGCCGGCCCAACCTCGGGTCGTGAGGGCCGGCGACAGCCCGAATGTGAATCGTGTGCCTTTCGTTCCGGTGTCTGCCCGGCTTCAGCCTGGCGGGGGCTTTGCTGGCCGTCCTCACCGCTTGGTCCGCCAGCAGCAGCCCCCGATAGCGCTCCCGCAGGAGCAGCGCCGAAATTGCTACCGTCGATCTGGTGGCAGCTCGGCTACTGGGCTTCGCTGGCGATCACGACGGAACCGGCTGTCAGTCCGTTGGTGGTCGCATTCACCGTGATCTGCCCTGGGTCGGTCGTGGACTGCACGATTGCCAGCGCCTTGCCACTGAAGGCCGAGCGAGACGTTCCCTTGTAGGACTCGTGGCTGGTTGGATCTCCATTGTCGACGCCGATGAGTCTTCCTGGACCGTCGATCGAGAATTCGATCGAATTGCCTGCCCGAGGCACGAGGACACCTTCCGCGTCGACGACATCGACGGTGACGAAGGCCAGATCTCGACCGTCGGCCGCGATGGCCGCGCGGTCCGTCTCGAGCGCCAGACTCGCCGCAGGTCCTGCGGTCTGTACCGAGTCGGTGGCGGCGACCGCCCCTGCGAGCGTCGCCTGCGCTTCCAGCGTGCCGGTAGCGAATGGAACGGACCACTCGACGTGGGCCTCACTGGGGTCCACGGAGCGCGTACCCAACGATCCACCGTTCAGGAAGAGCTCGACGCTGTCTGCGTTGCTGTAGGCGAGGACGCGGACGGACTGCCCCGGCGACCAGCTGGTCCAGTCCATCGGCACGATGTGCACCATCGGTGGGCCATCCCAGTTCCATCGACTCTGGTAGAAATAGAAGATGTCCTTGGGGAAATTGGCCGTGTCGATGATGCCGAAGTAGGAGCTCTTTGCCGGCCACTCGTAGGGGGTTGGCTCGCCGATGTAGTCAAAACCCGTCCAGATGAACTCGCCTGCGATCCAGGGGCGCGTGTTGACGTTTCGCCAGGACGTTTCCGCAGTATGCCCCCAGCCGGCGGCGAAGGTGTCGTAAGAGGTCGCTTGCGTGTTGTTGTTGTTGTAGATGCCGCGGCTTCGGAAGGCCGACGAGGACTCGCTGGCGAAGAGCTTCCAGTCGGGGTGAGCCGAGTGCACCGAGTCGTAGCGGTCCGGGGCGTAGTTGATACCCACCAGATCCTCGAGTCCGGTGAAGGAGTCCTCGCCTACCCAGGCCGCATAGGCCTGAGCGGTCATGCGGGTGGCATCTCGGGAGCGCACTGCATCTACCAGCTGCTGCGCCACGGCCCGGTCCCCGGCTTGGGGTACCTCGTTGCCGATGCTCCAGATGATGACGCTCGGGTGATTGCGGTCGCGGGCGACGAAGTCCTGGGTGTCGGTGTCGGCCCACTCGCGGAAGAACCGCGCGTAGTCGTAGTCGGTCTTGGCGCCGTACCACATGTCAAAGACCTCATCCACGACCAGGAATCCGAGTTGGTCGGCGTAGTCCAGTAGCTCTGGGGCAGGGGGATTGTGCGAGGTGCGGATCGCGTTGGCTCCCATCTCCTTGAGCATGACCAGGCGCTTCTCGATCGCGCGGTGGTTCACCGCGGCGCCCAGCGCACCGAGGTCGTGGTGGAGACACACGCCGTTGAGCTTCATCGCGACCCCGTTCAGCGTGAATCCCGTATTCGCGTCGAACGCGAAGCTGCGAATGCCGAGCGGCGTCTCGTAGGTATCGACGACCGCCCCGCCGACGCTGACCGTTGTCAGTACGGAATACATGTAGGGAGCATCGACCGACCACAGCTGTGGGTTGGTCACCGTCGCCGTCTGCTGCACGTCGGCCACCGCGCCGCTGTTCACGTTCTGTTCGGCGGAGGCAGCCGTGGCCACCTCCACTCCGTTGGCGTCGCGAATCGAACTCTCCACGGTCACCGACTGGCTGCTCGACGAGTCGTTCTGGACCGCCACGTCGATGTTCACGGTGGCGCTCGCCGCCGAGATCTGGGGGGTAGTGACGTAGGCGCCAGTGTACGCAACGTGGACGGGACTGACCGTCTTCAGCCACACGTGGCGGTAGATGCCACTACCCGAGTACCATCGACTACTGGGTAGGTGGTTGTTCACCCTGACCGAGAGCACGTTGGTGTCACCGAAGTTGGCCTGGTCGGTGATGTCACACTCGAATGAGGAGTAGCCGTAGGGGCGCCCACACACCTGCGTGCCATTGAGCCAGACGGTGCTGTCCATGTACACGCCGTCGAACTGCACGTAGATCCGCTGGCCGGCGCTCGTGTCGGGGAGCGCGAACGACTTGCGGTACCAGCCCACTCCGCCGTCGAGGTATCCGCCACCAGCGCCGGCTGCCGAGCTCTGGTTGAACGGGAGCGTGACGCTCCAGTCGTGTGGAACGTCCACCGCCGTCCACGAAGCGTCGTCGTAGGTCGACTGCTCGGCACCGCTGGCATCGCCGAGATTGAACCGCCAGTCCTTGTCCAGGCTGACCGTGGTAGGGCGCGCACCGTCGTAGCGATTGAGGAAGGCGGATGGGTTCGTCACGGTGCCGCCGGTGCCGCCGGTGCCGCCGGTGCCGCCGGCGGCGCCAGTGCCGCCGCTGGCTGCGGTACCGCCGGTGCCGCCATCCCCGGCAGTACCGCCCAGTGCGCCGATTCCGCCTGTGGCTGCGGTACCGCCAGCGCCTCCGACTCCGCCGATGCCCCCTGTCGTGCCGCCGGAGCCGGCCTGTCCGCCGGTGCCTCCGATGATGCCACCCAGCCCTCCGGTGAGTGGCCCACCGCCCGTTCCGCCCGTGGTCGCTACGCCTCCGGTGCCCCCGACCTGCCCGCCCACGCCCGCCGTGCCTCCGGATGCTGAGGTACTACCAGTGCCGAAACCGTTGCCCTGTCCACCCGAGCCCGCCGGGTCGCCATCGTCGGAGCCCCCGCCGCACGCAGGAAGCAGCGCGGCCAGGAGCGCGGCCAGCGAGGTCCAGCGACAAGCTGAGTTGAGGTGGGGCGCAGCAGGAATGAAGCAGTGTGGCATATGTCCTCCTGAGACTTCGTAGGACCCCGACGGGGCCGAGGCCAATTGTCTTATGGGGTGGGCACGACTCCGACCGCATCCACCACCAGCCGTCCTCCGAGCACTCGGAACTGGACGGTGTGCGGACCATTGGTGAGTTCACGCAACGTGTACGTCTGATAGAACTCCGACGACGCCATCGTCCCCGCGGACCCGTCTACCACCTGTCCATCCACGGTGACCTCGAGCGTGGCAGAACCGTCGTTGGGACCCAGAATGTCCAAGCCGGTCCCCTCGAAGGAGTACTCCAGCGTGGAGCCCGACCCCTGGCTGGTGGAGAGGGACCGGTGGTAGTTGTACATGCTCTTGCCGTTTTCGTGCGACCAGCCACCGCCGTAGACGAGCTTGGCAGAAGGCGTGGGAGCCAGGTCGTGCATCTCGAGGTTGTCGAGGAGCTCCGAATAGTAGGGTACGGCACCGGCCACCTTCTCCACGATCAGGTTGTCGAAGCGGGTGTGGTAGTAGCCGCTGGCGAGGTCGACGCGACCCGACAGGCGGGGGCGGGCGTCGGTGTAGTTGGCCACTTCCACGCCGTCGACGAAAGCTGTCACATTGCTGTCGACCACTTCCAGCGCGATGTTGTGCCAGGCATCGTAGGCGGTGTCGAAGTTCGGCACCGTCGCACCACCGGTTCCGGTGGCAACGTTTCCGCTGGATACGGACGTCCCGTCGACCCAGAAGCTCCATCCGCCGTCGTACCAGAACTTCAGGAAGTAGGGGGTCCCGTTCATGTAGTGGGAGTTCTCGCCGCCCTGCTGGCGGGCGCCGATGCCGGTGTAGTTGTCGCCCCCCTCGGTGCTGTTGTGTTCGAACGAGACGTCCACGCTGGCGAGGTAGTTGAGCCAGCGGAAGTCGCCAATCGCCGTGATCGGGTTGCCGTTGTTCCAGGTGCCGCCCAAGCCCATGATGGACTCGTCGACCTGCTGGCGCAGCACGTAGTTGCTGGAACCCTCGGGCAGGAATGCTTCGAACCCGCCATTGCGGTCGCTGGTGAAGCGCGGGAGCACGCTCTGGGGACCGCCGCGAGCGGTGACGTAGTCTTCGGTTCCAGTGATCAACCCGCCCGCGCCGATGATCGGGACGGTCAGCGCGGTGTAGTCGAAGTCGTCGGCATACAGGACGTTGTCCGAGGTGTCGTGCACGGTCCCCGTTGCATCCGTGTCGAGGACCACCCGTTCCCCCTCGACTGGTAGCGGGGTGGTGTGCTCGCTGCTCGTGTCGTTCACCAAGGTGGTGGCGGTCACCACCGAGTAGGGCTCGACCCGGATGGTGTAGACGCCGCTGCCGTCCGCTGACATGTTGCACAGGTACTTCATGTAGTTGCTGTTGAAGGCGTCCCCTGGGTCCGCCGCACGGGTCTCCCAGAGTTCCAGCGACGGGCTGCCTGCGTAGGCCATGTTCTCGGCGCGCAGTTGGTACGTCTTCACGTACTCGCTGTCGTTCATGAACACGGTCGAGAAGTCGCTGCCATCCGGGGCCGCCAGTGTCATGTAGCTCGGCGACCCGTTGCGTCCGTTGATCGGGTTCGTGCCTGTGGCTCCAGTCGAGCTGGCTTGCGGCACCGCCCGCCAGATTCCGGTCGAGTTGCTGGGGTCCTCCCAGCCGACCTTTGCGAACCAGCTGAAGTGGCGCAGGATCTGGAGGCCCGCGTCGTAGTGGATCCACCCCGACCAGGGGTCGCGCGCGCTGAGCAGTTCTTTGAACGAATACTGCCCGCCCTCGTAGAAGGAGCCGATGGCTGGCTGATAGATGAAGTGGGTCCGACGGGAGTTGACGAAACCCTTGATGATGGTGTTCCCCATCTCCAGCGGACCGTAGGTGCCACCGATGCCCGTGCCGGCGACCGACGGATCTCGCATGTTGTTGTTGGGACGGAACGCCGTATTGCTGAAAGTGGCTTGGGCTTCGCTGTTCCAGACCTCTTTGTCGTGCTGATCGGCGAGCGCCTTGAAGTTCCCGCCGGCGTCGTCGTCCGTGTTGTAGTGGAAGGCGGCGACTGCCACCGCGTCGCGCAGGCCAGCGTCGCTGACCATGTCACCCCCGAACGAGCCGGTCCCGACCTCGTCGGAGATGACAACCTGGATACTATTGTAGAGCGCCTGCTCGGTGGCGTCGGCGAAGCCGGAGTTGTCGGTCCTGACTCGCTCGGCGTACTGGCGTGTCCACGACAGGTCGGGGCCCCGCTCGTTGACGCCGGGGTTCACGTAGTCGACCATGTAGCCGAACTCGCGATACGCCGTCAGAATGGTGTTCTTGTACCACGTGTAGACATCGTCGTTATTGCCGACCCAGCCCGGAGACTCCCAGCGTAGGATGCTGACTTTGAGCTCGGGGTTGACCTGTTTGGCGTCGGCGGCGAGCTGGAAGCCCGGGTTGCGCCTGACGTTTGCAGGTTCACCTTCCCAGCGCATCGTCGCCGGATCGGGGCCGGTGGAGTTGTTGCGGTCGTTGCCCATCTCGACCTTGACTTGAGTCATGATCGGGTGGGTGCCACCGAAGAGAACTTGGAGGAACTCGGTATACTTGTCGGGGTGCTCGGACTTGTAGTCCATCAGCAGCGCGCTGGTGCCGTTGGCACTCAGCACTCCGAATCCCTTGAAGGTGAGGCCGTTGACGTTGTCTCCCCGGATGTCGTTGCCGTCCAACGCTACACTCGTGGCGTCGCCCCCGGCACTGACCGGGTCGCACTCGATGGGTTCGATGGGAGGGGCTCCACCCGTAGGAGGGGTGCCTCCGGTTCCGCCGCCGCCTGCGCCTCCGGTCGTGCCGAGCCCACCCGTGGCCCCCGTGTTGCCGATGCCACCGTCGCCGCCGGTCAGTCCGCCGCCTCCCGCAGCGCCCGTGCCCCCAACGCTCCCCGTCGGCGAGCCGCCACTAGGGGAGACTCCTCCCGTACCACCGGTCAGCGACTCACCTCCCGTACCGCCCGATGTACCACCACTTGCGAGCCCACCGCTGCCCGGGGGGACATTCCCTCCGGTTCCGGGCGGGGCGCCGCCGCTGCTCCACACGCCTCCGGTCGTGGCGCCGTTGCCCTCACCGCCGGAGGCGGTGGCATCATCGCCGTCGGATCCACCTCCGCACGCGGGGAGCGCCGCGGCGAGCACTGCCGCCAACGAGATCCAGCGCCCCAGGGCGGGGCGGATGTGTCTGGAGAGTTGGCAGTGGTCTCCTCGTCGGCCGCCTGCCGAAGTCTGTCGCGAGATGAAGGGCACCATATGAGAATCTCCTTGCACAGCGCGTCCGACCGAGCGCGCGTGAGCAGCCATCACGATAATGCGCTTTGCCTGGTGTCCCGGGTTGGGCCACGACCCGACGCCAGACCTCCGGACCCAGGGGTGCCACCGGCGCCGGTGGCACCAGTCGCTGGCATTCCGCCCTGGATGATTCCGGCCGCGCCCCCGGTGGACTGGGCCCCCGCCCCGCTGTTCGGAGACGCTGCGGGGCAATCCTCGGAGCTCCCCCCAGGAACGCTGGCGGCGATTGGGAGGAAGCCTCCCCGCCGGGCGAAGGGTGAAATTCGGAGTCTGGCTGGGTCCACCATGGGGTGCTCATCGTCGATTGGCGGGGCGGCTGCAGTCCGAAGCAAGGGGGTGGCCTGCCGATGGTGGCAGAACACGGGACGCGCGCGGCGCGGGACCATACTGGAGGCCGTGACTCTGGTTGATTCGCGCGATATCGGTGCAGGGCAGCGAGGACTCGCGACGGAACCCACGACGAGATCGTGCGGAGAGCCTTGCCCAGGGTGAAAAGCGCTGCCTGTGACGCAACTTCCATGTGGAGTCTGCCCCGCCCGCGGATGGTCAGCCAGGGGAGTTGACCGTCCCCAGCGCTCACAACATTCCTGAAGGGGGGGAGAATCCATTCCCCTCCCGGTTGCGGTGACCGATGCATCCGAGGGTGGGCACCTCGACGCTCTGCTGGATGGCGGGTGCTCGAGCGTCACGAAGTATGGCGCCATCGAGCCCGCGATTCCGGTTGGTCGGTTCACACCGCTCCGTGGCTCCCGTCGTGATCAGTTTTCGGACACCACTGGCCCCGCATGGTACAGAATCGCGCGTACAATTCCGCTGCCGCGCTCGACCCAGGCCAAACGTTGTCTCCGGTGTTTGTCTCGAGCGCGCGCAGATTGTCATGGGCCAGCGCAGAATCTTGATGACCAACACTTGGAAGGCGGAGATCGGCGGCTCCGAATTCCCGTCGGGTCTCGGGGAAGCTGCGCGTCTAGGAGCGGGACTGTCCCAACCATGTGGTGCGCAGACTGGATAGGAGCACCTCGACTGAAGCGTCTGGGCTCGCTCCGCCCCCTAGCCAACGGGTGTGTCGTGGCTGTCGTGCTGCTAGTGGGTCTGGCGCCAGCGCGGGCTCGCGCGGAGGGGGAGCAGTTCGTGGACCTCAGCTACGAGGTCGCCCCCGATGTTACCGGTTGCTTGAGCGCGTCCGCCTTCCGCTCCGTGGTTGCCAAGCGACTCGGCTACGATCCGCATCAGCCGGGGGCGACTCCCCGCGTTCACGTGCAGGTTCGCGCCGCCGAGGCGGTGATTGAAGGAAGCATCGAGTGGGTGTCGGATTCGGAAGGACCTATCGGAGAGCGGCATTTCTCGTCGCCCGCCGATGACTGTCGCGACATGACCGCTACGATGGCGTTCGTCGTGGCGGTTCACACGCAGTTGATGGCCACCGAGCCGGGGGGCGAAGCCCCAACAGATGCACCGGTAGAGCCCGAGCCGGCCCCGGTTCCGAGTCCCCCGGTGGTCGCCGAGGACCCGCCCGACGACTCAGAACTGCCGGTACCCAAGCCCGCGGCGGAGGATGAGAGGGGATGGTTGCTGGAGGCCGGTGCGGGACCGGCCGTGGGAGTCGGGTTGGCCCCGCACGCCGTTGGGTTGGGCCGGCTGTTCGCCGCCGTCCGCTCGCGGTCGCTGGTGGGCGAACTGGGCGCCGAGTTCACCGCTCCGTCCCGGACCAACGTCGACGGTGACCGCGGATTCCGGCACGGCTTCATGCTTGCCGCCGCGGCGGGCTGCGGAAGCCGAGGGCCGCTGGATGGCTGCGCGTTGGCCAAGTTGGGTCAGATCCGCGTGGAGGGCGCCGGTGTGGACCATCCCGCTTCACCTCGCGGGGTCGTCGCGCAGGTAGGAATGCGGATCGCGTACTCCCTGCCGCTGGATCACCACCTGGTCGTGCGCGGCCACCTGGACGGTCTGTATCTACTGACCCCCTGGACAATCGACCTGAATCGAGAGGCGGTCTGGGCTATACCTCAGTTCGGCGCGGTCGCTGGTATCGACCTGGCCGTTGCTTTCCATGACAATCCCCGCCCCCGGTGACAATACCAGGGTGGGTCACGAATGAGGCAACTGCGTCGGGTGTCCACCCCTCCCATTTCGCAGCCGCGGGTCGCGCGGAGGTCGGAGACGCATCCGTGCGTCGAGGCATTCGAGCGGGAGTTTGATTACCTGATTCGGACATTGCGACGTCTGGGCGTGCCCCGGGATGACGTGGAGGATCTCGCCCACGAGGTGTTCTTGGTGCTCTACCGGACCTGGGAAAAATATGATCCCGAGCGGCCGTTGCGGGCATATCTCTTTGGCATCGCGTTTCGAGTTGCAGCCAACCACGGTCGCAAGAGACGACGCGAGGTGGTCGTACCGGTCATGGACGTCAATGATCTCGCTCCCGGACCCGACCGCGCCCTGGAGGCGAGTCAGGCGCGCACATTGGTGCTGCGGGCTCTCGAACGTGTTCCCGTGCAACGCCGCGCGGTGTTGATCATGCATGACATCGACGAGCTGCCGATGAAGGATATCGCTGCCAGTCTGTCGATCTACCGCTTTACCGGCTACTCCCGGCTGCGCAAGGCACGCCAGGAGTTCAACGCGGCTGTATCCAGCCTGCTGCGTGGAGGAAGAGAAGCATGAACCGGATGGTTCCAGCTCCGAGATTCCCCGACCCGGCTTCGCTGTTTGCAGTGGAGCGGGAAATTTTGCCCGAGCCAGAGGAGGTGCGCCAGCGCGTCCTCAAGCGAGTTCGCAGCTCCATGCCGCGAATTCTTCCGGTGCGGCGCGCCATGCCCGAGGCGACTCGGGCGCGCCGGGCACCTGTCGGCAGGGTGGCGCTGGCTGCGCTCGTTGTCTCCGGACTCTGTTCGGCCGCCTTCTACGCCGGGTATCGGTCAGGGGACGCTGCCGTACCAGACCCTACACCATCTGCGGTGGAAGCTCCTGCCACCGCGCCGGCGCGCGGCAAGATGGCACCGGTGTCTGACACCAGCGTCACCGCGTCGCCGCCAGATGAACCCGACGATCCGGCCAAGCCAGCTGCGGCCGCGGAAGCGCGGCCGCAGCCAGCGCGGAGCACGTCCGGCAGGACAGCCACGCGTTCGGAGGACGTTGAAGCCTACGCGATGGAATTGCGGGTCCTGCAGCCGGCGCAGCGTGCGCTGGCCCGAAAAGACTACAGGGCGGCGCTCGCCGCCGTCGCGGAGCATCAGCGGAGGTTCCCGAGCGGAACTCTGTCCGAGGAACGCGAGGCCTTGCGGGTCAAGGCGCTGCTGGGTCTGGGGCGTGAGAAGGATGCCCACCAAGCGGGTGCGGCATTCCGCAAGCGCTTCCCCGAGAGCGCACTCGGCGGGCGCATGGACGAGATGCTAGAACCGCAGAGGTGATGCCGACTGGCGCCGCTCGTCCGCAGCCTCGCGGTATCGATGCGGACGTTGACATCCTGCCCTCGGACCGATCGTTCTCATCGGGTCTCTTGGCGGCGATCGGGGATCTCATCTGACCGAAGGATCGTTTCCGCTACCCCCAATTCGGTTCCACATGACCGCCAGAACAACAGACAGGTTGTTTGTTGTTCTGGATCTGACGACAGAGCAGCAGGGCTGGCGGGAAGCACCGTGAGCTTGCAGTCCCTCGAAGCGAACCACGGTTTGCGGGTGGGGAAGTGAGGACCGGCAACAACCACACGCTGCTCACGACAATGGATAGCGACGGGTCGTGCCGTCCCCAGTGGCGGCTGCAGTGCGCGATGGCGGTTGCTTCGCGGTGAAGGTGGAATGCATTCTCGTTGTCAGGCAACTGGGCGGGTCGCAGGTTCTGCGATGCCCTCCTCCGGTCGATGTCGAAGCCGTGCTTCGAGCTCCCGAACGGGCTGGCGAGGGGGAGCGAGCAACGCGCGACTGGACTCCTTGGCGATGGCGACGTCGCCGACGGTGGCGACGTGCGTTCGGCGCGCGCGGAATGCGGGGTCTCGGCGGTCGGGTCGAGTGCCTGGCCCGCAGCGGGGAAGCGGTTCGCGTCCCGCGTCGTGGCAGGGTCTTCGCCGAAAGTCGTTCTTGGGATTCTGGCCGGTACTCGACGCGGCCTCTCATTCGCCGGGCTTGGGAGAGAATGGCATGAAGGGTCTTCGCCAGTTCGTCATCAAGTCTCTTGCCCCGCTTTTTTGTGTCCCGTTGGCGTGCTCGAGCAACCCATCGCCCGGGGAGGCGTCCGGTGGGAGCGCGGGAATTCCCACCGGCGGTCAGCCACCAGCAGGTGGAACTGCCTCAACTCCCAGGTTTGGCGGCACCTCGGCTACGGGGGGTCTCGTTCCGACCGGAGGGGTACTGGTCTCGGGAACTGGAGGGGTGAGTCTGCTGGGTGGGGGACCGACTGGGGGCGGCGGGATGGCGACCGGCGGCAACCTCGCGGGGGGCACGGGCGGCGTTCTCGCGTCCGGTGGGAACTGGGTGACCGGGGGGAGCGCCGCCGGAGGTTCCACGCCGACAGGCGGAACCGCCGGCGTGGGCGGCAGTTCAGGTTCGGGGGGGGACACTCTGGTCGGCGGCGCTCCGCCAACCGGGACGGTTCACGCGGTGGACGCAACACAAGTTCGCTTGCTGTCTGGCAGTCCCTTCTACGATCGCCAGGAGTTGCACCGTCAGGGATATCTGGCCTCGCTCGATCCCGACCGGCTGCTGTACGACTACCGACGCCTCGCAAACCTGCCTCAGGCGGGCGGTGTGACCGGGGGTTACCCAGGTTGGGACACTGGGTTCATCCGGGGCCACATGACCGGGCACTATCTTTCGGCGGCGTCGCGGATGGCCGTGGCTACCGATGACGCCACCTTCGAGACCCGCGTCGAGTACATCGTCGACGCGCTTGCCCAGTGCCAGACGGCGCTGAATCAGGGTGGCTACCTGGCGGCGTTTCCCTCGACCGTGTTCGATTGGCTAGAAGGCAATGGTGCAGACGGCGGAGGGATCGTGGTCCCGTACTACACGGTCCAGAAGATCATGTCCGGCCTGCTGGATGCCTACCACTATCTCGGCAACCAGCAGGCGCTCGAGGTGGTCACACGCATGGCCGACTACTTCCAAGGACGACTGGCGGCGTTGGGCGATGACGTCATCGAGCGGATCTTCCGGACGGACGGCAACGGCAACCCGCAGAACGAGTTTGGCGCCATGAGCGACGCACTGGCGGAGTTGTCGGAAGTGACGGGTCGAGCCGACTACCTGGATCTGGCGCAGGTCTTCAACCGGTCCTGGTTCGTCGTGCCGCTCGCGAGCGGCGAGGATCGCCTGGAGGGTCTGCACGCCAACACCCACATCGCCCAGGCTCTGGGGGTTGCGCACACGGCGAACCTGAGAGGGGATCCGAGCAGTCTCCAGGCATCGGAGCACTTCTGGGAGTTGCTGGCCGACGACCACTCCTTCGTCACCGGAGGCAATTCCTTCCACGAGTGGCTGGATCGACCTGGGGTCGAGGCAGGTCCATCGATCGATGGCGGCACGGCGTTGCCGGATACCACCGGCGAGTCGTGCAACACGCACAACATGCTCAAGCTGACGTCCGTGCTGTTCGCCCGCAGTCCGCGTGCGGAGTACGCCGACTACTACGAGCGCGCGCTCCATAATCATGTCCTAGCGACGATGGCGCCCGACACCGGGCACATGACGTACTTCACTCCGCTGCGAGGTCACTTCCGCACCTACATCGACGGAACCTACTGCTGCACGGGGACCGGAATCGAGAACGCGCCTCGTTACAACGAGGGTATCTACTTCGCTGACGCGGAGTCGCTCTTCGTGAATCTCTACATTCCCAGCGAGGTTACCTGGGAGGAGACTGGACTGGAGTTCCGTCAGGAAGGGAGCGGGATCCCCGGAGAGCCGGTGCAGTTCACCGTTGCCGCGGGATCACCGACGACCGCCACGCTCTACTTCCGGATCCCACACTGGTCGGGGGCGCCGGTGGTCACCGTCAATGGTACGCCCCTCGATCAATCCGCTCCCCCGTCGTCCTACGTGTCTTTGACGCGCGAGTGGTCGGTCGGAGATGCGGTCGCCCTGACGCTGCCGGCCGCGCTGCGTCTCGAGTTCGCGAAGGATGTGTCCTCGATGGTGGCTGTGTTCTACGGCCCGCTCCTGCTAGCAGGAGAGCTGGGGAGCGACGACATGCCCGCCGACTTCGCGGACAAGGACGCCTATCTGGGTCGCCCTCCCGTCCCGGTTCCGGACATCGTGGCCAGTGCTGCCGAGCCTTCCGTGTGGCTCGAGGCCAGCGCCACCGAGCCTCTGACCTTTCAGGCTCGTGATGCTGGCCCCGCCACGGGCATTACCTTCCGGCCACTCTATGAGGTGCACCATCAGAGGTACGCCGTTTACTGGAACCTGCAGGCATCGAACTAGCCTCCCGCGTGGCCGAGCTCATTGTGAAGATGGTTGTCAAAGACGGAGACGAATTGGCGCAAGGAGCCCTGGTCCCACCCTCGGACGGAAGCACCTTCGAGGGCCATCTCAGCCGCGAGGTGGTCGGTCGCGCGCGACGGGGCGCGGTGGGCGAACGCTTCCAGGAAGCGGACACGGGGGATGCGACGGATGCCGTTGATGAGATGGAGCAAGCAAATGTCGTTGCCGTTGCATACGGTCAGTAGAGCGAGGCGAGTCATGGCACATCGGTACAGAATCATCGGACTCACGGGCATGACGGTGTTCGTTGCGACGGCGCCAATGGTTGGGTGTGGCGACGGGGGCAGCAGCAGCGACTCTTCCGGTGGGAGCACCGGCAGTGGCGCTATCACTGGCACGGGAGGCGTCGAGAGCAGCGGAGGTGCTGCGGTAACGGGTGGAGTCGGTGCCGGCGGCACAGCAGGCGGCGGTGGGGTCACATCTCTGAGCGGGAGCCGGTCACTCGGCGATCTGACGCCTGCGGAAGCCTCCCAGCTGTGCCACGATGCATACGACTATCTGGCCAGTAGCATCAGCCAGGCGACCTTGTGCAAGGCGACTGGGCTCTCCTACACGATCTCCAGCAGCGCCCCCACGGACGAAGTGATGCGGGAAAACTGCGCCACAAGGGAGTCGGAGTGCCTGGGGGCGGGGCCCTACGTGCCCGACTGCGAGGCGCTCCCGTCACCCTGCACGGCCACGGTCGAACAGTATTCCAACTGCGTCGTTGATCAGGTGACCACCTACAACACCACCGTGAGTGGGATCGCGGACTGTTCCGAGATCAGTGGTCAGGACCGCGCTGCGATTTGGGACTTCGTGGCGGCCTTGCCCGAGAGTTGCTCATCCCTCAGCCCGGTGTGCACCGGGGTGGATATCCCGACTCCCCGCGTGGGGCCGGTCAGCTCGGGTGGCACCGGTGGGGCACTCGGGGGCAGTGGTGGCACCGGTGGTCAGGGGACCGGTGGCGGTGGCACCGGGGGGGCCATTGGGGGGAGTGGCGGCACCGGTGGGACCGTTGGCGGTGGCCCAACGGGTGGTGTCGGGGCCACTGGCGGGGTCGGCACGGGCGGCGCGGGCGGCGCCACGGGCGGCAGTGATGGCACCGGCGGTGAAGGGGGAGCCGGTGGAAGTACCCTCCCTGGCGATGTCGCCCAGGCGGCGGACACGCCCATGGTGGCCGCTCACGGGATGACGCGGGCGCTCTTCGCCTCATACGATGGTCCGCTGTTCCGGGCTCTCCGTGTGTCTGACAGCGAGGAAATGGATATCGGCGTCGTCGCTGCGGGAGGGCTCGTGGACACGGCGGCGCTCAGCGCCTTCTGTGAAGGTACAGCGTGCAAGGTGGCGACGCTCTACGACCAGAGCGGCAACGGCAACGACCTGTGGCGGGCGGACGATCCGAACGAGAACCAGCCAGGAACCGTCCGCCCCTGTGATCTGCTGGATATCGAGTACTGGCAGATGTCCGACGGGACGAGGATGCCGATCGCGGTCGAGAAGGGAGCGATGTGGAAGGACAAGTCGCAGTGTCTCCGGAACAGGGACCGAACCAACAACATGCCGGTGGGGGCCGATCCGCAGACCGAGTACGCCATCTTCCACGCGGAGTACCTGAACAACAACTGCTGCTTCAACTACGGCAACACGGGGAATGCGGTGCACTACACCGGGCCAGGCACGCTCACGGCCATCAACTTCTCGAAGATCGAGTTCTGGTCCAAGGGCTTGGGCGAAGGCCCCTGGCCGATGGTCGACTTCGAGACCGGCGTCTATGCTGGCAACACCGCCAAGTGTGGTTCTGGGGTTCCGGATTCGGTCCCATGCACCGCGACGGGCGAGAACCCCAACCCCTCGGTGACATTCGACATCGTGACGATGCTGTTCAAGCACGACGGCGTTGCCCACTGGGTGGTCAAGTCGGCGAACGCCCAGGAAGGGCCGTTCTCGGTCAACATTGACCTTCCCACGTTGCCCGTTGGGTACTCGCCGCTGAAGCAGGAAGGGGGCCTCGGCATTGGCGAGGGCGGCGCCGGCGACCCGAATGGCACCGGCGGGTTTTCCGAGGGGGCGGTCATGGCGGGCGAGACCTCCGAAGCGACGGATGTGGCCATCCAGGCGAGCATTGCCGGCGTGTATGGGCGGTAGTGCCTCAGTTGTCGCTGTGGCTCAGCGTGGCGCCCGCTGACGGAGGCGCACGCTGAGCCCGCGCCTCACCGGTCGACGGTGACTCGCTGGCACGTGGGCTCTCGTGCCGGCGTTGCCTCAGAGCGGCTCGCAGATGTACCGCGCATCGCCGGCGTTGCAAGCACGCGCGAGCCAGAAGCCGGTACCCCGCAACGCCGTGCAATCCGCAACCCCGCCGTTGCGGGGGGGGGACTCCCAGTTGGCGTAGATGCCCGCCACCGCGCCGCCGTTCCAGAACAGCGTGCCGTCGGGCCAGCGCCATTCTCCGTTGACTGCGAGCTGGTTGCCCCCAAGAAAGACGACCGAGGAGCCAGTGGGGGTGAGCATTCCCGCGGCGATGGCCGCGGCAGTCAGCCAGGTGTTTTCCGCTTCGTCGTCCACTCTGACGAGGGTCATCCCGTGCGTCTGGCAGTCGGCGAGCGCGTCCTCGCGGAACAGGACCTCGTTGCAGAAGCGGTAGTTTCTCCCTTGATAGCTGTCGCAGCTGCAGACGGCGTTGGGTACACATGCTGCCGACGCGCCCCCCGCGCCGCCCGTCGCCGCACCCCCGGTCGCCGCACCCCCGGTCGCCACGCCGCCCGTCGCCACGCCGCCCGTCGCCGCACCTCCAGTCGCCGCGCCGCCCGCTGCCGAACCGCCCACCGCTACGCCTCCACCGTTGGTCCCGCCGCTTGGCGCTCCGCCGGGTGTAGCCCCCCCGGTCAGCGTTCCTCCGGTGGCTGGAGCCCCCGCCGCGGTCGTCCCACCGCCAGCTGGAGTCCCGGCCGTTCCCGTCCCGCCAGCGAGTGCACCTCCTGTGGCAGTTCCGCCGGATCCGCCTCCCCCTGGGCCCGCGCCGCCTCCGGGGCGTGCTCCTCCCAGGCTGGTACCGCCACCAGCCTGGCCGTCCATCCCGCCCATTCCCCCCGGAGTCGCCCCGGAACCGCCCGCGGACTGCTGGCCGCCCACTCCACCCGTCGTCGCGCCGCTTTCGCCCCCGGAGCTGAGGTGTTCGAACCCAATTCGACCGCAGGCTGGCAGCTCGACCGCGACCGCGAGCGAGAAGGCCACCAGCGGAAGAGCAGTTGGTGAAGTTTTGGGCATGGTGGGGCGCGATGGTCTTTCGGGAGGCGGCTGGGCCAAGAATCCCAGCTTGGAGTCTGGCACGTATCAGCGGACTCGTCAGCGATGAAGGGGTCGCGCCTTCCCGCGACGCCACATGTCCCACGTTGGTGCGCTCTCTCCAACTTGCGGCCCGTTACGAAACACCCCGATGCCAGCGCTACGGGTCAGCGTGGCATCGGGGCGTCTTTCGGTGACAACCCCGGACCAGCCAAAACAATTGCTCAGTAGGAATGAGGCAACCGAGTCGGGTCTCCAACCTGCCCAGTCCGCTCGACCAGGTGCGGCGGGACGGCAATTCTTGTGGAGCTGCAGCTGCCGGCTTCCCGCTGGGCTGGGATCGCCCGCATCCGGGCGCCGCTGCTCCCGCCCTGGACTGGTGAGGATGCTGCTGATGAGCCCGATGCCATTGCAGGCTCCCATCGACCGACTGATCGCGGCGGAGCAAGAGATCGTGGCGCAGCCCGACGAGTTTCGTGTCCGCCTCGTTCGGCGAGTCAATGCATCGGTGCCCCGCACGCGACACTTGCGAGCGGTGCCGTCTGCCGGCGTTCTCGCACACCACGGGAAGCGTGCCGCCAGCGCCCCGCGCTGGGCGTTGGGGCGGACGGCCACGGCGCTCTTGGTGTTGTCTGCTCTCTGCCTGGCGGCGTTCTACGCGGGCTACTGGGTCAGGAATCCGGGCCAAGGCGCCTGGTTCACTGGGCCGCCCAGCGAAGGGACCAAGGCGGCCCGGTTGACGTCGTAGATTTCACAGCACATCGCCCAGAAGGGAGTTCGGAGCTAGTTTCAAAGCCCGAGCCCGAGCCCGAGCCCGAGCCCGAGCCCGAGCCCGATCGATTTCGCTGCCGCCGACAAGGCGCGTTTCTACCGATTCTCGCGGCGCTCGAACTCACGGACGAATCTCTGCGAACTCGCGGCCGAGGCCTGTTGCTCCGCATCGTCGCCATGCTCACCGCCATGGTCTTGAAGATCTCGGGCTCGGGCTCGGGCTCCGGGCACTTCGCTGCCCTGGGCTCGGGCTCGGTGCGCCTTTGAAAACACTCCTTAGCGGGTGGGGTGTGTCCGCCGCGAAGCAGCCGATCTCGAGTGGGCACTTGCCACCTGTGCGATCACGCAAGCGTCGGCTCGCTGTTGCGGCCGACGGCCCGACGTGCGGGATGTCACGAGAGGTAGGTGCCCACCGCGGCGCCGTCGAGCGCGCTGCTCGTGCACCGACACTCCACCCGCCGCCAGTTGGTGAGCCCGCCTGGCGCGATCCGTTCACCGTCATCGGCCACGGGGAGCCATGTTGCTGCGCCAGCTTCTCCTGCGGGGCTGGCGACACCGACGTGTCGGTGATCCCACGGAGCGAGGGAACTGCAGCCGACCCTTTGCACCTTGGCTGCAGCGCCACCGTCAACCCAAGACGAACCCATTGCCGACCTCCAACCTATCTCCCCGCTGAATGCCCTTGGCCAAGGCAATGGATCACTCGATCGGTTAAAAATGAGAGCTTGCGGATGGAAAGTGCGAAGTCGGTGATCAGAGTGGACGCGTCTGGGCATTGGTGCCAAGCGGAGCCCAAATTTGCCATCAGGGTCGTCGTCCGCGGTGGTGTTCGTGTGAGTTCCGCGAGCGGTGGCGGGCTCGCGGGCGGCTGAGTCCGCCGGAGTTTGCTTCCAATTGCTGCTCCGGTGGGGGCTGCCGATGAACTGCGCCCGGTGCCGGCACCAGGATGTGACCGGCGATTTCGCACGGGGCGTCATTGCCGCTCGCCCCGCCTGTCTGCTCTCCCCCGCGTGCCTGCGGCCGGCGATGACCATCGCGGCGGGGCGAACGAAGCGTCCCGCTCCGCCTGAGTCGTACAATTCCAGGTCCCGGGCCACCAAACGACGTGAGGAAGGCTCCGAGAGCCTCGCCCTCCTCGCGTCTTCGCACGCAAGCTGCCAGGCTCGTCCCCGAAGCCAAGCCGCCGAACGGATCTGCTCGGACTCGCGTGCTCGCTTCGAGGTGATGTCATGCCGTTTCGTGTCGTCGTCCTTTCCTTGCTTGCCGTAGTGGGCCTGACTGGGTGCTCCGCGCCGTCCGCCGACGGGGGGGCCGATACTGGAGGGAACGCGCCGACTGGGGGTGGCTTCGCCACCGGCGGTGGTTTCGCGACGGGTGGCTCGGGGGCAACGGGCGGTGGCGCACCGACGTGTCCTCCCACGATGACTCCGTGCGATGGCGCTTGCGTCGATCTGTTCACCCATGCGAGCCACTGTGGAGCCTGTGGCGCGGCCTGCGGTATTGGGCAGTCCTGCGCGGCGGGCCTCTGTGCCTGCCCAGCCGGTCGGAGCCCGTGCGCTACGGGCTGCGTCGACGTGTTCAGCAGCCCGACCAACTGCGGGGCGTGTGGGGTCGCGTGCGTCGCGGGGCAAAGCTGCAACGCCGGGGCATGCACCTGCCAGGCGGGGCTCGACGACTGCAACGGCGTCTGCACGAACACCTTCTCCGACGGTGCCAACTGTGGCGCCTGCGGGGTCGCCTGTGGAGGTGCCACGCCGCTCTGCTCACAGGGCGCGTGCACGGACCAGTGCCAAGTCGGTGAAACCAGCTGCGGTGCGAGCTGCGTCAACACCCTGACAGACTCGTTCAACTGCGGCGGCTGCTCGGTCAGCTGCAGTGCCGGTGAGACCTGCACCAACGGTCTGTGCACCTGTCCGTCGGGTCAGCTCAACTGCGGCAACGGCTGCGAAGACGTGCTCACCAACCGAGCTCACTGCGGGTCTTGCGGGAACGTGTGCGCGGGCGACCAGACCTGCGTTGGCGGGGCCTGCACCTGTCCTCCCGGCTCGGTGAACTGCGGTGGGACCTGCGTGATCGGGACCGCTTGCCCCGTGGTCTGTGACCCGGCTTGCACCGGTGGCCAGGTCTGTGACAACGGTAGCTGTGTCTGTCCGCCGGGACAGGTCGACTGCAACGGTGCCTGCACGGATCTAGCCAGCGACGCGGCCAACTGCAACGGTTGCGGCAACCTCTGTGCGGGTGGCAAGGTGTGCGCCGCAAGCGCCTGCTCCTGTCCGGCCGGCACCGAGGACTGCAACGGATCCTGCGTTGCGGCTGGTACCTGCGCCACCTCCTGCAACCCGGCGTGCGCGGGCGGGATGAGCTGCGTCAGCGGCGCTTGCATTTGCGAGGGGGGACTGGGTGAGTGCAACGGCAGTTGCGTCAACTTGCAGACTAGTGCCACCGACTGTGGGGGGTGTGGGGCTGCTTGTCCGTCTCCGCGCGCTTGCACTGCTGGCTCGTGTGCTTGTCCGAGCGCGAACCCGGACTTCTGCAGTGACACCTGCGTCAACTTGCAGACCAGCGTGGCCCACTGCGGTGCGTGTGGCAACTCGTGTGCCGACGGGCGCAACTGCAGCGCCGGTGCTTGCGCGTGCCCGGCGGGAACCGTCGAGTGCGAAGGGGTCTGCGTGGCTGGGACGACCTGCAACACGAGCTGCAGTCGTCCGACGGGAATGATCTCCGACTTCGAGGAAGGGTCCGGAGTGACTCCGCCCGTCGTCATCGCCCACGATGGGCGCCAGGGAGAGTGGGAGCGCTTCTACGAGACCGATACGGCAAACTTCCAGCTCGCGGTCGAGGCCGCCGACAGCGGCGAGGCGTGCGACCAATGGGCGCTCCACGCCACGGGGGCGAGCGCGGCAGGGTGGGGGGACTGGGTTGGAATTGGCCTCAACCTCACCGGGACGATCACCAACCCCAACGTCTACAACGCTGCCAGCTACACGGGTATTCGTTTCCGTGCCCGCCGGGGCGTCGGGCACGATCCGAAGTCGGCAGTTCGTTTCAACCTTTCCATGCCCGAGACGGAAGGGACGGGGTCGCCTGGCGACCACGATGCCTGCGAGCCGATCGCGGGCACCAGTGAGAAGGCGGCTCGCGACTGCTACCAGCACCTAGGGCGCTTCCTCCACGTCGTCCCCGACTACGACCGCTCCGACTACCACGATCACGAGCTGACGACCGACTGGAAGACGTTCTCCTTCTGCTTCGATCGGGACTTCTACCCACTTAGCCTACCCAGCAATCTCAGCAACACGGAGCGCAACGCGCTCGCCTCCCGCATTCTCAAGGTCCAGTTCCAGTTCAACCAGGGCAAGGACTGGTACGTCGACGCCTACCCGAACGAGGGCCAGTACCAGGCGTTCGCCAAGAATCTGCCTTTCGACTTCTGGATCAACGACCTGGAGTTCTTCGAGGGTGAATGCCCCAATTCCACGACCTTCCAGTCGTCTGGTGTTTCAGCCCAGCCCTTCCCCCAGAATCGCAATATTGGCACGTGCTCTCCCGCGGCCAACGCCGCGAACTTTAGCAATGCCCTGTCGCAGATCTACGCGCGGTGGACGGCCACCTTCGTGCGTGCGGATGGGAACAACGCCCGCGTCATCGCTCCCGAGCAGGAGAACGGGGTCACGACCTCGGAGTCGATGGGCTACGGTATGCTGATCGCGGCGGCGATGGGGGACCAGACCAACTTCGATCGCTTCTGGGGATACGTCCAATCTCACATGGCCAACGGATTGATGATCTGGAAGCCAAGTGGAGGATCTGGATCCGCCACTGACGGGGATGTGGATATCGCCTACGGGCTGCTGATGGCGGATGCTCAGTGGGGCGGCTACGCCGCGGCCGCCACCAGCATGATCAGCGCGATCCGGTCGCGTGACGTGGACAGCAACAACCAGCTCAAGCCCGGTGATGCGTGGAACCCTGGTTTCAATCCCTCCTACTTCGCCCCCTCCTACTTCCAGGCGTTCGGCGGAATGAGTCAGGTCGTCACCGCGAACTACAGCGTGCTGAGCACGAACATCAATGCGCAAACCGGGAGGTTCCCCACGGACTGGACCGACTGGAGTGGGAACCCCGTCACGGGCGATAGCATCGGGGCCCAGGTCACGGCGGGCTTCAACGTGCCGGTCTACGGCTATGACGCGGCTCGCGTGCCCTGGCGCATCGGTCTCGATGGTTGCGAGAACGGCGGTACCGGGACTGCGCTCTCGACGGCCATCGTCGCTTACTTCGCGCAGCGCTACGACGCAGGGGCCACGATCGACCTCATGAAGGCCGGGTGGGTGAAGTCTTCGGGGAACGCTTCCACCACCGCCGCGGGGGGCGCCGATGCTCGGGACTTCCAGGGCTCTTTCATCGGTCCGCTGGGGGTTGGCGCGATGGCTGCCAACAACGCTACGGTTCGCGACCGCGCGTTCCGCGCCGTTCTCGACATCATGGAGAACGGGGACTTCAACCACACGTACTTCCCGTCCACGCTGGGCTTCATCACCCTGCTCGTGATGAGCGGAAACTTCCCGACCCCATGAACAATGGGTGGGCGAGTCGCTCTGCCTGCGCGCCGGCTTCACTCTTTGCGCTCGGGAGCCCATCGGCGGGCGTCCCTCCTCATCTTTCGGATTCGACGGACATCTACAGTGTGTGGCGCCTGAGTAGCGGCCAGGCCACGGTGGCGTCGCCGGGACCCTCGCGACCGCCCTCGTCGGTGCAGAGGACGACCTCGACGCCATCCGCGCAACGGGAGTAGGAGGAGCAGCCGTCGCTGTTGCGGGGCGATGGGGCGTCAGTGCATTCGTTGAGCTGCGCCCAGTGGTCGAAGGTTGCCACCGCTCCCAGGAAGGTGATGGGCATGCCGGGAACGAGAGAGGACGGACCGCCATCGTAGGGCACCCGAGCGTCCGCGGTGCCTCGGAAAGAGACGATGGTCACCGGGCGCGATGGGTGGCAGTCGTCCACGATCTCCTCGACCAAGTCGAACGCGGAGGGCGCCACGGCGGCGAAGATGTCCGCGGCCTGACAGGCGAGTTGGTAGACCATCCCTCCTCCAGTCAGCACCCCGACGGCGTAGACGCGGCTGGGATCGATACAGGCGATGCTGGCGACGTCGGCGACCAGAGCTCTCGCGAACGCCAGGTCGTCAACATTGGCGACGCAGCATGGGCCCAGGTTCCAGCCGCTGCCGATGGGACCCGGCATGCCGTCCGGAAATGCCATGACCACTCCATCGAGGTCGGTGACAGCGGGATAGGGGGAGCTGTTTCGTTGATCCCAGCCAGTGAGGCCAATGCCGTGAAAGTCCACGATCAAAGGTGCCGGTGCGCCCGCGTCGTAGGCTGGTGGAAGGTGGAGCACGTAACTGCGAGTTGCGGACCCGACCTGGATGGTTCGACTGGTGTCGCCTGGTGGCAGCGGCGGGGGGCAGCTGAGGGGCTGACCACCGAGCCCGCCGCTGGCGCCTCCTTCCGTGGGGGAGACGCCTCCGGCGCTGGCGCCGCCATTCGAGTCGTTCGTGATGGCGTAGAGGTCCACTCGCCCGCACGCGCTGACGCCAGCGAGAACCACGACCGCGGCGAGCCCTGGCCACCATCGGGCGTGCCGTGACCGTCTCGCGGAGTGCGCGCGACGAGGGGTTCCTGAGGGTCGAGTCGACCCGACGCGCCGCTCGAGGGGGCGGGAGTCTGTCGTGGGCTCTCTCATCGCCAGGCACCGACGGTGAGTGTGAGGACGAGGTTCGGACGTCCCGTGGTGGCCACGACGTGGTCCACGAAGTGGATTGCCACGTAGGGCTCGGCGAGTTGCAAGTGCGCGGCCAGGGTCGAAGTGTAGGTCTTTCGAAGGCTCAACCCCGCTCCTATGCTCCCGTCCACCAGGAACGACCAGTGGTCGACGGATTGTCCCTCGGCTGGCTCGTCGGCTTCCCCCTCGACGGTGGTGTGCAGCGCGCCTGCGGACAGCGCGATGAATGGCCACACTCGCCGGTCTGGATCGAAGCGATGGGCCGCGCCAACGAGAACGTATTGCTGAGCGACCCGCGCGTGCCCTTCCGAACTGGCTACCGTGGGACGCGTTCCCAAGGCGGTCACGGTGGCGTGCACCACGAGTCGGCGCTGCACCTTCCAGTCCACCTGCGCGGTGGGTAGGAGAGCCGGGCCAACGCCGTCCACGCCTGCTAGGACCGCCGCTCCCACCTCCAGGCCGAAGCGCGCCTGGGGGAGCGCCTCATCTTGGTTCTTGGGCGGTGTGGGGAGGGAATGGTCGTCCCGCTCTCGGGAGGTCATGTCGTTCTCCAGGAGGGTCGAACGCAAGACCTCCACGGCCCGAATCGCGAGACGCACCGAAGCATCCGGTGCGTCCGCGTCCCGCGTGACCCGAGAGACCCCCCAGCGCGTGGGCTCCTGCTCGACGACCCAGATGTCGACCGCCACCGGGATCGCGTCGCCGATGATGTCGATGACGGCGTCGATACCACCCTCGGTGGTGAGGCTCTCCAGCCAGGCCCGCGAGTCGACTTGCTCGGAGTTGGTGGTCGTTTCTCGCGTCACCATCCTGACCTCGAACCCCACGCTGAGCAGTTCTCCGCGGAGGCGCGAAAGGGTCTCGTCCCATGCAGGAGTGGGCGGCTGCGGGGTGACGATCGCGACCGTCACCGCTCCCGCGGGCGCCGCGAAGAGCAACGCCGCGCTGATCACCAGGAGCATCGAGAGGACGGCAAGACGCGCGCGCTTCACGGGAACCGTCAGGGAACCCGAAGGATGGCGCGTGCCGATCCGACGTAGCTTCCCTTGGGGAACCGACGCAGATACGCCTCCGCGATCGGTTTCGCCTTTGCCGGTCCGCCGACCTTGTTCGTGATCGTCATCTTCCGTCCCAGGGCCTCCGCGGCGTAGGCGCCCGCCGGCGCTCGAGCCAGGTACTCGTCATACCACGCGATAGCTGGGGCCTGCCCGCCTCGAGATTCTTCCACGCGGCCGAGGAGGAAAAGGGTGCGAGGGGAGCCGGGGAAGCGACGGCGGTGTGCCATCAGCGCCGCGTAGGCCAGTCCCGTGCGACGCCGGTACCGGGCTGCGTCGGCGACCGCGAAGAGCTCCTCGCTCGAAGCGCTGTTCAGAGTTGTTTCCACTCCGGCCTGCTCGACGTCCCGGAGGATGCCGTCCCAGTTGCCGCTCGCCAGCTCGTCGGCCCAGCGCCGCTGAGCCTTCGCTGGCTTGCTCTTCTCCACGCTGGCCGGGGCCGGCGGCGCGGACATGGCGGCCGGGGCCGTGATGCTCGAATGCGGGGGAGTGCTCGAGCCCGCGGCGGCGTCCAGTTCCGGGAGTGCGCCGCCCGGATGATCTTCGAGGATTCGCGTCTCCCCGCGGGCCAGATCCACGACCAATCGCTGACCCGCTCGCAGGGCCAGGCTCCCGTCAGAGACGGGCCCGCTGACGTCGACGCGACCACGCTGCAGCTGGAGCTCGAAACGTTCCGCTTCCGGATCCCAGGAAACCGTGAACAGCGTGCCTCGGATCGTGACCAGGAACGGGCCTACCTCGACCCACCACCTGCGCTCGGCACTCGGAGTGATCTGGAAGTGGGCGGTCCCACTCTCGATTGCCAATCCGGCTCCCCGCTCGTCCACGGCGCGCAGCCGCCCGCGCGTTCCCGGCGTGAGCACGAACTCACTTCCCTCGCTGAACGCCAACTTGATGCCCGCGTCGCCAGAGGCGCGCAGGTAGCCCCCTTCGAGTACGCTACCGCCCTCGACGCGATACGTCAGTGCTGTTGGCTCTGGCGTGGTCCAGTGGTGGCGAGAGAACGCGGCGACCTGCAGTCCCAGCAGCGTCATCACGAGCACCGCCGCGGCGACCAGCGACCCGCGCACCAGTTGCCCTTGCCGCTCGCGCCCTCTGGCGATCCGCGTGTGCAGGGCGCTCAGTCCTCGAGCGAGCTCCGCCGCCTCGGGCTGCCGCGCACTCGAGTGACCCAGTTTGACCAGCGCCTCCATGGCTGGCGAGCCCGTGGCGTCCCCGTTCATCTCCGCCCCCTCCCACCTTCACCGACAAGTCCTGCCAACCCCGGGTCGGCCTCGACCCATCGGGACAGTCGGACCGACGCCTGCGCCATCGACCGTTTCACCGTGGACACGGAGATGTCCAGCTGCTGGGCCGTTTCCTCCATGGTCATGGATTCCATGCGTCTCAGGATGAACACCAGGCGATCGCGAGGTGCGAGGCGATCGAGCAGGGAGTAGAAGCGGCGCAGATGGTCTCGCGACTCCACGTCCAGCGTGGCGCTGCCCACCTCGGTGGGGACGTCCGGCTCGAACAGCAGCCAAGAACGCACCCGGCGACGACGTAGCTCGGTGCGGAGTGCGCGAATGGCGAAGGAGTAGATGAAGCTGCGCAGGCAGTTTGGATCGCGGAGCGTCTTCGCCTTGCGAACGACTCGATAGAAGACTTCCTGCGCGATGTCTTCGGCGTCCGGTTTCGACCCCAGGCAGCGTTCCGCAGTGACCAGCACCATGGGGGCGAAGCGGTGCCACATTTCCTCGATTGCCCAGGTATCGCCGGCGATGAGTGCGCGAGCCAGATCCGCGTCGCTGGCGCCTTGGCGGTCCCGGTCGACCACCAGCGACATATGGGAACGACGGGAAGGGGTCTCCCCATCGCGGTCCCGCCGCACCAATCCGAGATGTCCGGAGCGTCGAGGAGAGCTGCTCATGGGGCGGGTCGGGGAAAGTGGGTGGAGTGTCGAATCTGGTGATCCTGCTCCGAACCGCGGGCCGCGGCAACGGGGATCGATCAGGCAGACGCTCGCGAGGTGGATTCTGGCTCACCTACTTGCGCGCGATCGGCCAGGAGACTCGCCTGAGACGTCAATGGACGCGTGCGCGATCGAAGAAGTCGAAGACGGCGGGGAGGACGAGCGGCACCATTGCCCCGTGGTCGGCGTCGACCTCCTGGTACTCGGCGTCGAACCCGTTCTGCTCGAGCCAGTTGGCCAACAGCCGACTGGCGTCCAGTGAGGGCGTCTGCGTGCCTTCGGTTACGAGAATCGAGAGGCTGCGCACATCCTCCCACGGGTATCCCGTTTCTTGCACGAACGGACCGGACATCGGTGCCAGTCCTCGCCAGTACGAGGCGTACTTGCCGCCGATGTACCAGGTGCCGCCGCTGCCCATGGAGTGACCCGTGAGGAACATCGACGTACGGTCGATCGGGTACTCGGCAAGAACGAGTTCCAGAACGTTGATGACGTCCTGTTCGCTCAGTTCGTTGGTACGCTCGCTCTCGTCCGTGACCTGGTCCATCAGGTCGGCGGCGACGCCCTCGTTGCCGAAGGGCGCCGACAGTCGCAGGAAGTTCCCGTAGGCGCCTTCGTCACCCATGGCCGACACCAGGAGGAAGCCGTGCTGCTGCGCTAGGGTTAGTAGTTGCCCGTTGTTCTGATCGACGTAGGTGTTCTCGTTGCTGCCGGCTCCGTGAAGGAACATGACCAGCGGTAGATCGGATTGGCCGTCCCAGTTGGTGGGTACGTACAATCGATAGGGTTCCTCGGTACCCGTTGCGGGGAAGTGGTACGTGCGATGTTGATCGCCGGTGGCCTGCCACCCTGGAGAGTCGGGATCGGCGAGGGACTGGGCGAGCTCCTGTGCTTCGGCGATGACCGCCCGGGGATCGAGCAGCGTTCCGAACCAGATGGGGCGGCCGCCTGCGGATTCTCCGCCGGTGCCGGGTACCCCTCCGGTATCGGCGCTGCCGCCCGTCGCCTGGCCGCCGGTGGTTGCCGTGCCCCCCGTATCGGCGACGCCTCCCGTGGGCCCACCACCGCTTGGGGGTTGCCCGCCGCTACCTGCTTGACCGCCGGTGCTGGCCTGGCTGCCCGTGCCTCCAGCGTCCCCTCCGCCGGAAGAGTCACCTCCACTCGATGCGCCTCCCGTCTGGGGCCCTCCGCCGAGCGCTGCAGAACCGCCGCCACCGGTGGTGCCACCTGCGCCTGGGTCGACGCCGCCGCTGCTGGTGGCCGACCCACCGGTCCCACTGGAGCTCCCGGCGCCACCCAGGGGGTCTACCCCGCCCGAGCTGGTCGTGCCGCCGGTGTTCGCCGGCTCTTGTCTGCTTGCGTCGCCGCAGCCGCTGATGGCGATGCCGAGCGTTGCCACGAGTCCGATACCAGCGGCCACGGATTCCGCTCTCATGAACGCGCACTTTGACAGCTGCAGGCTCCCATGCACACGCGGCAGCCGCCGGCGCCCGGCGAACTGGTCCAGAAAAGTGAGGTGGCGGGGGAGATCTCCCGCGTGCACCCCCTTGCCTCCTATTCTGCTGCATCTTTGTTCTGTGACTGCATGGTCATCGCGAGAGCGCCATCTGGATTTGTGCTCTTTCCTGGTCGGGGAGTGGCTTGGACCTTTTCTTTCTCTTGCGGCGACTGCGTAATGGAGTCGGTCGGCGGGGAAGAAAGGAACGTGCAATGACACCTCGATACCGTTCCCTTGCGCCTCTGTCGGTTGCGATTCTCGGCGTCGCGATCTGTGGCTGCAGCGACACGGGCGAGTCCAGGGATCCTCCCGCGGAGTCTGGTGGTACGGATGCGGGCGGAACGGGCAGCTCCGTGGGTGGGGGAGGTGCCACGACCCCCTCGGGAGGAACGACCAGCACTGGTGGAGCGCCCGGCAGCGGTGGAGAGGGCGCCACTGCTGGCCAAAGCGGGGGCGCCGCACCGGCTACGGGAGGTGCCGCACCGGCTACCGGGGGGGCGGAGACCGGCGGTGTGCCCACCACTACCGGGGGGACTGCCGGAACCGGTGCCGCGGACACCGGAGGCGCGACCGGCGACGGGTGCACCATCGGGGCGTGGCCCGCCGCGGATCCGGCCGTTGCCGGTCCGTTCGCGGTGGCCATGGATGAAGAGGTGGGCCCCGAGGCGGGCGACCCCGAGGAGGACGGCACGGTGCCTCGCTTCACGCTGTTCCGTCCCGAGGACATGACCGAGAGCGGCCTCTGTCATCCCGTCATCACTTGGGGCAACGGTACCGGATCCACACCCAGCATGTACGGAACCCTACTCCGGCATTTCGCGTCGCATGGGTTCGTTGTCATCGGATCGAACAGCACGAACGTGTCACGCGGCGATCCGAAGCCAATGGTGGTCGGGATCGACTGGGTGCTGGAGCAGGCTGTGGATCCGTCCAGCGTGCTGTATCAGCGCGTCGACACGACCCGCATCGGGGCGACGGGTCACTCGCAGGGTGCGATGGCTACCAGTCAGGCCTCTGCGGACGAACGGATCATCACCTCCGTGCCGATCGAGGGCGCCATGGTGCAGCGCAACCTCCACGGGCCGGCGATGTTCTTCTGCGGTGGACTCGACGATCTGGTTGGGTGCGACGGGGCCCGGAGCGCACTGGACGCGGTCGACACCCTACCTGCCATGTATGCCAACTACCTGACCGTGGATCACGGCAGCTGGCTGACTTTCTTCGGTGATACCCACACCGACGTGGAGGTGGCCATCACCGCCTGGATGCGCGTCCACCTCATGGCCGACGAGGCTTTGCGGCCGTGGTTCTACGGTGCGTCGTGTGCGCTGTGCACCGACAGCGCCTGGGAAATCGACCGGAAGAACATGGACCAATAGCGGCGGCCTCACCGCCTGGCTCGAGCCAGGCGGTGAGCACCCATTCTCCGCTGGCGGAGATCCCAGCTACTGGCTGACGAAAGTCGTGACGCTCGGGCCTGGGAGCGAGGCGGTGAACGTGTTGCCGCTCACGGTCACTGCAGCCTGGGGCGCGAGGTTGGCGCTGGCAGAGGTGAGGTGCGGAGTGAACGAACCCGGCGCAATCCCACCGGCGACGGTGATTGGGACGTCGACCGACGAGCCGTTGTGGTTGATCGCCACGATGATCACGGTGCCGCTCCCCCCCGAGTACGCGGTGAGCTCGACGCCATCGGGGATCTCTCCGGTGATGTCCACTCGCGTGTAGCCAGGCCGCACGAACTTGGTGAAGTTACCGAAGGTGTAGAATCGCTTCGCGATCTCGCCGTTTACGTACAGTCCCTCGTTGGTGCTCCCCGCCTGCTCCCACCACCACAGCCAGGCGTTGGCCTCGCCCACCGTGAGCGCGTTGTGCACCCATCCGGCGATCGCCACACCGTTCGCGATGTCGGTGCTGGGGCCCTGCTCCGGCCACCACTTCACGCCGGACATCTCCGTTTGCCAGACGGGTTTCCGGTCGGGCACGTCGTCCGGCCACGGTTCTGCGACCTGGGTGTCGTACTGGTGCGTTCCGAGGATGTCGAACAGCGCCCACGCTTCCTGATCCGCGTAGAGAGCGTGGCCATAGTCGTAGCCATCAAAGCCGCTGCAGTTCGTGGCGGGGAAGCCGCAGTTGAGTGGATCCGAGCTTGGCTGTCCCCCCGGCTCCGAGCAGCAAGCGGACTCGTTGCTCCACACGTGAAGCCACTCCGAGGCTTCTGGTGAGATGACCTTGACTGGGGGGTTCAAGGCGCGGAGCTTGGGCCCCGCCACCTTCAGGAAGTCCACGTACTGCTGGCCCGTGTAGATTGTGGTCGGATAGCTGCCGTTGCAGGGCTCGCTCATGCCGCACGAGGCGAAGTCCGTCTCGTTCTGCAGGGACATCCCGTACAGGTCGATGCCCGTGTTCTGCTTGACCCGACCGGGGAACGCGGCGATCACGTCGGACCACTCGTCGTAGAACTCCGGGAGCAGGTATCCACCATCGTTCACGGTGCCATCGCTCTTCATGCGGCCGGGGGGGCTCCACAGAGTGCCGATGAACGTGGTGGCGCCGTGCTGCTCCGCCATCTGCATGTCGCCCCAGATGTTGTTGCTCAGCTGGTCGCCATTGTCGCCCATCCCGACCCGCACGATGGTCAGTCCGATCCCGGTGTCGGGGTTGAACAACCGCTCCGCTCGCTCGTCCGTCAGCGCGGTTCCCCAGGTGATGTTGATGCCGAACCCGTCGATGGTCTGTCGGGTCTGTCCGAGCTGCACCGTGACGTCGGTCGAAGTGACCCCGCCGGTGCCGACGCCACCGGTAGCGCTGCCACCTGCACCCACGCCGCCGGTGGGGGCTGCGCCGACGCCGCCCGTCGTGGTGCCTCCGGCACCCATGCCGCCGGTGGGGGCTGCGCCCATACCGCCGGTGGGGGCTGCGCCCACGCCGCCCGTGGGCAGTCCACCGGTCGCGATCCCGCCCGATCCGGCGAGCCCACCGGTGGGACCGCCGCCGGAGCCCGAGAGCCCGCCGGTGGGGGCTCCACCCAGCGGCCCTCCGCCGCCGGTGGGTGAACCGCCGGTGATGGGAACGTTTCCGGTGGCGGCAGCACCGCCGGTTCCCAGGGCTGCGCCTGCGCCACCCGAGCCATCGTCTTTGGGCGAAATCGTGTTGGAGCTGCACGCGGCGCCCAGTAGACCCAGTCCAACGGTGGTCAGGAGGAGAGATCGAGTCTTCATCGTTACTTGCTCGTCTTGGTATTCGTTAGCGATGGAGTGCGGTGGTCGTGCTGGTGCTGACGGGAGCACATGGGCACTTCCATCCCTCGGCGCACCATAGCACGCCCATCGTGTGGTGCGACGCTGGCTCACGTCCTGCCACCCCCATTTTCCGTGTGGGGGAGGAGTAATTGTGCCCCCCGCCGGTGGAACAAAGCTTCCCTGGCGGTTGGCGCGCTTCGGCACGCCATCGTGGTGCGGAGAATGGTCGCAGCGACCTCGCGGGCGCTGCCCCTCCAGCTGGGACGGCGGGACTGGCCGGGGCTCAGAACTGGTCGAAGAAGTCCCAGACGACCTGATATTGCCAGCTTCCGCCCCCGCCGTCCGACGGGTCCGGCGTGTGCGGGCCGTTGAACGAGCAGAACGTCACCGGGTAGCCTTCCGTGCATCCGGTCATCTCGGTGCAGATGTGGCTCCCGGTCGCTCTGGCGGGGGTCGTCCAGTTGCAGCCGTTTACGTTGGCCCAGTTCTGCGCCATCGATACGCCGCCATCGTAGGTGAGGACCGAATCTCCAGTGCCGTGCGAGGCGTAGTAGGCGACGGGCGTATCGCTGGGGGCGCACCCGCCAAAGGGGCTCATCACCGCGCCCGAGTAGATGGCGGCTGCCCGGATGTAGCCGTCGACCCCGTTCATCGACCCGCCCAACGGGCGCTCGCAAGCGTTGGCGTAGGACATGCTGCCGCCATAGCTCCAGCCGGTGGCGAAGATGCGATTCGTGTCGATGCAGAAGTTCTCCTTGAGCTCGTTCACGACCGCGTCGGAGAGCGCCATGTCCGAGCCATTGCCGTTCGGCCACCCGCACCCTCCGTCTCCGTTGCCCGTCCCCGAGCAGGGCTGGCCGTTCTTCTGTCCGTTGGGGGCGACGAAGATGGCGCTACCACCCGACAGGTCGCGCAGATGATAGTAGCCGTTGTTGTACATCTGCACGTCGTTTCCATCGAGCTGGTGCCAGGCGATGATCAGCTTGTACGGGTGGGTGTTGTCGTAGTTGTCGGGTACCGAGAGGATGTACCGACGCTGCATGTTCGCGGCCGAGATCGAGATCGGCTGCCCGTTGTTGTACTGATCGCTCGAGATGGTGGGTGTGGTGCCACAACCGGGGCTTTGCCCCGTGCTGGCCCCGCCGGTCGGTGCGCCGCCCGTGGGCGCGCCGCCCGTGCCAGCCCCGCCAGTGTCGGTGCCGCCCGTGCCAGCCCCGCCAGTGTCGGTGCCGCCCCCGCCGGTGGGTGCGCCGCCCATCGGAGCGCCACCAGTAGTGGTGACTCCGCCCGTGGGCGTGCCGCCGGTGTTAGCGAGACCGCCCGTCGTCGCCCCGCCGGCGGGGGGAGTCCCTCCAGTAGGTGTGCCTCCGGTGCTCAACCCTCCCGTGCCGCCGACCGCGCTGCCTCCTGTGGCTCCTCCGGTTGCCTCCCCTCCCGTGACACTGCCGCCGGCGGCGACGCCGCCGCTACCGCTGCTTCCCTGATCGTCGTCGTCGCCTCCACAAGCCACGAGGAGGAGACTGGTAGTGAGAAGCGTGTGTCCTAGGTGTCTGGCCCATGCCATCTTGTTATTCCTTCGGCAGAATGCGAGGTCACTGCACGACAGTGCGGGACTGCAGCGACGATCGCAGGGTTCGAGTCGCCGGCAAGGGGAGCGCGATCTCCCCCATGCTTTGGACAATTCCAGGAGCGAAGGACTCCTGCCCTCTCCACGAGAATTCGATGACTGACGTGCCGACGAATGCCTTGTGAACCGCTGGTGGGGCAACTCTACCGACCCCACTTCGTGGGCCGATGGGTGAGGGGTTGCCGAGGCAGGCCGCGAGAGGCTGGCCTGGAGTGGGAGCCGGGCTTCAGTGAGGTGAAGCTTGTCGACTGGGGGGGGGGATCGCGCTGGTCTCCGCCTTTCCAGGCTCCCATTCGAGGAGCACCTTGCCGGCTTGGCCACTGGCGGCAACGGCAAAGGCGTCGGCGAACCGAGCGACTGGAAAGCGATGAGTGATCACGCCAGTCACGTCCAGTCCGCTCTGGAGCATCGCTGCCATCTTGTACCAGGTTTCGAAGATTCGCCGGCCGTAGATCCCCTGCACGGTCAGGCCCTTGAAGATCACCCGGTTGACGTCGAGGGTGAGCGGTTGCGCCGGGATCCCGAGTGCTGCCACTCGGGCGCCATGCCTGACCATGTCGAGCAGCTGGTTGAACGCGGACTCGGCCCCCGACATCTCCAGGCCGACATCGAATCCCTCGGTCATGCCGAGCTCCTTCATGACCGGACCGAGCGACTCCCGGGAGACATCGACGACCCGGTTCGCTCCGAGGGCTGCGGCCATCGCGAGGCGGTGGGGGTTGACGTCGGTGACGACGACGAAGCGAGCGCCGATGTGCCGCACGATGGCCGTCGCCATCATTCCGATGGGTCCTGCGCCCGTGATCAGCACATCTTCTCCGACCACGTCGAACTTCAGGCTGGTGTGGGTGGCGTTGCCCAGGGGGTCGAGGATGGCGCCGATGTCATCCGGGATCTGGTCTGGGAGGGGGAAGACGTTCTCCGCGGGGATCACCACGTACTCCGCGAAGGCGCCCGCGCGGCTCACTCCGACACTCTCGTGGTGGTGACAGAACACCCGCCGTCCCGCGCGACAGGCGCGGCAGTGCCCGCACGTGATGTGCCCCTCGCCGGAGACTCGCTGACCAGCGGTCAGGCCCTGCACGCCATCCCCAAGCTCGGCGATCACCCCGGCGAACTCGTGGCCCACGATCAGGGGTACCGGGATCGTCTCGCGCGCCCAGCGGTTCCATTCATAGATGTGCAGATCGGTGCCGCAGATGGCCATCGTGCGGACCTCGATCAGCACCTCCCCTCGGCCTGGCGTCGGCCTCGGAACCTCTTCCAATCGCAGTCCCGGCTCTGACACGACTTTGCACAGCGCTTTCATGCGACGACCCCCAGCTCCCGACCGACCTCGTGGAACGCGGCAACGGCGCGGTCGATGTGGTGGTCCTCGTGGGCCGCTGACATCTGCGTGCGGATCCGCGCCTGACCCATGGGCACCACCGGGTACGAGAAGCCGACCACGTAGATGCCTCGCGCGAGGAGACCCTCGGCCATCTCCGCCGCGAGGTGGGCATCTCCGAGCAGCACCGGGATGATCGGGTGACTGCTCCCGGTGAGAACGAAGCCAGCTTTGGTCATCGCATCGCGGAAACGGGACGCATTGCGGGCGAGACGCCGACGCGGCTCGGTGGATTCCTCGAGCAGGTCGAGGGCGCGCAGCGAAGTGGCGGCGATCGTGGGCATCAAGCTGTTCGAGAAGAGGTACGGGCGCGACCGCTGGCGCAGCCAAGCAACGATCTCCCGGCGGCCGGACACGTAGCCTCCAGACCCTCCCCCCAGCGCCTTGCCCAGGGTTCCGGTGACGAGGTCGACTCGATCTCCTACCCCGGTCGCTTCCGGAGTGCCCCGGCCATGCTCTCCGACCACCCCGACGGCATGCGAGTCGTCGACCATCACCAGGGCATCGTGGCGCTCCGCCAGCGTACAGATCCCGTCCAGGTTGGCGATCACTCCGTCCATGGAGAAGACACCGTCGGTGGCGATCACTCGGTGGCGGGCATCGGCAGCTTCGACCAGGCAGCGCTCCAGATCGACCAGATCGTTGTTTGCGTAGCGATACCGCCGCGCCTTGCAGAGTCGGACTCCGTCGATGATCGAAGCGTGATTGAGCTCGTCCGAGACGATCGCGTCCTCAGCGCCCAGGATGGTCTCGAATAGCCCCGCGTTTGCGTCGAAGCACGACGAGTACAGAATGGTGTCCTCGGTCTGCAGAAACATCGAGATGCGTTGCTCGAGCGCCCGATGGCGCTCGTGCGTGCCGCAGATGAAGCGCACCGACGCCATCCCGTAGCCATGAGCGAGCAACGACTCGCGCGCGGCTTCGACCAGCGCCGGATGGTTGGCGAGTCCGAGGTAGTTGTTGGCGCAGAGATTGATCACGCGGCTCCCGTTCTCGAGCTCGATTTCTGCCTGCTGGGAGGACGCCAGGACTCGCTCCGACTTGAAGAGTCCGGCCTGTTGCAGTTCCTGGAGTCGAGCGTCGAGATCCGAGACGAGGGCGGTGCGCATGCTTTCATGGTATCGGCCACCGCGGCGACAATCCACCTCGGTGCAAGCCGGGTTGCCGGCAATTCGCGCCCGACCAGGCGGACCGTGTATGCTCCCGCGCCCGTGTCCACCAGACTCGCACGCGCCATCATGCTCCAGGGTACCGGCTCCGACGTCGGAAAGTCGGTGCTGGTGGCCGGACTGTGTCGTGCCGCCCGGCGGCGCGGGGTTCGGGTCGTGCCGTTCAAGCCGCAGAACATGTCGAACAACGCAGCGGTGGCCGCCGATGGGGGCGAGATCGGGCGGGCGCAGGCTCTGCAGGCGCTTGCGGCGGGGGTGCCGCCGCACTCGGACATGAATCCGGTGCTGCTGAAGCCCGAGTCCGACCAGGGCGCCCAGGTCGTCGTGCAGGGGCGCGTGGTCGGACACGCGCGAGCGCTTGGGTTCCAGGAACACAAGCGGGAGCTGTTGCGCCCCGTGCTCGAGAGTTTCACTCGCCTGCGACGACAGGCGGACCTGGTCGTGGTGGAGGGCGCCGGGAGCCCCGCCGAGGTCAACCTGCGGGCCAACGACATTGCGAACATGGGGTTCGCGGTGGCCGCTGAGGTTCCCGTCGTGCTCGTCGGGGACATCGATCGGGGTGGCGTGATCGCGTCCCTCGTCGGGACCTCGGAGCTCCTGGACGCCCCGGACCGGAGGCTGATCATCGGCTTCGCGATCAACAAGTTTCGCGGCAATCTTTCCCTCTTCGACGAAGGACGACGGATCATCGTCGAACGCACGGGTTGGCGAGACTTCGGCGTGGTCCCCTGGTTGCCGTGCGTGGCGCGGCTTCCTGCCGAAGACGCTGTCGTGCTCGACCGACCCGATCCGGGCCAGACGGGGCAGCTTCGCGTTGCCGTGCCCATGCTATCCCGCATTGCCAACTTCGACGACCTGGAGCCGCTGGCGGCGGAGCCGGATGTGGATCTCGTGATGGTACCGCCGGGTCGCCCCCTGCCCGCAGACGCCGCGTTGGTCGTCCTGCCGGGCACCAAGGCGACGCTGGCGGATCTCGACTTCGTCCGAGCGCAGGGCTGGGACATCGACCTGGCCGCCCACGTGCGTCGCGGCGGACGGGTGCTCGGACTCTGCGGTGGCTACCAACTGCTGGGCGAGCGCATCGAGGATCCCTTGGGCGTCGAGGGCAAGCCGCGAGCGGCGCGGGGTCTGGGCCTCCTCGCCGTGGGCACCGTGCTGCATGGCGACAAGACCTTGCGCAACGTCGGCGGCCGACACTTGCTCTCGGGCGAGCGCGTGCAGGGCTTCGAGATGCATGTTGGAGAGTGCTCGGGGCCCGACTGTCGTCGGCCTCTGTTCGAGATCGAGGGGCGACCCGAAGGCGCGTCCACTGCCGACGGGCGCGTGGCTGGCACGTACCTCCACCGTCTCTTCGACGAGGACGGATTCCGGCGCGCCTTCCTGGCCGAGCTGGGGGCGACGAGCTCGCATGCCCATGGGGCCGCGGTGGAGCAAGCGCTGGACGAGCTAGCCGTGAATCTCGAGGAGCGGCTCGACCTGAACGCGCTGTTCGCGGCAGCGCGCTGAAGGAGCCCGACGGATCCGGCCTACGTCAGTGGCCGCACCGGACGGCCTTCGATGTAGCCGCGATAGCCGAGCGGGACGAGCTGGAATCGAGGTGCGTCCTCGTCGGCCCAGGCATAGCCATTGGTCTGCGGGTCGTGGTCGCGGATGGCCGCGCGAAGAGCGCTGATCGCACTCTCGAATTCCTCGTCGTCGAAGGGCTCCCCTTGGAACACCATCAACTGGCACGCGGGGAGGTCGATCGCTTCGAAGCCGTCGGGGATGGGTCCAGCGAAATCCGCGGGGACCTCGACCCCCTGTGCGTACTCGGAAGTGTCGGGGGGGCGCAGTGACTCGGGAAGCCACAGCCCCATGGGTTCGTGGGTGGCGGCTTCGATCTCGCCAAGCCGATCCCAGACCTCGCAGCCAACCTCTCGACAGTATTCATGGTAGTCGCTGGCCTGCCGTCCTCGCTTCAGGATGAGCCGGCGAGGGGGGCGTTCGACGACTTGGACGAAGACCGTGCTGGGGTTCGCTGCGGGGGATCGTGATGCTGAGGCAGTGGGCATGTATGCGCGTCCTTTCGTTCGGCTCAGGTCGAGCTCCCGACTGCGAGGTGGCAGGAAGAGTTTCGCCTGGGGGCGCCGGCGCCGAAACTCCGATGGGGTCATGCCGAAGCGCCTGGCGAACGCTCGGGTGAACCCTTCGTGGGAGTCGAAGAGATGATCGAGGGCCACATCGATGATCCTGCTGTCCTCCGCGACCAGCCGCGTTGCCGCGACCGAGAGCCGAGCGGCCCGGATGTACTCGAAGGGACTCTTTCCGGTCACGTCCTTGAATGTGCGGCTGAGGTGCCACGGTGACAGACGTGCCGCGCGCGCTAGTTGTTGCAACGAGATCCGTTCACCAAGGTGTTGCTCGATATACGCCTGCGCGCGATGGATGGATTCTATTCTCTCCCGATGGTCCACGACGGGTCCTCGCTGGTGGGAGTCACGGGGCCCACGGTAGTGCGAAGCGCTGGTATGATCTCGACCGCGGTTGCGCGGCGGACGACGATGCCTGTCCGGCTTCGGCTACAGCCTCCACTTCCCCTCACCCTAACGACTCGTGGACCCGTGTGTCACTGTGCCACAAGCGAAGGTGCTGCGGGAGCCGGCGGTCTTCTTCGGTCGTTTCGCGGGCCTGGGATGCCAGGTGTGCCACCCAGCACCTGGTTCGGTCCTTGGAGACCCGGCGAACGCTCCTTGGGTCCGTGCACGACCGACGGGATTGGTGGGGCGGCGTAGCCGCCGCCGTCGTCGGTGTCGCCGGTGGCGGACCGTTCCACCGATCAGAGGAGCCGCGCCAGCGAGCTCTCGGAGAGCTGGCGAGCCTCTGCGATCGCCCCCTCGCGGTCGAGAGCCTGTACCGCTCGGAACCGTTCGCTTACGGCGTCCGGGCGCGATCCGGTGAGGTGCCGCGAGCCGCGCCGGAGTGACGCGAACTCGACGACCGCGGAGGCGAAGAGCAGTTTCGGCGAGGGCAGATGCAGGCTCGTCGGCCACGGACGGATCTTCAGTGCTTCCGATCGTCCTTCTTGCTCCGGTCTTCCTTCTTGCCTCGGCTGTCCGTCCTTCTCGAGTCGTCCTTCTTACCTCGAGTCTCCGTCTTTCTCGAATCGTCCTGCTTGTCGGGGTCGTCCTTCTTGCCGGGTTGTGGAGCGGTCAGTCGAGCTTCTTCTTCGCTACCCGCCGCGGGCTCGCTCGCGAGCTGCTCTTCGGCATCGGTTCCCGCCACTCCCGTTCCCGCACCAGTCTGCTTGCGGGTGGAAGTGTTGTCGCTCTCCTTCGCGTTTGACGTTTGGACACGGGTCGACTTCGGCCGCGGGGGGCGGCGGAGTCCGCTCCGCTCCTCCGACGCGTCGTTCCTGGAGTTCGGATCGCTGGCGTCCAGCGTGATCGAGCCGGGTTCCGCCACGATGGTATCGGTGGATGTGGAGCGGCCGAACCCAAGCAGCACCGCTCCGGTCGCCAAGCCGAGAACGAGGAGGACTGCAGCTCCGCCGAGCAACGCCACCGCCACCGCGGGAGGCTTCGTGGACGGCGAGGCTTCCGGTGGTTCCTGAATGGCGCCCGACACCGCGGTGGGGGCTGATCCAGGGTCGGCGGCGACACCGCCGCTGACGGTGGTAGCGGCGCTGGCCAACGGTTGCGTGGGATCCAGTGCGCCCGAGGCGGCGTGCACGGACAGCTGGGGGTTGGTGGTGGCAACGGCGATCGACGACGGAGAGGTGGGTACCACTGCGGGAGCGATCCGCGTTGCCTCGGCTGGCAGGTGAGCGACGGCGGTAGCGCCTCGGGCCTCGATCCGGGTGGCGCCTTCGCGAGCGCCGCGGCGCCTGACGGCGTGGCTCGGTTCCCCGCCCCGACGAACCGTCCGCACGTCAGCCTGCATGGTGCGGGCGTCGGGGTAGCGGGCGTCCTGTGTGAAAGCGAGGGCCGTGTCGATGATCGCCGCAACTGCGGCGGGAACATTGGGCGCGACCGAGCGCAATGATGGCACGGGCTTGGATGCCATGGCCATGAGCAACTCGGCCTCGGTGTCCGCTTCGTGCACCTTGCGCCCGACGAGGATGCGAAACGCCGTCGCGCCGAGGGCGAACAGGTCGGTGCGCCCGTCGATCTGGCCGCGTCGCCCCAGGGCCTGCTCGGGCGCCATGTAGGGGAGCGTACCGAGCGCCATTCCGGTTCGGGTCTTGAAGTCCCCGGCCATGCTGTCCATGACCCTGGCGATGCCGTAGTCGAGTACCTTGACGCGCCCGTCGCGCGTCACGAAGAGGTTGTCGGGTTTCAGATCGCGGTGGATGATGCCGAGCCCGTGCGCCGCGACCAGCACGTCGAGTACCTGGTCCAGGTACCCGAGCAACTCGTCGGGGGGAAGGGTTCCCTGACGGTCGAGGCGGTCACTCAACGTCTCCCCCTCGAGGAGCTCCATCACCAAGTAGGCCGTGTCTCCCGCGGTGCCTTCCTCGAGCACACGCACTACGCCGGGATGTTCGATGGCGTTGGCGGCCTTGCCTTCACGCAGGAACCGTTCACGCGCCTCGGACATGACGCTCATTTCGGGATGGAGGAGCTTCAGTGCCGCGAGCTCACCGACGCTGTTGCGGGCCGCATACACCGCGGCCATGCCTCCGGTGCCGAGCAGTCGCTCCAGCGTCCAGCGGTTCCCGATGACCTGTCCGACGCGACGGAGTGCGTATTCGTCTGGGTCCAGCACCTGATCCCCTTCACGACCGTGCTACCGCAGTTGCTGGCGGTGGGAAACCCTCGAGGAGTCTGTGTGCTCGGCGAGTGTGTTGCAGGCGCGATGTCGCGTCGGGGACGATCGCGTATCAATGTGAGAGGGCGACGTCGCGCCGGACGGTGCGCCGGGTCGGGTGGACGACGCATGAATTGGGTCCTTTGCTCTCGGGCCGAGCGCGGCGCCAAGGGGGCCGCGGCTGCAGCTTCGGCTTCAGCGGGCAACGCTTGCGTTGACCGCAAGTGTAGAGGAGTGCCCACTTGAGATCTGTGGTTCTCTTCGGAGTTGTTGCCTCTCGCCCCTGGGGGGCAAGAACGGAGAATTCAATCACCGCAAGTGGTCGGCACTGTAGTCGTCTTGGCGCGGAACGATGAACCGCCAAGTGGGTGAGGTGTGTGGTTGGCGGGAGCGAGTGCTGTTGCGGCCCGCTGGCGTCTTCGCAGCGGGGCGTGTCGCGGTTGCGGTGGGTGCCTCGGCGCCCCGCGGAGCCGCAAGCGCGGCAGGCGAGTTCGCGACGCCCGTCGGCAAGGGAGACCCCTCGGCCAGTGGGTGGCTCACGACGGTCGGCGAGGGTGCGTTCGGGGCCACCGGTTGGCTCGCCACGGTCGGCGGAGGTACCCTGTGCGATGGGGTGGAATGGAGCGGGGGAGGGCGCAATGGCCGGCGCCTCCCCACCAGGGCCGAGCCAGCCGCTTGTCGATGACCGCCCGCGTTGCTGCTGGCGCTGGCGCCGAGCCAGCCGGTTCCGACGACGACGAGAGCAAGCGCGGACCCCAGGCACGTGAGGAAAGATCGCCGGTATCGCATGGGGTGGCGGTGCGGGGTGCTCGGCTCCGGCGTGACGCGACTGGTGGGACGTTGCGTCTCGGCATCGAGCTCGGCGTGCGATCTCAGCTTCATCCCCACCCACTCGGGTGGGATCGTGAGAATTTCCTGCTGTGCGCGTGGAGTGGGGGCGGTGCCGGATACCGCGGGCGAGCCGAACCGTCTCGTGCGCTGCTGCTGTGGTTGCCCCGTGCTCACGGGTACTGCCCGATGGGGGGAAGAACGCCTTGGATGATGGTGCTGGCGTGCCACGCGAAGGCTGCCGCGAGGAGCCACAAACCGACCGCAGCGCCGACCAGCGCCGCGACCCAGCTCGCACCGGGACGGCGGGCTATCTGCTCTTCTGAAGTGGAGGACAGCGCGCTACTGTCCCTGCTGAGGGCGAAGGGAGTCGGGGGCTTGCGCGGGCCGCTCACCGGGGGTGCGTCGCAGAAGTGGGAGGGGGATCGCCCCCCTTCGAGGCATTGTGCGAGTAGCTGACCGAGCCGGCGACGGGCCTCGTCCTGACGGGCCTTGTCTGGACTGCTGAGTGCCTTGATGGCGGTTCGGGTCTGCTGTCGTGACGCCGGATCGAGGCGGGTCAGCAGCAGTAGTCCAAACTGTGCGAGTTGCATGTCCTCCAGGTCACCGTTCGGCAGAGAATAGAGCGCGTGCAGCGCTTCGTGGTCGCGGAGTTCGTAGGTGACCAGATGCGCGGCTCCGAACGCAACTCGCGACGGTCTGAGGGCGTCGTCGCAGAACGATTCCGGTGCCGCCTGCATCGTTTGGGTCACCATGCGGCGCAGCGAGTCTCGCGAGGCCTGGCGGGCGGCGACCGTTGGGGAATACGCCCAGGCGTGCAGGTGAGCGCGCAACAGTTCACGCAGTTCTGGGGAGGACAGCACGAACGCGACGCACAGGTCCTGGGTCAGCGTCACTGTGGAAGCTTGGGGGGCGCGAGCGAGTACCATCGCGAGGACCTCTTCGGCGGGGCCGCGCTCGTGATGGCAAGCGAAACGCGCCGCACCGACGATGGCCTGCGCATCGAGTGAGGCCAGGCCCCCGTACTCGGAAGGCTGTAGCCCGCGCAGCCAACTTTCGCTGGATGTTCGGTTCTGCCCGCGAGGTGGACTCGATGTCAGGGGTTCGGTCACAGTCGAGCGCTCCGGAGGGCGGATTGGCTTGGGTGGGGCGCTAGCGTCACGGGGGCCTCGTGCGAGCAGTGCCTCGAGACGCTCGCCCACTTCCCGCATCGAACCGGGGCGATTCTCGACTGGCTTGTCGAGCATCTGGTCGACGAGCGCTTCCAGTTCACGAGGAGCGTCGGGCCGATGGCGGCGGAGCTTCGGAGGTCGCGCCGCCATCTGACGGATTCCGAGCTCGAATGCCGGCGGCAGATCGAGTGGACCGGGGCCGTCCGAGAAGGCGTGGCGCCCGGCCACCATTTCGTAGAGTACGTGACCCAGCGAGTAGATGTCACAGCGCGCGTCGCCCTTGAGGCCTTGCAGGCGCTCGGGAGGGATGTAGGCATAGGTCCCGAGCATTCGCATGCGATCGGTGGTCTTCAGATTGCCCCTGCGGAACTTGGCGGTTCCGAAGTCGAGGACCTTCACCTCGTCTTCCGGAGCGGTGACGAAGATATTCTCGGGTTTCAAGTCGCGATGCACGATGTCGTGCGCGTGGACGGCCCCGACGGCGGCGGCGACCTGCGCGGCGTAGCGGAGGGCGCGTTCGATGGGCAGTCTCCCTGTCTCGTGGAGCACTTGTCGAAGCGGTCTGCCCTCGAGCAGTTCCATCGCGAACCACACCACTTTGCCGCTGGTCACGCCGCCGTCGAGCACGCGGACCACGTGCCGGTGCTTGATGCCGGCGAGCGCCTTTGCCTCCATCTCCATGCGCTCGGGGAAGTCTGCGCCGGGTTCGTAGAGCACTTTCAGCGCGACCCTCGCTTCCGTGAAGCAGTGCACTGCCTCGTACACGACACCGGTGCCGCCGCAGCCGAGGATGCGCTGGGTGAGATAGCGGCCGGCACAGATCTCGCCGGGGGCGAAGGGTAGCCGGGGTCTGCCGAGGGTGGGCGCGAGTCCTCGGGCGCCGCGGGCGGTGCGGCCCGGCTCCGGATCGGCAAGCGTGGGGTTCACGCTCGATGGTCGAGCGGTCGCGGGTTCCGGTTGCGCGAAATCGGTAGCGGGCCTGCCTAGCGGGGGGAGACGACGCAGCGGACTCCACCCCGCGGGTCTTCGACGTCCCCGACCCATCGGGGGATGACGTGGACGTGTGCGTGGTACATGGTCTGTCCCGCGGCCCGTCCGATGTTTGCGCCGATGTTCACCCCATCGGCCAGCTCGGTCATGCACAGCTCGCGCGCCACCTCGGTGGCCAGCGCCCAGACGGCGCGCTGCTCCTCGAGGCCGAGCTCGAGGAGATCGGGCTCGTGTCGCAAGGGGACGACCAGCGTGTGCCCCTGGTTGACGGGGTTCGGATCGCGAAAAGCGATGGCGTGTTCGTTCTGCGCGATGATCTCTCCGGTTTCGATTTCTTCCCCCCGCGCGACTCGTTGCGACCGCAGGACGCGCGCGCAGCATGGGCAATCGGAGCGGCTCACCCGGCGAGCATACCGCAAGTAGCGCGGGTCGGGGCCAGCGCTCAGGGCCCGGCGCTGGCCGCCGGCCTGTACCCCCGGTTTCTGGGCCTGCTCGATCGCCACGGAGTCGCTTCAACCAGAGCACTCTACGGTCGCGTCGAGTCTGGCCGCTCCGCCCCCACCCCCAGCGGGACGAGGGTGGGGGCTGCGCTCGGAGGGGCCAGTCCGCGCCCGGTGCTGTCATGGCTGGGAGTCGGTGGAGTCATCTGCCGAGTCCTGGTTTGCGTCGCCAAGCGACCTGCGGCTCAATCCGAGTGAAGAGTGCTGTGGCGTGCGGGTTGCGGCTAGAACAGGAAGCTGACGCCAGCGCTGAATGCCGGCATCCCAACTCGCAGTGCCAGCGCGAAATGGTCCGAGAAATGGAGGCGCGCGCCCCCCCCGATCACGAACGTGTCGAGACGGTCGCGCGTCTCTGGTGAGGCGTGAAACGCGATCCCGGGCTCTCCGAAGACCGACCAATTCTGGCTGAGCCAGAAGTTCCACTGCAG
>JBNLDK010000221.1:0-44854 GCA_050304295.1 Polyangiaceae bacterium
CCGAGGTTCAGGCGGCGCACGGTGTGCTCGAGAAGCCGACGACTCCCGACGAACTCGTCAGCGCGCTGGCGGTGGCGCTGCGCACCGGAGCGGGGATCCGCAACACGCTGCGGCCGCCTTGTTTCTCGACGCGTCCCCAGCCGCTCGCTGGCTAGCGGCCATTCGCCCGTCCCACCAGCGCTTTTTCGTGCCGAGTTGACGCAGGTCAAGGCCTGGCTTCGCTCGGGCTGGGAGAAGTCCCGGCACCGACCGCTGGTCGAAAGCGAAGGAGCCAGATTCAGATGTTCTGCAACCAGTGTGAGCAATACCGAAATGGCGGCTGCACCGAGCCGGTAGGCGTTTGTGGCAAGGACCCCGACATGCAGTCGTTGCAGGAAACGCTGCTCTACGGCGTCAAGGGGATGGTGGCGTATTCCCATCACGCGCGGCGCCTTGGCAAGACCGATTCGGCGATCGATGCCTTCGTCGAGCGTGCCTTGTTCGCTACGGTGACCAACGTCAACTTCGACGTGGGCTCGCTGTTCGAATTGGTGCTGGAATGCGGCGAGAAGAACCTGAGGGCCATGCAGTTGCTCGATGAGGCCCACACCGAGCGGTATGGCGCCCCCTCGCCGACCGAGGTGTTCGAGGGGACGAAGGCAGGGCCGGGGATTCTGATCACCGGTCACGACATGCTCGATCTGGAGAACCTCCTCGAGCAGACCAAGGGAACCGGCATCAATGTCTACACCCACGGTGAGATGCTGCCTGCGCACATGTATCCGAAGCTGCGTGCTCATGAGCACCTTGCGGGTCACTTCGGTGGCGCGTGGCAGAAGCAGAAGCGCGAGTTCGGGGAGTTCTCCGGTCCGGTTCTGGCCACCACGAACTGTGTCTTGATCCCGACGGAGAAGTACGCGGACCGCCTCTTCACCTTGCGCGAGACTGCGGTTCCGGGCGCGGTGCGCTTGCAGGGAGACGACTTCTCTCAGCTCATCGCCAAGGCCAAGGAGTGCGCTCCGCTGGTCCAGAACGAGGTCAAGAAGAGCACGGTTGGCTTCCATCACAACGTGCTGCTCGGAGTGGCCGACAAGATCGTGGCGGCGGTCCAGGCCAAGCAGCTCAATCACTTCTACGTGATCGGTGGCTGCGACGGGGCCGAGGCGGGACGCAACTACTTCACGGAGTTCGCGACCAGCGCCCCGAAGGACTCGGTGGTGCTCACCCTGGGGTGCGGCAAGTTCCGGATCCGGGACGAGGACTTCGGCACCATCGACTTGCCTGGCGTGGGGCCGATCCCCCGACTCCTCGACATGGGGCAGTGCAATGACGCCTACGGGGCGATCCAGGTCGCGGTCGGGCTTGCGAAGGCTTTCGACTGCGGCGTCAACGACCTGCCGTTGACCATCGTGCTCTCGTGGTTCGAGCAGAAGGCGGTGGCCGTGCTGCTCACGCTCTTGCATCTGGGTGTGAAGGGGATCCGAGTCGGGCCGCGTCCTCCCGCGTTCCTCACGCCCAAAGTGTTCGAGGTGCTCGTCGACAAGTTCGACCTCAAGCTGACTGGTAACGCCCAGGAGGACCTGAAGGCCAGCTTGCCCGTCGTCGCCTGACAGATCATCCTCGTGGCACCTCGGGTTGATTGCCCTCGCCCGGGGAGGTCACGAGTACGTTGAACGGCGTCGCCCCGGACGAGCAGCGCTCGCTGGGGCGGCGCCGTTTCTTGTCGTGAGCGATCGCCGTCGCTCGAGCGCGCTGTCCCAGGGCGTTGGGGGCCCGCGCATGTTCTCTGGGAGGGGCCCGAGGCTCGAAAACGGCGACCGAGGCCTCGAAAACGGCGACCGAGGCAGGTGGGGGTACTGGTCACACCATCCGACGGGATGGGTGACAGACCCATCAGCTGGTCGCAGGACAGGGCAACGATGGCGACGGTCCGCGTGACCTTGGTGACGCCACTTTGCCGACATCGGCGTGACCACTTGCCGTGCCTCGGTCGGGCTCATCGGCGACAGCTGCAAGCAGCGCTGCGCGGAGGTGGGCGGCGGGCTCGACGCCGGCGAGGCGGGTGCTCTCTGCGTTGGTCCTCTTTGCCGCTGGGCGAGGACCCCACAGGCGATAGCGACTCCAGAGGAGCGCCGCGCTCCTTGGGGCCTGCCACAGCCGGCTCCCTCCGCGCTTGCAGCTCGCTGTCCTTGGATGGGCATTTCTGCGCAGATCGGTGGTTCGGATCTGGCGGAGACGCGCATATATTCTGCGCCGCATGGATCGCACCTTTGTCGACGCACGACTCACCTATGGGATCACTCCTCCCAAGGTCTCGTATTCCGAAGAAAAGCGTCGCGAGACCGCCGCTCTGCAAAGCGCGAGGATAGCAGCGCTCCCGGTTGACGCGCTCGTGGTCTACGACCTTCAAGATGAGTCGAGTCGAACCGACGCGAAGCGTCCGTTTCCGTTTCTGCGAGCTATCGATCCCTTGAGTTACGCCTACGAGTACCTGCGCGGCGTCCCCCAGAGGAAGATCGTCTATCGTTCCGTTTCCGCGATGACGAGGGAGGAGCTTCTCGCCTGGGTTCGTCGGCTCGACGAACTGGGCGGGGCAGCGGTGTTTGTCGGTGCTCCCTCTCAGACCCAATCGGTGAGTCTTCGCTTGGCGGACGCCTACCAGGCTCGTCTCGAAGAAGCATCAAGGGTTCCTTTGGGAGGGGTGCTGATCGCCGAGCGGCACGAATCACGCGGAGGGGAAGAGGAGCGGGTGCTCAGGAAGATCGAGTACGGATGCTCGTTCTTCATCTCCCAGGCCACCTATTCGGTCTCTACCAGCAAGAACGTACTCAGCTCGCTCCATTACCGCTTCTTGAGTGAGCAGCGGCCTGTTCCTCCCATCTTGGTGACCCTAAGCCCTTGTGGTTCGAAGAAGACCCTCGAGTTCATGAATTGGCTGGGCGTTTCGGTGCCCCTGTGGCTGCAAAATGAACTGATTCATGCCAACGACATACTAGAAAAGTCCGTCACTTTGGCCGTAGCAGGGTTCGAAGAACTGCTCGATTTCGCGCGCGATAAGAACATCCCACTCGGGTGCAACGTCGAGAGCGTGTCCTTGAAGAAGGAGGAGATTGAGGCGTCGGTACACATGGTGCACCAGGTCGCGAAGATTCTGGGACGAGAATGACGCGCTGCAGGCTCAGCGCGCGTGCCGGTCACTCTCGGTAGGTCGAGCACACGTAGCGGTACTCGATCTTCTTCGACGAGCACAGCGTCGGGCAGTGGCTCGTCGTAGCCCTCCCCTGCTCCGGACGCCTTTCGCAACGCGATTGCATCCGGCGTGGATCACGCTGCATCGCGTGATAGGCCTCCTCTGGCGCTCCGCGGGTTCGCAGGTCGCACACGCTACTGACCGGTTGGTGGCTGCCCGCTCGGCTCTCGTCTGGCGACGTCGCACCGCCAGCTCGTCCTCCAACTCGGTCGCCGTTCCGGAATACACCTCCCTGGTGCGCCGGATCAGCCGACAAGACCATCGGCAACGAGGTGGCCCCCGACGGTGTCCGCCGGGGCCCTTCGTTTGTCAGCGATGATGTGTTCTTCGAGCTACTTGGGCTGTTTGATCATCAACAGCAGCATCTTGAAGCGTTCGGTGGCCTTGACCGCGTGGGGAATGTCGGCGGGCATCAAGACGATGTCGCCGGTTCGTGCGGGGACGGGAGTCCCGCCGATGGTGAGCTCCACCTGGCCGTCCAGCACGTACACGAAGGCGTCGAAGGGGGCCGAGTGTTCGCTGAGCTCCTGGTCCTGGTCGAACGCGAAGACGGTCATCGTGCCGCCGGCGTTCTTCTTCAGCGTGCGACTGACGATGGCCCCCTCGGCGTAGGAGACCAGGGTGGCGAGTTCGTGGGCCCGTGCCGGTTCCAGGTCGGCGCCTTTTTTGTCACTGGTCATCGGGATTCCTCGTCGAGCAATAGTCGCTGTCCTTGTAGCTGCTGGATGGCCGTGATGTCCTGCGCCACCTCGAGGCATCCGAGGTATTCGCCAGCCTCGCTGCGCATCGGGAAGTAGCGCACGTGGATCTTCTTGCCCTTGAAGTCGAGCCAGAACTCGGCCACCTGGCGGGTGCCCGCCCGGAAGTCGCGCAGGATCTGGTTGACGAGGTGGATGCTCTTCTCCGGGTGGCAGTCCTGAACCTTTCCACCCACCGCGCCCCGAGTGCGGGGAAAGAGCTTGTCGTGGTGCTCGTGGCTGAAGTAGCGAACGATGTCGTCGGCATCGACGAAGGTCAGCTCCACCGGCAACGTGTTGAGCATCGTGGCCAGCACGTCCTTGGAGAGGGATGCCGAGAGATCCTCGAGCTGACCCAGCTGACAGATCTCCTCTGCCAGGGCGTAGTATTTCTGCCGGGTGTTCGCGCCGAGCTTCGCCTCGGTCGCCTCGATGCCGGCGAGGAGCGCGTCGGCGTCGGCGTCGTCGATCACGCGGCGGACCATCGGGTACAGGATGTCGGTTTCCTTCCAGAAGTGGTTCTTCAGCAGGGACGTGTACTCGTCGTAGGTGCCGCGAAGCTCAGTGAGCACGGACTGGTCTCCGGCCACGTAGCGGTCGATGAGTTCCCGGAGTTGGCCGAGGAGCCCTTCGCTGGCCTCGTGCTCGGCGAGCATCACCGCCAGCGGTCCGCCGTTTCGAGGAATGCCTCGTTGCTCGGCCATCGGGAAGACGTGGTTTTCCTCTTTCTTGTTGTGGCAGCTGTCCACGTACTCGCTGACGTAGTCGCGGAACTTCATCAGGACGCGCATCGACGGTCCGTCGGGCTCCGCGAATGCCTGCGCCACCGCGTCGAAGACGCGTTCGGTGGTCTGGTGATCGTCGATCAAGATCTCGGCCCAGTCCTTGGCCATGGTACCTCCTTGTGCGGCGCTGCCGCCCATCCCCAACCTAGGGCCGAGCATGGGCACCGACCTTGACCTGAGTCAACCTTCGAGTAGAAGGGTCGGGATGGGTGTGGCGCCAGCTTGATCTGGATCAAGGGAGAGCGTCCAAGGGGCTGGGAGACTCGTTGCGGGTCACCGGCAGTGGGCCCGAGCGAGGAGCGAGCCGTGAGATTTCTAGATACCTATCGGGGCAAGATTCTGGGTGCCGGCGGCGTGATGGTCTTGGGGGGCGCGGCGATCATCGTCGCGGCGATGGTCACGCAACGGGTGCCCGATCCGACGCCTGCAGCGGAGGGCGATCAGGCGCTCGCTGGCAAGTGCATGACCTGTCACAAGGAGGCGTCGCCGGGCATCTATCAGCAGTGGCGCCACTCTCCGCACGGTGAGCACGGAGTCACCTGTCTCGATTGCCACCGAGCCGAAGAAAAGGATCCCGACGCCTTCAGTCACGAGGGCGCGACGATCGCCACGCTTGTCACCCCGAAGGACTGCGCGCGCTGCCACGAAAAGGAGGCCGAGCAGGTGGGGCGCTCCTATCACGCCACGGCTGGCAAGATCCTCGAGTCGAAGGACGCCTACCTGGCTCACGCTGCCGGTGGCGATCCCGTGGCCCAGGCGGGGTGCGAGACCTGTCACGGGGCGAAGGTCGAGATCGACGAGGCGGCGCCAAACAAGCTCGCGCTCGGCACCTGGCCGAACTCGGGCATCGGGCGCATCAATCCTGACGGTAGCCTGGGCTCCTGCACGGCCTGTCACAACCGCCACAGCTTCGACAAGAAACAGGCGCGCAGTCCCGACGCCTGCAGCAAGTGTCACGTGGGTCCCGATCACCCGCAGAAGGAGATCTACGAGACGTCCAAGCATGGTCAGGCGTTCTTCACCCACGAGGAGGACATGAACCTGGAGTCTGACCGCTGGGTGGTGGGGGTTGACTACTACGAGGCCCCCACTTGCGCCACGTGTCACATGTCGGCGACGCGCCAGCAGGCGGTCACTCATGACGTGGGGGAGCGGATCAGCTGGACCTTGCGGCCACCCGTGTCCCAGCACAAGGAAGACTGGGGGCTGAAGCGTGAGCGCATGAAAGAGGTCTGCTCCGCGTGCCATGCCGGGACGCAGGTCAACGGACACTACCGCGTGTTCGACGGGGTGGTGAACCTGTACAACGAGAAGTACGCCAAGCCCGCCACCGAGGTCATGGCGCTGATCAAGAAGAAGGGTCTGCTCGAGAACCAGGCAGCCTTCTCGAACGATCTCGAGTGGCACTACTGGGAGCTGTGGCACCACGAAGGGCGTCGGGCGCGGCATGGCGCGTCGATGATGAGTCCTGACTACGCCTGGTGGAATGGAATCTACGAGGTGGCCAAGAACTTCTACTTCAAGTTCTTGCCTGCGGCTCGTCAGCTGGGTGACCCCGAGGTGAACGCGCTGATCGACAAGATCATGAAGGACCCGATGCATTCCTGGTTCAATCGTTCCACCGACGAGCTGAAGCAGGACATCAAGAACGGCAAGCTGCAGCAGGTGTACTCGAGCTTCTTCCAGGAGGACTTCGCGGGCGCGAAGCAGCCCGCGAAACCGGGGCAGGCGAAGCCTCCGGCGCACTGAGCAGGCGCGCCATGCACCGTCTCTACCTCTCCTTTCTCCGCGGCATCTCGGTTCACTGGATGGCGCGGAGCGGTGCGGCGCTCACGACTGCGACGTTCGTCGTGTTCGTGGTGGTCATGGTGGCTCGGGTCGGCGGAGGGATCGCCAACCCCTACTTCGATCTGTTGCTCTTCCTGGGTCTGCCGCCGATCTTCGTCGCCGGGCTCGTGCTCGTGGCGATCGGTTGGTGGCTGTTCCGTCGGGAGCAGCGGCGACAGGGGATCACCGAGGAAGAGCTGCTGCGTCGTCGGTTCGGGGCTGATGTCTCCCGCCCGGGGGTCTTCGGCTCGAGGCTCGCGTGGACCTTGCTCGGCCTCACGACGCTGAATCTGGCCGTGCTCGGGATCGGTACCCTGCAGATGCGCGAGCACATGGACTCCGCCGAGTTCTGCGGCACGACGTGCCACGTGATGAATCCGGAGTGGACGGCCTATCAGGACTCGCCGCACAGCGAGGTGCCCTGCGTCGAGTGCCACGTGGGGGAGGGGATGGACGCGCTCCTGGCGTCGAAGGTGCGCGGCATGCAGCAGATGTACGAGCACGCGATGGGGCTCTACAACCGTCCCATCCCCACGCCCGTCCACACCCTGAGTCCAGCCAGCGAAACATGCGGGCGCTGCCACGCTCCCGAGCACGACTTCGGTCGGATGACGCAGGTGCACACCCACTTCGGTCTGGACGAGGCGAACACTCGCACCTACGACACGATCGACCTGAAGGTTGGTCCGGGCGACGGCACTCGCGGGGGGATCCACTGGCACGCGGCACCGCTCACGCGCATCGACTTCGGTTCGGTCGAGGGGAGACGCCAGCAGATCCTGTGGGTCGAGGTCCGCGATGCTGGGGGCGCCGTTCGACGCTACGAGAACCGCGCCCGATCCGGGGCAACGGCTGCCGGTGAATCCCGCCGAATGGACTGCACGGACTGCCACAACCGGGTCGCGCACGTGTACCAGTCGCCAGAGGCGACCCTCGACCGCCTACTCGCGGCGGGTGCGATCGATGCGCAGCTGCCGTTCATCAAGGCGAAGGCCCTCGCGGCGCTCACCAACGATTACCCCTCGAAGACGGTGGCTCGTGGGCGGATTCGCGGCGCGCTGCAGCGCTACTATGCGCTGCACCACCCCCAGGTATCGACCCTCCGCGGTGAGCAGATCGAGCAGGCGATCGAGGTATTGTGTGACGTCTACGAGCGCAACGTCCACCCCGAGATGCGCGTCACCTGGGATTCCTACCCAAGTCTGGTGGGGCACCCGGCGCCCGGTCAGGGGTGTTTTCGCTGTCACAATCCGGACCTGCGTGACGAGCAGGGGCGCTCTCCCAGCTACGAGTGCACGGCCTGTCACTCGATCCTCGCGCAGGACAGCCCGCGTCCTTTCCAGTTCCAGCAGCCAGCGGAGGCTGGCGATCCGGCCGCGGCCCGGCACGACTACCTGATGGGCGAGTACTATGGGTCGCAGGGGATCGAACAACCGCCGGGGCTGGAGCCCGATGCCACTCCGGGTGAGGCGGAGATCGCCTCCGACGGCGAGGCGGCGCCGGGAGGCTGAAGACTCGGGGCGTCAGCAGCAGTCGGTCGTGTTGCTCACCCGTCGCGGCTCGCACGCGACAACTCTTCCACGGCCATCGAGGGCGATCCGGCAGCAGGCATCGAGCGCTTCGCGGAGCAGACGGCGACCCCGCTGAACACGTGACTTCATGCCCGACACGCTGATGCCGAGCATTTCGGCGGCGTCCTTCTGAGTGCAGCCTTCGAGCTCAGTGAGGGTGAGGGCTTCCCGGTACGGTGAGGGCAACAGCGCGACGAAGAGGGTCGCATGGACAGCGACCTCCTGCGCGACCGCGTCGTCGTCCTCGGCGATGGCCGCGGCGTTTTCCACGTCGCCGATTTCCGTCCAACGAGCATCCCGAGCCGCGCGGCGATGGTGGTCGGTGATGGCGTTTCGTGCCACCTGGTAGACCCAGCCACCGAAGCGCTGATCGTCGCGCAGGGTGGCGAGACCTCGATAGAGGCGCAGGAAGACGTCCTGGACGACGTCGTCGACATCAGCCGGGGGCACGCGACGCGCGACGAAGGGGCGCAGCTGACCTTCGAGCTCGCGCCAGGCGCCCCGTGCCCCGGCTTCGATCATTCCGAGGCCTCTGACGAGCAACAGGTCGGGGCACAGCAGCGGGGCACGCCAGGCTTGACCGCCTCGATGGTGGCCGAGGCGACGTACCGCTCCGCACCCGAGCCCGGCAACCACTGGGCCACCACCTCCTCGCTCCCGGCGCGGACCTCGATGCGTGGCGACTCGAACCCGGCGTCGGTGAGCATCGCGTCGAGTTCGTCGATGGACGCCGCCCCCGCAATGCACCCGGTCAACGCGGCGACGTCCTGGCGTAGCGCGTCCGGCAGCGGCGCGAGCTGGACCACGTCCGAGATCGCGAGCCGGCCGCCTGGGGCGAGCACGCGGAAGGCCTCCCGGAAGACGGCGGCCTTGTCGGGACTCAGGTTGATCACGCAGTTGGAAAGAATGACGTCTACCGAGCCGTCCGCCACCGGCAGGTGCTCGATCTCGCCGAGACGGAAGTCCACGTTGGGGATCCCGGCCTGGCTGGCATTGGCGCGGGCTCGAGCGACCATGTCGGGGGTCATGTCCACGCCGATCACCTGACCCTGGGCACCCACCTGCCGCGCTGCCAGGAAGCAGTCAAACCCGCCGCCCGATCCGAGGTCGAGAACGGTTTCTCCCTGTTTCAGCTGGGCGATGGCTTGCGGGTTGCCGCAGCCCAGGCCCAGGTTGGCGCCCTCGGGGACGGCAGCCAGCTCGTCGGGGGAGTAGCCCAGCGCCAGGCTGGCATCCGGGCCGGGGCCACAGCAGCAGGGCGCGCACCCGGTGGGCCCCTCGACGGCGACCTTCCCGTACTGCTCCCGGACCGCGGCGCGGACTTCTTCGTCGGTTCTCTCTGGCATGTGTGCCTCCTTCTGCTCCCGAGGACGAGCAAGGTAGCCGAAGGACGCAGGGAAATGCGAGGCGCAGAGTGATTTGCCTAGAGACAGAGCAAGATCGCGGTGATGACCGTGGCCGCCACCAGCGCCCAGCCCACGCTGCGCAGATGCCGGGGGTGCGGCGCGAGCAGGGCCGCGACGGCGGCGACCTCCAGAGTGGGAACGAGCGCGACGATCGCCTTGGCGTCGAGCAGGTCTAGCCCCGAGAGCAGCCCCGCGACGAGGAGCACTCCAAACGGACCGGCCGCGCGTTGCACCAAGCTGGAAGGTTCCTTGAGGTGGGAGATCACCGAACGGACGGCCGTGGTTGCGGCGATGTTGGCGAGGGTCCAGACGGTCCAGGTTGCCAGTGCCCGGGTGGGCTCGACGCCTCCTGCCATCGCGATCGGAAGGGCCAGGGCGGGCAGCGTCGCTCCGACCAGCAGCTCTCCAGCCAGGGAATGTTCGGCGTCGCGGTAGATGAACAGGGCCACGACCGGTGCGAGCACGGCTGGCCCCAGCGCTCCCAGGCGAACGGATGGGGAAGCCAGCGCCAGGGCGGCAGCGCCGCTGCCTAGACCCAGGGCGACGCAGGCAAGGAGCAGTCCCCGAGCGCGCCGCTCGAGCTCCCGCCGGGCACGTGCGCCGCGGCGCCCCAGGAGGACCAGGCAGGGCTCGTGCCCCAGGAATGCTGCCAGGGCGGCGACCGTGAAGAGCCCGCCCGTCCAGGTGGGCGACCCGGTGAGGTGGGCCACGGCCAGCGGGAAGGCGAGCTGGCCATAGGCGCCATGCTCCCGTGGGGCGAGGGACCGCGCGGCGGCAGTCCGAGTGGGGCGGGTAGGGCGGGAGGGAGCTTCCAAGACCGACTCCATGGTCGTAGCGTGGCTGAGTTCGGAGCGGGTGGCCTTGACGTGCGTCAACTGCCACGGCTTTTCGCGGACTGCCGGAGATCCCGCTTCGATTCTAACCGCCGGAGAGCATTCCGATTAGCGCCACCTCGTCATGGTCCGTGATCTGTGCCTCTGCCCCGACGAACTCGCAGTTCACCGCGATCCGGCTGTAGGGCAGCGACGGGGCGAGGCGCTCGTCGATCTCCGCGAGGCGGGTCAGAAGCTCGCGCGTGGTGATCTGCCCCGCGACCTCGACGGCGAGGGTTCTAGCGCCGACCAGGACGGCCTGAGGGCCAAAGAGGCGAACGACGATCGTCATGGGATGTTCCTGCCTTGCTGGAGGATGGGGGCCCCTGCGTCAACCCTCATGGTCGTCCGTGATGTCGTGGGAGCGCATCTTCTCCCAGAGGGTCTTGCGCGAGATCCCGAGGCGCTCGGCTGCGGCCCCGCGCTTTCCGTTGGTGGAGGCCAGCGCGCGGAGGATGTACTCGCGCTCGAACTCCTTTAGGGCCGTGGACAGTGACGTTTGACCGCGGTTGGGCGCCGCCGATCCAGGGGAGTCACCGAGGATCTCGGCCGGCAGGTGGTCGACCTGGATGACGCCGCCGCGGGCAAGGACGATGGCGTGGTGGACGGCGTGCTCCAGCTCGCGGACGTTGCCTGGAAACGGGTGCGCACTGAGGGCGGCCCACGTGCCGGGGGCTATCCGCTGGGTGTCGCCGGCGTGGCGCCGAACGAAGTGTTCGACCAGTAGCGGTAGGTCGCCGTGTCGCTCGCGCAAGGGAGGTAGAGTGATGTCGAGGACGCGCAACCGATAGAACAAGTCCTCCCGAAACGTGCCCCGCGCGACCCGCTCGCGCAGGTCACGGTGAGTGGCCGCCAGGATGCGCACGTCCACAGTGACGGGGCGATCGCTCCCCAGTGGCTCGATCGATCCCGCTTCCAGCACTCGCAGTAGCTTGGCCTGCGCTGGCAGCGGAATCTCGCCCACCTCGTCCAGCAACACGGTGCCTGTGTGAGCCGTCTTGAAGCGTCCCTCGCGTCGGCGGATGGCGCCGGTGAACGCACCGCGCTCGTGTCCGAACAGCTCGGCTTCCAGCAGTTGCTCGGGGAAGGCGGCGCAGTTGACGGCGACGAATGGTCGCTCGCGTCGCGTGCTCAGGCGATGCAGACACCGCGCGACGAGCTCCTTGCCGGTGCCGCTCTCGCCGAGGACGAGCACGTTGGCGTCGCTGTCGGCGATGGCGCGGATGCGGTCCTTCAGTCGCGCCATCGCCGGTGAGTTTCCGATGATGTCCTCCGTGTCGTCGCCCTTGTCGAGTGCGCGCCGGGCCGCGAGCAGCTCTTGCTCCAGACGCTGTCGGGAGGCGATGCGCTCCACGCGCACGAGGAGCTCGTCGATGTCGAAGGGCTTGGTCAGGTAGTCGTCGGCGCCATCCTTGAGGGCGCCGACCGCGTCGCTGACCGACCCGAACGCGGTGATCAGGATGACGCGAGTGCTGGGCGAGTGTTCGCGGATGTGACCAAAGATCTCGAGTCCACCGGTCTTCGGGAGCCGGATGTCCGTGATGACGAGGTCGAAGACCCGCGAGCCGAGGAGCGCCAGCGCCTGGGCCCCGTCCGAGGCGAGAGTGACGGCATGGCCCGCCGCCGTCAGCGCGTCCCCGACACTGAGGCGGATGGTGGGTTCGTCGTCGACGAGCAGGACGGTGAGCTTCGCGTCGGTCACGGTGGGGTTCCCGGTGGACATCGGCGAAGCTCCAGAGTGACCTCGCTGCCGCCGCCCGGTCGCGCTGCGATGTGGAGGGAGCCCCCGTGGGCTTCGACGATACCGAGGGTGATCGCCAGACCCAGGCCCGTGCCCTCGCCCTCCGGTTTGGTGGTGAAGAACGGGTCGCAGACGCGGTCGATCAGCTCGTCCGGGATTCCTGGTCCCGAGTCACTGATGCGGATCCCCAGGGTTTCTGGCGATGCTTCCCGCAGTGCTACCTCGATCTTTCCGCCGGTGGGAGTGGCCTGGACGGCGTTCAGCAGGACGTTGACGACCGCTTGCATCAGTTGATCCCGATCGCCCCAGATGCAGCCCCAGCGAGTTTCGAGTTGCTGGGTGAATTCGATGCGCCGCTTCCGCGCCGCGGGTTCGACGAGCCGCATCGCCAAGCTGCACACGTCGGCGATGCTGACCTGGCTCCGGGCGGCGGGTTGCTGCCGCGCGTAGTCGAGCAGGCTGCGGACGGTCGCGTGCATGCGCGCCAGTCCCTCCTGTACCGTGTCGAGATACTCACCCTGGCGGTCGGGGGGAATGCGCCCCTCGCGCAGGGCCTTGATGCAGCTCATCGTGCCCCCGAGCGGATTGTTGATCTCGTGCGCCACCCCCGCCGCCAGGAGGCCAATCGATGAGAGCTTCTCTGCTTGCGTGACCTTCCGATGCTCCTCCCGCAAGCGACGCTCGGCCCGCTCCCGTTCGGTCACCTCTTCCTGCAAGCGGGCAACGGCGGCCGAGAGCTCTGCCGTGCGTTCCGTGACGCGACGCTCGAGATCTGCGCGAGCCAGCTCGAGGGCGCGCTCCGCCTCCTTCCGTTCGGAGATGTCGCGCACCAGCGCCAGGACGAGCGGAATGGTTCCGCTCTCCAGCGGGCGGAGGGCAATCTCGACGGGCACTGCGCTGCCGTCACGGCGACGGGCGGTCAGGTTGAGGCCGGCGCCCATGAGACGCTCACGCGGGTGGTCGAAGTAGTCCTGAACCAGCTGTTCGTGGAGGCCTCGGATCGAGTCTGGTACGAGAAGCTCGATCGAGCGCCCGACCAGTTCCTGGCGGCGATATCCCAGGGTCACCTCCACCTGACGGTTCGCGCGGGTGATGACGCCTCCGGGGCCGACCACGAGGATACAGTCGGGCGCGAACTCGAAGAGTTGCTCGAACAGCTCGGAGGAGCTCAGCTCCGGAATTCGCGCGGGCTGGGTGCGGGACATCGTGGCGGCGACGCTGCGGATGGAGGGTAGCTCGTGCCCTCGCCTCCGAGGTGCGACCGTGACACAGAACGGATCCCTTGTCGCCACCTCATCCGCCTGCGCTATTTCGCGCTGACCTCCGGGTCCTGCCCCGGTGCGCGGGGCAGGTCGGATGCGCGGTTCGGTTTGCGTTCCCGATCGATCGTGATGTCGCCACGTAACACCGGGAGCGCCAGACGGATGCCAACCGTCAGCACCATCAATCCGAAGGCCCAGATGCCTGCGGACACCTTCCACTCGGTCAAGCTGGGGGCGTACTCCACGTATTCGTGGAGGGTGTTGGGGACGAATCCGGGGATGATGAGCCCCATTCCCTTCTCGATCCAGACGCCAACGAACGCGAACACGCAGGCGACGTCGAGCCACCGCAGATCATGGCTGAAGCGCGGCACCAAGAGCAGCACCGCGGACGTCACGTTCAGCGCCACCGCCGTCCAGATCCACGGGACGAGTGCCGTGTAGCCGTGAGCGCCAAAGAACAAGTAGCGCGCTGGCGAGGCATGGGAGCCGCCTGCGTAGAACACCGTGAACAGCTCCGAGACAACCATGAACAGGTTGACGAGGACGGTGATGCGCATGATCCCCGTCAGGGTGCGAATCGGTCCCTCACCGATGCGGTAGTTCATGAAGCGCCGCACGAACTGCAACAGGAGGATGACGAACGCCGGCCCCGACACGAAGGCGGAGGTCAAGAACCGAGGGGCCAGGAGCGCCGAGTTCCAGAATGGTCGTCCCCCGAGTCCCGCGTAAAGAAAAGCGGTCACGGTGTGAATCGAGATCGCCCAGATGATCGAGACGAAGACGAATGGCACGTACCACCTGGGGTTGGGCTTCTGGCCCAGAAAGCGGATGTAGACAAGGTAGCCCGTGATGTGGAGATTGAGCAGCAGGTACACGTTGAGGACGATGACGTCCCAGGTGAGCATCGAGACGGGCCAGTTGAAGCGCCCCAGGCCAGGCATCAGGTGCCAGAAGCGGTCCGGGCGCCCCAGGTCGACGCCCACGCAGAGCAGGCACACGACAATCGACGCGATGGCGAGGATCTCCCCCAGGATCACCACGTCGTGCATCTCGTGGTCGTCATACAGATAGGCGGGAATGACCATCATCACGGCGCCCGCGGCCAGGCCCACGCCAAATGTGAAATTGGCGATGTACAGACCCCAGGACACGTGGTCCGTCATGTTCGTCAACACCATGCCCTGGGCCATCTGGTTGGCCCAGGCGTTGGCTCCGACCAGCGCCACGGCGGTGAGGGCCGTCATCCAAGTGTAGAATCGCCATGAGCCCTCGAAGCTGAGCCAGCACATCCGGAGGAGGAACCGCGGATAGTCGATCAGGTGGCGAGTCGTGTGCATGGGGATCACTCGTCAAAGAAGTAGTAAAAGCGGGGCAACGTCCCCAGCTCTTCCTTGAGGACGAAGATGCGCTTGTTCTCCAGAACCCAGCGGATCTCGCTGTCCGGGTCGAGCAGGTTTCCGAAGACGCGCGACCCGGTGGGGCAGGCTTCCAGACATGCCGGCAGTCGACCGGTCCGCGTGCGATGCAGGCAGAACGTACACTTCTCGACCACTCCCTTGGGCCGAACGCGGTTCGAGAGGTAGGCCTGATCGGGGTTGAGCTCGGCGGCTGGGACGGCTGGCTCCTCCCAGTTGAAGCGGCGCGCGTGGTAGGGACAGGCCGCTTCGCAGTAGCGACAGCCGATGCACCAGTTGTAGTCGACGACCACGATGCCATCCGGCTCGTGCCACGTTGCCTGGACGGGACAGACTTTCACGCAGGGAGCATTGCGGCACTGGTGGCACTGGACTGGCATGTAGTACTTGCCTGGCGCGGGAACGGCGTGGTCGTAGGCCGCGGACCCCTGTTCCAGATCCAGACTCCCCTGGTTCATTTCCAGGACGCGGATGTAGCTGTTCGCCGTCTTGCGGTCGTGATTGTTCTCCTGGTGACAGGCCTGCGCGCAGCGTCGGCAGCCGACGCACAAGGTGAGGTTCAGGGCGTAGCCGAACTCCACGTTCTCCATGGCTTGGACATCGCGAATCGTCACGGTCCGGCCGTACCTGTTCTGCGCTTCCCTTTCGAGTCGTGCGAGAACCTGCGCGAGTTCGTCCGGCGACATCTCCCGGTAGTGTTGCTGGACGAACTCCTCGAGCGATAGCCCGTCGGCCCAGGCCAGCAGCGGGGACATTGCCTTCGTGACGGCGGCGGCGCCGATGGTTCCGCCGAGCACCTTCAGCGCGACGCGGCGATCGACCTTCGCCATCAGCCCTCCTCCCCGACCGTTGGCGCCACGGCAGCTTCGAGCGCTCCGGATGAGCCTCGTTCTCCCTCGCGGGCTGCGGGTCGATCGAACGGTGGATGCACCGGCATGACCGGCGGATACGCCGGCACGTGGGGATCGTGACAGTCCACGCAGTTGTTGCGTTCGCGCGGTCCCCGCGAAAGATCCCAGTGCCCGGTCATCCCACCATGCGATCCACGCCGATAGTCCCGGTACTGCGGTCCGTGGCACTGACCGCAAAGCTCGATCGCCTCGGTCATGGGCAGCCGCTCGCCGGAGGCCAGTCGCAACTCCGACTGGTCACCGAGGACGTGGCAAGAGGCGCAGGTCGTTGTCCCATGGTCGAAGGCCAAGTGCCGATGGAATTCGCGCAGCTGTGCGGTGGAGACCGGGAGCTGGGGCGAGGGTTCGAGCTGGGAATGGCAACTGACGCAAGAGACTCGGAGGGGCTCCCCCCGCGCGTCGGTCCGTTCGGTGGCGACCGAGGTCAGCTTTGCGGGCCGATGAATCGTGGTCGAGTGCGTCTTTGCCGAGGGGGCGGGTTGCAGAGGCCGTTCGGCGAAGCGCCCGTTGCACGCCAGGACCAACACGCCGGCGGCGCTGGCGCAGAGGAGTCGCAGAACAACGAGGGCGGTGCGCATGAGCTCGGAGACAGCTCAGCACGAGGCGTGCCACCCTCGAGAAACGACGCCACGCCACGTTCTCCTCGCGCGGCCGTGCCCCGATGGCAGCAGAACGTTACCAGGAACGCTCAGCCAGCGCTCTGCACCGTTACGGATCGGTAACGCCGTCTCGGGCGCTGAGAGGGGTCCCGGAGCGGATTCCAGCCGCGTTCCGCCTTGGTGCGCGGTTTGCTTCTGGGATGCTGAACCCAGCGTGCCTGGGCCGAACCCGACCATGCCCATCAGCGCCCTCGTCGTCACCGTCCAGCCGGGTCACCGCGATACGGTTCTGGCCGAGTTGGCTCGGCTACCGCAGACCAGTGTTGGCGAGCCCCAGGCGTCCTGCATTCCGGTCGTCGTCGATACGCAATCCGCAGGGGACGGACGAAGGATCGCGGAGCGCGTTCAGGAGGTACCAGGCGTGGCACTGGTGAATGTGGTGATGGTCGACTTTCGCGACGAGGACGAAGAGGAAGCATGCAGCGACGCCAGTTCTTGAGAGCATCGGCGATGACCACCGCTACCCTGGCCGCAGCTCGGCTGAGCTCCGGCCAGCAGGTTCCCTCCGTCGAGTCGAGCATCACCGACCGGATCGGTCAGGGGGTGACATGGTCCAAGGCTCCCTGTCGGTTTTGCGGAACGGGCTGCCATGTCCAGGTTGGGGTCAAGGGGGGCAAGGTGGTGGCCATCGCGGGGGACCAACGGGCAGAGGTGAACCGTGGGCTCCTGTGCGTGAAGGGCTACCACGTCGCGCTCGCGCTCTACGGCAAGGACCGTCTCACGAGACCGCTCCTCCGTAAAAATGGCAAGCTCGAGCCGATCAGCTGGGACGAAGCGATCGATGTCATCGCCGACCGGGTGCTGAAGGATCCCAAGGGCTTTGCCATCTACGGTAGCGGACAGTGGACGATCCCGGAGGGGTACGCCGCGCAGAAGTTCATCAAGGGCGGTCTCGCCAACAACCAGATCGACCCCAATGCTCGCCTGTGCATGGCCTCGGCGGTGACTGGATTTCTGTCCACCTACGGTGTCGACGAGCCCGCCGGATGCTACGACGACCTCGACGCTTGTGACGTGCTGATCATGTGGGGAAACAACCCCGCCGAGATGCACCCCGTCCTCTTCAGTCGTGTGGTCGACCGGCGCTCTCACGGCGAGAAGGTCACGCTGATCGATATCAACACCCGGCAAACCCGGACCACCGAGTTCTGTGAGCACAGCCTCACCTTCCGGCCCCACACGGATCTGGCCATCGCCAACGGGATCGCTCACTTGCTGATTCAGCGCGGTACGTACGACCGTGATTTCGTCAGAGAGCACTGCGCGTTTCGCGGGATGAGTGATCCTCCCGACCTGTTTGGCGAGGCGATCAGTTTCGAAGAGTACAAGCGCCGGATCGCGGAGTACACGCCGGAGCGCGTCGAGGAGATCTCGGGCGTTCCCGCTGCCAAGATTCGTCTGCTGGCCGATCTCTTCGGACGCCGGGAGCTGAAGATCACGAGCATCTGGTGCATGGGCATGAACCAGCACACGCGGGGGACGGCGATCAATGCGCTGGTTCACGCGGTTCACCTGCTCAGCGGCCACTTTGGTCGCCCTGGCGATGCTCCGACGAGTCTGACGGGACAGCCGTCGGCGTGCGGGACGGTGCGCGAGGTGGGGACCCTGGCTCACGCACTGCCAGGAGGTCGAGTCGTCAAGAATCCCGAACATCGGCAGCAGGCCGAGCAAATCTGGAATCTGCCGCCCGGTCGTGTCAACGCCAAGCCGGGCTACCACACCGTCAAGATGTGGGAGCAGTTCTCGACGCCAACGGATCGAGGTGGAGACATCCACACGATCTGGGTTCAGGTGACCAACCCCGGGCAGACCCTGCCGAATCGTCACAAGCTCTTCGACCCCAGTCGGAAGCTCGACGATAAGTTCCTGATTGTGTCCGACGTCTACCCGACCGCGACCACGGAGGAAGCCGACCTCGTGCTCCCTTCCGCAATGTGGGTGGAGAAGAACGGCGTCTTCGGCAATTCCGAGCGCCGCACCCAGCAGTGGTTTCGGCTCGTCAAGCCCCCGGGACAGGCGCGGGACGACTGCTGGCAGACGCTGGCGGTTGCCCGTCGCCTGTTCGAGCGTGACTTCGCAGGGATGAAGGACAAGGACGGGAAGTTCCTGTTCCATCTCGAGCGCGACGGGAAGGAGTTTCCGTACTGGGAGTGGCCAAAGTACTACGACGTCAACGTCGACGAGTTCCTCTTCGAGGAGTATCGCAAGTTCACCCGACTCAAGCACAAGGATCTGGCGCCCTATCGCGAGTACGTCGCGGCGCGGGGATTGCGCTGGCCCGTCGTCGAGCAGCCAGACGGAACCTGGCGTGAGACGAGGTTCCGTTTCGCTGGCTTCGACGACCCCTACGTGAAGCAGGGGAAGAAGTTCGAATTTTACCACTCGACCAGCAAGGACGGTCGGGCGCAGATCTGGTTCCATCCCTACGAACCTCCCCCGGAGTCGCCGGACGAGCAGTACCCGTTCTGGCTCTGTACGGGGCGGGTGCTCGAACACTGGCACACTGGCACGATGACGATGCGCGTGCCGCAGCTCCGGGACGCCATGCCCCAGTCCTACGTCGAGCTGAATCGCGTCGACGCCAGGCGGCTCGGTATTGCCAACGGAGAGCGCGTGCTCGTGGAAAGCCGCCGGGGCAAGCTCGAGCTTCCGGTCTGGATCGACGGCAGGGGGGCCCCGCCGCCGGGCTCGGTGTTCGTTCCGTTCTTCGACGAGCGCTTGCTCATCAATCAGGTCACCCTCGACGCGCACGACCCGTTCAGCAAGCAGCCCGACTACAAGAAGTGCGCGGTGCGGGTGAAGAAACTTCCCGGGACGACGACGACCTGATGGCCGCCACTCAGCTTACCCCGCGGGTCTGGCAGGTTGGGGCGACCGCCGTCGTCACGGTGGCAGCGATCGGCTACCTCAGCGGGACGCGGGCATCGGACTACGTGCCGAGGGTGGCGACGCCCGTTCCATCCAGCTCCGCCATCGAGGTGGCCCCGCGGTACCTGGATCTCCGGGACATGACCCGTGGTCCCAACGCGAACCTCTACTCGCACACGGTGGGTGAGCTTCAGGCTGGGTTGCCTTCGGCACTCGACTCTGTTGCCGTGACGCCAGCAGAGCGGGCCGAGACCGTCGCCGCGCGCCGCGAACGACGCGCCTTCGACGGGGCTCCGCCGGTCATCCCCCATCGCGTTCGGCAGAGCGCCGCTCCCGATTGCCTGGCGTGTCACGAGCGCGGAGCGAAGATTGCAAACCGGGTGGCACCGATGATGAGCCACCGGCGCTTCGCCAGCTGCACGCAGTGCCACGTAGAGCAGCATGGCGAGCGGTTCCGCACCGTCGAGGACTTCGCGCCGCCGAATGAGTTCGTGGGGTACCGCGTCGCTGGGAGCGGGACGCGCGCCTGGGAAGGTGCGCCCCCGACCATTCCCCATCCCACCCAGATGCGGGAGAACTGCGGGAGCTGCCATGGTGTGGCCGGACCCAATGGATTGCGGACCCCCCACGCCGAGCGCCAGAGCTGCACGCAGTGCCACGCACCGGCGGCCCGGCTCGACCAACGCCCCACCGAGTCCTTTCCCCCCTGGTTGCGGCCCAGCGAGAGATGATGCGGGACGGGCACGCGCGGTCGGTCGACTACCTTCGACTGTCCCTCACGGCGGCTTGCCAGATGCGTTGCTGCTACTGTCGTGTCGAGCGGCTGCGGGTGGTGCCCGATGAGTGTCTCACGGCTTCCGAGATCGAGTTCGTCGTTCGTCATCTCGTCCGTCGGGGGGTGAAGAAGGTGCGGTTGACCGGGGGAGAGCCGGCGCTGCGGTCAGACTTGCTGGAGATCATCGAGCGACTGGGACGCGTCGGACTCACCGACCTGACCATGACCACCAACGGAGTGGCGCTGGCGCGGCACGCTGGCGCCTACCTCCGTGCCGGGCTGCGGCGGGTCAATGTCAGTCTCGACACCGTCGACCCGCGGCGGTTCGCCAACATGACGGGGCTCGACGTTCACCGTGAGGTGGTTGAAGGTATCGAGGTGGCGAGGCGGGTAGGGTTGCCGCTCCGTCTCAACACGGTGGTGGTTCGCGGCGAGAACGAAGACGAGCTCCAGTCCCTCGTCGAGTTTGCCGCCGATCGCGGCTTGGCGATTCGGTTCATCGAGCTCATGCCGATGGGACCGATGACCACGCACTGGGCCCGGCGGTTCGTCCCCCAGCGCGAGATCCAGCAGCGCTTGTCCGTCGCGCTGCACACCGCATTGCCTCGTGGTTCGGACTCCGCCCAGCACTATCGAGCTTTCCTGGCAGATGGCCGAGAGGTGGTCATTGGCTTCATCGCGCCGATGAGCTGCAACTTCTGCGGTTGCTGTGCGCGTCTCCGCATCGACTCCCGGGGAGACGTTTACCCCTGCCTGATGGGACCCTCCGTCGCATCAGTGCTGCCGGCGCTCAGACCGCGACGTCAGTCTGGTGAACTGCATCGCATCGTGGCGCGGGTGCTTTCCGTCAAGCCGGCGCAGCACGCGGGGCGCGGCGTGGTGTCGATGGGAACCGTTGGCGGGTAGAAACAAGTGAGCTCTACAGTGCCAATCACTTGCGTCGATTGAATGAGGGGCGAAGTCTCCGAAAAGTGCCACTTATCTCAAGTGGCACTGGTCCACATTGGCAGTCAACCCAAGCGTTGCTCGCTGTGGTCCGCCTTCATGACCAGCTTCTCGACGGCATCGATGAGGTAGGTAGCGTGAAACGGCAGGTCGAGGTAACCGGCCGCTCCGGCAGCGAGCGCATGGCGCTTCCACTCGGCGTTGGGTTCGAGAACCGTGAACAGGAACGGCAGGGGGCGGCCATTGCGGTCCCGCGTCGCTCGCAGCAGGTAGAGTCCTCCGTCGTTGGGGAGGTGGGCGCTACACACCACGATGTCGATCGACGCCGAGTCCACCAGCTCGAGAGCCTCGCTGGGATCTGCCGTCCAGGGGATAACGGAGACTCCTGCCAGCCTGAATACGGCGTTGAGCAGCCAGCGCAAGGTCTTGCGATCCTCGACCACGAGCACTCTGATTCCCGTGAGTGCTCCGGCGCGCGACTCGGTCGAGGGACGCTGGTGGTCGAGAGCGTGTGGGATGGGAGCCACGGATGCGCCTGCGGCCTGCGCCGCTTGGAGGTTGCTGCGGATGGCATCTACGTACTGGGCATCCTCCTGGATGAGGTGGTCGTGGACCCAACCCTCGACCCAGCCCACCAGCTCGCGGAGCGTCTGCTCCGTTGGCTGTTCCTGGTGGCGGGCTCGAAGCTCGCTGAGCCGGTCGACGGCTGCCTGGTGAGCGCGGCGATGGGCCTTCAATTCAGGGAAGGAGCAGGCCGCCAGCACCAGCTCCTCGCGGTGGAAATGGTATGCCGTGTAGTCGGTCAAGAAGTCGAGATACGCGGCGACGATACTGCTCGGTTCCTTGGCGGCGGCTGCTTGCTGCACGCGGGCCAGGAGATCCACGATCAGTTGATGATCCTCGTCCAAGCTGTCGAGACCCACGCTGAGTTCTTCACTCCAGCGCAGAGTTGATAGCGCTTCGGCCATGCGTGTGCTCCGGAGAAGGAGCGCGCGTGAGCGCGCTCGGGGATGGAAGCCAGGATGGCGTGGCGCGGTCGAATTCACAAGCGATCCCCGCTTCTGCAGGAACCCGCAACGGGCTCGAAATGAGCAACACGTCCCGAACCGAGAAGGACCAGCTTTCCTCTTCTTCCGCTTGCTTGAGGTCGAGTCGGGTGGGCTACCGGATGGGGCGCAGCGTCGTCGGCCGGGGAGTGGTCAGCTCGAAGCCGGAGGATGCAGGCTTGTCTTGCTTCCCGGATCGAGGAGGGGGTCGCGTGTCCTTCGTCGTTTCGCACGAGCCACTGGCACAGCGGCCCTGCCGTCCCAGGGGGGCGCCGCAGCGCGGACAGGTTGGCAGCACCCGAGCAGTATGTGCGCGTTCATCCCACATCAGTGTCTCCACCTTGTCGAACCGGGGAGCCTATAGAGCATGCTTCGTGCCAGTCAGAAGCGCGGGGTTTTCGATCCTCGAGTTGCAGATCTGGAAGGACATTGCACGACTTGGGCAACGTGGGTCGCGCGAGTCGTGCAACGCGTCCCGCTGCGCGCCGGGCTTGACCTCTCACCCGAACTCGGCCGGAAGCAGTCCTCTTGCCACTTCCTCGAGCTGCTCACGATCGATCACGCGGATGCGCTGCCCTTCCGCGGTCTCGATCAGACCGATGTCGCTCAGTCGGCGCAGCGTGCGGCTCAGCGTTTCACTGGTCAGGTTCAGGTGACTCGCGAGATCGCGCTTGAGGACACGGAGCTGGAAGAACTCGCCGGGAGCGCCGGGGCTCGCTTCCAGAAGATGTCGCGCGACCCTTCCGGAGGCGTCTCGCAGCACGACGTCCTCGAGGAGTCCCACGAGCTGCTTGACCCACCCAGCCATGCCCGCAAGAAGCTGCAGGCTGAGCTGATGGTTCTCGGCAAGCGCGGCCTGGAACCGTGAAGTGGGGAGCACGGCGCAGGTCGTCGCCTTCACCGCGTCCGAGTGGGCGGGAGCGGGCATGCCGATGATGGCAGCGACCTCGCCGAACGTCCCTCCGGGCTCTGCGAAATGGAGGACGTGGTCCTTGCCGCTCGGGGCCAGCTTGTAGACGCGGACGAGTCCCTCTCCGACACAGAAGAACCCGGGGCACTCGTCCCCCTGTGTGAAGATCCGTTCACCCCGCTTGAAGACCCGAACTCGGGCCATTTCGGCCAGGAGCTCCAGCGACTCGGCCGACAGTCGACGCAGGAGTTGGCAGTTGTCGAGGATCTTCCGGGCGGTCGTCACGGGTCGAGCATGGGCGGTTCGATTCCGGACGACAACCCGAAGTGTCCTCGGGGATGCAGTTCGGGGTCGGCGTCCAACAAAAATCGCCCGCCGGGCCGAGGAGCCATGGTACTCACCCCGGACCATGTCCTGGTTGCACGACAAGACCACCACGATTCTGTCCCGCGTTGCCGAGGCGAAAGAGAAGAAGGTGTTTCCCTACTTCCGCCCCTTCGAGAACGTCGGCTCGCGGGTGAAGGTTGGCTCTGGGAGCTACCTGAACTTCCAGTCGAACGACTACCTCGGGTTGTCGCAGCACCCGACGCTCATCAAGCGGGCCAACGAAGGAACGAAGAAGTACGGCACGGGTCTCGGGAGTGCCCGGCCCCAGGCCACCAGCGTTCGGCATGACTACCTCGAGCAGCGGCTCGCGAGCTGGACCGGGGCAGACGCGTGCGCGGTCTTCACCACCGGCTACCAGGCGCTGGTGGGTACGCTCCAGAGCTTCTCCGACGACGAGACGACGATCATACTCGACCGGCTCTGCCACGCCTCGATCATCGACGGCATGCTCGTGGCCCAGGGACAGAACCCCGACCTCGAGGTGCGCTTCTTCAAGCACAACGACGTCAAGTCGCTCGAGAAGGCAGTGAGCGGCGCGGCGAACCCGAAGAAGCTCGTGGTCGTCGAGGGACTGTACAGCGTGGACGGGGACATGACGCCCCTGCCGGACGTGGTCGAGGTGGCGAAGAAGCACGGGGCCGCGATCATGCTCGACGATGCTCACGGACTGGGAACGCTCGGTCCCACGGGGCGTGGCGTGGCCGAGATGCACGGGTGTCTGTCGGAGATCGACTTGCTGGTGGGCACCTTCTCGAAGTCGTTTGGTTGCGTGGGGGGCTTCGTGTGTGCGGACCGCCCCCTGATCGACTACCTCAAGCTGAACGCTCGTTCCTTCGTCTTCAGCGCGTCGCTCCCCCTGGCACAGGTCGAGGCGGCGCTCGCTGCCCTGGAGATGATGGAGGCGGACCACAGTCTGTTTCGGCGACTCGCGGACAATGGCCGTTTCTTCCGGGAGGGACTGCACGAGCTGGGGTTCGACATCCGCGAGTCGAGCACGCACTTGACGCCCATCTTCCTCAAGGACGAGCTGCTCACGATGAAGTTTGGCGCCTACCTGTTTCACGGCGCGGGCATCATGATGATGCCGTTCGTCTCTCCGGGGGTGCCCCCAGGCACCGAGCGTCTGCGCTGCAATGTGACCTTGACCCACTCCAAGACGGACATGGGTTACACGCTGGAGGCACTCGCGAAGATCGGGACCATGCTCAAGGTGCTGCCTCATGGCACCCAGACGAGCGCGTCCACGCTGCGGAAGACCTACTGGTTCGTCGGCAACAAGCTGCGTGCGCTGCGCCAAGGAGGGGCCCGCTACGTGTTGCACGAAGTGGACCGCGTCCTGCATCCGCCCAGCGAGGCAGACGAGTAGGAGGGGCTCCAGCGGGCGCCTGGCTGCGCCGCCCTACGCTGCGAGCAGATCGGAAGCGGCTCGCACCCGGACGGACCATGCGGGGTGGTCGGCGGTGACGCAAGCGATCCACTTCCGTCCGACGTCCACGTGTTGCCACATCATTCCATCGATCAGTTGCTCGAAGGGATCGGAGGGGATGGTGAGACCGTCGCCCGTTGCCTTCACCGTCGATTCGAAGCGGGTGAAGGCGTGGAGCAGAACATCAACCCTTCGTCCGAAGGGCGTGGCGAGAATTTCCCCGCGTTCCTTCGGGGGAAAGAAGCCGTCGGCGACTGCGTCGCAGTCCACGTATCGGTCGGCGGATTCGAGATCGACACCGACGCGATCACGACGACCGACTGCGACCAAGCCTAGATCACGAGCGTGGGTGAGCGAGAAGCCGATCCCCTCGTCGATGTAGGGCTTGCCCTTCGCGGTTCGCTTGATCTCGACCGACCTTGGTTCGCGACCGAGCAGGCGACCGAGAATCAGGCGTACCGCTCCCTCGCAGCTGATGGTTTCGCGCCGCGCCGCCTCGGTGGGCATCCGCTCGAGAATCCGCGCCAGCTGCGCCGGTGTCAGGAATGGCGCCCAGGCCCCGGGGACGAGCTCCACCCGGAAGACGACGAGTTCGTCGTCGCCGAGCGTCAGGTCACAGATTGAGTTCGCCACGCTCTGCGTACAGACGCATCAGGTTGTCAGTGAACCCGTGCCCTCGGTCGACGTTGATCACCTGCCCACTGCAGGCATCGAGCAAACCGCTGCAGAGGGCCACGGCAGTGTTCGCCACGTCGTCAGCCGTCAGCCACTGGTGGTGTTCGGGAGCCAGTCGGTCCAGAAAATCGAACAGCACATCGCCGAACATGTCGTGGGCGGACTGGGTCTTGATGGCCCCTGCGCGGATCACGTTGATGTTGATGTTTTCGTCTCGGAGACGATAGTTCGCGTACCGCGCCAGGGTTTCCAGTACTGCCTTGGACGCAGCCACGAACTCGTAGCCAGGGCTGTAGGAGTCTGGCCCCGGAGACGACAGGGCGAGCGCATAGCGCGGATACTTGCCGAACGCTGCCTTGAGTTTCTGGAGGTATCCGATGAGTGGCCAGGCCGAGTAGTGGATGCTCTTGGTGAGCGCCCGCTCGCTCATGCTCTCGAAGTCCTTGACGACGACGGAGCCTGCAACGTTGCTGACGAACACGTCGACACCAGCGTGGTGCTTCTTGATCTCGGCGATCAGCTCGTCGGTGTCTTCGTCCTCGCCCGCGTCGGCCTGGACGAGTAGTGGTGTCGCTCCCCCCACCGCTGCGAAGGCCCGGACGAGCTCATCTTCATCGGCGCTTCCCCAGCGGTAGGTCAGCACCGTGCTGGCTCCCCGCTGCGCGAAGGCCAGCGCGATGGCCAGTCCAATGCCACGGGTGCCACCGGTGACGAGCACCACCCGGTTCGTGAAGTCGAGGTTCTGGCCCATCTTCTTGCGTCTGCGGTCGGGGTTTGGAAAGGGGCAGTCAGGCCCCGGCAGGTCGCCAGGCGACGCGGCCGGGGCACTCGGGGATCAGCCGTTCTTCTCTTCGACGGTCTTGTGGAACAGGTCCACCAGTTGCTGGATGTTCTCGAGCTTGTTGAGCTCACTACGGGGCACCTTGACCTTGAGCTCGCGCATCGAGCGGCTCACGACCTCGACCAGGTCGAGGCTGTTGGCGCCGTAGTCGACCATCGATTTCGCGGGGTCGATCGCGTCGACGTCGACGTCGTCGACGGCGTCGGCCAGGTGCTTCTTGATGACGTCGAGGATCTCTTCCTTGGTCATTCTCGTTTCTCCTTTGGGGGAATCTGTAGGCGGTCACGTTCGCCAAAGAGGCGCATGACGTTGTCGTAGAAGGCGACGCCGTGATCGATCGTCACGACCTGACCGCTGACGCCGTCCATCAGTCCGCTGCACAGCGCCAGCACGGAGTCGCCGACCTGTTCGGGAGTGACGAACATGCGCTCGTCGAACTTCTCGATGAACGGGATGCAGTCCTCGCCCATCGTCGCCTTGAGGCTGTCGGTGCGGACAAGCGCGGCTCGGACGACGTTGACGCGGCAGTCCTCTGCCTGCATGCGGTAGTTCCAGTACCGCATCATCGTTTCCAGCAGGGCCTTCGAGCCTGCCACGAAGTCGTAGTTGGCAACGAACGCGTCGGGACCGATGCTCGACATCCCGATCACGTAGCGCGGGTAGTTGCCGAACTGCTTCTTGATCTCGTCGAGGTACGCAAACGTTGGCCACACGCTGTACTCGATGCTGCGAATCAGTGCGCGCTTCGAGTAGTCTTCGATGCTCTTGACGATCTGCGCGAAGCTGACGTTGGAGATGAAGACCTCGATGCGATCGTGGTCCTTCCTCAGCTGGGCAACGAGCTCCTTCGTGTCTTCGGGCTCGCCGGCGTCGGCCTCGACGATGCTCGGTGCGGCACCGCCGACTGCCGCGAACTGCTCGCGTAGCTCGTCTTCATCCGCGCTGCCCCAGCGATTGGTGAGCGTGCAGCGCGCTCCGTGACGGGCGAATGCCAGCGCGCATCCCAGGCCGATGCCCTTGGTGCCCCCCGTGATGAGCACCGCCTTGCCGCTGAAGTCATTCAACATACTCGTCCTCGATCCGCTGCCTGACCGCGTCCTGGGAGAACGTGATCTCGTGCATCATGGCTTCGATCGTGCGTGTCGCCTCGAAGGCCTGCCGGCGGCCCAGGGACAATGTCCTCTTGAGCGTTTCGAGGGCGACCCGCGGCTTTTCCGCGATACTCGCCGCCAAGTCAAATGCTTTGGACCGGACCTCGCACCGGGGGAGCACATAGTTGACCCCGCTGCGCTGCTCGAAAGCCCGTCCCCGGCGGAATTCTCCGGTGTACAGGAGCTCGTGCGCCATGGCCGGGGACAGCACGTGCTCCAGGAGCCGAGTGATGCCCATCCCGGGAGTGAACCCCATGTTCATGAAGCTGGCTCCGTAGCGGCTCTCCCGCGCCATCAGGACGATGTCGGCGCAGAGCCCAAGCGCCAAGCCGCCCCCAGTGGCGTGCCCTTCCATCGCAGAAATCGTGGGGATTGGTAGGTCGAGGATGGATTTGGACAGGACGATATCGCTGGGCACGAATTCCCCTCGAGCGAGCTTGGCGAGCAGCTCGCGGGGGGCGCCGGCGGCGAAGACGTCCGTCAGGCCGGTGAGCACGACCACCTTGACCGAGCCGTCGGTGGCAAGCGACTCGGTGGCGTCCATCAGCTGGTGAACAAATGTTTCGCTGAACGCATTTCTGCCCGCATCGTCTCGCATTGCGATCTCGGCGATGCCCTCATCGTGGTGAACGGCGCTGACCAGCGTCGTTCCGGTCGGATCAGTCATTGCTAGTCCTCCCAGGCGAGCGTTCCGTGCTCGCGGAAGCTGTGAAGCGCTTTTCGCACCGCGGGGTCGCCGCTGGCCGCCAAGGTGACGCGGCCCCCTTCGGCGAGTGCGTCCTCGATCGAAAGAGTGGCCACGTGAGCGGAGAAGCTAGCCAGTTGTGCCAGGCCTGCCGGTCGTGCTCGGCCGAGCTGGCGGATCCAGCGCTTCGCGGTGCCGGCCAGCTTGTCGGCGGGCACGACCTGATCCACGAGTCCGACCGCGAGAGCCTCGGCGGCCGTTCGACTGGTTGCGGTCACTGCCCACAGTCGCGCTTGCTGCGGCCGCATCCGCTCGAGGGCGAGGGGGAGCACCATGGCGGGGATCAGTCCGAATAGCGACTCCGGAAACGCGAAGGAGGCGCGGTTCGTGGCGACCACCACGTCGCACGCCGCGACGAGCCCCACACCGCCTCCCAGTGCAGGACCGTCGACGAGCGCCAGCGCCGGTTTGGGACCAAGCCGAATCTGCCGAAGGCAGGCCTGATAGTTCTCGATCGCCCGCCTGCGCTCGTCCTCGCTGTCCGTTGCCAGCAGCGCATCTGCGTCGAGGCCACGGCAGAAGGCCTCGTCCGTGCCCTCCAGGACGATGGTGGCCACCTGCGGGTCGGCGACGGCACCCGCAAGGTCCGCCGCGAGGCTTTCCACTTGCTGCTGTCCCAGCGTCGCGGGGACGGCGATCCGGCGAGCTTCCATCGCTGACCTAGCTCCAGTCGTAGGTGCGGTAGTACTCGTGCACCTGCTTCAGGACGAGTCGATGTTGACCCGCATAGGCCCGGTCGTAGTGGTCTCCGAGGATGTCCCAGGTGGGAGTGAACTCGGGGACCGCGATGCTCCCGTTGCGCTCGCGCTCCAGCCGCTCGTACTCGGCCACGGTGACTGGTCGCCGGGCGTCGAGCTGCCGAGCCACGTCCGAGGCGAGCGTCACCTCGCGCGCACCGGGCAAGACGGTTGCAGTGTAGAACTGGGCGCAGGACCCCGAGCCGTAGGCGAAGATCCCCAACCGGTCCCCGGCATGCACCTCTTCGTCGGTGTCCAGGAGCCCGTTGAGCGCGATGAACGTGCTCGCCCCGTAGCTCGTACCCATGCGCTTGTTGTAGACCAGCGCAGGTGCGGTCATCCGGGCGAAGCTCTGCTTGGCGAGCTTGGTGGGGGTGTTGGTGAACTCGCGAATGATCGTCTTGTGAGCGCGGAAGGTGATGCCACTGAAGGGCACGTGATAGATGACGCGCTTGAAGTAGTTCTCGAAGTCGATCTCTCCAACGTTCTCGATGAAGTTGCGGTACGCGCCCTCGACGCCGACCAGGTAGGAGAACAGGCTCGTCTCGCTGTTGCCGGTTTCCACCCGCATCGTCGGTCGGATCACGTCCGACACTTCCTCGGCGTGAGTCCCTAGCTGGTCCCGTTCGTAGGCAATGACTCGTGGCTGATCGGAGATCAGCAAGGCGACGGCGCTGGCTCCGCCCACTGGTTCCCAGGGCTTGCCGATGTGCATCGTTGTCTGATCGGTGCTGATCAACAGCACCTTGCGACCACGCGCGGCTCCCGACTCCAACCAGCTGAGGGCCAGCTGCAGAGCGCCGGTGGCCGCGAAGCAGGCGCTCTTGATCTCCAGGTTCATGCAGTCGCTGGGCAGACCGAGAAAATCGTGGATCCAGGAGCTCATGCTCTTCTCCTGGTCGACGCTGCTCTCGGTGCCGACGAGCAGGAGGCCGATCGACTGACGATCCTCCGGTGTCAGCAGTGGCGCGGCCGCGTTGACCGCCATGGTTACCGCGTCCTCCCAGGGCGGATTGAGGCTGCGCTCCTGGATCATCAGGTCAGCGACGACCTTGTCCGCATCCATGTTGCGGGCGGTGCAGAGGTCGTGAAGATCGAGACTCAGGCTAGAGGGATAGACTCGAATCTTCTCGATGCCGAGTTGGGCGCTCATGGCGCGTGCTCGAGGCCGCCCGTGAGCGTGATGACCTGACCGGTGACGAACCCGGCCGTGTCCGACGCGAGGTAGAGGCACGCGCCAGAGACCTCCCGGATATCGCCGAAACGGCCCGCGGGGCAGTACTGCAGCCAGAACTTGCGGTTCGACTCGCTCAGTCCCTCGCGCACCATGTCGCTATCGAAGAGCCCCAGCATCAGGACGTTGCTGCGGACCTTCTTGCTCCCGTACTCCTTGGCGATCCCAGCTGAGAGCCCGAGGAGACCGGCTTTGCTGGCGCAGTAGCTGAGCTGGCCCGAAATGCCGTAGGTCGCGATGCTGGAGACGTGGACGTAGAGTCCCCCCTTGTTGGAGAGGAACAGAGGGAGCGTCGCGCGGACGATGTAGAAGGCACCGCTCAGGTTGGTGTCGATGACGTCGCGCCAGTCCTCGTCCGACATCGCCATGGCGAGCCCGGGGCGGTTTATCCCCGCGTTATTGACGACCACGTCCAGCGTTTCGAAGTCGTTGCCGATCTGATCGACGACATCCTCCACCGCCGCCGAGTCGGAGACGTTCAGCTGGTAGGCCTTGACTTTGCGCTCGGGCGCGATTTGGGCTGCCTCGGCGACGACCTGTTCCGCGAGCTCGGGTCGAGAGACATACGTGAACGCGACATCGTGGCCGGCCTTCGCAACGTCGAGCACGACGCCGCGGCCGATGCCACGGGAGCCACCGGTAACCAGAAAGGTCATCTATCTTTTGTCCTCGCTCAATCTTCGTACTTCTTGAACAGGCTCACACAGTTGATCCCGCCAAAGCCGAAAGAGTTCTTCAGAAAGCAACGGACCGGGTGTTCGACTGCCGAGTCTCCACGGCAGACGTCGAGACCGATATCCGGGTCCAGCTCCTCGATATTGATCGACGGGTGGAGCTTGCCGGAGTTCATCTGCAAGATCGAGGCGACGGTCTCGACCGTGGCCGCGGCCCAGCAGGTGTGGCCGAGCAGTGACTTGGTCGCGTTGACCTTGAGCTTCTTGGTGTGATCGCCAAAGACGTTGCGAATCGACTTCGACTCGGTCAGGTCTCCAAGCGGCGTCGAGGTGGCGTGCATGTTGATGTAGTCCACCTCCTCGGGGCTGACACCGGTCTGGTCCAGGAGCCGTCGCATGAGTCGCGTCTGCCCTTCCTCCGACGGATTGGGCAGATGATTGGCGTCGGCGTTGGCCTCGGAGCCGAGCGCTTCAGCGTGGATTCTCGCGCCCCGCTTCTTCGCCACGTCCATGTCCTCGACCACCAGCACGGCTCCGCCGTGTGCGGGGACGAAGCCTTCGCGGCGCATGTCGAAGGGACGGCTCGCTCGCGTCGGTTCGTCGTGGAAGTTCTCGTAGGAAATGGCGCCGAGTAGCGCCATGGCGTGCAGATCCATCGGCGACATGTCGAGCACGGCTCCGACGATGAGGAACCGCTCGTAGCCGTGATGGCGGATCTCGTCGATCGCGTAGCGGAGCGCGATGTTGCCGCTCGCGCAGGCCGCGCCCATGGTGGACAGGGGGCCGCGGGCCCCGACTAGCTCCGAGACGCTGGCGGCATGGTCGGTGTCGAGGGCATGGAGCGCGAGCCAGCCGTCGACGAAGTCGGGTTCTTCCCGGAACTGGTCGCGGTTCTCGTCCGAGTAGTTGCTGTTGATGTTGTGGCCGGCCACGATCACGCCCGTGTTGTCCAGGTTGACCTCCTGGCCTACGAGCTTGGCGTTGACCCAGGCGTCGGCAGCGAGCAGCAGACTGAGCTTCGTGGACCACGGAGCCCGCGACACCAGCTTGCGAAGCCGCTTGAACATGTCTGGCGGCAGATTTCCCTCGAAACTGGCTAGCTTCTTCTTGGTGTCATAGCTGCTGAGGTCGGCGCCAACCTTGCTGTAGATATGGGAGACGTCGAACTTGTGCCAGTTGGACAGGGCAGACCTTCCGGCGAGCAGCGCCTCCAGGAAGCCGTCCAGCGTATCCGCGAGCGGCGTGTTGATGGCCATGCCGGAAATGGCGATGCGCTTATTCGACAAAGTAGACCTCCTGAACTGCGAACGACGCCACTTGGCCGGCCTTGACGATCTGACCGGCGCAGGTGGCCGTCATGCCATCCTCGTCCAGGATGGCGGCGTGGATCTCGACGAGATCGCCTGGGACGACCGGAAGTTGGTATTGCGCGTAGTGGACCCGCAGCGCGCGCACCTCTGCCGGGGTGGCATCGGTGGTGATTTCCCGCGTCTGCTGGGTCAGAAAGTGAGCGAGACACAGGCCGAGCTGTCCAGTCATCTCCACCTGCAGAACACCGGGGTACACGGGCGTTCCCGGGAAGTGTCCGGCAAACACCGGGTCTTCGCGGCGCAGCTCGCGGCGGCCCCGGATGGTACGCTCCTCCAGGTTCAAGGAGTCGAGGCCGTCGAGGAGTAGAAAGGGATCGCGATGGGGCAAGATCCGCTCCAGCGCGTCCTTCCCATAGTCGAGCGGATGCGCCTGCGACGCGTCGTGGAGTGGGCGTTTGCGCAGCTTCTTGAGCAGCGGGGCGAGTTCTTCGGGGGACATTGTGTGGGGCGCAGCCAGAGACGGCAGCGCTATATGTGAGGGCCTGCGGGTCAGGGGGCGGCGCCGAGCTCTCCTCCCAGCGAACCGAGGTGGCTCGCGAGGTTCTCGGGTGAATCCGACTTGTACTTGCGGTTGGCGTGCCAACGCTTCTGCAGCAGGTTGAAAAGCACTCCGCGAGGGCCGACCTCGAGGAACACCGCATCCGGGTGCTGCCGAGTCAGAAGGTCGATCGACTGCCGCCATCGCACGGGGCTGTAGACGTGCCGCGCCAGCAGCTCCACGAAGTCCTCGGGGCGAGGTTCGGCGAGGAGCTCTGCCGTGACGTTGGGCAGATACGGCTTCTCTGGCGTTCGCCACGGTGCTTGCTGCAGGTGGGGGCGCAGAGCCGTCGCCACCGGGCGAAAAACCTCGGTGTGCATGGGAATGCGCTTCTCGATGACGATCGGCTGCACGAAGAGCTCGTCTTCGCACAGCTCCATCATCGCTTCGACAGCGGCTCGCTCGCCAGCGATGACCTGCTGGCTGGGCGAGTTGAAGTTCGCGATGCTGATGGCGCCGCGACCCCGTGCCTGACCGAGCAATGGGTCCAGGTCTTCTTCGCTCGCCGGTTGGATGCACGCCATCATCCCCTCGGGCCCCTCGTCATAGACTCGCCCGCGGGCGTCGACGAGCTGCAGCGCTGCCCGGAAGTCCAGCGCCCCGATGTGAACGAGGTGGTTGTACTCCCCGAGACTCAGCCCGAGCGAAGCGGTGGCCTGCACGCCCGCAGCCTCCAGCGCTCGGAGGTGCAGGTGGGACGTTAGAAACACCCCGACCTGAACATCGCGGTTGCTCTCGAAAGAGCTGTCGTCGACGTAGCGCGCGCGCAGATCCCTCCCGAGTGTCTCGGAGGCTTGCTCGACGATTGCGGCCGCGTCTGGCCAGGCATCGACGATTCTGTCGATCATCTCCGGGTAGCGAGAACTCTGCCCGGGGAACATGAAAATGAGAGGCATTGCTTTTGGGCCCGGCCTGGGGCCGGGTCAATCGGGTCGGGAATACGGTAAGCCCCCCACATCGCGCAACGCCTGAATCTGGGTCGGCCAGAAGGTCAATCGATTAACGCCGGGTGGTCCTGCCGGCAGCCCCCAGCAGAAGGGTGTGGGACGCCATTATTCCACGCTGGATAGATTTGATAGACCGGCCGATCGGGCTTCGGATCAGGATGGGACGCTGGGTGCTGGTGGTGTCGTCGAGCATGGGGCGCGATCCCCGAAGGAAGCTTCTGTCTCGGAGGAGGAGGGGCCGCAGGGCGGTGATTCCGGAGTCGCTCGTGGAGAACGCGGGGCGCGTATAGTGGGCCTCGACCGATGGCGTCTCGCCTCACTGTTGCTGTCGTTTGGCTTGCCGTGATGCTCTCTGGTGGGGCGGCGCTGGCCTACGAGATCTGCTGGACCCGAGCCCTGGTGGTGCCGCTCGGCAACTCCTCCGATGCGGTCGCTCTCGTCCTCGCGGGGTTCATGCTGGGGATCGCGGGGGGCGCGTGGTGGGGTGGAGTCCTGGCGGCACGGGTCCGTTCACCTCTCCGCACCTACGCGTGGCTGGAGCTGGGGCTGGCCGCGTATGCGCTGGCGGTTCCCGTCTTGTTGACGGGCCTCGCCGGGCTGCCATGGGCGCTGCGTGTCGGGATGGGCCTCGTCCTGGTCACGTTGCCCTGCCTCGCGATGGGCGCGACGTTCCCACTGGTCATGCAGGCGTTGACGACGGACGCCGAGGTCCGGCTCCGCGTCAGTGTGGCCTACGGTGCAAACACTGCCGGGGCCGCGCTCGGGGCGTGGTTGACCGGCTTCTGGGGGATCGCCACTTTCGGAGTCAGCGCCTGGTCGCGGGGCGCAGCGCTGGCCAGTGTCGTTGCCGCGCTCGCTGCCGCCGCGGTCGGGCGCGCGCGCGGCGCGGTCGGTGTCGCCACGGCGGAGGCTGCGAGGGCCCCCGTGTCCCCACGTGGCGCGAGCGGTGCGCTCGTCGCCGCGGCCCTCGGTGGGTTTGCGATGCTCGCGGCGGAGGTGCTGTGGGCTCGCATCCTCACCTTCGTGTTTGGGCACGACACGTACGCGTTCGCCTCGCTGCTGGCGCTGGCGCTGCTCGGTCTGGCCGCAGGAGGGCTCGCACATCGACTGCTCAGCGGGCTCGACCAGTCGCGGCTGTTGGCGTCGCTGCTCGCGCTCTTTGCCGTGGTGTTGCTCGGTTCGTTCTGGATGGCGGCAAACGTCGTCATCGTGGCGGGTCGCGACCCGCTGGGCCTCGACGCCACGGGCGAGCTGGCGACGTCTCCCTGGATCGAACTGTACCGGGAGCTGGCGTACACCCCGTTGCTCGTGTTTCTGCCCTCGCTACTGTCGGGCGCGACATTCCCCACCGCCTGCAGCGTTTTGGCGGGTGGGGCCACGGACCCTGGGCGTCGGGTGGGCATCGTGGGGCTCGTCAACGGCCTCGGCGCGACTGCTGGCGCGCTCGCTGGCGCCTCCGTCCTGATCCCTCTGGCCGGGATCCAGGACGCCTTTCTGGTCTTGGCGCTGCTGCTCGCGGGGGGGGCTGGTGCCGTCGTCCTGTTGTCCAGCGATGCGCGCGCCTGGCGCTGGACGACTCCGCTGGCGTTCGCCCCGCTGCTTGCCGTTGGCGTTGTCGCGGCGGCGATGCCCACGGAACTCCCTCGCCGCATGCTGCTGCAGGCGATGGGGGCGCGACACGTCGAGCTGCTCCACTACGAGGAGGCTCGAACCGGGACCATTTCTGTTGTCCGCAACGAGATCAATGGCGAGCGGCAACTCGTCATCAACGCCGTCAACGAGGTGACGACTCGGCTCGTCCACGATCAGAGCTTCAAGCTCCTTGGCCACCTGGGTCCCCTGCTGCACCCGCGTCCCCGGCAAGCCGTGATGATCTGTCTCGGCGCCGGAGTGGCTGCGGGGGCGGCGCTGACCCATCCCCTCGAGCGCCTGGACGTGGTCGATCTCTCGGAGGCGGTTCAGCGCGGTGCGCGCCACTTCGCCGACCTGAACAACGGCGTGCTCGACCACCCAGCACTGCACCTCCACATCGACGACGGTCGGCAGTTCCTGCTCAACGCGAATGCCCGGTACGATCTCGCGATCGTCGACTCGACCCACCCGAAGGCCGTCGACTCGTGGATCCTGTACACCCGGGAGTTCTACGAGCTGGTGCGTGCTCGCCTGAGCCCCGATGGAATCCTGGTGCAGTGGCTGCCGCTTCACGGCCTCTCCGAGGGCGAGTTCAAGATCATCGTGCGCACCTTCCAGGTGGCGTTTCCCGACATGACTCTGTGGGTCAACGCGGGGTTCGAGACCTACGGACAGGTGGCCTATGCCAAGCTCGTTGGCTCCAACGCCGGGGGCATTCGGATCGATCTCCGCCGCCTCGAAGCACGACTCGTCGGAGCGGTGGAGCAGGATCTGCAGACGTGGGGTCTCGACGATCCGGCCGAGATCTTGGACGCCTTCGTGGCGGGACCCGCCGCGCTGACCGAGTGGACCACGGGGTACCCGATCCAGACGGACGATCACCCACTGGTGCCCTACACGACGGCTCATGCGCGGGGTCGCGCCATGGCTCCGCGCCTTCTGCTCGCGCCGCGGGAGCCAGTGCTCGACTACGTGGTGGGCGGTTCGGTGTCCACCCGTCACCGGATCGAGCAGGCGCACGAGGCGCAGGGGCTCGTGCTCGCGGGGAAGCTCCAGCGGGCGCGGGCGCGCTTTCCCGAGGGGAAGAAACTGCGGCTGTTTGCCGCCCAGCAGGCGACCATGCTCGGGTACTATCTGGCGCTTGCCGAGCGCTACCCACACGATGTTGACAAGCTCTTCGAGGCGGGGACCCAGCTGGCCACCCTCGGGCACGCGGCGGCTGCCGAGCCCATCCTGCAGCGCGCCGCGCGGCTGGAGCCAGGAGATTTTCGCGTGGGGCTCAATCTGGCCTTGCTCCTGCGGGCCCAGGGGCGCGCCCCCGAAGCCATGGCGCTCTTGACGGAGCTGCGAGACGCGCACTTCTCGGCAGCGCTGGTCCACTACAATCTCGGACTGATGCAGCTGGAGGCGCAGGAGCCCGGGGTTGCCGAGACTCACCTCCGGGCGGCGTTGGAGCTGGACCCGGATTCCATCCCCACCCTGCTGGCGCTCGCCGAGGCGCGGTTCGTGCAGGGAGATTTCGGGGGTGCCGACCGTCACGCGGCTCGCGTTCTCGAGCGCGAGCCCTGGGTTGCCGAGGCCCACCACCTGCGAGCGCAGGTGGCGGCGCGTCGCGGTGACTGCGAACGGGCGGCGGCCGAGCGAGCCTGGGCCGTGCGTAGCGCGCCATACACGGCGCGCTACCACTTCGATCTGACCGAGGTGAACGCGCAGTGTCGTCGCTGAGTCCCATCCCCGAACTCGTGGCTCCGGCGGGGAATGCTGCCAAGCTCCGCGCGGCTCTGCACTTCGGTGCGGATGCGGTCTACGTCGGCATGAAGCGGCACAGCCTGCGGGCTCACGCTGGCAACTTCGACGATGACGAGCTGAAGTGGGCGATCGACTACGCTCACGATCGGGGCAAGCGGCTCTACGTGGCGGTCAACGTGCAGCCCTTCGACGAGGAGCTTTCCGACATCGAGGACGCTCTGCGGCGACTGGTCCGGCTCCATCCCGACGGTGTCGTGGTCGGCGATGCCGGTGTGCTCCGTCTGGCGCGAAGGGTCGCTCCCGCGCTTCGCTTGCACCTGTCAACGCAGGCGAGCGTGATCAACCGCGAGGCCCTGGCCGACTGGAACGAGCGCGGCGTCGAGCGGATCGTGCTCGCGCGCGAGCTGTCGCTGGAGCGCCTGACCGCGCTGGCGCGCCGGTCGCCGACCGAGCTCGAGGTGTTCGCCCATGGCGCCATGTGCGTTGCCACTTCTGGGCGATGCTTCTTGTCGCTGTACTGGGTTGGAGAACAGCGCGACCCGCGGCATGGCACCTGTGCCCAGCCCTGCCGCTGGCCGTATCTGGATCGAACGATCGCGGAGGCGCGCTTTCCGGACCGCGAGCACCACCTCGAGCAGGACGAGCGCGGCACCTACTTCTTCGATTCGCGTGACCTCTGTGCGCTGCCGCTGCTCGATCGACTGGCAAAAAGCGGGGTTCGCGCGCTCAAGATCGAGGGCCGTACCCGCTCTGTCCACTACGTTGGTACCGTTGTGGACGTGTACCGCGAGGCGCTCGATATCCTGGCCACGGGTGACGAGTCTGCGTGGCGAGCGCGACTCCCAGCGCTGACTGCCGAGCTGGGGCGGAGCAGCAAGCGAGGCTTCTCGACCCACTTCCTCGGTGGCAGCGAGAACTCCGGCGACACCTATCTACCGGACGGCGGCTCGCCGGGGGCCGGCGAGGCCGTCCTGGTCGGGACGGTGCGCGCCGCGGATGAGGACGTCGAGTTGGAGCTCTGCAATCCCCTGGAGCGCGGTGCGCGCCTCGAGTTTCGCGATCGGGGGCTGCGCTGCGAGCGCGCTTCGGTTCACGAACTCCGCGACCGGGACGGCACAGTCCTGTCGTGCGGTCGTCCCGGAGACGTCGTTCGGCTCCCCCTGCGGCTTGGGATCGGTCCCGGGGCGCTGGCGCGCCGGGCCACTAAGGTCGGGACGGAAGGCCCCGCCCGACCGTGACGACCGCAGGGGCCCCGATCCCATGGATTTCATCGAGGCGCCTTCGAGTTCCGCACTCCTGCCTGCAAGGGAGCGATGCGGCGACTAGACTAGAAGACCCATGCGCCGTTGCTCGCTGCATCACTGGCTCGCCCGAAAGCTCGGCGCTGTCCCCTCCGGCGCGGGCCGACGGACCGGCGGCCAGAGCTGGTGGTCAGTGCTGGCCGGTCCCGCCATCGCCCTGGTGATCGGGTCTTTCGCGTCTTCGTGTGCGGCGGAGACTCGAGTGGACCTGCTGCAGGAGTGCGAGCTGCCCGGCACACCGTGCGGCGAGGGACTCGTCTGTAGCGATCAGCGCCGCTGCGTCCCGCAGGATGCGAGCTCCATCGATGGTGGGTTACCAACCTATGATGGGGGCGTCGTGGACTTGCCGGACGGCGGTGTGCCTGCGCTCATCGATGGGGCCTGCGCGACCTGGGAGTCGCGGTCGGAGCCGCTGCCCGCGTCTCTGATGCTGGTGGTCGATGTCAGTCGTTCGATGCTGGAGTCGGCGTCCGGCGGGGGCTCTCGCTGGACCGTGACCCAAGACGCGCTCCGGGTGACCATGGCGGAGCTGCCGCCCACCACCGAGGTGGGCATGCTGCTCTTCCCCAACCAGCGCACGGAAGCTGGACTCGAGCCCCGCCCCGTCACGGAATGTGTCGATGTCGAGGACATGGTGCCCATTGCCCCGCTCGGTTCGGACCGGTCCGAACAACGCTTCGCGCTCGAAGAGGCGCTGCGTTACGCCAACGTTGGTGAGGGCACGCCGACCCACGACGCCTACCTGGTCGCGCGGGAGGAGCTCGAGCGCCGTGCGCCGTTCGAGAACCGGTACCTGCTGCTGATCACCGATGGGCAACCGAACCTGTCTCTCGGATGCATGGGCTGGCTATCGGGACGAAGCTTCGTTCCTGTCTCCGAGGGACCCATCATCGACGAGATCCACGAGGCGCGCCACGCGGGGATTAGCACCTTCATCATTGGCGCGCCGGGGAGCGAGCAGACGGACGAGGAGGGCGAGGATGCGCGAACATGGCTCTCGCGCGCCGCGTCTGCCGGTGGGACGGCGAAGGAGCTGTGCTCTCATGCCGGGCCGACCTTCTGTCATTTCGATATGGTCGATGAACCCGATTTCTCTGCGGCGCTGGGGGCGGCGCTGGCCCAGATCACGGGACAGATCCTCCCCTGCGACTATCCGCTGCCCCAGCCGGGTCACGACCAGTACATCGATCCGGCTGCCGTCAACGTGGTCTGGTCGCCGGGGGACGAGGCGCAGAAGCTGTTCCTGCGCAATGACTCCGAGGACTGCCTGGAGGGGTGGCACTACATCGACGGGGGCAGTCGCATCGAGCTCTGCCCGCAAAGCTGCGAGCGCGTCCGGAGCCATCGGGGCAGCGAAGTGACGCTCATCTTCGGCTGCGAAACCGAGGTGCTGCTGTACTGAACATCGGGGGGCTACTGGCCCTGCAGGCTGTTCAGCATGGCGCGCGCTTCGGGCGCGAGCGGCGACTGGGGATACTTCTGGAGTAGCTCTTGGAGCTTGGCGCGAGCAGCGTCTGGGTTGCCTTGAACCTTGGCGGCGAGGGCGCTCTCGAACAGCGCATTCTCCTGACCCAACGTGCCCGGCCGTGCTGGAGGTGTCGACCGTGGTGCGGTGGGTGGTGGCTCATCGGCCGCGGGCGCGGTGGTCGCACAGCCCCAGCTATCGCCGGCTTCGAGCCAGGTCTTGCCAGCCGCGTGGCGAACGGACACGACTCCCTCCTCGACGGAGACGCAGCTCTGCTTCGTCTCCGCGTCGAAGCTGACACTGAACACCGTCCCGTGCACGACCACGGTGGCGTCCGGCGTGATCACGGAGAACTGCCGGTTGGGACCGAGTGGAGGCACAACACAGCGGACGCCGCCCTGGGCGATGCGGAGACTGCGCAAGCCTTCGTCTGGCACCCCGACCTCCGTGTGCTCCCGGAGTGTGACTTCGAGCCCCTGCGCTTCGATGCGCGCTTCGGCGCCCGTGCCGGTGGCGAGCCGTCCCCGCGCGGGGAAGTCGGCAACATGGCCCACGGCGAGCGTGCGCGTGGAGTCGTCGGCACGGTACGTGACCTCGCCCGCGGAAGCGGAGACGCGCAGGGTCGCTTCGGTCTGGAGCTCCGATATCGGTTCCGCGGAGGCTTGCCAATGGACGCCCGCGGCGCCCACGACCAGCGCACCGGCGGCGGCTGCCGGGAGGGCGATGGCGACGATGGTGCGCCAGCGTCGCTCGGTGCGACGCACGGGGACCTTGCGCACGGCATCTCGCAGCGCCGGCAGGAGCTGCTCCCGGCGGGAGTCGAGGTGCTCCGCGTCGGTGACCGGCAGGGGGCGCTCGCGTAGCGGGGCGAGCACTTGGCGGACCAGCTTGGCATCATCCTGAGTCACGAGTCCCTCCTCCCTGCCTGGTTCGCTCCTCCCCCGCCCACGCGTCGCAAGAGCTCCTTGCGACCGCGAACGAGCCGAGACTGTGCGGCGGCGACGGTCACTCCGGTCAGGACTGCGATCTCGGAAAGATCGTGGCCGAGAACATCATGCAGAACCAGGGCGCGCGCCTGGTCGGGCTTCATCCGGACGAGGATCCCGTGCAGGCGCTCGACCTCGGAGCGGGCCTCCAGATGGCGCTCGGGTGGCGTGGACGGGGCGAGCTCGGCGAGTTCAGGCGAGCTCGGGCTCTCACGCCGAAACAGCTTCCGATCACGAACCCGCGCGCGCAGCGCGTCGATGGCCACGTGGCTGGCGATGGATGACGCCCAGGTCGGCAGGCTGCAGGCGCCCGCGAAGCGCCGCCCAGCCAGGGTCAGAATGATGCGCTCGAAAGAGGTTTGCATCAGATCTTCCAAGTCGGGGGACTGCTCGCGGAGCAGGCGACGAAGCGTCCGCTCGACCACCGTGTGGACCCGGTCGTAGAGCGCGTCGGCCGCCCACTCTTCTCCCCGGACGATGCCCTCCACGATGGCCTCGTCACTGTGCGGAGCACTGCTGGGGCGTCCACCAGGCAGCGCCCGGAGCTGTGGCTTGTCTGCCATTGCGCTGACCGACTTCATCTCGATCGTAACAGTCGCGTTGATGTGGAACCAACAGGCACAAAGAGCCTAACCGGCGGGTCAGAAGCTCAATCTGAACCCCGCCGAGCCCGCCCCGCTCACTGCGTCATCATTCCCTGCCTCCTCGCCGTTGATCGAAACGAGGATCTCGGGGCGCAGCACGGCCACGTCCAGTCCGGCGAAAATGGCCGCTGGTGGGGCGAATTCGTAGGCAAATTCGCCGCCCAGACGGCCGCCGAAGCGCCACCGCCGGGCGACCTCACTGATCTGGCGAGACGGGTCTTCCGCTGCCATCCACACCTGCTCCATCACCCCTTCGCCTCGCAGCTCGGCGGTCCATGCGGCCTCCCAACTGCTCAGACGAACCGTGACTCCCAAGGAGCCGGCGACCCAGCGGACCTTGGGTTGTCCGCCACGGGCGGACAACCGGGTGCCCACGTGCAGTGCGAGCGGAAGCGAGCTGGGGATCACGGCAACCCGCAACAGTCCTCCCAGTCGGGCTGGCCCGCGGTCCAGGCCTGGCCCCGCCAACGCGCCCACGTCCACCCTGGCCCAGGGGTGGGACCGCACGGGCAAAGCCGGCGCTGGGGGGGGCATCGCTTCGGGGGGAGGCGAAGGTTCGGTTGGCGGTGGCGGCGCCGGTGCGGGAGGGGCGACTGGCGGTGGACGCGGCCCCGTCTCGCGTCGCGACACGAGGGCCGCGACGACCAGTCCTGCGGATGCCCACCGCTGTCGCGGCGGGTCCGCTGGGGTGAAGGCCACCACGCGGGTCTCCACTGGCGGTTGCTCCACACCAGGGCGGAGCTCGATCCGCAGGGTGCGGTAGTTCACGTCGTCCCACCGCACCACCGCCACCCACTGCACGTCCGTCGTGGTGGGTGCACCGCCAGTGGGCGGGTCGCTTCCCGGAGTGGGTTCGAGAAGCCCCCTGGCCAGCGATCCGGGACCTCCGGCAGCCTGGCACGCGCCCTCCCCGAGGGCCGCACTGCAGCTGCCAACGACGGCCGCCGCGTACTCCGGCGCCGTATCGAGGGGCACGTCGATGGCGACGAGGGGCGACATCCACCAGGACGTTAACCCCACTACAGTGTCGTCCCAATCCTTTTACCGTGCCAGATTGGCTGCCTGTGGTGTGCGGCTCGATTCGACCATCACAAAAGTATTGGTTTCGGTGGAAGGTGGGCCATGCGCGTGTGTCACTGGAGCGGGGTGCTTCTCGGCGGCTGGTTGCTGTTCACCGGGTTGGCGGTGGGCTGCTCGTCGGATAGCGGGTCCGACCGTACGAGGGACTCGGGTGGAACTGGTGGCGGTGGTGCGGGAGCAGGCGCGACCGCGGGCACTGGTGGTGGCGATCTGGACTGTCCGGGCACCCTGGTTCGCTGCGGGGGGACCTGTGTCGATCTCGACTCCGATCCGGGCTTCTGCGGCGCCTGCGACCGCCCATGCGCGGCCGGACTGCGGTGCAGCTTTGGCGAGTGCGGGGAGACTTGCGACCAGGGATTGACTCCGTGTGGACTCGCCTGTGCAGATCTGCAAACGGCCGCCAGCCATTGCGGAGGCTGTGACGTGGCCTGCCTGGCGAATCAGGATTGCGTGGCTGGCAGGTGCGTGAACCAGGAGCCCGTGGGGTCCGGTGGCGAGGGCAGCGGGGGTGAGCCCACGGGAGCCGCCGGTCCGACCGGAGGCGGTGGTCTCGGTGGAGGGACGGGTGGAGGCGCCCCGAGTGGGGGTGGCGGAGCCGGTGGGGTGGTGCCCACGGGTGGAGCGACTGCCGGTGGCGCACCGAGCGGCGGGACCGGTGGGACGAGCGGTGTCGACCCGCTCGACGTGACCGTGTCGGCCGTGGTGGGCAGGACGACGGTTGGGCTGGAGTGGCCTCGGGTTTCTGGGGCGCTCGGCTACAACCTGTACTGGTCGACCAGCCCCGGGCTAACGACGAGCACTGCGACGCGGATCGAGGGGGTGGAGCGCGGCCACGTCCACGAGGGGCTCGAGGACGGTACGACGTACTACTACGGGGTCACGGCGGTGCTGGATAGCGGGGAGAGTCCGCTCTCCCTCGAGGTAGCGGCAACCCCGGGGGGAAGCTGGGTGCTCGAGGAGCTCGGCACGGGTGACTTCGACGATGTGGTCACGGGTGCGCCGGTGGCGACGGTTCCCGTTGCCGAGCGCGTCCACGTCTTGCTGTTCGCCGAGGGGTACACGTCCGAGCTGCTCGGGGATTTCGCGCGCGACGTGGACGTCTGGATCGACCTGGTCTTCGGGATCGAGCCGTACTCGCTCTTTCCCGAGGCGTTCGTCGTCTGGTCGCTTCCCGCGGAGTCGCTGACGACCATTCGCGACCCCAGTCCAAGCACCGCCTTCCTGGTGCCGGTCGACGTCGCCTCTTCCGCGAGCTTCGCCTACACGGGCAGCATCTCCTCCTCCGGGGAAACGGCGGCGCTCGCGTGGGCAAAGATCGACGAGCACCCCTACGCCCCCACCGACTTCACTGGCCCCAGCTTCAGTCGGGCTCGCAATGCCCTCGCGGCTTTCCTGATCTACGATCCCGCGCGCGGCGAAGCGTCCGTCAGCGGACGGGCCACCAGTCTGGTGCACCCCGACGACGATGGGCGTCGGATCAACGCTGCCTTCGGGGTGGGGCACGCTCACGAGTTCAGTCACTCGATAGGGCTGATTCGCGATGAGTATCTCGAGAACGACAATTCGCCGCCAGCGAGCTGGGATGGTACGTCCAACGTTGTTGGGACCAACGTCTGCGCGGAGTTGCCCTGGGCACACCTGCTCCACGGCTCCGCGTTCAACCCCGACGTGGATCAGCTCGTGGGCGCTTTCGGCACCGCAGCGCACGGCTACCACTCGGAGCTTCTCTGTCTCATCAACGGCACGCACGACAACGGCGAGTACTACTCCCGCGACGATGGCGGGAGCTGTTCGGCGACCAGTTGCACACTCCGCTCAGAGGACCGTCTCTGCAACTTCTGTCGCGAGACGGTGGCCCTGCGGGTCTTCCAGCGCGCGGGCGTGCTCGACCCCGGTGACGCTGGCTTCGACTCCTGGGTGGCGGGGTATCGCCAGCCATTCTATGACCGCTTCGGTCTCCAAGTACCGGTGGAGGTGCCGCAGAGCAACGACGTGCGCAGTCCCGCCCAGGGAACGACCATCTTCGAGGCCTGCATCCCTTGAATCGCCTCGGTACATCAATGGGCAAAGCGTGTCTTGAGTGGACTGCCCCAGAGGTCTCGTGGATCTCGCAGTCCTCACTCGCTGAGGGGGTGCGGAATCCATGAGACGAACTCCTCACTCAGGACACTAAATGGCCGAGCGCGATTCTCGAGCACCTCATTATGAGGTCATTTTACGATTGGGGAGGGGGGACCCGGGGCCCCGCCGCCCGCGGGCCCCACCCGGTCATGACCGGGTGGGAGGGCGAGTGGGGGTGCGAAGCGGCGG
>JBNLDK010000222.1:0-57021 GCA_050304295.1 Polyangiaceae bacterium
GGTCACGGACATCGTAGCCCGCTACGAGGACGCCAAGGACGCCGGGTTGGCCATCTCGAGCGATGTGGCACCCAGTACTGGCGGCTCTCAGAGTCTCGAGATGGTGGCGAGTGGCGCGGGAACGAACGCCACCGATCTCTACAAGCTACTCGACCCCGGCTACGACGAGCTGTTCGTGCGGTACTACGTCAAGTATCAGGCCGGTCCCGAGTGGCACCACTCGGGGATGTGGATTGGAGGCTACAATCCCCCCACGAGCTGGCCAAATCCGCGCGCGGGAACCCGGCCCGTTGGTGATGACCGGATCAGCGTGGCCATCGAGCCCGTCGAAAACGCCATTTCGAACCCTCGGCTCGATACCTACAGCTACTGGATGAACATGCACTCCTGGATGGAGGTGCCATCTGGCGACACCGCCTACTACGGCAACTCCCTCGTCCACGACGCGAGCTTCCGCGTGGACGACGACGAGTGGATGTGCATCGAGCTCCACGTGAAGCTGAACACGGAGCTGGATTCAGGTGCGGGTGCCGAACTCGGGATCTGGAAGAACGACGAGAGCATCATTCAGTACACTGACAGTGCGCCCGTCGGCTACTGGGTGCGCGACAAGTTTTGCCCCGAGAGCGCCGATTCGCCGTCATGCACCGACTATCCACCGCCCGCCGACACTGCCCTCGTCCCGCTCGACTTCCAGTCGCGGACGACCACGAATCTCGAGCTCAACCACGTTTGGCCTCAGAACTACATCACATCTGGTGGCGCCGGCAGCGTCTGGTACGATCACCTCGTAGTGGCCACGGCCCGCATCGGTTGCATGCGGTGAGGGAAACGGGGCGACTCGGTCGCTCATGATGCAGGGGGGAAAGTCGTCGGCGGGCGTCAGAGCAAGGAGGTCCAGTCGCGGCTCAACTCGTCTAGCGTCGGTTCACGAGTGACAGATCACGGCGCCCGACGACGACCACCGCAATGGCTGTGTTCGCCTCAATTTCGTGAAGTTCGCAGCGTGCGAAGGATACGGCACGAACGAGAAGACGTCGCGCTCTGCCTCTGGTCGACTGGCTCGCATGAACCTCCACCGGTGCGTGCTGGGCATCATCTCGTCGTTCACCTTCTTTGGCGCCTGCCTGGCTGGCGGGGGCCTGGCAGGCTGTGGGGAGGACGAGCCGCTGAATCTGATGCCGTCGATGGGCGGCGCCGCATCGGACGGTGCCGGCGCTGCGGGTGGCGCGACTGGCTCCTGGCAGACCGATGAGGATGCCGTCATCGACGACTTCGAGGACAAGGATCTGAATCTACTCGCTCGCGATGGCCGACAGGGCACCTGGTTCGGCTACGACGATACCACCGACACCGGCGAGTTGATCACGCTGGCCAACGTTCGGGATGGTGCCGAGCACAACCGAATGCTGCACGTCACGGGAGACGGCTTCTCGAGCTGGGGCGGTGGTATCGTCGGGATCCTGAACGGCAACGCGGAGTCCTCCTCCTACACGGACTACGACGGTTCCCTCTACACGGGGATCACGTTCCGGGCTCGCTGGGGAGCCGGCACCGGCGTCGTTCGTTTCGGACTGGCAGATGGCAACACCGAGCCGGGGGGGGGCGTCTGCACGGCATGCTACGACCATTTCGGCGCCGACCTCGTCCTGGACGAAGACTGGGAGACCTATTCCTTTGACTTCACGGAGCTCACCCAACTCGGGTGGGGCGATGCGTTTCCGTCCCTCGACCCGTCGCGCCTGATCTATCTGATGTTCCAGGTGGGTAGTGCGACAGAGATGGATCTCTACCTGGACGACGTAGCGTTTCGCACCGATGGTCCCCGCATCAGCGTGGAAACCGGGGGTGCGGGGGGTACGGGCGGCACTTCTGGGCTCGATGCCAGCGGGGGCAATGTGCCGTATGATTCGCTCGCTCCCGCGGTCGAACGCTACGGGCAGCTGCAGGTGGTCGACGGCAAGCTATGCGCCGCAGACGGGAGCCCCGCGCAGCTCAAAGGGGTGAGCAGCATGTGGCTCAACTGGGAAAGGAACGGATATGCCGAGAGCGCCGCCGCGCTCGAGTGGATGCGCGACCGCTGGGGCCTCGAGGTGATCCGTGCCGCGATGGGAGTGGACGCCAGCGATGCCTATCTTGCAGACCCCGACCACGCTCTGGGGCAGGTACGCACGATCATCGACAACGCGCTGGAGAGCGGCGTGTATGTCATCGTCGACTGGCACAGCCACCACGCAGAGGACTATCAGTCCGAGGCAGAAGAGTTCTTCTCGGCTCTCGCCGAGGAATACGGCGAGTATCCGAACCTGATCTGGGAACCGTACAACGAGCCCCTAGCCGTGGCGTGGTCCCAGACGCTGAAGCCGTACCACGAAGCGGTGATCGCCCGGATCAGGGAGCACGACCCAAACAACGTGATCGTCCTCGGCACTCCAAACTGGTCGCAGGACGTGGACGTCGCGGCCACGGATCCGGTCGCCGGGGGCAACCTGATGTACACGCTCCACTTCTACGCCTGCACCCACCGAGCTTCCCTCCGCAGCAAAGCGGAGGCGGCTCTCACGGCTGGACTTGCCCTCTTCGTCACCGAGTGGGGTGCCACCGCCGCGGACGGGGGCCTCGACGGACGAGTGTGCGAGAGCGAGGCCGAAGCTTGGCACACCTGGATGGACGCCCGCGACATCTCCTGGACCGCCTGGAAGCTCGACAACTGCACTCCCGACTCCACTTGCCTCCTGACCCCCAGTGCGCCCGTCGATGGGGGCTGGACCAACGAGTTCCTGCAGGGCCACGCCCCCCTCGTCCGGGCCCACATGCGCGTCGAGTGAGCCATCGTCAAGCCCCCTCCCGAAGCGGGCGCACCAGGCTCTCAATCCATCCGGTACGCGCCGCCGTCGTCCACCGCCCCTTCCCGCGTCTCGTACGTCCCACCGCACTGGGGGCACGTGTCGATATTGGGGCCACCAGCAAGAGGGACCTCGAAACCACAGAAGGAACAGCGACGCAGGAGAATCCGGGTCTCGAACTCGGGGAAGACGTAGACGGGCACACCGTCGCGCCGGTCCCGGCGGCAGTCGCCGCGGCGGAGCATCTCGTGGAGGAGCTCGAGAGCACGCGGGGAGCGCTCTCCAAGTGAGGCGACGATGTCCGCCTCGGTGATGACCCCCGAGCCGTGGCGCGCCAGCACGACCAACTCCGGCACGATCACCGCCGCGCTCACTCGCCTCGCAGCACGCGACGCGCGCATTCCGAGCCACACGAGGCCCGCGCCCATGGCCAGCGCCACCCCCGCCACCGCGAGGCGTCGAGGCTGGCCAGCAGAGCCAATCAGGAAGAGCAGTCCGAGAAGTCCGAGCAATGCGCCGCTCGCCACCGCTGCCACACTGAACAGCTGCTTCATCCCCACTGACTCCGGGCGCAGCGTGAGAGCTCGTCCCCCATCGCGTCGAAGTAGTTCTGCAGGCATTCCTGGCTGAACGCGTCAGTGGCGTGTCCGACAAGCTGAATGAACGCGACGGGGTGCAGTGACTCCGGCGTACTCACCTGCTCGAGCAGCGTGTCGAACGCAGCTCCCTGCTCGACGGCGACGGCCGGGACGTCGATACGGAGGGTGCTGACGGGGTGGATCCGCTGCGTGGTGATCATCGACTCCACGCTCAGCGAGAACGACTCCAGCCCCGACCGGATACCACGGACAAGAGCGACGAGCTCCTGGCAAGCCTGCATACCGCTGGCGAACCGGCGGTGGTGGTGGTTGAGCTCGGCAATCTCGAGCAGACTCCCATCGAAGTCTGGGCGGTCCGCCCCGAGCCGGGTCGCGCACACGTGACAGAAGAAGTTCGCCTCCGGGTTCTGCATTCCGCACCGCGGACATGGCTTGGCCGGTTCACCTTCCTTGGGCGAGCGCTCGGGAAATCGTTCGAACAACACGCGCTCCAGCGCGGTCCTTCCGACGATGCGGTCCCTGTTCAGCTGGAGATACTCGATGCGCGCCTGCATGTTCGACGCCTTCGCAATGAGCTCGGACCATGTCGTCTCGCGCTCGGCTACCACCCGCTCCACCTCTGGAGCGCGCTCCGCCCAGCGCGCGCGCAACGACTCGATGCGTGCGACGACGTCGAGTTGCTCTCCCTGCAGGCGGCGACGCTCGGCCTGGATGCGGCGCAAGTCCGGCAGCCTCGTCAGGAACCCGAACCCCGTCGAGAGCTCCTTGATCTGAGCATCGTAGCTTTCGATGTCGCCGTACAGCTGCTCGTTGCGCACCTTGAGTTGCTCTTCCTCGGCATCGAGATCCTCGTTCTCCTGGTGAGCGCGTGCCTCGTACTCGAGCGCCTCGGCGCGTGCCTTCTCGGCCTGTACCACCAGGCTCGAGTGCTCGGCGGTGTGGCGCACCAGCTGGGCATCGAGATCACGACGGGCCTTCTCGACCGCAGCGTCAAGGGCGTCATCCATACCGTCGGGCAGGGTGCCGCGGCGCTCAGCAACGTGCACGCTGAGCTGCCCAAGCTCGACCTCACGGACCGCTGCGACCTGCTGGAAGAATGACTCGTACTTCTCCTGCAGGGCGAGGAGCCGACGCTCGACGTCCTCGACCACGCCCTGCCTGTCAGCGATGTAGTCACGAAAGTCCTTGAGCGTTCCCATCACACCCCTCCCATGATGGGCAGGTGCCTTGGCCGGGGCACGCCGAAGCTCTGACCTCTGGCGCGGGTCTCGCGCCAGCTCGCCAACTGGTCCGCCTCGTTCGTGGCACTGCGACGCGCGATGGGGATCTCGGCGAACGAACCCACCGCGTCCCAGTACAGTGGGCACGCGCCGCCGCACACGTCGACGTCCGAACAGTCCCGACAAGGTGGGGGATGGTACTCGCGATTCTTCCAGTAGCGCGCAGCGGGGCTCTCGAACAGCTCCTCGAAGCTTTGCTCGAGGAGCGAGCCGAGCCCCTGCTGGAAGCTCGAACAGGGCAGAAGCTGTCCGGTGGGGCTCACGGACACGATGCCACTCACGCACGCGCAACTCTTGGCCCCCTGCCCGATCAGGACCGGGTTGAGCAGGCAGTACGGCAACGGGGAGTACCACACCAGCTTGACACCAACGTCGCGCGCTTGCTCGACCAGATCGGGGAGGAGCGCCGCGATCTCGGCGTAGGTCACGGGCTGCTCGTCGGTGAGGGCCAGCCCAGTCCTGATGAGGAAGTTCATGGACAGTGTTTGCAGACCGAGAGTCTCCGCCACGAAGCGGATGACGTCACCTCCACGGTCGAGGTTCTGCCGACACAGCGTGGTGTTCGTGTGCACGTGGATGCCGGATGCGCGCAGGTTGGCGATTCCCTTCACCGTAGCGTCGAAGGCGCCACGGCGACCGACGATGTGGTCGTGTAGCTCCGGGTGGTCCGCCTCGATCGAGACCTGGGCAGAGGCCAGGCCACTGCCCACGAGTCGGGCGACGAGGTCTTCGTCGGCCAGACGCACTCCATTGGTGATGACGTTGGTGCGGAAGCCCAGCTTCGCGCCATGCTCGACGAGAGTCGCCAGATCGGGCCGGAGAGTTGCTTCTCCGCCCGTGAAGCTCAGCGTCGGAACGTGAGCTTCGTGGAAGATGCGGTCCATCACGCGCCGCACTTCGTCGGTCGTCATCTGCTGGCCGAGATCGTCGCGTGCCGGGCTCGCAGCGTAGCAGAACGAGCACCGATTCTGGCAGCCGTAGGTGAGAGCAATCTCGGCCAGCACCGGGTAGCGGATCCGCTGGCGATCGAAGTCGACGCGGCGAACGTTCGGACGGTCGCCAAAATCATCGTTCATCATCGAGCGGATCGTGGCCAACAGCGACGCGGCGTCCTCGCGGACCCGAGCGATGGGAACACGGAATCGGCGAGCCACCTGGGCAAGAGCGTGCTCAGCGCTCGCTGACCGGGGATCGTAGAGGGCCTGCAGGAGAGCCGCTGCCGTGCTGTTGACGCCGAGCGTCTTCTCGGGCCGAATGAGCAAGAGCTGATCCACCTCGCGCACGAAGACAGCATTCCGCGTGGCGGCCACGAAGGCGTCAAAGTCAGACACTGTGTGGTTCGCGAGCTGCATCAGAAGCTCCCCGCGCAAGAAGAGACACACGCCGAGTGACACGCCGAGTGACACGCGCAGGCGTCGTGGCACGCCGAGTGGCACGCAGAGTGGCACGCCGAGTGGCACGCCGAGTGGCACGCCGAGTGACACGCCGAGTGGCACGCCGAGTGGCACGCATCGTAGCCCACCGCGTGCGCGATGGCGTCGAAGCCCGTCGCACCCTCTGCGGGCCTTGCACCGTTGTCGAAGCCGAAGAACGCCTCGATCTGGTCGACGGTGGTGGCCACGCGATGCTCGATGCTACCCACCACGCCTTCCGCCATCTCCTGCACTTGCACCAAACCGCCGAGAGGCGACGGCTCCGTGCGCGAGCCGGCGAGGGCCGTCAACGCCGATCCGGGGGCCTCGGTGCTGGGGATGTGTCCAACGGTCTCCCCCACGTGGGTGAAGAAGCTGTCGTGCAGGTACAGCGACTCCCAACTCGAGTCGAAGAGACCGCGGCGCTGAGGGTCTGGAGCCTCACGCAAGCGATCCCACGCAGCCACGGATCGCTGTTGGTAGGAGTGAACCGTCGCGGGAACGTCGGCCCGCCAGATCTTCGGGCGCAATGAGTCGGCCAGGGCGGCGAGCACACGGTCGACCCCCTCGCTCGAGAGCGTCCCGTGTGGACCCAGCGCCTCGAGCAGTGCTCGTTCTGGCGGCGTCTCGGCTCGCTCAGCATCGAGCACCTGGACCTGCAGCGGGTTGCGTTTCAAAATCCGCACCGCACCGCGGCTCTGCAGCTTGAGAATCAGCACGTTGATCGCCTTCACGGGACGGTTCAGCACGAGCGCAACTTCCTCGCCCGGCAACTCGGGAACGAAGCCGGGCTTGCGGAACGTGGATACCGTGATTTCAGGCGCCACGTACTCGGGGACGCGCTGCTTCATCCACGTGTCTAGCAGCGGGTGCAGTCGCAGGATCCGCAAGACGCCCCACACCAAGCTCGACCCGACGAGCCAGACGAATCGACCCAAACTGATGACGCCAGAGAACCCGAGCAGGACGCCCCGGGTCGGGTGGACCATCGGGATCTCGCGACCGAACGCGAACACCGTGGCGAAATGGTTGGACTTCGCTACGGTGTCGATGAGTAGCAGCGGCAAGCCGAAGGTGAGCATGTCGGCGAGCAGGACGAGCGAATTGCCCAAGAACAACAGCACCGGGACCAGGAGCAGACGCAGGGCCACGTCCCAGGGGCCGAGTGGCCCTGGAGGCTCGCGAGACCGCGCGAGATCGACCGACGTGTCGCGCCCGGATGGCGGAGTGCCGGTCGTAGGATCGCGGGTGATCGGGCTCGCAGACAGATTCGGCAGCGCCGATCGCGGGATGTACGCCTTCACGAGGTGGGTGCCCTCCGTCGGAAGGTTCACGCGCTCGGCGTACACGGTCAGCCGCCGCTCACCGTGATAGTCCGTGTAGACAAGCGCTTCGTGGTCCTGCGCGGCCTCGGTGGCCAAGTCCTCGACGTAGCCGAGCTCGTCGACCATCTGGGGTGTGATGTCCTCGGGACGCGCGAGGCCTTCGGGGAGCGCCAGCGGCAGCACGAGCTTCACCACCGACTTCTCCACCGGCATGCTCCAGCGCACCGGGTTGAACCAGACCGTGAGCAACTCGTCTCCCGACGGTGAGGTGGTCGGATCGGCGAACCGTCGGTCGCTTCGGTAGTGCAACACGAGTGTGTAGGTGCCTGGCGGCTGGGGTCTGGCGTATGCTGCCCGGTAGTAGCCGTTGCCTCGACTCTGCATCGAGACCTGCACCGGTGATCCATCAGTTTGAAGGTAGGCGTGCGTGAAGGCGATGGGTTCGTAGAACTCACCGATCTGCCGGATCTCCGCACGCCCTTCCGCGTCCCGGAAGGTCAGTTCGTAGATGACGTCGATCGCGCCATTGTCCTGAACAAACGCCTGGGTGTCGGCATTCACCAGGTCGACCGCTCCGGCGTGTCGTGGCAGGAGCACGACCACGACCGCGCACACGAGCGCGACGATTCGCGATGTCATGGTGGCATGCTACCCCACGTGTGCCACGTGGGTAACAGCTTCGGTCCCATTCCGTTACGACACCTTGTCACGTGTCCTCGAGTGGCAAGATCGCAACACTCCGTCCACGCGACGTGCGCGGCATCCTGGTCCAGCCCAAACACGCCACGCTCTGGAAGCGCGGGCGGTTCGTACCCAAGGCGAAGCTGTCCCGACGAATGTGTCGCGACCCGATGCTGCGAGACTGCAGGACAGCGTCGAATTCCACCGCTGTCAGGGTCAACTCCTGGCACACTGAGTCGATGCATTCGGCTCGGCGTCATGGCCAGGGAGGACGCCCAAGGAGAACGCTGACGGGGACGCTGTCGACCGTCGCGGTGCTGGGCTGTAGCTGTGCTGGTCACCACCAGAGTCCCGAGCGACATTCCGTGTCCAGCGCATCAGACGTACCACCACTGATTGCGTCCACGTCTTCATCTGCATCGGCTGATCCCAACCCATGCGCGCCATTGAGGACGGAAGCGCTCGAGGGTCGTCCGTACCTGCCCGGGTGGACGGTGTTTCTGGAGAAGGAGGAGTTCGGGGGGCATTGGTGCTCCACGGGGAATGCTGCATTCGCTCCCACCAAGATGGCACCAGTGATCTTGTATCCTCGCGGCCCGCGGGCGGTCAGGTTGCCAACGCTGTCGTCTTCGGACCTGCCATCTTGTGTCGGACGCGAGACGGACCAGAAGTGGCTGACAACGTTTGGTGGCACCCCGCCAGCCAACCGCGCATGCTCGCACGCGGGACTCGTCGCCTACTCGCCGGACACATTGGAACGAGTGTGGGAGACACCGCTGGATGAGGAGTATCGGGGTAGGACCCAGTACTCCTGGTCATCGGCGGGACTCGAACTCTACCATCGGCAGACACCACCTGGAACGAACGGATCCGTGTCCAAGATCGTGGCCATCGACCAGGCTACTGGAGCCGTGCGCTGGGAGGGGGAGTACCCCCCTGACGCCAACCCGGTCCTCGGCGGGACCACTCTGGTGCTGAGGCGAAACCACGAGTTGGTCGGCATCGATGCCAAGACCGGGATTCGCTCCTGGCAACGTCCCTTCGAGGGCGCCAACTTCGTGATATCGGACGATGGAGAGCTTCTCGTCGAGGCCCGGGAAGCAGCTGGTCGGACGTCCCTGAGTGTTTGGAACACAGCAACCGGACTCGAGCTCTCGACGTTCGCGACCCCCGCTGCCCGTGGACAAGACCAGTGGACATCGCTGGTGCGTGTCGACGACTCCATCCTGCTGGAACAGCGTGAACCAACACCATGGTCGATTGCGACGGCGCTCGTTTCCCTCGACGTGAAGACCGGGAAGGAACGGTGGCGCACGAAGCCCATCGCATGTCACCGGTACCGAGATCTGGAAGTGGTGAAGTGGGGCTCCAATCTCGTGCTCTGTGGCTGCGATGGAGTCCTGGATTGGCTCGATGCCGATACGGGCACATCTCGCGGCAGGTTGAGCTTGGGCACGTGCCCGATACTGCGTCGGGTGAGCGAGGCGCTGGTCTTTGCTACCAACGATCTGCCAGCACTCGACCCACCAAATGAGCCACTGCAACCCGAGACCATGCGGCACGCCAAGTGGGGCCTCGTGACCGTCTTTGACGGTGCATTCTCGGCTCCCGAGGTCCAATTGGAGATCAGCGGCACCGTGGAATCGAGGAACGTCGATGCACCCGTACGTTTTCCACGATGGGTTTTCGTCGGCCCGAACCGTGTGAAGACGGACGACAGGGGATACTTTCAGGCGACGGTGCCGGCCCGCGGTGTGCTGCGTGTGGGGGTGGCACACACCGACTCGGAGGACTCGACCTGGATCTCAGACCATGTCCTGGTTCCCGCCGTCCCCGGCCCGATTGCGGTCAAGCTGCACGTCGACCAAAGCCCGTATTGAAGGGCACCGAGCTCTCGTCCCATGATCGTGTGAGCACGGAACCGGCGACGTCTGCTGACATCCCGCGGTCGCTGGCGTGGGAGGACACAGGCCGCGAGAAACGCCACTGAGACGCTGGTCGCCCGCTTGGCGCAACGGCTCAGGCCCGACGAACGCCGCTAGTGGAGCGTGCGGCGCATCCAGCGGTAGACTGCGTTTCTGACCTTGAACGGCAGTTCTGCGGGGACCTCGTCGAATTCCTTGAGCCGCCGGTCCCAGTGGACATTCGCCTCTGCTGGTGGCGAGTCGGTTTCCTGGGACGCCACTACGCTAGCCAGCTCATCGTCCGCCTCTGCAAAGCGGACCAGCCACAGCGTTCCGTCGACGTCAACACGGCAGATCTCGTCACCCTTGTCTGGTAGCACCACGCGCGGACGGATAGCACCGACCCGTTCGCGGCCGCAACCATCTCTTGGGATTTTGGTTGGCGCGGCGCTTCGACCAGCGATCGCTCGTCCAACATCCAGACAAGAGCGATCGACTCCGGGACTGCGTGCAACAGGCATCAACCTCGGCTCCTTGATCACTGGCGTGGGGTGACGATGGGCGATTCCGCGCCAATGCGACCACCCGCGCCACAGCCGGGCACCCGCCGTCCCCGCGGCACGGCCCAATGGTCGGGCGCGCGGTGTTTCACTGTTTCGCGCTCATGCAAGGAGCGATGCTGCCGGGCTGGGCGGAGAGTTGCCGACCTTTCCAGCTACCCCGCACGTCCCAGCTGACTACGTTGCCGAGTGGCTCTGACACCCAATGCTGGGCGCTCACGAGGGGTCGCCGAAACGTGCTCCAAAGTTGAGTCTCGACTCTGTTGTCCGTTGATCTGTCCAATCCCTCAACGCGCGACTCCGCGTCACCGCGACCCCTCCCGAACGACAACACCGTCTTCGAGCGACTCTGCCACGCCATCCGCAGCGCGTATCCCAAGGCTCACCAATCTTCTTGTTCGGTTGTGTTGAAGCGAAGCTCTCGCCCTGGGTGAGCCCCGCATGGTGACGAGCTCAACACAAGTGAGCGCTGGGGATAGGTTGAGCTCAGGATCACCAGCAAGAAAGACCCGCAAGGCTCATCTTCCGGCTCGACCAAACTTCCCACCGCTGAGCCACATATCGTTGGCGTCATGGCGACCGATTTGGTATGGCCCAACCCATGCGTTTCCTCTCCATCCCGTTGCTCTTTCTGCTCGTTTCGTTCGTTACCGGCTGCGGCAACAACTGCAAGGCATCGGGTACGGAGGAGAGCGAAGTCACCACATATCTCTACGACGACGAGATCTACGACTATCTCGACGGAGCTGGGAATCCTATCAACTGCCGGAACTTCTGCGAGACGGACGACGCGGCGACAGGCACTTTCAACAGGTGCGAAATCGTGGTCGAGGACGGCGCTTTGGGAGCCGGGGGAGCAACGCTGGATGTGGAGACCGGATCGATTGTGTGCGTCTACGATGTGCCGGCCACCTGTGAGTGACTCTTCAGCCTCCGCTCTGGCTCACCTCGGTGCGACCCGCCATCCGAGTTCCAGTTTCTCATTTCATCCAGTAGGAGCGTGATGTGCCAGCCGCCGCTGGTCGACGTCGCGCACATCGCGCCGCTACGGCGCCGCCCACGGTGAACTCCTCGCACTCACTGCGCTGCTCGTCGCCAACGCACGGCTGGACTCCAGGTGCGCAGCCCGCACTGCGGTCGACCGCAGCCAACCAGGCGGAGCGCGGGCTGCAGCGTTCACCACCCTGACACGGAATGACGCCCCCGCTGATCCGGCGGTGCGTCAGATCACGGGTCGGAACAGACGCTCGCGTCCCTTGGGCGGCTTGACCCACACCTGCAAGGCGATGTCGTAGCGTGGCCCCTGGAAGTACGTGAGCCGAAATGTGTGATCGCCAGCGGCAAGAGAGACCTGGCCGCTGCGACTGATCGGTTCGTGCACACCGTCGTTGTCGACTGTGCGTTGTCCGTCGATGGTCAAGATGGCTCCATCGTCGGCGCGCACGCGGAAGCGGTAGTTCCCCGGCACGCGTACGGTGAAGGTGCCAGTGTACTTGATCGCGAAGTACTCGTAGCGGTTCGTTACTCCGGGAAACCCCTGGTCGAACTGGCGCGGCGACACGTTGATGATGTCCGTACGCAGCTCCCCCGCGCGCGGACAGGAACCGACCGCCTTCAGGCTCGTGGTACCGCGAGGAACGAAGCAGATCTCGCCCCGCCACGCTCCCGAGGGTCCGCCGAACGGACTCCCGGCGAAGGGGTGACGCCGGGCGCGCTCGTCGTCACGTCGTCCCTGCCGCCACCCCTTGCCGGAACCACCGGGACCACCGTCCGCGCCCGGTCCGTATCCGAGGTAGCGGCCGCGCGAGTCGTGAGTGGCGGCGCCCACCGCCGGCTCACTCGGAAGTCGAGACCTGATCAGGCTGACCCTTGCCGTGCGTGGATTGACGTCGGTCGGGAGGAGGAAATCATCAGCCAGCTCCTGGTCCGGCGTGACGAATTCGTCGGTAATCGACTCCGTTTCCTCGACCTCCTCGAGCGTCTCGGCCATCTCGGCAAGAGGGGTCGGAGGTCCCGCATCGTCTGGCTCCGGGTGAGACTCGACGATCGCTGGGGCCATCCGCGTCTCCCGGGTCGGGTGCTCGACGCCCGCCACGGCCGGTTCCGCGTCATCGGGGTTCAGCGATCCGCCGCCAGGCTCGTCTTTCTCGGGAGTCGGCGGAGCCAGGGCTCCGAGGACGTCCACCTCGATCTCGCTCGGCTCCACACTTGGTAGCGAGCACTCGGGACCGCCCATGCGACACAGCCAGCCAATACCCAGTAGCGCAGCGTGCAGTCCGACAGCGCACCCGAGCCAGAGACCCATCTGGGACCGTTCGTCGCGCGATGAGACCGCGAAGGCTAGCGACTGCGGAAGAGCCACTACCGCGGCCGATACCACGAGCGACCGCTTCGCTGAAGACAGCCTCCGCCAAGTATCACCTTCGGGTCACCGGAGTATCGCTCGATCGAACACGAGTACAGGCTGGGCACAGCGCGACGGCAGCGAGTCACACGTTCCGCCATTCGCGAGACGCGCCCGGGCATCCCCCGATGATCAACGTCGCGACGCCCGAAGACACGCGGTTCATCATGACACAGGTGACTGTCCAGAAGTCACTCACCGGCTGTTGGCCCCCAGTTCACAGGCCTCTCGGGACGCCACATCGACCACCCTGTCTACCAAGAGATTCGCTATTCCGTCGGCACCGTGGACGACACGGGAGGCGTCTTGTGGACGACCGAGCTCCCGGTCGCGGCGGCCGCCTACGAGGGATTTTCGGACATTCACCACGATGGGGTTGGCGGTCAGGTCGTTCTCGCCGGCGCCTCGTCCGGGCAACTGCATGTCGTCGCCCTCGACGACCTCAGCGGTCAACCGAAGTGGTCGCTAGCCCAAGGCAACCCCCTGGGAACCACCATCGTTGAAGCGACGGCACTCGACGGGGCTGGGAATCTCTATGTCCTTTGCCGTGTCGCTCCCCCGGAGAGCCACGACTACTCCGTCTACCTCTATTCCTTCGATGCAGGAGGAGCAGAGCGGTTCGTGGAACCCATCCAGCCGGAGGGGCTCAACTGGCTCCCGTGGACCGTGCATGTCGACGGGCTCCTCAATGTTTACGTGGCCGGCGACGGCTGCTTCGACCCCTGTCCCCACGACATCGATTTCGTCGTCATGAAGTACTCCCAGCTGCCTACTGTCGAGGCCGTCGCCAGCAAGGTGCAGGGGTTGGTCACCAACGAGACGCTGAACAATGGCGAGGGGCACTCCCTGGTCGCCAAGCTCGATGGCGCGGCGGCAGCGATGGAGCGCGGCAACGGCGCGGCGGCACGGGGGCAGCTGGAGGCCTTCATTGCGGCCGCTCAAGCGCTCATGACGTCGGGGCGTCTCACACCGGAGGAAGCCGGCGAACTCCTCACGGCGGCGACAGGGCTACTCGATTCATTGTAGGAGCGCTACTCGACCGCACCAACGGGTTCGGGATCGTCAAGTTCTGGTCATCTGGTACGCGGTCAGTAGCCCGATAGCGTAGCGATTGCGCGAGACATCCCGGCCTCCCGCGGGCCCTTGCTCCCCGCGGTGAGGCTCGGTCCTCGCTCGACACGCTCGCCACCGTTCGGTAGCTTGGCCCGGTAGAGACGGGCGGCGGGATCGCCCGCTCGGGAACCCAGCTCTGGACACTGCAAGTGATCGGCACCGTAGAAGCGGAGGGACCCATGAAGCCACGTGTCGACACCACCATGACCCTCTCCGACGCACGCCGACTTGCCTACGCAGAATGGGGAGAGCCCGCGGGCTACCCGATGATCTTCTTTCATGGCAGTCCCAGCGGACGCCTCTTGCATCATCCGGACCCGCAGGTCTACGAGGGGGTGCGGTGGATCACTGTGGATCGCCCTGGTTACGGAGGTTCGGAACGACAGCCGCGACGGCGTCTTCTCGACTGGCCCCAAGACGTGGCGGCCCTCGCCGACCACCTGGGACTCGAAACGTTTGGTGTCGTCGGGCTGTCAGGCGGAGGTCCGCACGCGCTGGTGTGCGCCCACGCGATGCCCAGGCGAGTACGACGCGCCGCCATCGTGAGCGGCATGGGGATCCTTACACCTGAAACGCTGAGACGCCTCTTCCCCGAGCGGCGCCTCGGGGTTCGTATCGCGCGCTGGACGCCGTGGCTGCTCAGGCCCCTGATCGCACTCACTGCCAACCCACACCACGCCGAGCGGGCACACGCCAGGGTGGTGGCTCAGTGCCCGAGCGACCGCTCCATCCTATTGCGTCCCGACGTGCGGGAGATGCTCATTGCCAACTGGACGGACGCCAATGGTTCCGGTCTGCATGGCTTCGCTTCCGATGCCTGCATCTTCGCGCGACCGTGGGGTTTCGATCCGGCGGCGATCCAGACGAGCCTGCGCTTCTGGCACGGTGACTCGGACGAGAGCGTCCCCATCGACATGGCCCGTGCCCTGGCGAGCACCGTTCCCAATGCTTCCCTCGAAGTGATCTCCGGCGCCGGTCACTTTCTCTTCTTCGACCGCTTCCGCGATATCGTGGGATGGGTCAAGGAGGGCGCTCGCGCCGGTTCGTCTCCAACCCAGACGTGCTCGTAGCCTCCGAGCCCCCCACCATCCGTTCGTGCTCCGTCATTGCTGCCGTCTCGGCTCCCGAAGGGGAAGAGATGCAGTGGAACATTCTCTGCCTTCACCCCTCCTTGGGTGAGCAGCAAGGTCTCCGAAAATGCCGCATTCTCTCGAGTGGCACTGGGCCACATTGGCGATGAACGCCAGCGTTGCTCACTGTAGCGTGCCTGGTCCCAGTCCCGCACCCGGGCGGAATTTCTTCGCCAGACGACGATTCTGCTGCGATGGAAACCGCTCGTTCCCTCGCGCGGCTGGGCTAGGATAGGAAGAGTCGGCGGTGCTGCTGGCCGGCAATCCCTTTCGGCACCCGACGAACCCCGTCGCGGCCCAGTCACTTCTACTCTTGGGAGCTTCTCGATGCGGGCTCAGAACACAGCACTCGCGGTTGGACTACTTGCTTTCGGTTCCTTCACGGCTTGCTCGAGCGATGACGGCCCGGCAGCGCCGATGCGCGGAGCCGGCAGCACGGTCTCGACCGGGGGATTCGGGGCACAATCCACGGGAGCCACCGGCTCGCTGGGGTCGGGGGGCAGCGGACTGGGAGGCGCGTCCTCGGGTGGCGCGCTGCCGTCGGGGGGACAGGTGGCGACCGGCGGGACATCGGGCGCGACGGGAGGAATGGCCACGGGGGGGGTGATCCAGGCCACGGGTGGCTCGTCGACGGGTGGCACGACGCCGGTGGGAGGTGGAACGACCGGCGGCGCCGACCCCGGAACAGGAGGCGCTCAGGGCGGCGGCCCCACCACTGGAGGCGGCCCCGGCGGGGGAACGGGAGGCGGCGCCGGAACTCCCGCCACTGGAGGGCAGCAGGGCACGGGCACGTGGCACGCGCTCACGAGCCCCACCGCCAACGAACGCCTCGACACCGAGTACCAAGCCTGGCACACGAAGTTCTACAGCGATTGCGGTGACGGCAGCGCGTGCATCGCCGATGGTGGGCGCTGCGTTTCGGAGGGAATTGGCTACGGAATGATCGCGGCGGTCAACATGGACGACCGCGACACCTTCGACAAGCTCTGGGCCTACTACCTCGCGCATCTCGACGACAACGGTCTGATGCACTGGCAGACCGACGTTTGTGGAGGGGTCACTGGACAGAATGCCGCCACGGACGCCGAGCTCGACGCGGCGATGGCGCTGCTTCAGGCCGAGGCTCGCTGGGGCGGATATGCAGCAGCAGCCACAGACCTCATCACGAGGATCCGCGACTTCGAGACAGAAGCCTGCGGCGACCTGCTCGTTCTCCGACCGGGCGATGCGTGGGGCGGATGCAGCGACAACAACACGGTCAACCCGTCCTACTTCGCGCCTGCGTACTACCGTGTCTTCGCCAACTTCCTCCCCGATCAAGCCGACCACTGGTTGCAGCTGGCAAGCGACACCTACGACCTGTTCTCCGTCTACCAGGGTCAGCGGGATGGATTGGTTTGCGGCTGGGCCAACATCTCCACCGGATGCACGTCGGACTTCGACTGGGATGGGGTGCGCGCGCCGTGGAGGATCGCCGCCGACTTCGCGTGGTTCGGTCTCCCCGAGGCTGAGCAGTCGCTGCTCGCCATGAGCGACTACGTGGACACTCACGGGGGGATATCGGGGCTGTCATTCCCAGCCAACAGCGCGTTCCGCGGCAGCCTCGCACTGTCCGGTGTGGCGACCACCCAGGAGAAGTTCGACGGATACGTCGACGCTTGGCTCGCCGCAGCCACCGAGGACGACCCCTACTTCCAGGCAACGCTTCGGGTCCTGTTCCTGCAATTCGCCGCTGGGAAGTTCCCGTCGACTCTGTAGCGGGCCCGGGACTCGCCCGACGGAACATCGACTTCCACCAGACTCACATCAACGACCCGTGAGTCTGCACTTCACGCCTCGACGCGGGGGTCTCCTCGTGTATCCTCCGGCGCCTCGCTCCCCAGAGCGTCGATATGGAGAAGGATCCCATGCGCCAGGCGCTCATCGTCACCACGCTCATCGTTCTCGTCTGCAGCTGCACCGAGGGTCCACGAGGGGACCCCGGACCTCGGGGCGAACCAGGCACCCAGGGAGAACCGGGCGCCGACGGGGCCCCCGGGCAACCGGGCGCCGACGGGGCCCCCGGGGAGCCGGGCGCCAACGGCACGCCGGGCCGCTCGGCGCTGGTCAACGTCGCCGATGAACCAGCGAACGAGGATTGCCCGGCAGGCGGGCAACGCCTCGATTCGGGCGTGGATCTGGACGGCGACGGCACTCTCGACCGCGACGAGATCAACTCCACGGAACTGGTCTGCCACGGCCAGACGGGCATGGGTGCAACCAGCCTCGTCTCGATCAGTGAGTTCACCGGGACTCGGGGATCGTGCCCCGCTGGCGGCCAGACGATCGCCAGTGGTCTCGACAACAACGCGGACGGCATTCTCGACCCCGACGAGATCACGACAGAACGTCTCGTGTGCCACGGCGTCAATGGCACTTCGGGCACGGACGGCGTGGCCTGCTGGGATCTCAACGGCGACGGCGTCTGCGACCCGAGCGAAGACGTCGACGGGAGCGGCAACTGCGACGTGGACGACTGCCAGGGTGCGCCCGGGGAACCAGGCTCTGCCGGCACGGGACAGGTGCAGACGACGTCAACTCCACTCGTGCTCACGAACGGCAACCTCAGTCTCGACCTGACCGGGTGTACCCAGAACGACGTCCTGAAGGTGAGCGGCCCCCAGTACACCTGCGGGGCGCCCGACACCGCGGGTACCCTCTGCGGCGTCGGGGAGCTCCTGGAGGGCGGAGGCGCCTGTCGTCTGGTCCCGGGGGCCATTCTGTTCTCCGCCTACTCACTGGGTCAGGTGCTCGCCGCGAACACCTACGCGACCGTCCTGTTCGACGAAGAGACCAAGGACACCAACGGTGCCTTCGACATCACCACAGGCGCCTTCACCCCACCCGTGAGGGGTCAGTATCAGCTCAATGCCAGCGTCATGCTCGAGAACGTGCCGCTGGGGACGCGGGTCGCGTTGTCCATCCGCGTCAACGACACATCGAGGAGGCATCTCGCCCATTCCTATGCAACGAACCCGAGCCTGGCCGACCGCGTCCAGTTCGGTGGGAGTGCGCTACTCCAGCTGGCCGCTGGCGATTCCGTCGTGGTGACGGTGAATCAGAATGGCAGCAACGCGGTGTCCGTGGATGGGGGGGAGGTCAACAGCTACTTCCAGGGGTTCTACGTGGGACCGTACTGAGCTCGCGCGTCAATCCACGAAGATTTCGAACGCGTAGTCACGCCGGAGGATGGCGCTATCCTGATACGCCAGCCACTCGCGAACGAAGTAGTAGGCCTCCCCGTCCGGGTAAGGCCCAGCCGTCGTCACGTACTGTGAACCGGACCAGTTTCCGCCAGGTCCCTGCGCAGATGACTCCAGGAAGAGGAAGTACTGCTGACCCGGGACCACTTCTGCGTCCGGCACCAGGTCAACCTCCACCCAGCCTTCGCTGACGCCCGTTGGTCCGCTCGCAATGGCGATCGTTTTCGCGGACAAATCGGCGGGATCGAGCGCGCCGGCTGCTCCGCTGCCATCCGCCACGGGGAGCGCAGAGAGGATGCGCAGGCGCCAAGCCGCGCTCGTGTCCGTCAAGTAGACTCGAGCCCGCGTGATGACGTGGGCTGGCGCGATGAACGACTGCGCCTTGGGGTAGGCCACAGCAACCAGGGTTTGGGTCGTATCGGTGGCGGCGATCGAGCACCCCACCATGAGCTCGCCCCGACAGACTCCATCCATGCAGGAATCACCACTCGTGCACACGCCGCTGTCGTTGCAGCGTGCCCCCTGATCGTCCGACCCGCAGCACCCCTCCGCTGGAGAGCACCCACCCGTGTCTCCCGCGCCCCCACCAGCGCTCGTCGTGCCGCCAGAGCCGCCCTCCGCGTTCGTCGTGCCTCCCGTGCCCACGCTCGTTGCGCCGCCGGCCCCTCCCCCCGCACTCGTCGTGCCGCCGGCGCCCGCCAATACCGCGCCGGTTCCGCCCCGGGGAGACACCCCACCACCGCCGCCAGTCGAAACGCCCAAATTCCCGCCGGTGTCGCCAGCCGCGCCAGCGCTAACGGGAAGGCCCCCGCTTGGCGCGCCTCCCAGCTCGCCGCCCGCTCCGGCATGGGTCGGCTCGCCCCCAGGTCCACCCCATCCTCCACGAGCAACGCCACCCGCCGAGGCACCCGCGGCGCCACCAACGATGCCCCCCTCACCCGCGACACCCGCAAAGTCCCTGCGCGGCGAGTATCCGTCGAAGTCGGTGAGTAGCTGACAGCCCGTCACCAGAACCAGTGCCGACCAGACAGGGCGTCGGAGGAGCAGCGACTGCATGTGCCGTCCATGGAGTTAGCACGACGCCACGCGCTCACCAAGCCGCGCGAGCCCTGACGCCGCTGATCCCACTCGCAGGTCGAAAGCGACCGAGGGCGCCCGCTGGCGGCCTTCGTCGGGTCAACGCCCGATGAAAAGCAACACGGGCTACTTCGTCTCGTCGCTCGGGTGCCGCGCGAACGCTCGGCAGTGAGGCGCGCGTGGACGAGTACGGCGGGTCTCGGCATCCCGTGGCTCCCGCACGCCTCGATTCGGTGCCCAGGGCTATCGTTGGTGGCCTCGCGATCCTCGGCCCGTTCCCTCACGGACAATCGTGGGAAAGCTCGACCCCACGTTCTTGGAGGGTCGCGATGTCGGCCTGCGTGGCAGCGTCCTCGCAGTCGAGGGGGTTGTCTTGGACAAGCACCATGTCGCCACTATCGATACCGGAGTTGTCCACGAGCACCGAAAGGTCGCTGATGCTGTTCTCGCTGGCGAAGAGGACGGTCAGGTCGGACAGGTTCGCCAAGGGCGAGAGGTCGCTGATGCTGTTGTCCCAGAGGTAGAGCACGGTCAGGCTGGTCAGCCCGGCCAAGGGCGAGAGGTCGCTGACTTGGTTCTGGTTGAGGGTGAGGTCCGTCAGGCTGGTCAGCCCGGCCAAGGGTGAGAGGTCGCTGATGCTATTGTTGCCGAGGTAGAGCACGGTCAGGCTGGTCAGCCCGGCCAAGGGCGAGAGGTCGCTGACGCTGTTGTTGCCGAGGGATAGGTCCGTCAGGTTGGTCAGCCCCGCCAGGGGCGAGAGGTCGCTGACCTGATTGTAGCCGAGGGATAGGTCCGTCAGGTTGGTCAGCCCCGCCAGGGGCGAGAGATCGCTAACGCGGCGGTTGTAGTGGAGGTTGAGGTAGTTGAGCTTGGTCAATCCGGCCAAGGGCGAGAGGTCCAAGGGGTGCGAGATGTCGCCGGTGCCGGCCCCGTAAATGTCGAGCTCGAGTCCCAGGGAAGTCAGGTTCGTCAGGCACTGGATACCAGTCAAGTCGGAGATCGCCCCTCCGTTTGCGGAGAACTCAGACAGATCATCCACGTCATCGTAGTAGATGTCCCCGCTTGGCCTTCCAATCGCGGCTCCCACCTGTTCCCTCAAGTACTCATCCGGAAAACCGATGGGACCACGGCATCCTTGAGGCCCGTCCATCTCGGTGTCGGTGCCCGTACCCGTGTCGGTGCCCGTACCCGTGTCGGTACCCGTGCCCGTGTCGGGGCCCGTGCCCCCACCCGTACCCGTTTCGGTACCCGTACCCGTACCCGCCTCGGTATCCGTACCCGTATCACCATCGACCGGCGGATGGTCTTCCTCGGCTCGCTCATCCTCGCTCGTTACCTGACCGCATCCAGACGCACACCACATCGCGAGCAGTACGATGGGCGCGAGCAGCTTCATGATACAGTGGCCTCCCAGGAGCCACGGTATCACACTTCCTTCGAGTTCGCGCCCGACGGCGTCGAAAGGACCTCGGCCACGGTCCGCAAGGCAGCAATGGGTTGCCCTCGGAGCCGCGAGTCCGGGCAAGGCATTCTCTGGGGCGTGATGAGCGCATCGAAACGAATTGCTGCTTTAGGGATGACAGACACTTGGATTGCCCTGGTCGGGCCCGAGATCGAGGAGAACCTCGGTCTGCGGTATCTCGCTGCCTCGCTCTCGCAGGCGGGGATCCGTAGCGAGCTACTGGCCTTCAACACGCCCGAGGACTTCCCCCGCGTCATCTCCGCCATCATCGAGGCCAAGCCGGCGCCCTTGATGGTGGGTCTTTCGCTCGCCTTTCAATGGCGGGCAGAAGACATGCTCGCGCTCGCCATGGCGCTGCGATCCGGGGGATACCGCGGTCATGTCACGGGGGGCGGGCACTTCGGTACCTTCGCCGCCCGCGAGCTGCTACGCGACTTCGACGAGCTCGACAGCATTTGCCGTTTCGAAGCGGAGGCGACCATCGTCGAGCTGGCGCGAGCGCTGGACAGCGGAGCCCCGCTCTCCAGCGTCCGGGGACTCGCGGTTCGTGAGGAAGGGAAGGTGGTCTTCGCTCCGCCAAGCGCGCTGCCGGATCTGGCCGAGTTGCCCTGGCCGGATCGCCGCGGCGAGCCCGCGCGCTGCTTCGACCACCCCATGGCTCCACTGGTAGGAAGCCGTGGTTGCTACGGCCGCTGCAGCTTCTGCTCGATCTCCGCCTGGCACGACGCGGCCTCACCCGGCAAGCGCTTTCGCCTCCGCGACGTGAACGACATCGCCGACGAGATGGCCGAGCTGCAGCGGGTTCGGAACATCGAGATCTTCCTGTTCGAGGACGACAACTTCTTCTTGCCCCGGATGGAGGCGAGTCTCGAGCGGATCCACGCGCTCGCCGACGCGCTTCAGCGTCGGGGCGTATCCCGCTTTGCAACGGTCGTGAAGGCGCGGCCCGACGATGTCCGTGTCGAGATCTTCCGGCCGCTGGTCGAGCGGCTGCGCTGCCTGCGCGCCTATGTCGGGATCGAATCGCACTCGAGGAGTGGGCTCGAGACCCTGGCGCGCAATGCCCGCCCGGTCGACAACGAGCGAGCGCTGGACGTGGTGCGTCAACTGGGGCTCTACGTCTGCTTCAACTTGCTCCCGTTCGATCCCGACGCCACGCTCGAGTCGTTTACCGAGAACGTCGAGTTCATGAAGACGGTGGTGGACTATCCTCTTTGCACAGCGCGAGTAGAGCTCTACGCGGGAACCCCGTTGCTGGCGCGCATGCAGCGCGAGGGGCGCTGCCGAGGAGACTACCTCGGGTGGGACTACCAGCTTGCGGATCCCCGCCTTCAGCGCCTGTTTCGGTGGTTCATGGCCTGTCAGCGGGAGCGAAATTTTGCCAGCCACGGCGCGGTCCACCACCTGTGGCTGCTCCGCTTCGACGTCGAGACCGCGCGTCTCTTCCACCCCGAACAGTTTCGGCCCGCATGGCGCGAACGTGCCGAGGAGCTGACCCGTTCAGTCTCCGCCGACTCCGTCGCGGTACTGGAGAAACTCATCGCTTGCGCGGCCCGAGACCAGGACGCAGCCTCGGTTGTTTCGGCGCTCACGGAGCGGGCTCGCGTCATTGATACCGCCGCGATCGACGGGGCGCTGGCCCTGGCGGAGGAAATGAGCGATTCTCTGGGCGTACTCGCCTCCCTTTCCATCGCCCATGGGGCTCGAGCCGTTCGACAGGGGAGCCTGGCATCATCTTGAGGACACCATGGAAAAGAAACCGTCCGGACGCGACCGCTCTCCTGCAAAAACCCAAGCCGTCCGCGAGCGGGTTCGTGCTCGCTGGCAGAACCTCCTCCCTCTGGCCGTCGTCGCGGCCGCACCCCTGCTGAATGCGGCGTGCGATCCCGCCCCCGAACCCTACTGCGCTGCCGACGGCAACCGGGACTGGGTCGATACGCTCGAGGTCAGCGCGAGGTGGGTGGCGGCGGGTGGCTCGTTCCAGATCGAGGTGACGGTGCACGTGACCACGTACGATCTGTCCATCAACGAGTCCGAGTTCGCAGTCACAGGGGGAACTCTCGATTCGGTCGACCCGGACCTGGGGATCCGCACTTACGTCTTGCTCGTCACGCCCGACGCTTCCAACGACGTGCAGGTAAGCGGTGCGGTCGACTGCGACGGTGGCCCCGGTCGCTTCGACGTCGTGCTCTCCGATCTCGGCAGCCCCTCCGACGGGGCCACGATTGCCGCCAGCATCGAGTAGCAAAGCGTCCCGGAGCAGTACGGTCACCATCGATGGTGATGTCTTACTGCATCCGATGAACACCGAGCACGAGTTGCTGCCCGTCAGTGGTGCCAGCGCACGGAGCATCGAGGTCGTCGAGCGATCCGACGGATCGGGGCCTACCTGGGGCGACCGAATCGTGCATCACCAGCCCGTGCGACTTGTTGGCGGGTCACCAGCGTTCGAGTAGAGATGGCCTCCGTGGCATATCCGATCTTCGACGAGACCCTGGTCGAGCTCAGTTGGCTTCAGTTGGAAGAAGAGGCAAAGGCCGCTCCGCCAGTTCTTCTGCCGATCGGCATCGTGGAGGAGCGCGGACCGCACATGGACTTGGCGCCCGACATCTACCTGGTGCATCACTTGGCCAAGACCTTGAAGCGGTGGCTATCGGAGCGCAGCGTCCACTCACTGATCGCACCACCGATGTACTGGGGTGTCGCCACCTGAAACGCAGCGTCTAGTCCCTCGGTTCGGTGGTGTTGAACCGAACGGGGGCAATGGATGGCAAGCTCGCGAGCAGACTTTGCCGGAAGAGTCCCCGCACCTCATCTGGGCATACTCCGAAAGACGACTGCGCCGCAGAGCGGTGATGATTCGCAGGGGCGACTCGGGGAACGCAGGCGCGCCGCCAGGCTCACGACCGTCAACCACCACCTCGTGGCCTTCTCGGCCCCAACAGCCCGGAGCGCGAGCCCGAGGCTGAGATGTTGCAAAGCACCAGCGCCAATCCACACGCTCGGGGCCTGCAAGTTTCCAGTAATTGGGTACGGACGAAGTCCACCTTTTGCGTTCGAGGGCGGCGCACTGCTTACGATGCGTCGATTGAGTCTTGCGAACCTTCGGTCTTGCGTCGGTGAACGATGCCCCGAACCACAATGGCCAGGCCGGCGCGATCAGATCCGACAGCCGTGGGCATTGCCAACTACCAACTCCGCGACCCGTCGCAGGTCCCTTGCCCGGAGTCTCTCGCGTGACCTCTTCAGACCGATCTTCGCGCCGTCAGTGGTACCCCACTGCCTTTCTGGGGCTCTCCGCCCTATTTCTGACCGCCACCCTTCAGATGGGGTGCTCTGGCGACTCGGGTGAAGGAAACCGCGAGAACACTACCGGGGGTGAGAGGACCGGTACCGGAGGCACGGGTGCGGTGCCGACCACTGGTGGGATGGGCGCGGTGCCCGGGAGCGGCGGGCTTCCGACAACCGGCGGAGCCCCAGGCAGCGGTGGGCTACTGCCGACAGGCGGCGTCCCGGGCAGCGGCGGCCTGCCGACGGGCGGACTGCCTGGCTCGGGCGGCGTGTTGCCCACTGGTGGCGTCTCGACCGGCGGGATGAGCACGGGTGGCGTCTCGACCGGCGGACTCGCTACGGGTGGCGTCTCGACCGGCGGACTCGCCACGGGTGGCGTCCCGACTGGCGGCGAGCTGCCCACTGGTGGTGTCTCGACCGGCGGGTTCGCGACTGGTGGCGTCTCGACCGGCGGGGTGGGCACAGGCGGTGCGCCAGCTAGCTTCCAGCCCTGTCCGGAGACGGGGCCCTGCAAGATCCTGCCCCTGGGCGATTCCATCACTGTCGGGCTGGGCTTCGACGGAGGCTACCGCGTCGAGTTGTTCCACCTGGCACTCTCGGACGAGCACGATATCACGTTCACCGGGACGCAGACGCCGAATGGCCCACCCACCGTAGACGGAATCACCTTCCCGACGAACCACGAAGGGATCAGCGGGCAGACGATCCAGCAGATCGCCGATCGCATACCGAGTCCGGGGCTCAACGAGATGCCACACATCGTTCTGCTTCACGCCGGCACGAACGACATGTGGGCGGGAGCGAACGGAGCCGATACCCGTCTGGGATCCTTGCTCGACGAGCTCATCGCCGACGCCCCCGACGCCTTGATCGTGGTCAGCAACATCATCCCGTTCCCCCAGGCCGCCAGCTCGGTGGCCACCTTCAACGCGAGCGTTCCGGGACTGGTGCAAGCGCGGGCTGACGCTGGGGCCCACATCGTCTTCGTGGATCAGTTCGAGGGTTTCCCCGAGGGTGAGCTGGGCGACGGCGTGCACCCGAACCAGGCCGGTTACGCCCGCATGGCCGCGAAGTGGTACGACGCCATCGATAGCTACCTGCGCTGACCCGTCTGGGTCCTCTTCTTGCGGATCGTTCGAGGCGGACTCGCTGGCGGAGCTCTCCCCGCGCGGCGCAACCGTTCTCGATTCGCAAGTAGCTCGCCGCACCGCCGGCGAACTCAGGGCAGCTCCGAGCAGAAGGCTCGTCGCTCGGCGAGTCCATCGTCGTCGATACAGGCACACGGACTGGACCGTGCCAGCATCGTGTGCCTGCTCTGGTCGTCGGGCCCGGGCGGGACGCCGCTGCAATGGATGTAGGGGACCGGTCCGTACTGAAACCCGCGTCCCTTCCGGAGACACGCTCTGGCGTCATTCTCGTCGTGGATGCACTCCAGGCTCGTCGAGCCGCCCGGCACACTGCCTCTCGGATGTGCACAAGCAAACACGGCCAGCAGCAGCACGACCCCGAGGAGCCGTTCGATCATGCCGCAGTGTACGGCATCGTCCCCGGGTGTAAAAAGGTCCGACGCTGTCGCTCACGTCAGCAACATCAGTCGGGCGCGTGGCCGTCGTCCAATCGCATGAGCGACAGCAAGTCGCGGGGCTCACAACCATCGGCAAGGGCTTCCCAGGACCATCCCGTCTCCGACTGCACCGAGATCGTGGAGGGGTGCGTCGGATTCAGAACGTCAAGGCGATGGTAACGGGCTCGTCGGTGGCTTCCGCCTGGTCCCAGGTGCAGGTCGTGAGGGTGAGTTCAAGGCTTCCGTGAGCACCGGCGAGCATGTCGTGCTCGACCACCAGTTCGTCGAGCACGAGTGTGCCCGTGGCGGCAGCACGGTATCCAGACTGCGTGGGGTCGCGGTCGCAGAGCAAGCGGGTGCCAACGACTCCCCCCACGACCTCGTAGACTGACAGTGCTTCGGCGTCGATGACGGGCACTTCCGCAGGCGCGACAGTTGTCTTGGGAAACGCGATGTCGAGGTACACGTAGTCGTCGAACTCGACTTCGATGGTGAATCTGTTCGCCGAACTGAGGAAGAACAGGCACTCGCTGCTTCCGCTGAAGCTTCCCGGCAGAAACTCGGTGATCGTTGCCCGGGGGCCCGTGCACGGGGAATCGGAGCATTGGGGGGGAGATTCCGGGCCACTGCAGATGTCGTACCCTCCGGTTCCGCTCACGCCTCCGGCCCCAGCCCTCCCTCCAAGATTGTCGGCGCCTGCCATGCCCCCGGCACCGTCCCGCGGGTTGTCGTTCGTCTGATTGCCGCCACAAGCGACCACCGCGACAACCAAGACCGTGCTGCAGAACGAGTGTCCCCTCCGCATCCTCTACCTACCCGGCGAGGATATCAGATCATGAGGGGACGCCTCACTCGCGTCTCAGTCGCAGGGCCGCACAGGTGTCCGGGACACCCGAACAACCTACCGCCGCGGCGTCGAGCACAACCGCCAGAGCAGCGGGAGCACCGCCGACGTTCGCTGCGCGTAGGCCCGGTGCTCATCACCGAACCGGTCCTCCAGGTGCTCCTCGGTGCGCACCAGCTGCCTCAGCGTCACGTACATCGCGAGCCTCGGGGCTACCACCAATAGATGCTAGCCCAGGCGTAGTTTCCCGCGGAGGCGTGGAAATACATGTAGCCGTCGACCGGGTCCGGCAGAGGCATCGAGCAGTTGCCCTGAGCCTCGGGGCACTGCGACTCCATATTCACGCCGTTGACGCTCACCTGGCGGCCGTGCATGTTGGAGATCCCCCAACCGTTGATGGTTCGCGCGATCCGGTAACACGTGGCGCCGGTGGTGCCGAAGTTGCCAGTTCCTGCGGCGGTCGGATCGAGCTCGATCGGATCGTCGCACGGCAGTGGCTCGGCACCACAATCATCGGGGCACGTGCTGGCATCCTCGTTGCCTGTGCTGCACACGCCGTCGCCACAGGAACCGCAATCGACGTAGCAGTCGTCGACGGTCTCGTAGTCGGGGTTGCAGATGCCGTCGCCGTTGCACGATGTATCCGTGCACGCCCCGTCTGCACAGACCTGATCGCTGGTGCACTCGACGTCGCACGCTCCACAGTGGGTGACGTCGCTCGATGGGTCGACGCAGTCGCCATCGCACTCGAGCATGGGTGACTCGCACGCGGCCTCGACGACCGATATCCCGATTCGCAGGGTCCCCCCGCCGACCACGACCTCATCGCCCGCGAGGAAGCTGACCTGGATGGGGGTCGTCTGCCCATCGACGATGGTGAACGTTTGCGGGTTGTCCGACGTGAGCGTCGCCTCCACCGGGGAGAAGCCGCCGTCCACTTCTCGCTGCAGCGTCCAGTTCGGTTGGAGCTCGACGGAGTATCCTCCGGGCTGCAGGGAGAGCTCCGCCGCCTGCTGGCCCGCGAAGTCGTTGGTGTCGAGGTAGATCTCGCTTCCGTCGACCGACGTGATCACGAAGGTCCCGTCGACCAACTGGAAGCTGGACCCCTGGTTGCCGATGGCGGCGAGCGGCAGGGTCACGTTGCCCGACTCTGCCCGCTCCGTTGGCGCTGTCGAACATGCCGTGGCAGCGGTGGAGAGCGCCGCGCCCCCCAAGACCAACGCGAACAGAATTGTATTTGTTCGGTTTCTCATCGCACAACCCGCTTGACCGGCGCTTTTCTTGCCCGGCCCGGCAATGCCGGACGGGGCGCTGGCGTGCGGCGGGGCATCGCGAAGATGCCACCGCCCGCTGACGCCATCGAGGGCCTACTGTCCGTAGCCGGCGTCCTGGACGCTCAGCATGACCTCTTGCTCCGTGGCGTCCGACGGAAAGCCAGCAACGATGGCACCCTCGTAGAAGGTGCCGAACGAGTTGTTGCTGTTGTCGCTACCGACGCCCAGCACAATCCCACCCTGGTTGTCCATCCCCATGGGCAAGCCTCCCGCATACGCCGTCCTCAAGCTCGTGGCGGTCGCCACATCGGCCATCCTGAGGGCGTAGTTGCTCGGATCCGTCTTGAGGAAGCCAAGCGCGAAGGGCACTCGCAGGGCTGGATTGTCGAGGTTTGCCGGACCGGAATCGCTGAGGCCACCCCAGCCGGGGTCGCCCGGAATGGTGCCTCCGGCCCAGATCCCAGTCCCATAGTCGGCCATGAACCACGGACCGGTGCCCGCCCCGCTGCCCCAGTACGCGGTGCCGTAGAAGAGGCTGTTCGACACATGGTACGCGGTCGGATCCGTCGAGACGTTGCCGAACTCCCAGCAGCAAGCCGAGCCCGAGTGCGTTCCGTCGGCCAGCATGTAGATGCCCTGTGCCTCGGTACCGAGTGGCATGCCGTTGCCGATCGCTTCGAGCCGGTAGCCCTGGCGCGTGCCCATGTAGAGCGAGTAGACGTCGTGACCACCGACCGTGAGCGGGCCGGCGTCGGCGATCGACTCGAAGTCATCCTGGTCCGCGTATTGGCCTCCTGACGGAAGTCCAGCCTTCGCCACCGTGAGGTGGTTGCCGTTCCCGGACTGGTCGTACACGACGGACACCGTGCAGATCGTACCGGCGCAGACCAAGTCCTGGGCGGCGGTGTCGGCGAACCCGTCAGCGGTCGTTGGGATATCGTGGGTGACGCCCCCCGAGCCCGTATTCTGCGCCGAGCTTCCTGCCCGGACCTGGTAGAGCGGGCCGGTGTAGTCGCCGGAGAGAGCGCGCACCGTGCTGTATGCGGCAACGCAGGGGGTGCCAGCGTTGGCGTAGATGTCACAGGGACCCGCGGGCGCTTCCACGACGTCGATGCTGATGTGCGCGGTTCCCTCGCCAAGCTCGATCACAGTGCCGTCAACCTCGAACTGGAACACGACATTCGTCGTGGCCTCGTCCACGATGGTGAAGACCTGCGGATTGGCACTGAGCAGTTCGGCCGCGACGGGGTTCGTCTGACCGTTGGCAGTGGCTAGCAACCGCCAGCCGTCGGCCAGCTCGATCTGGTAGCCTCCGCTCGCGAGCGTGACCTCCAGGAACTCCTCCGCGCCACTCGTGAGGGTCATCGGTGTGGGGCCAGAAATCGTGAACGTTGCGGCGTCCAGGCGATACTCGGTGCCGTCGGCTCCCACGGTCGTCAGTGGCAGCGAGGCCGTGCCCACTGCCTCCACCTGGGTGTCGTCATCGAACGTCGCGCAGGCGCCGAGCGTGGCAGCTCCAGCGGCGCACGCGGCCATCAATGCGCAGATGATTCCTTTGGTTCTCATCGTCTTCTTCTTCCCGTCCAAGAGTTGGCGGCGGGAGGAGACGTCACTCCGGTGGATACGTCAATGGGTGACCAGGTTTGCTGTGGATTCAGGACGGGGGAGGCATGTCCTTGGCGTCGAGCTCTGAGCCGAAGGTGAGTCGACGCCCAAACGGAGCCTCGATGGTGAAGTCGAGCAGGCCGTAGGCCTCCGCCTCGAGATCGGGAGCGCACCGCGAGAAGCGCTTGCGTTGGTTGCCAACGAGAGACGACGCCCGGCTGAACTGGAGGGCTCTCTCCTCGCGCGAGAGGGGCAAACGCAGGGACTTCAATCAGTGAAGTCGGTGTGCTCGCCCTCGCTCGATGGAGAGGAGATGGACGCGCTGCGTGGCGGGGCACGGTCCGCGCTCGACACCCGCGTCATATGTTCACTCTGTAGTTGAGCTTGGCCTCGTCGCCGGTCATTCCCCTAAATCCCCAGCAATGGGGAGGCTGCTCGGTGATGGTGATTTCCACATCCGATGGAGGAATGCCGAGTTTCTCTCCGAATGCGGCAAAGATGGCCCGGATCAGTTCCTTCTGGGTTTCCTTGGTTCTGCCGGCCATCATGCTGATTTCCAGTACGGTGTATGCATCGGTCCGGCCGCCGGGATAGTAGAAGTTCTCTCTGGGCATGGGCACGAAGCGATGGGCCCGCTTGTCGGCGGGCATCCCCAGCACCGATACCATGCACTGGTGGAGCACGTCCGACATCCTCGCCTTGATCGGATCCAGGCGCTCATCGATTCCGTAAATGGTGATCATTGGTCTTCCTGATTCGAGCAGTTTGCGGTGTAGCTTCGGTTTGCGCCCTGGTGTAACGAGCTTCAGCGGTTGCCGACCGGTGCTCGCTGCTGAGGACGCAGGCGCCCGGGTGCATCGGGCCGGTTCAATGCACGGAGTCGGCGCACACATCGATCGGCGCTGCGTTCTTCATGCCCGCGGCTCGTCATGGCATCGTGTGACGCTTCAGCACGGGCCAGGTCAGGTTGGCGTCGGCGGCTTCGTGTCCTCCACCCTGCTTGGTACACAGGATCACCTCGACGCCGTCTTCGCACTGACTGGCTTCATAGCCCTGGCAGCCATCGCCGAGATCTGCCGGGGAACCCGTGCAACCGCTGTACTCGGCCCACTTGTTCATCGCGGCGACAGCACCGAGGAAGTTGATGGGAACCACGAGGTCCGAGAGCCCACCGTCGTAGGGAACGTAGGGGTCGTTCGTGCCTCGGAAAGCCGCGACCGTGATGGGACGCGAGGGGTTGCATTCCGGAACAACCTCCTCCAAGAGATCGAACGCTGCCGGGGCGAAGGCTGCAAAGATGTCGGACGCATGGCACGCGACGAAGTTCGTCATGCCGCCACCCATCGAGAACCCGGCGGCATAGACTCTCTTGGGGTCGATGCACGCCAGTCCCTCGACCTCGTTCACCATGGCCCTGGCGAACTCCACGTCGTCGACTCCATCTGCGCAGCAAGGGCCGACGTTCCAGTCTCCAATCGCGCTCGGGAAGACGCTGATCACGCCTTCGCCGTCAACGACGCTCGGGTAGGGCGAGTCGTTCTGCCATGCGGGTCCCGTGCTGCCGTGCGGATGGAAGTTCACGAGCAGTGGCACGGCCTCGCTGCCGTCGTAGGCGTTCGGCACGTGCAATTCGTAGGTGCGGCTCCTGCCCCCGATGTCGATGGTGTGGGTGGTGTTGCCTGGGGCGAGGGGTGTGTCGGGACAAACGATCGTCGCGGTCCCTCCGGTCGAGCCACCGGAACTCCCGCCGCTCCCCCCTTGACCGCCGGCTCCCGTTTGGCCTCCGGTGTCGTCCCGACCGCCCGAGCCCGCCTGACCGCCGGTGACCGCCTGACCGCCAGTGTCCGCCTGCCCACCGGTGGGGGCCTGCCCACCGGTGGGGTTCTGTCCACCCGTCGGGGCCTGACCGCCTGTGATGGTGCCACCCGTGGGGATCCCATTCCCGCCGGTGTTCCCCAGCGTTGACGTTCCTCCCGTGCCGATGCCGCCCGAAGAGCTGGACTCGCCCCCGGTTTCGTTGCCACCCGTCAGCCCGCCATCGCCCGTGAGGCCGCCCGTGTCCGATCCCTCTCCGTCTCCGTTGCTCGAGCAGGCTTGAGCCATCGCGCAGACGAGTGACACCACGAGAACCCTTGTCTTCTGGCTTCCGAGGATCATGAGTCCTGTCTACCACAGCCAGCGCGGCTTGCCCGTCCAGCATGGCAACGCGGACCGTGTGGGCGCTCGGGTTGACGGGTGCAGTCTGAGTCAGTTGCCCGACGGAACGAGGGCAACGAGGGGGTCGCTCGTGGCCAGTTCGAGGTCGGTGCCGCTGGCCAGATCGAGCACCCCCTGTGGGAGCGCCCCCTGGGTGCCGACGTAGCAGAGGCGGTCGCCGCTTGCCTCGAGCGCGGTCAGGCGCTTGCCGGCAAGCACGCTCGACGTCTCGTGGGTGGTCTTGTCCACGATGATCGCTCCCTCCTCCAGCGGTCCGACGATGTGGTAGCTCGCTGCTGCGCTGAGCAGGATCTGGTTCTCGCTGGAGGAGCTCGAAAGGGGGCGTGGAATGCCACCCTCGACGAGGGGAGTCAGTGTGCCGTTGGCATCGGCGTGGCACAGCCCAAGTCCGCCGTTGGATTCAGGGCAGGCGCCCGACACGAAGATGGCGCCATCGTCCACGGCCAGCGACTCTCCAAGCAGGTGTGCCGGAATCTCCGTGTCGGTGGTCGTGCCGTCGTGCATGTCCACCAGAACGGCAGGATCATGGCAACCGGATGCCAGCATCCACATAGTGCTCACGGCCACAGCGCGGTCGTAAGAGAACATGCAGTCCCCGAGGAAGTCGAACGTCCGCCCCGACCTGGGATCGACGACCTGGGCGAAGGAAGCGACCTGGGTGTCGTCGATGGGCTCGTGGGCGCGCAGGACGGCGAAGTCGCCAGTCACGGACACGCCCACGATGAAGCCGCGAATGCCTGGAGTCGCCAGCTCGATCTCCCCGGAGTCAGCATTGAGAAACTCAGCACCATGCCGGATGACACCTTGATTCCAAGGGGTGCTCTGCCCACCGCTCAGGAACAGATCTCCCCGCCGGGTCGCGCCGACCAAGTCACTGGCAGAGGTCGCGTAGACCTCCTGCTCGCCGCCGCGCACGAGAACGAGGGTCGGGCCGGGTCCCACATGTCGACGTTGCCCGATACCATGAGGGCCAGCCCCAGCGGAGTCGCCTGGACCTGGTTCGCCTCCACCCAACCCGACGTCACCGCGCAGCGCCCCTCGAGCTCGTTGCCCGCGTCGTCGAACGCGACCAGGTTGCACCGTGAGGGGCCAAGGTCCCCATGGGGATGATCACGAAGCCTCACCGCATGCACCCCCTCGAGGTCGAGGTGGAAGGAATTCACGACGGCGCCGCCATCGTCCGCATTCGACAGCCGTAGAGCCCGGCGGCCAACCACAGGACCACCGACGTCCCTCCAAACCATCTGCGCAACGCTTCCACTTCGCCGGATTCTACGGCTAGGCGGCCCCATTGGCTTCCTCCCCGCTGCGTTGAGGGGACAGCCGTTGCGAGACGTTGTCGGTCGGTTGCAGCGGGGCTGCGCACCTCGGAAACGGGAGTGTCCTACGGATTCAAGGCGAAGCAGTAGATTCCGCCGTATCCGCCCGCGGTCCCGACGGTTCCAGGGTCTCCTTCTCCTGTCGAGAAGTGCGCCCCGGGGGCGCAGCCCCTCTCCTGGAATCCGGTCATCCAGTTGTCCCCTCCCGGGCCCGGCCAGGAGAAGCCGACGGTCGGACCGTTGATGTTCGAGTCGACACTGGTCCAATCCTCGCAGGTGGTTCCGCTGCCGTCATAGTGACCCTCGTCGTTCGTGCCGGTCATGATGTGGTGATTGTCCAGCTCCGCGCCATCCGGCGCGTGGTTCGGAACGCCGAACTCATTCGGCAGGTCGTTGACAATCCCGGCATCCGCGTTGCGGGGGCGTGTGAACAGCAGATCCTCGGGCGACAGCGCGACCGTGCGGCCTGTGCGGTCGTACCAAGGTCCCGCCCCAATGCGATCGATCGCGTGAATGGGCTGACCGCCAGGTCCCGAACTCGCGCTGAGGAACGCCCGCCAGCCCTTGGCGCCGGCGCCTGTCATGGAAATCTCTGCCAGCTCGGCGCAGATCCTGTCAGCTCCGCTGAGCCCGTCCGCCTCGCCATATCGAAGATCGCCTCCAAAGCCGTCCTGGCTGCCTGACAGCAGCAGGAGCCCCTCATGGCTCGTCACGAAGAAGCTGAATCGGGGAAGATCTGGGGGAGCGCCACCCGTGCCAGCGGCTCCCCCACCCGTGCCAGCGCCACCCGTCCTGGCGGGCTCGCCTCCCGCGGAGTCGCCGCCCGCAGGCGCCCCGGCCGCGGACGCGCCGCCGGTGTCTGACGACACTCCCCCCGTTTCGGAAGGCTCGCCACCCGTGGAGGTTCCTCCCGTGCTGGGCGACTCGCCTCCTCTGCCGGGGGAACCGCCGGACTCTTCGGTGCCCCCAGAGTTCGGTGCCGACCGTCCCCCCGTCGCGCTTCCTCCGGGCTCTCCCTCCGGCGTGCCAGCGCGTCCTCCGCTCGAGACCTGCGTGTGCCCGCCCGTGGCGCCGCCGGACTGGTCGGCACCAGTGCCGGCATTGTCACTCCCGCTCTTCGAGCATCCCGAATCCAGGACGCCAAGGGCGATGGTGGCGGCGACGAGGGAGAGACGCCGCACATTCGGATGGGCCAGCCCAGCTCTGCGTGCGTTGGATGTCATGCCACTCAATAGCCCAAAGTCGGAGCCGACGCAGCCCCGGCGCTGCGGTCATCCTCACCGCCTGCCGCACACGGCAGCCGACCGATTGGAATTGGCACGCCGTTGCCCATTTGCGCCTATGTCGCTCCGACGAAACGCCCAAGGCCTCCGAGAGCGTGGTCGCCACAGCGCAGCAAGTCGTGGCGAGCGGCAACGTGTTCATCAGACCCGCGGGCATGATCCTGACCGGCTATTCCGTTGTTCGCTACAATGACGGAATCGCGTACACGGTGCCGGCCGCGGTATCCGACCTCCCAGCTACCATTCCCCCCACGTCGGGTTGGGCGTGGTGGTGGAGTTCCTCAGCTACGAAGGCACGACAACGGCCACGGGGGCCCCGGCGAACTCCGGAAAGCATTCGAGCTCACCCGGGTTCACAGCCTACGGATTCAACGCAAAGCAGTAAAAGCCGCCGTATCCGCCCGCAGCGCCGACACTGGGGACGTCTGCTTCTCCCGTCGACAGGTGCATGCCCGCGGCGCACCCCCGCTCCTGGAACCCGGTCATCCAGTGGTCTCCGCCCGGTCCGGGCCAGGAGAAGCCAACGGTTGGACCGGCAATGCTCGAGTCCACGCTCGTCCAGTCCGCGCAGGTGGTTCCAGCACCGGCATAGCGACCCTGCTCGTTCGAACCGGTTAGCATGTGGTGATTGTCTACTTCCTCGCCGTCCGGCGCGTGGTTCGGGACACCAAACTCGTTCGGTAGGTCATTGACGATATCGGGGTCCGCATTGCGGGGCCGTGTAAACAACAGATCGGCGATCGACCGTGCCACCGTGCGTCCGTTGCGATCGTACCAAGGCCCTGAGCCGATGCGGTCGATCGCGTGAACAGGATCGCCGCTGGGGCCGGAACCCACGCTGAGGAACGCGCGCCAGCCCTTCGAACCTGCGCCTGTCATCGAGCGTTCTGCCAGCTCAGTGCAGATCTTGTCCGCACCGGCGAGGCCGTTCGCCTCTCCGTAGCGGAGATCGCCGCCAAATCCGTTGGTGCTACCGGAGAGCGCCCGCAGCCCCTCGAGACTCGTGACGAAAAAGCTGAACTGGGAAGGATTCGCGGGAGTGCCTCCGGTGCCGGCCGACTCTCCTCCTACCCCGCCCCCGCGTCCCCCAGTGGCGTCCTGCCCGCTTCCCGCTGCCTGGTCGGAGGATTCTTCAGCCTCGCTTCCCTTGCATCCCCAACCTAGGGCACCGACGGCGATTGCAGTGGCGACCAGTCGTCGACGGCGCTCTCCCCTAACAACCCGATTCGCTCCACGCATTTTCGTTGCCATGTGGATTCCATACCTCAATCTGAGGCTCCGCGGCAGTCTGGGCTCTTTCGGCCCCCCTCGAGCACATCTGTGCAAATGCTTCGTGGGGCATCCGGTTCAGTTCATCAGCGTCGCCGCCAGTCCCATCACGTCGGAGCGCGCATCCCCGGCGGCGCCTTCGTCGATGCTGACCGTGCCGAGCGTGTTGACCCCCGTGGCGGCCTCCCACACGCCGGTGTTGGCAAATCGGATGGCGTACTCGGGTCGCTCGGCGAGGCTCGCCGAGGCGTCCGGCAGGGCCAAGCCGAGCGCGTAGTCGCCGGGCGCGAGGTCGGACGGCAGCTGAACCTGGATGCGGAGGACCACTGGACTGGTCGGAAGCCAGCGACGCGGCTCGACTCCCGCAACCGCCGCGCGCTCGACTCCACCAGCACCCGTGAGCACGACCTCGAGAGGACGGGGGTTGAACGGCGCCGCGTAGCCCACGTTGCTGAGCTCAACCTCGAGCAGGAAGGCGCCACCGGGACGCGCCGCGATCGGGAGGCTGCCCTGGACCAGTTCGAGGCGGTAGCCCAGCGAACGGCGGATCGCATCGTAGCAGCCCCCGGAGATCCAGCCGTCGATCACGTCGGTGTGGTAGTCGCGATTCAGGTAGCTGAAGTGCAAGCGAGCCATCTCGGCGGTAGCGACGGAGCACTCGCCCCGCGCGTGGAGCGCGCAGGTCTCCCCACCCATGGGGACGAACTGCGTGTCCGATTCCAGGTACGTCTTCCACCGCTCGATCTCGTTGCTCGGGTAGGTGCCGACGTCGGTGTCACTCGAGAGGAAGCAGTCGTTGTGGTGACCCGTCCGCGCGGGGAAGCTGCCGTCGAACGCGGTCGCCGCGGTGAGCGGCCCACCGTAGATGGCCTCCTTGTCGGGGGGGTAGCGGACGTGCACCGTGCGCGACGCGGGCGTGGCGTCGAGCAGCGCTTCGAGTATCTCCTGCTTGTCGGCGGTGTTGTCGAGGCCGTTGGTCGACGTGTGCCACTCGCCCCACGCGCCGATGAAGCCCGCCTGCATGGCGGCGATGACGTCCTCGTGCACGGCAAGGTACGGCTCGATCTGGGCGATGTGCGCGAGGATCTGCGCCTTGGATGCGTCGGGCTCGGAGTCTGGGTACGGCCCGAAGTTGTATGCGAAGCGCAGGATCACCTTCACACCAGCCGCGCGTGCCGCCTCGAGGCCGATCTCCAGGTCGTCGAGCACGCTCTGGGCGATCGGGCCATCGCGATAGTCGTCGAGGCGAACGTAGCTGTACACGAGCGTGTAGCCGTCGTCGTAAACCCAGTCGAAGCTCGTCTCGTCGACGACTTCGCCGTACTTGTAGAACCCGCGCTCGGGATTGTTGAAGTCCTCGTCGGAGCCGGTGAACGAGACCGCCGTGGTGGGCGCCAGCGCGAAGTCGCCGCCCACGCCGCCGGTCGCGATCACGCCACCCGTGGCGGCACCGCCCATTGGCGTCGCTCCCCCCGCGGGTTCCCCCCCTCCAGTCGAGTCGCTGCCGCCGGTCACGGCGACGCCACCGGTGGGACCGGCACCACCGGCCAGCCCCCCCCCTCCAGTCGAGTCACTGCCGCCGGTCGGGGCGACACCACCAGCGGGGCCGGCACCACCGGCCAGGTTCCCCCCCCCGGTCGGGGCGGTGCCCCCCGCGAGATCCGCTCCGCCCGTCGCTCCCGCACCACCCGTGACGCCAACGCCAGCGCCGGCACCTGCCGTCGGCCCCCGACCACCGGTGGTCGGGGCGCCGCCGCCGCTAGCCAGACGTTCACCGCCGTCCTGCGAATCGCTGGAGCACGCCACTGCGGCGATCGCGAGCGTGGCGATGACGGTCGTCTTCGAGATGGGATGCATGAACCCTGAGTGCCCGGCACGCCCGCGGTCCTGGTCAGAGAATCGTCTATCGCCTTGCGAGGCAGCCCCAGCGTCGGCACTCTTCGCCACGTGACGGGCATCCTGCGCGCCATGGCTGGCGTCGCCGCCGCTGCCACCCTGCTCACCGTCCTGGGCTGCGCGGGAACGGAGGGGCCCGTGCTGCGTAGCAGCGCGGCGACAGGCGCCGGTGGGGCGAGCCCCGCCAACATCGGCGGGATCGGGGGTGAGGGCGCGGGGGGCGCGGGCGGGGCGCCTGGCGCATGGGTCCCGCAGCCGAATATCTCCTGGCAGATCCAGCTCTTCGGGAGCATCGACCGCTCCGTCGATGCCGAGCTCTTCGCCATCGATATCGCTCAGACCGACGCCATCGAAGCCTTGAGCGCGGCGGGGCATCGCGTCGCGTGCTACTTCAGCGGGGGCACGCACGAGCCATGGCGCGACGACCTCGACACCGTTGCGTCGAGCGCCGTGGGCAATCCCCTCGCGGCCTACCCCGACGAACGCTGGCTGGATCTGCGCGATCCCGGCGTGCAGGCGGTCATGACGACGCGGGTCCGCACCGCCGCGACCACTGGTTGCGCGGCGGTCGTTCCCGCAAACCTGGATGGCTTCGCCCACGACTCGGGGTTCGCGTTGACCTCGACCATCGCCGCAGCCTTCGGCGAATCCCTGGCGGACGTCGCGCACGACTCGGGCCTGTCCATTGTTGCGTCCTCGACGCGGCCGGAGCTCGCCGCCGCGCTCGAGCCGAGCTTCGACTGGGTGCTCGCCGTGGGCTGCTTGAGCGACTCCTGCGCGGCCTTCGCCACCTTCCAGACGAACGGAAAACCGGTCCTCGTGGTCGATTTCGCAGCAGCTGACCAGAGTGCGTCCCGCTGCGACCTGGCGGCCGAACTGGGTCTCAACGTCATTTTCAAGGAGTCAGATCTCGGCGCGTTTCGACTCGGATGCCGGTGACGACGAAAAATCGCGACCTCTTCTGGCCGGTTCGCAGCACTTTGAAGGTGGCGACGCGATGCAGGACAAGAGCACGAAGTCCAGGGTACCCACAGCGCCAGCGCTGCGGGTCCTCCCCGGGGGAGCGACTCCCCACGGCGACGCCAACTCCTGTCACCCGCAGGACTTCGACGCGGTCTTCCGGCGGTATGCCCCCTACGTCGGGTCGATCGCGCTGAAGATCCTTGGTCGTGACGAAGACGTCGATGACGTCGTGCAGGAAGTCTTCTGCGTGGCGCACCGTTCGCTGGGGCGGCTGCGCGACCCCAGGGCATTGAAGGGGTGGCTGGCACGCATCGCCGTGCGGCGCGCGCGGCGCCGCCTGGAACGCTCGTGGTGGCGCCGCTGGGCGCCCGAACCATCACCTGGTGACTGCGGCGCGCTCGTCGATCCCCGAGCGACCCCGGAGCAGCGCGCCGAGGTGGCGACCATCTACGCAATCCTCCAGCGCATGCCGGCCCCCCAACGCATCGCGTGGGTGCTGCGCCACGTGGAGGGCGAGGAGCTCGCCCAGGTGGCCACTCTCTGCGGCTGCTCGCTGTCCACGGCCCAGCGTCGGTTGCGCGCCGCCGACTCCTTCCTCGAAAGGGCCCTGAGGGATGATTGAAGCCGAATCAGCGCGACGACAGGCCCTGGCCCAGATCCAGCTTCGCTGGAGCGAGGCGCGGAGTCGAGACAACCTGCAGAACGTTCACGCCCGGCTGCGCCGGGTCCGGACCCGTCGGACAATTGCAGGCGTTGCCGGGGCAGCAGTCCTGGTCGTGATCGGTGCCTGGCTGGTGGTGGGTCGTCTGGATCACCCTGCGCCGGCGATCGCGGCAAACGACACGCCCGGGAATACACCGACGTCAGCGCCCTCCGAGCGGCTGCATTTCGTCGATGGCAGCTCGGTGACCCTGCTGGACACCGAGGCCTCTGTGCGCGTCATCCAGGTCACGCAGCAGCTCATCGAGGTCGAGCTGCAGCGAGGTGGCGGGCAGTTCAAGGTGACGCCCAGCGCCACCCGACGCTTCGTCGTTCGCTCGGGACAGGTGACGGTGGAAGTCCTCGGAACGGAGTTCGAGGTGACGCGGCGGCAGAGCACGAGCCACGTGCGCGTGCTCGAGGGGCGCGTCGAGGTCACTTGGAAGGGAGGGCGCGCCGTGCTCGTTGCCGGAGGCGAGGGCCAGTTCCCGACGGCGACACCACCCGGCGCGCCGGCCTCAACCGCACCAGCCGCCGGATCCGCGACGCCGCCAAAGCCGAGCTCGCCGTCGGAGCGCTTCCGCGAGCTCGCACACGGGAAACGGTACACCGATGCCTACCGGGTCCTCGCCGCCTCCCCCGAAGTTGCCGGCGCCACGCCGTCCGACCTGATGCTCGCCGCCGACGTGGCACGCCTCGCCGGCCATCCCGGGGAAGCGCTGCCGTACCTACGCCGCGTCGTCCGTGATCATTCCGGCTCGGGTCAAGCGCCACTCGCAGCGTTCACGCTCGGTCGGACACTGGCAGGAATGGGCCGAAACGGCGAGGCCATGCAAGCGTTCTCGTCCGTGCAGCAGCTGGCTCCCCGCAGTCCCCTCGCGCAGGATGCGCTGGCGCGGCAAGTGGAGCTAGCGCACGCCAGCGGGGACGCAGCCACGGCCCGTCGCCTCGCCGAGCGCTACCTCGAGGCCTACCCCAATGGGAACCGCGCCGCGGCCGTTCGCGCTCATGGCCGGCTCGACTGAGGCATCCCTCGTGCGCCTCGCGCGGGGACGGGCTCAACACGGGAGCGCTCCGGGGTTAGAGTCGCGCCATGTGGTCATGCCGACGTTGCCACGGCGGCATCGCACTCGCGCTGGCGGTCGTGGCGATGCACGAACCCGCGCGGGCGCAGCCCGAGAGTCTCGCGAACGAGGTGACTCGACTACCACCGCTGTCCCTCCAGCTCGACGGGTGCCCCGCGTCGTGGCGAATCGCCATCGAACCGTTGCTGAAACTGGAGCTCGACGTGCTGGCGCGCGAGCGACAGCTCGCGGAGCCCCCAGAGATCACCAGCATCGATCTTGCCTGCGACAGTGACGTCGTGCGAGTCCGGGTCGTGATCGAGCCGGACGAGATGGGCACGACGGTCGACACCACCACGGTAGAGGCCAACGCGGTCGGCCGCACCATCGCCCTCAAGGCTGCCGAGCTCGTCGATGCACTCTGGAGTCAGACCGGCACCGAGCCGCCTCCACCCCCAGCCCCCTCCTCGGCGATCGAGCCGCTAGCGCCTGAACCTCGCCCCCCCAAGCGGGCCGCGACTGCCGAGCTCGGCCCCGTCGCGGTGGTCGCGGGGCAACCGGTCGGGGCATTTCTGGGGGGACGTCTCGGGCTCGCGCTTCCCCTGAGGTCTCACTTCGCCGTCTCGGTGCAGGCATCCGGCGTGGGAGGTCGGTTGGGAACGTCTCCAGCACCAGTCAACGCCGTCCTGGGCAGCCTGGGCGCGCACGTGCTGGTTGGCAAGGCAGCCGGAAGCGACTGGCGGTGGGGGATCGGACCCGGGGGCTCACTGGGTTGGGCGCGCCTGCGCGGGGCGCCCACGGACGATGCCTTCGAGTCCGCTTCCCTCACGGCACTGTGGGGCGGACCGTCGCTCGCCGCGCGCGTGTCATACGGAATCGGAAGGCTCGCCCGCGTCGGGATCGCGCTGGATGCCGGACTCTTCACGCTCCCCGCCGTGGGCACGATCGACGACGGCGACAGGGTGTTCGCGCTGGATGGCGCGTGGCTTGCGTCAGCCCTGACAGTCGGCACCGACGTCACTCGGAGGTAGCACGCGCCACCGAGCGCTCCGCCAGGAGGACCGCAGTACTCTCCCGCGAGCAGCGCCTCCATCCGGCTTTTCAGCTCCGGGAGGACGGCGTGGGGCTGAGCGAGGGCGTCGTCGAAGCCCGCGTGCGCCGTTGGCGTCGCGAGCCTGAGCTCTTCCGGCCCTAGCAACACGTGACCGCTGGGGTCACCCCCGACGGCGCTCCTCGAGCGCGCCTTTGGACTACTGGACGAGCCACCATCCATGGGTGGCACGGGACTGCCGCGGGGTTGAGGACTTCGTTCTCGAGAAACGGCGACTCAGTCGCCGACCGGCCGGACCACGATGCCGCCGAAGTAGGCTTCCTCGGCGCGACAGTGGACGCCGCGGGCGTAGCAGTCGGTCTGCAGATAGGCAGCCTCGGACTCGACGTATCTGCCCCGGACGCCCCTGCCCGATGCATCGTTGAAGAACTCGACGCGTGCGCCGTCCCGGTCCACGAGCTCCAGGGAGCAGACATCGCAGAGCCGCTTGGGGTAACGCTTCGCCGACTCCAGCGGGACTCCGAGAGTGCAGCCGCAGAGGAAGCACCCCTGTTCGTCGGGCAACGGGGCGACCGAGTCGCGCCACATGGTCGTCACCTTCAGGTTGTCGTCGGCGCTCCGATCGGCCGCGGCCTGCGCCGCCTCCAGGGAATCGTACTCCTCGTTCCTCCCCTGCACGATGAAAGTCGATGAGCCCTCGCGTTGAATGATGCGCGCCAGGAACGCGATCGTCTGATCTCCGGGAGTGATGACGACCTCCTGGTCTCCGACGAGGATGGCTCTGAATCGGTCGGTCATGGAGCCGTGTATACGCTACTCGTGGGGACACCCGCGAGGTAGGGCGTGGGCACCCGGGCAACGATGCAGTAAGGTGCTCCGACGTGGGATGAAGGAGCTGCCGGGGAAAGGAGTGCGACTGGTGGGCGGGGCGGTCACGCTTGCCTGCCTGCTGGCACCGAGCGGGTGTCGCGAAGACCACGAGGCCCGCCCCGGGCAGCGCACGGCGGCGTCCAGCCTGGTCGCGACTCCGGCTCGCGATGCCAGCCCGCCGGATGCCTCGGTGGCGCGGGTCCCCGCATCGGAGGGAGTTCCCCGGACCTTGGCGCGGATGTTCGAGGTGCTGGATCGGGCGATCGCCGCTGGAGTTGCCTGTCCCCAGGACGCCGCGTGGCTGTCGCGACAACCAGTAGGCGATCGCCTGGATGCCTGGGGCAATGCGTTGCAGGGGGCGTGCGTACGGGGGGACTTCGTCGTCCGTTCGGGTGCTGCCGACGGTCGCCTGATGACCGATGATGACATCGTCCTGGGCCTCGCCGAGTACAGCTCGCCGCGTTGAACAGAGGCATCGACGATCAGCTCACCGGCTGGGACGACTGGCTCTGGGTGAAGGATCGGCTGCCGCGGGAGCTGATCCTGATGTACCCGGTGACGGTCGACACGCCCCCCGACCGCGTGGCAACGCTGGGCGGCGGCTTCGTCTTCGCTGCCAACTCGGGCGGCGGCTCGACGTGGACCGGATCCCACGAGGAGGACTGGCGCTGGACGTGGATCACCTACCAGGGAGGCGGCCTCTCGGCGCTCCCCATCCTGCCAAGCTTCCTCGAGGAGCGCCTCCCCGAGCACGAGCCCAACTACCGGAACCAGTGGCGCGCGGCCCGCAACTCGATGCCCGACATGATCATCGTCAACAGCTGGAACGAGTACCACGAGAGCACCATCATCGAGCCCACCGAGCAGTTCGGCACCCGCTACCTCGAGATCACGGCCGAGGAAGCGGCGAAGATGTGCGCCGCCGAGCTCGGTGACCTGATCGGCGAGTAACCGAGAGCCGCGCCACGGCGCGGACGAATCATCCGGCCCCGGCGCCCCGCTCCGGATCTCGACTTCCCTACCTTGCCGCCGCCGACGTGGCTGGCACGTTCGACGAGGGGTGACGGTACGGGACCTCGGCTGACGGGTGGTCGCGCTGGATGTCGACCAGCGGGCTCCCCCTTCGGAGCCACCGGCCGGCGGGCAAAGCGTCTGAGCGCGCATCGATACCGGGCGGAAACACAGCGCCCGTTCCGGTCGACGAGGAGGCGCCCCCGTCGCTCGGGACGTCTCCCGCATCAGGGCCAGGTCGAGGCGCGCCCGGTCTCGGGAAGGGTGGTCTCAGGCCGGGTTCGATGCTAGCCACCTGCCCGGTCACCGGCGATGCCGACGTAGGCGTCCACCGACGCGGAGCGTATCCGCCGCGCCCCTCGAGGGCGCGTCGGCTGCAAGTCTCTCCGCACTCGGAATCGACCGCATCACCCCAGGAGAAAGCATGGCCACGCTCAACGACCGCGTCCAGAACCCGAAACTTCTAGCCAAGGCGGTCCCCGTCGAGGAGGCCGTCCGCCACATCGATCCGGGAGACACGCTCGCTATCAGTGGGTTCACCAAGTCGGGGGATCCGAAGCTGGTACTGCCAGCCCTCGCTGCGTATTTCGCTAGTGAGTTGCCAGAGGCTCGCATCGCGCTGCTGAGCGGAGCCTCCCTGTCGGACGAGACCGAGGACCCCATTGCGCCCTTCGTCCGCCAGCGCGGTCCTTACATGTCGTCCCGCGCTGCGCGCAAGCTCATCCACTCGGGGGAAATGGATTTCGCCGACGTGCATCTGTCTCAGTTCGCACGCAACATCATGTATGGGTTCTACGGGGACATCGACGTCGCCGTGGTGGAGGCGTCCCGGGTGAGGCCGGATGGTGGGGTCGTGCTGTCGTCGTCCGTCGGCATCAGCGCCGAGGCGCTGACCAAGGCTCGGAAGATCGTGCTCGAGGTCAACACGGCGATCCCCGACTACAGCGGCTTCCACGACATCGTGCTGCCCCGGGTGCATCCCAAGGTGGGCTGGCCGGTGCCGGTGACCAACGTGTGCGATCGCGTCGGGACGCACTACGTGGAGATCGACCCCAGCAAGGTGGTGGCGGTGGTCGAATCGCGTGCGCCGGATTCGCCAGTGGCCTTCAAACCAACCACCGAGACGGATCGGAAGATCGCGCGCAACGTGGTCGAGTTTCTCACCCACTGCCGCGACTGGCTGGGCTGGGGCGCCGACCTGCCTCCGGTCCAGTCCGGTGTCGGCAACGTGGCCAACGCCATCGTCGGCGAACTCTACGACTCACCCTTCCAGAAGATTCGCTTCTGGACGGAGGTGTTCCAGGACGGGATGATGCGCTACGTCGAGGACGACGCGAAGTTCGCCAGCGCCTCGGCCACAGCCGTCTCCCTGTCGACGGAGGGACGCCGAGAGTTCGAGCGTCTGTTCGACAGGTGCCGCGAGCGCCTGGTGCTGCGGCCCATGTGGCTCTCCAACAGCGCGGAGCTGATCTCGCGCCTGAGCGTCATCGCCATGAACACGCCCATCGAGGTGGACATCTACGGTCACGTGAACTCGACTCACGTCGACGGCTCGAAGGTCATCAACGGGCTCGGCGGCTCCGGCGATTTCTTCCGCAACGCCTACATCAGCATCGCCCACATGCCGTCGGTGCGTCGTCTGCGCGATGGGCGCACCGTGAGCTGCGTCATGCCCTATGTCCGCCACGTCGACCACACCGAGCACGACATCAAGTGCATCGTGACGGAGCAGGGATTCGCCATCAACTCCGACATTCGCTCCGCGGCTCGGCGCGCCGAAGAGGTCATCGACAAGTGTGCCCACCCGCACTTCAGGCCCTTGTTGCGCAGCTACATGAAGCTCTCTGGCGAAGGCAACCAGCCGCGTGCACGCGACATGAGAGCGCTCGAGGGCTGGTGGAAGGAGTACGACGCCGCGTGTCGGAGCTTCCCTTCCGACGCCTGAGCTGAGTGTCCGCGGAACCGGGTGAGCGGCGCCCCCATCGTCGGCAGTCGGTGCCGGGGGGCGCCGCCGCTGAAGCGTGGTCAACAGCGGTCAGCGCCTTCTCCCCACCCGGCCTTCGCTGCGCGCACCACTTCCACGCCCGCTGATCCAATCCGCCGTGCGTGGAACTCCACCCGAGGGGCGCGCGCTAGGGCGGCGCCCTTCACTCGCCTTTCGTCGAGACGCCAAGAAGCGTTGAACCGCAGCAAAGCAGCGAAACCTTGGGGTCAGATACCGGTCGCGCTGGCGCACTGATCGATGTGGTCGTCGAGGGCATATAGGTAGGGTGAGGGTGGGAGGGTGCCCGTGACGTCGTTGCCAAGTGTCTTGAAGCTACACTGTCTTCCCCTACTCGGAGCCGGACTGCTGTTCGCTTGCTCTGCTGAGGACCCCGGCAGCTCGGAGAGCGGCGGAACCGCCGCCGCCGGGACGGGTGGGACGATCTCGACGGGCGGGACAGCGGAGTCTGGTGGAACGACTGGCTCCACTGGTGGGCTGGTGGAGTCCACGGGAGCCACCACCGGCGGAGGCGTCGAGATCGGCGGCGGCGCCACGACTGGTGGCGGCGGCGCCTCGACTGGTGGCGGCGCGACCGGCGACGGTGGCACCGAAACTGGCGGCGCCACCACGGGCGGAGCGACCGGGGGCACGGTCTCCATCGACTTCGAGCTGCCCCCACCCAACGACTTCACGGAAGACCAGGTCCCCGGTGTGACCTTCGACATGGTCTACGTGCCGGGCGGCACGTTCATTCTGGGGTGCGAAAGCGAACCCTGTCCGGCCAACACGGAACCCGTGGAGGGGGTGACGGTCAGCAGCTATCACATCGCGACGAACGAGGTGACCTCGGAGCTGTGGAATGCCGTGATGGGCGAGGGCGCGTCCGACTTCGGCGGCCCCAGCATCACCTGGTACGACTCCATGGCATTCGCTTGCCAGCTGAGCCAGATGACCGGCAGGGCGTATCGCATGATGACCGAGGCCGAGTTCGAGTACGCAGCAAAGAACTACCTCGACAGTCTGCAAGACATCGGCAGCGGCGAAGAGTGGGCTTACAACTCCTGGAGCGGGACGCACATGGGCGGGACGGATCCCGTCGGGCCGAATAGCGGCGTCCACACTCAGAAGACGCGGCGCGATGCGCAGGGAACCGGCGACAACATCACCGGTCGCCTCATCCGGTCCATCGATGGCATCGGTCCACAGTTGCGCCTGGTCATCTCGGCCGAGACGGACTTCCCGCCGGACTACGTTCCGCCGTGCGAGCTCCACCAACCAGTTCTCCCCGAAGAACCGGTGAATTCCTACCGCGACCCACGGTGGATCACCGGCGGCGACGCGCACTGGTCGACAGGTTCGGACTTTGGTGTCGATCTCCGCGTTTGGGAGGACGGCACCGCAACGATGGGCAACATGATGGGTGGGGCCACCCAAGGTCAGTGGTTCACGTCGAACAACATCGCCTTCGTGTTCGTGCCAAATTCGGGGGACATCACGAAGCTTGCGTACATCTTCCTCGATGAGGCACAAGGATCGATCGTTTCCGCGTCGATGTTCGTCGGCAGGATCTACAAGGAGGCGGCGGACCCCGTCGAGAAGCCCGCCATCGCCGACCTGAGAAGTGGCGCGGAGCTCGCCGCTGCGGCGGGGCCCGAATTCGCGATGGTCGACATGGAGAACATCCCGGAGGCGGCGAAGGAGCAAGATCCGCGACTGATCGACGGACCGGGTCAGGGATGGTCCCAGAAGAACGTGGGCTCCCAGCACCACTACAGAAAGGACGTTGACCCGGAGGAGTTCCGGTTCACTGTCAATCAGGACGGCAACCGGATCATGCTCGCCAATGGCACGTGGTTCACGGTTGGCGACACGTTCCTGCGCGTCACGCACGCCGACGGATACACGTGCGACTATCTGTACGCCATCACCGACGACGGGATGTTCTTGCACGACTCGTTCCAGGGGTACGAGCGCGGCGACTTCAGAGGATTCAGGCTAGAGACCAACGGCCCCGAATTCAACGACCTCTGCGGCGAGATCTGCAACGACGAGATCCCCATGGGTGAGCCGGCTTCATTCTATGCCACCATGGCGGAAGGCGCCTCGACGTTCGTGCCAGCGCCGTGCCCGACGGGCGGCTGTCAGTAGGCGGCGGAGTCCGAAACCGCTCAGGAACCGCACCCCAACGATCGGTGCGAAGCCTCTTCAGAGCACGGTCAGATCGACCGGGGCGGTCTCGGTGCGTGCCTCCGGCTCGTAGTAGGGATACGCGTGGGAGGCGGGCACCTGAACGCGACCTGGCAAGCGGGTCCGGAGGCGGAGCTCGAACTCGGTCCTCCCCGCGAGATCTGGCAGGTAGAGCGTGACGTGGCGACGCTCGATTGCATAGTCGGCCAGCCGGCGCTGCTGTTTCAACGCCGCCAGATCCTCCGTGGCCACCGCGACGCCCGGCGGAATACCGACGACCGCCATTGGCATGGTCGCTTCCCCGTCCCGTCGCCATTCCAGGCGGACCCGGCACGTGATCACCTCGCCGGCGGCAACTCGGCGCGGCGAATAGTCGACGTCGAAGTCGACGTCCGGCGCGGACTGCAGGGTCGCCACTTCCCAGGGCAGGAAGTACTCGCTCACGACCTGATAGCCGAGCGTTCCAGGGTCCGTGGACTCGAGCACGACCGCGTTGGTCCCTGCCTCGAGGAACCGCGACAGGGCGACCTGGCGGTAGACGCTCGGGCGCCTGGAATCCAGCGTCAAGGTGGGGCCCGCGTGCCCGTTGACGGACAGGGTCGCCGTCTGGCGTTCCTCCCCGGCACGGGTAGCGCCGAGGACCAGCAGCGCGCGCATGGCGGCCACCGTCGCGGGGGTACTGGCCCACGTCCCGTTCTCGTTGCGCTCCGCCACGAGCCACTCGAGCGCGCGCCGGGCCACCTGCGTGTCATGGTCCGCGCGCAGGAAGGCCAGTGCCACGAGCGCAGTGGTCTCCTGGTTCAACCCGCGTCCGTAGGAGTGAAAGATCCCGTTGCCCTCACTCGCCCAGAAAGCCTCGCCAGCCACGCGGAGCTTGCTCAGGCGACCCAGCAGGGGCCGCGCAGCATCGTGTTTGCCGCCCGCCAGAAGCGCGTTGGCGCGTAGCGCCAGCTCGTAGGGATCACCATTGTCGTGCCCCGCGCTGCGCGCCACGTGCTCGAGCGCCGCATCGAGTCGCTGCCCCGTGTCGCCCGCCTCGGCGAGCGCCCACGCCGCGTAGACAGCGCGCCCGCTTCCCCCCGCCTGGCCGAAGGTGCCGTCAGCACCGGCCTGGTTTCGCAGGAACTGGCGCGTCCGTTCGATGAGTCGCGTGTCGACCGGGTGGACCCGCGCCATGTCCACGAACTCCATGAGGCCATAGGCGGTGAGCGCGACATCGGCGGGGTCCTCCCCGAACAGCGAGAAGCCGCCCGATCGTTTCACCTCGAAGGAGACGAGGCGCTGGTAGCCCATGGCGATGTACTTCCCGGCCTCGGCTTCGAGCTCCGGATCTGCCTCGCCGGCACGACGCAAGTAGTCCAGCGCGAGCACGCTCGGATAGGTCGTGGAGGACGTCTGCTCGAAGCACCCGTGCGGTTCGACGAAGACCCCACGCAGGCCTTCCGCAACCTGACTGAAGACGCTCGGATAGACCTTGGCGTCGAGCCTCGCGGTGCCCGCGATGTGAGCCTCGGGCACCATCACGGCGAGCCGGGTCTGGGCCTCGATGCGGCCGTTCTGGACGACGGCGACCTGATGCCCATCCGGGTGCACCTCGATGGACCTTTCCACCGCATCCGCGAGGCGCGTGCCCGACGCCCGGACGCGCAACCGATCGCGTCCGATCCCCCTCGCCACGACCTTCACGACCGCGCTCGCCACGTCATTGGCACCCACGTCGAGCTCGACCGATCCGTCGGGCGTGGCGAGCCCGCGACCGGGTTCGAACTCGAGTCGAACGTTCTGCGGCTGGTCGAGGTAGTTGAAGACGGCCAGCGGCACCGTGACCTCATCGCCCTGGGTTAGGTCCTCCGGCACCTCGAGGGAGACGAAGAAGTCCTGGAATGCCTGGACGCGGGTCGTGCTGGCGCCGAGCGCGCCCTGCGCCGTGACCGCGGTCGCCCCCAAGCGCCAGGTCGTGATCGAGTCGGCGAGCTCGAGATCCAGGCGAGCCCGGCCCTGAGCGTCGGTGATGATCTCGGGCTTCCAGAGCAGCGTCTCCGGGAAGTACTCGCGAACGCGGGCGGGTTGGGCACGACCGCGCGTCAGCTCCCCCACAGCTCGTCCAGCGTCCCCTGGCCCCTGGACGGCGTAGCGTCTATTGGTGGCCCGATCCGACGGGCTCCCCATCGACCCTTCTTCACCCTTGGAGCGGATCCCAGTGCCACCCTCCTTGTTGTCAGCCTCCTCCTGCAGCTCGATCAACTCGGCGTCGGTGTATTCGAGGTCGCGTGCCGTGCCGTAGCGCGCCCCCAGCTGCATCGCGGCGGAGGAAACCCCGCAGAATCCCCCGACGGTCAGCGTCAGGTATCCGACCACGGTGCCGAGCCCGAGCAACGGTCCCACTGGGCGCAGGTGCGCGCGGGTCGCAGCGGCGATGACTCCGATGACCAATCCGCCCAGCACGGCGGCCGCGCCCCCCAGGAAGAGGTAGTCCTCGTCCTCCGTTCGCAGCACCGCAGTGGTCATGAAGTACGCGGCCAGGTACAGGGCGACGTGCGCACCAACGAGAGTCCAGGCGAGCCGGGGCAGTGAACCCAACTGTGAGGTCCAGGGGCCCTGCTCCAGCCGATAGGCGGCGTTGACGAGCAGCGCGGTGACGAGCGCAACGAGCAGGTACGCGAGCGGGATCGCCCTCTCGATCACGAGCTCGTTCCCGGTCCAGAGCATGGTGCCGAGCAGCGCGAGTCCGCCCGCGAAGCTGAGGTGGAGCTGCGTCAGGACACGGCCGAGCACGAGCCGTGCCTCCGGGCGCAACTCCGGCCGCGCGGGTCGCCGCCAGCGTCGACTTCCATGTCCGAGCAGGAGGAGCATCAGTCCGCAGTAGACGAGACCAAAGCCCCAGATGAACGCGGCCGCCACGGACTGCTTGAACTCGCTGGCGTCGTACTGCGCTGAGCCGACGCGGGTCTCCGCCGAGTAGCCACGCCAGTGCCAGGTGTGAGGCACGAAGTCGGTCCGAGTCGTGCTCTCGTGCCCCCAGGGATCGACGACGGGGAGCCGCGGGGGTTCGAGCCGCAGCTCGGCTGCCGCGAGGACCGCGTCTCGCGCGTCCCGCGCGTCCTGCGCCACGCTGTTTGCCGGCTCCAGCGTGCGCGTCAACGCGGGCACCATGCGGCGCACATCGGAGTCGAGCAGGCTTTGTTCGATCTGATGGCGACCGATATCGCTGCCCGGGACCTCCTCGCCCCCGGTGAGCACGGCATCGTCGACGCCCACCAGGCTCAAGGCCGCAACCCGTGGCTGCCCGGCCTCGGTCACCCGGAGATCGATCGGCACGCGTGCCCCCGGCGGATGTGGCCCCGGGGGCACGCGCCAGTCGACGTCCAGAGCCGATCCCCGCGGCAGGTAGGCGGTGCGATGCTGTTCGAACACCTGTCCGGAGCTCTTGATGCGGTAGCCGTTGACCAGCAGCAGACCCCGGGCGTCCTCTGGCACGGGGATGCGCGCCGCGCCCGTGCCAGACGCAACGTCAATCCGACCAGAAGCGATCACATGCGACAAGGTGAGCACGTCCACGAACACGGGCCCGTCGAGGACGGAGTCGGCGCGCACTGCGAGCACTCCCGGCTCGGGGATCTCCACGGCGCGCAGCACGAACGCCCCGTCCCAGGTGGCCACCGGTACGTCCACCGAATTGCGGGCATCGCGTCCCCGACCATCGGTCGCCACCACCCGGGTCGAGGACCAGTCGGCCGTGGGTGATGGCGTGACGGCGAGCTTGGCGACCCCGTACTCGGAGGTGCGCACTACCTGTTCCGTGGTGGGGTCCTGCACGGTCACCTGGGCGGGCGTCCCGTCGGGATACGCGGCCACGACGTACAGCTCGGAGGTCACGCCGCGCACGAAGCGGGACGCCTCAGGCAGCACGACCACCCGCAGCTCGTCCCCATGCTGGGTCGAGGCAGAGTCGAGCGTCACGGTCTCGCGCTGCATGCCGATGCCGGCGCCGGAAACTTCTGCCACGACCTGCCCCAGGGCACGGTCGAGTCGGAACCTCAACTCTCCGTGCTCGTCGGTGGCGCCCGCGATCCGCTCTTCTCCACTCGAGACGACGACACGCGCGCCAACGACGGGTCGCCCGAAAGTGTACTGGGCCGACACGACACCGCTGACAGGAGCCTCCGTCCCCTTCCCGACCGGATCGAGCGCGACCGCCACCTTGAACTTCGGCAGCGTGTATTGCTCGACCTTCACGCGCCGCTCCGTGATGCGGTCGTCGAGGGTCGCGCGCACCTCGTAGTCGCCCAGGTTGATGCGATCCGCGAGGTCGAAGTCCACCGCTGCCAGGCCGTGGGGGCTGGTGGTGATTCGTCGCTCGAAGATCTGGTTGCTCCGTCCGTCGAGAACCTGCACCAGCACCGCAGCGCCGGCTCGCGGCCGCTCCCCGTCCCCCAGCGCCAGGGCGCGAATGTGCATCACCTGACCAGGCTGGTAGCGTGGCTTGTCGGTGACGAGGTGCACTCGGCCCAGCTGCTCGCGAAGCTGGATGCTCGCCATGACGGTGTCGCCGTCGAGCCCGCGACTGACCGCCGCGACCACCCAGACCGTCTCGGACTCCGAGACGGCATGCTCGCGAAGATCCACCCCGAACGATGCCACTCCGTCGGCGCCGGTCGTGACCGGAGGCAGGACGTGCTCCTCCTTGACGTCGTTCCGCCGGGACCCGACCGTGGGGACGACCCGGGCCCCTGCCACCGGCAGGTTGGTCTGCGCATCGCGCACGAAGACGCGAAAGCTGACGGGGTGGCGGAACGCCACATTGCCTACCGCGTACACGTGGGCCTCGAGACGCTGCGCCGCCGGGAGCGACTCAGCACGCAGCCACTGGATCGCCACAGCGAGCAGCGCGAACACCAGGATCACGCCCAGCACGGCCCATGTCCGCCACGCCGGCAGCCAGCGATGGGGCGACTCGTTCATGGCGTCTCCTGGGCAGGGATCAGCATGAACGGCGCGGTCACTGTCACGATTCCGCGTTCCGGAGGCGGCAGCACCAGCCCCTCGAAGCGCTCCTGGACGCAGTCCTCGAGGTCCGGATCCTGGAGCTCGCTGCCGAACCGCGACACGCGCCCCACCCGACCGTCCGCGCCAGCCACGAACCGCACTGCGATGCGCCCGCGGACCCGCGGGTTTCGCACGAGCGCGCGCGCATAACACCGACGAATGTCGTTGACGCGACCCTCGACAGCGCGCTGGACGACAGCTGGGTCGATGCGTCCATGCGCGCTGATGGCCCCCACACGCACCTGCAGCGGCTTGTTGACGAACTCGGGTACCGGCGAAATGGGCGGTGGCGGCGGCGGCGGCGCGAGATCGGCTGCCTGCACTGCCCGGACCGCGAAGGCAGGTCGATCCCGCGTGACGGATGGGGACCGATACCGTCCCCCAGGATACCGCTCTTCCATTTCTCGACGCACCTCACCGAAGGCCCTGAGCAGCGGCTGCACGTCGACTAGCTGCATGCCCTCGCGGAGCAGGACCACAGCCTGGTCCCGCCGGGGGTCGAACCGCGCCCGGTGCTGCCCGTTCATCTTCCACTCGTTCTGCACGAACTGGCTCAGGGTGAGCGCGCTCTCCTGCACGGTGGACTGGACGACCACGATCGATCCCTCCCGCCAGGTGAACCGCCTGGACGCGGGCCCCGGAGTTTCCACGTAGAGCACCCGGTCCGGCCTGGGACACTCGTCTCCCACGCCTCGGCACGGATCCAGGTGGCGGGTGGGATCGATGATCTCGAGGACGGGAATGGCGATCGTGGCAAACCCGCTGCGATCAGTGAGCACGGGCGCGGCCGAGTACAGAAAGCGGCCAGGCAGCTGGACCGCATAGGTGCGACCAGCCGCCATGCCTTTGAACTGCGCCGGGTGCTCCAGCGTCCAGATCGCCGTGTGGTCACCGGGCTGGAGGCGCACGACGACCTCCTCCGCGTCGAGCACGTCGCCCGCGACCGCCGGGGTCAGCTCGACGATCACCGTGTGCGGTGGTCCCGCGTCTGCCCGGCACCCGGCCGCCGCCAGACATCCGACCAACGTCATCCAACCCAGCACCCTCACGGGATCCGGCGGTACCACGCCGAGATCGGGAGCTCAATGTCCTCGGTCCATCGATGAGCGATACACGTCGCAGCGAGGCGCACCGAAAGGCCGTCGACAAAGGGCGGGTCGTGGACCTGAGATCGGAGACCCAGCCCGTCTCTTCCTTGTGCGGTTTGGAGAGTCGTGTGAGACCAACTGCGACTGTGCGTCGAACGACTGCTGCAACGGTACCTGCTGCGGAGCGCGGGGAACGCGGGCAGCCCCGGATCTCGACCGGGGGTCTTCTCGGTCCATAGACCTGGAGCGTTTTCCGCCTCGACGTGCATCGCAAGCACAAGCACGAAAGCAATTACCTACGTACCAATTCCCCAGTAGATAGTGAGCTCAAAATAGCAATCGGCTGATTGCCGAAGGGACGGTGGGGATTGCCCCCCCGGCACAGTCAGCGCTACCCTTCTTCGCATTCGGGGTGTCTACTCCGCCGCACGACTATCCGTCGATCGGTCATCCAGATGGGGAGAGGTTAGTGACATCTCGTAGGTGGAGAGGGGTTGCCTCAGTAGCGGCGGTGGTATCAGCCTCGGCGCTGACGGGCTGTCAGACACAGGGTCGTGGTCTCACGCGCTCCGAAGGTAGCGCCGGCGAGCAGGGAGGCGGTGCGGAACAGAAGGGCGGCGCTGAACAGAGGGGCGGTGCAGGAGCTAGAAACGCGAATGTGGGTGGTGGGGCCGGCAACGCCACCGCGGGCGCCGGTGGTACGGATACGGCTGGTTCGGCCGGTGACACGAACGTGGGTGGCCGGACGAACACGGCTGGCTCGGCCGGTGACGCAAACGCGGGCGCTGGTGGCAAGCTCACGGGCACGGCGGGGGTCGCGGGCGCGGGGGGCAGCGCGGGCACGGCGGGGATCGCAGGCGCGGGGGGCAGCGCGGGTACGGGAGCCAGCGCGGGTACAGGAGCCAGCGCGGGCACGGGAGGCAGCGCGGGCACGGGAGGCAGCGCTGGTACAGGAGCCAGCGCGGGTACAGGGGGCGTCGGCTGTGCCCCTGGCGACCCCTGCGTCAATGGTACCTGCGATGATTCGTGGACCTGTTGCCCAAGTGCCAGTCTCTGCGAGGGGGTGTGCTGCGGAAGCGCTGAGCTCTGCTGGTTTGGTGCCTGTGTCGCCGCGGGGAACGCCTGTACTGTGGATGATGGTTGCTCGGCCAATCAGTTCTGTCAGTTGCCCGGCGGGTCTGGGTGTGCAAGCTCCGGCTTGTGTCTCCCCGCGCCTCCAGATTGTGCCGTGGGCACGGAGCCCGGCTCCCCGCCTCTGTGCGTCGCCGAGTGCAAGGCGGACCCGGTTGTCGGCATGTTCAGCCTGGTGCTTGAACAGACCTGGGGCGACCCCGCGCTCAGCTCGGACAACGTCATGATGGCGCCGGTGGTGGCACACCTCGACGATGACAACTGCGACGGCACGGTGGACGGTCGCGATATCCCCGAGATCATCTTCTTGTCGTTCGAGGGCAACGACTACAACAACAGAGCGGGCACCTCCGCGGTGCTACGGGTCATTTCCGTGGTGGGGGGGGAGGTCGTCAGCAAGCTCAACGTCACCAGTACTCTCCCCTCACCGGACTGGCCCGTGGGCGGCATCGCCGCCGGTGACATCAATGGCGACGGATTCAACGAAATCGTGACGTGCACGACGGACAATCGAGTGCGCGCCTATGACCGTACGGGCACGGAGCTGTGGCTCGGCCCCGCCGGCGCTGCCCGTTGCAGCGCACCAGCCCTCGCCGACTTGGACCGGGATGGGGCCGTGGAGGTGATCGACCGCAACGGCATCCTGGACGGCGCGAGCGGCACTCTCGAGCACCCGCTCAATTCACCGGGTCCCGTGGTACCCTACGACCTCGATGGTGACGGCCTGCTCGATCTGGTCGCAGCGGGGGCGCTCTACGACGGCGCGGGATCGGAAATCCTCGACACTTTACTGCCGGCGGGAGAGGTGGCCATTGGGGACCTCGACTCCGATGGGATTCCTGAAGTCGTCGCCGTGGACTCCACGACGCATACACTGAGCATCTGGCGCAGGGTTGGCCCAACGAATTTTGAGTTTGTGCGCCAAGGCCTCGACTTGCACGCGGGCCTCGCCGCAAACCCCTGCTGTTTGGCGAATCCGTCCAGCATCGGTTGTACTCGCGGCGGTGGGGCGCCGGTGGTGGCGGATTTCAACGGCGATGGCTCACCGGACGTCGGGGTGGCGGCGGGAGCTCAGTTTGTTGCCTACGATGGCGCGAAGCTCACCGACGGTGCGGTGGCCGACGCAGATACGGTGCTGTGGACCCTGGCCACCTCGGATTGCGGTTCCGCGCAAACCGGCAGCTCGGCTTTTGATTTCGATGGCGACGGGGCAGCTGAGCTGGTGTACGCCGATGAGCAGACCCTCGGTATCTACGATGGCGCCAGTGGTTCCGCGTTGGTTAGCCTCTGCAATACCAATGGTACCGTGAGGGAGTATCCAGTCGTGGCAGACGTGGACCGCGATGGTCGGGCGGAGCTCATCGCCCCTTCAAACGCGTATTCCGGGCTGAGCTGCACTGGCGGCACCAAGACGACCGGCATTCGCATCTTCGGCGATGACGGGTGGGTTGGCACCCGAAGCGTGTGGAACGAATACGGCTACCACGTGACCAATGTGGACGAGTCTGGCGCCATCCCAGTTCAAGAACAAGCGAATCACGGCGTCGCGGGTTTGAACCATTTCCGTCAGAACGCGAGCATCGAGGGGCAACAGCCAGCTCCGGACCTCACGGTCTCCCTCTGGTACGACTGCGGAACCTCTTCGTTGCACGCGCGAGTGCTAAACGTCGGCGAGGCCTCGGTGGACGCCGGCGTAGATGTGGGCTTTTACGATGGCGTTCCTGCAACCGGTACGCCCCTTGGACAGGCGACCACCGTGACGCGATTGGTGCCCCTGGCCTACGAAGACGTCGTGCTTCCCGCAGCCCCACCATCGCTCGGTGCCCATGCGGTTGTCGACGATGGTGGCGCACCCCATGCCTGGCAGGAGTGCCGGATCGACAACAACGTATCCAGGCCTGCCGCGCTGGCTTGCGTCGAATAGGTGCCTGGTTTCGGGTTGAACGCGTGCGCGAGCCGGGTTCTAAGACGCCATGCTCTGCCGCGCCTTGCTGGGTCTCGCGACGGTGGGCGGTGCGCTCGCCTGCAGCGCCCCCCCGCCCCCCGCCCACCCCACCCACATTGCAGAGGCCAGCGCGGTCGAACCGGAGGCGCAGAAGGCGGACGCGGCGATCGCACGATTGCTGATCGCCGCCAGCGAGTCGGACGGAAGGAAGCGCAGGGAGGCGCTTCGCGAGATCCGCAACGCCTACGTGTTGATGGCCGAATTGACGTCGCAAGCGCCACCAAATCTGACGTCGCATGATCTCGGGCCCTCGCCCGCACTGCCGCCGTAGCTCTGATCCGCTGGGGTCGTAGGCTGTCGAGGCCGTACGACGCCGTTGGTCGTG